>CAVDUB010000001.1:0-145234 GCA_963612025.1 bacterium
AGACATAAGGATGACACTTTGATCATGATTCTATTGACAAGGCTTATCTAATTTTTATTATGTTTTTTTAGATGAGATTCAGCTTGTAAGCAAAATCATCAATCCCGCTTTTACGGAAGGCAAAATCATTCTTGCCAAGGAAGAAGATGAAAACACGATATCTTTTGTTGATGTTGTATTGGGGCTTTCAAGACTTAAAAACGTTGATCTTTATGTGACTGGAAGAAACTCAAAACTTCTCTCAAAAGACGTCGTGACTGAGTTTCGAGATAAAGCGACAAACATTCATTTGCATCCACTATCCTTCAAGGAATATTTTGACTATGTCGGCGGTGATAAATACGCTGCCTTTTATGACTTCATGAAGTATGGAGGAATGCCATTGTCCGTGCTTAAAACAACAGGCGAACAAAAGGAAACATATTTGATAGAACTATTCAAAACCACGTATATAAAGGATATCATTGAACATAATTCCTTCAGGAAAAGTGAAGCTCTTGATGAGATATGTGATATTATCAGTTCTTATTCTGGTCAACTGTTAAATTCCCAAAAAATCGCAAATATATTCGCAAGCAGAAAAAAAGAAAAGCTAGGTAAAGAAACCATCGATAAATATCTTAATGCCTTTGAAGATGCCTATTTAATTTCAGAAGCAAAAAGATGTGATATTAAAGGGGGAGCTACAATTGGCGCGACTAAAAAATATTATTTTTGTGATACTGGATTAAGGAACGCACGCTTAGATTTCTCTTTTCCAGACTTCGGACAAATGATTGAAACAATTGTGTATAACGAATTACTGATATCTGGATACAATGTACAAGTCGGAACGTTTCATCAAGTAGAAAAAGATAAAAATGGAAAAAGCATTGTTAAAACATATGAAGTCGATTTCGTTGCATCCAAAGGAATTGATAGATATTACTTGCAAATAACGGACAATATCGACAAAGAAGCAACAAGAAATCGTGAAATCAATCCATTTCGTCTAATCAAAAACAGTGATAGAAAATATCTTCTTGTCAATAGACCCATTTCACAAATGAGATTGGAAGACGGCGTTATTCTTTGTGGTGTAGTTGATTTTATTTTGGATTTGTAAATATTGTTCGTACTGAAAAGTTTGTTCTCCGCCATTTGACTTGTATCCGAACAATATGCGTTCATCGTTATGAATTCGGATTCCAAAATGAACTTCCTAAAACATCTAAAATTTTCATTTCCTCCTCGGATAGTGGGAAGGAATAGAAAAGATGGCTCTGTTTTGTGATAAAAAAAGCCATGGTAATACCTCTCGAACAAAGGTATTTTACCAAAAAAGCCCTAGGTTAGACTCCTGGGGCATTTGTTTTAGAGAAAAAGGGGCTACAAATTAACTTTCATAAAAAGTTAATTTCATAACAGCCCCTTTTTTCATTGCGTCTTAGTTTGTCTGAATCACTTTGGCTGCCTCAGCGGCTGTCAGAGTGAATTCCTGAGTCATCTGGGAACTCTTATAGGAGATGTAGTTGAAGACATAGTCGCCGGATTCATTCTTGCTTGCTTCCAAGGTCGTGCGGTTGCAGCGGAAGAAGAACTTCTCCGTTGTGGAATCATAGGACCAAGTACCCTTTTCCGTCACGTTGTAGTTGTAGAAATGGAAGGAATAAGAATGATCGCTATAGAAGATGAAACCGAAGTGGGTTCCAGAATCATTCGTCTTGTCGATGTTCGAGACAATCGTCGGAAGGAAAGAAGTATCCGAGATGACGAAGGCCTGGGAGAGGCGTGAATCGACATGGGCAAGATAGGTTCCCTTGTAGGTGCCATCTTCCTGTTTGGTCAATTCATTGACGGTAAGACCGAGAGTTAAAACAAATTTGTCATTTTCTTCATCATAGACCCAGCCACCATTTTCTTCCTGCCATTCACCCGAGAAAGCATAGGCAAAGGTATAGGTATGGTCATGATTCAAGGAAAGATAAGTTTTTTCTGGTGCCACGACACCCTTGACTTTGCAGTCCGAGACAGAGAAGACACTCTTGAAGGTTTCACTGTCCATCTTGTAATTCTGTGTATAGCCTGCGCTGTAGCTGAAGAGATAACTTCCATCCGTCTGTTTAGCAGAGGTGGCGGCAACGCTTCCCATGGAGGAAAGAATCTCGACGCTGCCATCATCCTTGATGTTATAGCTTCCCGGGATGTTATAGGAAGTCGTGCTTCCAGTCGGTGTCATGGCGATATTCGTCGTTCCATCGGAATTGATGCTGAGAAGAGAAGCCGTATCTCTTTCTTCGCCGCGGAGGGTGACAAGAGCGTGAACAAAGACATTTCCGAATGCCTTCTTGCTCAATGTGTAGTTCTGCGTAAGCTGATCCGTCTGCGAATAGGTGTAGGTGATGACATAGAGACCATTGGAGTACACACTCTTTCCGCAGACCTTGTCCCCGACCTTTAAAGTGACGACATCATTTGTGGAATCATACGTCCATGTTCCTTCATCTTTGGCTGTCGTTCCCGTATAGGCAAAGACATAGCTTCCATCGGAATAGAATTCCAATCCGATTTCCGCCTTTTTGTCACCTTCAAGCTTCAGAATCGAGGTGGCAGCGAAGTATTTCTTGAAGTCGCTTTCACTCACATCAAAGGACTGATTGAGGGCATCATTGAGAATGGAGACATAGTTGATGGAATAGTTGTCATCCTCCTCATTCTTGACGATCTCATTCGTCTTTGTCTTTTCGCCATCACTGGTTGTCAGGATGACTTTTCCAGTTTCAGAATCATAGGAATAGGTTCCCTTTTCATCAATCTTGTTTGCTGTCCAGACGAAGTGATATGTCTTATCAGCAAAGAATCCAAGCCGGATATCCTTGTTCTTCTTTCCCTCAAGGATCAAAGAGGCTTTTTCAAGCGGATCGGAATCTTCGTTCTTGTCATCATCGGCTGCTTCTTCACTCATCATCTCAAATCCATATGGATTGATCTTTCCAAGCGTTCCTTCAAATCCAACTTTCGTGACACGATAGGAATGGATTTGACCGATAGACATGCCAACCCACTGGTTGAAGGAATCATCATCCGGAATATCGAATTCCATATCGGATCCATTATTGGAAGCGTACATATGGCCTCTTCCGAGATTGATATGAACAACATCATATTCTGTCGTCGACATGTCAGCGACTTTCTTATAGGTTCCTTTGGTGACAAAGGAAGAGGTCGGTTCATCCGGATTCTTGCTGTTCATGGCTAAGGAGTTGAGATAGTATTCATTATTGTCAAGAAGCGTCAAAACCTTATAGGTCGGACGAGAGGATTCATCATAATCGAAATACGTATTGGCAGTCGACAGACCCGTCGCGAGATTTCCACTCGTCTCTGTTCCGAGCTGGAACGTGCCATCTTCCTTCAATAAGAAAGAGGCTGTTTCACTTCCAAAAGCGAGTTTGAAGGCTTCTTTGGATGTCGTATCATTCGAGCCAGGATAATAGCCGATCTTCTGAGTGTCTTCTCGATTGACATAGGCGGATGGACCCATGGCGAAATTGATGATGTTCTCACTTCTCGTATAATCCGTCACCGTCTGGTAAGAAGTATAGGTATAGGAACTTCCACTTGTCGGCACATATTTCTGATAGCTGACAAGCATCGCTTTGTCAGAAGAAAGGATAGCCAAAAGCTGATAGCCCTGAATCTTGGCTCCGTCATCGAGAGTCTTTTCTTCCAATGTATTGAGATAGGTCTGTGTCGCAAAGACAGTGCTGTCATCCGAAGTCGAAGAGGAAGTTGAATCCGACGAAGAGGAAGAATTGCTTCCTGGCTTCTTCAGTTCTTCTTCATATCCTTCCTCCCAGCGATTGTAGAAAAAGCCAAAGAGCGAGAAATTCGAATAGTCGCATGAGGTCAGCATTCCGCAGCTGAGCAAGGCAAGAGAGGAGAGCAAAGCAAATTTATTCTTTTTCATTTTCGGAGTCTCCTTCCTTTTCAGATTTGCCTTCTATGGACTTGTTGAACGTATTCTCAACGTCTATAGAAGCAGAAGTTTCAGTTTCGACAACGCTGTTCTTTTCTCCCAAAACAAGACGATTGTATTTTCTTTGTTTGAGAATGCTCAAGACAAGGAAGACAACAAAGGCAATGCCAAAGTAGATGATGCCATCGATGAGAAGCATCTGCCACCATGTCATAACCTGAACCATGATTGTGCCATCGGTGACGCCATTCATAGCACAGGAATTTGCCGTGACATAAAGGATACGCTTGCAGGCTTGTCGCATGGCAAGGACAAGATGTGGATCGTTCTTGTAGTCAACGGCTTTCAAGAACTGATACTGAGCTGTCCTCATCGAGCTGTCGAACGTATCCGTTCCGGCGATGACCGCAAGATAAGGATCATAGGTCGTTCTCTTATGAGCAGTCGTTGCAGCACCCGAGGTTGTGAAATCAGAAACCGCATAGCCATCCATTCCCCACTCACCGCGCAAAACCGTCGTCATCAATCCAGAATGGGCACTTGACCAGATGACGCCAACTCTCGAGAAGGCCGTCATGACATTGTGTGCACCACCTTCACGGATAGCGATTTCGAATGGTCTAAGATAGATTTCACGAATCGACTGTTCATTGGCGAACGTGGAAATGCTGCGGCATTTCGTTTCCTCGTCATTCAGGGCAAAATGCTTAATGAAGACATAGACACCTTTCGACTGAATGCCTTTGACTTCGGCAGCAGCAATCTTTCCGGCAAGGAAGCCATCCTCAGAATAATATTCGAAGTTTCTTCCGGAATAGGCGCTGCGATGGGTATTCATGGCTGGTCCATACAAACCGCTATAACCTGCGGCAAGTCCATCTTCGCCGATATGCTTTCCGACTTCTTCCATGAAGGAGACATTCCATGTCGCACCCATGATGTTCTCATCGGTGTAGGCACAGATAGTGATCGTGCTGTTCGTGATATCCGTCAAAGATCCAGAGAATCCCTGCGGACCATTTTCATCTTTGGTCAGAGGTTTTCCGACACTGGTGATGGAGGCCATACCATGGTAACCAAGACCGATAAGCTGACACATATCCTCATAAGAAAGCTGGTCGAGAAGTTTCTCCCACTGCTCATCATCATAACTTTTGCCACGCAATTTGATCAGACTCAATCCATTTTTCGCATCCATCGTCGGAAGAGTCTCACCTTCGACGGTTTCCTTAACATATTCTTTGATGCCGGTCATCTCACTATGAAGTTTGTCATTCAAGGCAATATCAATATGGCTCGGGAAGGTACCCGTCCAGTCACTTCTGGAAAGATAGGTCATATCGTCCTGGCCATAATAGCTCAAGCTTGCTGAATCGAATTGATTGGTAATCTTTTCACCGTTTTCGCCCTTCGAATAGGTTTCATCATCGATGGAATCCTGTGAGAAGGAATAAACATAATCAGCATTTCCGGTGGCACTTTCATCTCCGATTGCCTTCATTAAGGACGTGTTTGCTCCGCTTCCCTTCTTGGCGATGATGTTGTTTAAGGCATCATGGGCATTTCTTCCAACGGAAACGTAATAGTCACCCGCATCGAGAATATATGTCTTCTTCCCCTTGGAATCATAGGTGATGAATTCGCTTCTCGGAACCACAATTTCCACTTTTTCGGATTTTCCGGCTTCGATTTCATTCGTCTTGGCAAAGCCACAGAGTTCGACCGCAGACTTTTCGATGCCGTTTTGTTTGTCATAGTCTGTATATTCGCTCTGGAAATAGACTTCGACGACATCCTTGCCTTTCACTTTTCCAGTATTTGTCACCGTCAGAGAGACAGTGATCTCATCTGTTTTCTCATCGAAGGAGAAAGTCGGCTTTGAATATTCGAAAGTGGTATAGGACAAGCCATAGCCAAACGGATAGGCGACATCATTCAGATACTGATAATCTCCGGCATTGCCTTTGGAATAGACGGTATCCTCATATCTTGTCTCATAATAGCGATAGCCAACATAGATACCTTCCTGATAGGCGTTGAAATATTTGTTTCCATCCAAGCCATTATCCACCATATCCTTGCTGTATTTACTATCCGTGGAATTCGACCATTCCGTAGAATAGAAATTCTTCATGCTCGGAGCCGTGGTATTGTCATTGCAATAGGTATCGACAAGTCTTCCCGAAGGATTGGTGTTTCCGACAAGAAGATCGGCAACGCCCTCAAGTCCCTGAAGACCGGTATAGCCGATCCACAAGGCGGCATCGACTTTCGAATCGCCCGACGTCAAGAAGTCACATTCGACCGGATTGGCCGAATTGACCAAAACGATGACTTTGGAGAAATTCTCTTTCGCTTTGCTGATCAGTTCTTTTTCATTGATGGTCAATTCAAGAGAATTACCCGAACCACCTTCCGTTTCCGAAGCATTTCCCTGATGCTCGACATCGCTCGGAAGGTCATACATTTCACCGCCAAGACGGCTGACGACAACGATGGCCGCATCGTTGTAGTTTCTGAAGGAATCGACAAAACCGGAATAGGCAGAAAGCGTGGAATACGGAATTTCATTCACCGTATAACTTCCCTTGACGGTCCCGTCTCCGCCACGGATAGAATTGTCTCCCTTCTTCGGATTGGTCGGATAGCTGTCGATCTGGGAAACATAATAGTCCCAGACAGTGGAATTGACCTCAACCCCTCTTTTTTCCAATGTTTCCTTGAGTGTCGGAGCTCCATCCGCCTTGATATCCGCAGAACCCGTACCGCAGACAAGCATATTGCAGCTCGAATGGCCGAGGATTGTGACCTTGGCACTCTTGCTTATCGGAAGAGCGTCATTTTCGTTCTTCAAAAGAACGCTGCCTTCTTCCGTAAGCTGTTCGGCAATCTCCTTATCCGCTTCCTTCAAGGCATCGATCGATTCGTATTCACTCTTGAAATACTTCGAATCAATCTTCGACGTATCGCCAACTTCAATCTGCTTGTTCGCCACCGTGTCAAGATTGAGACCTTTATCGATGATATCCTTCATCGGGAAAGTCACAATGCTTCCAACGGCAAACGACAGAGACAATGCGCCAAAGACGCCTGTCAGTACCCAAAAAGTTATGGGCTTTTTCGCTTGTTTACTCATTCATACACCCCCTGTATGTGAAAGCGCTCATATCGTGTCACATTGTAGCATACAAAAGTTAAATAAATATTGCAAAAATAACTTTGTAAGAGGTTGCAAATTCTTGCAAATCCCACTTTTTATTAAATTGTAATAATAATTCAAATAAATAATTATAGTTGTAATAATCATTTTTGCAATGTTTTATAAAAACGCAAACAGTCTCCTCTATTTTTGCATTATTCGACATTCACATTTACAGAGAACGTTAAAAAGCCTATACTCATGAAAAGGAAGGAAAAAAAGATGGAATATAGAAAATATAATGATGATCTAGTCATCCGTATGGATCGAGGCGAAGAGATTCTCTCCTCTCTCAAGGTAGTCTGCCTAAAAGAGAAAATTCTTCTCGGAAGCATCTCGGCCATCGGAGCCGTCGACTCCTTCGTCGTCGGTGTCTATGATGTTGAGAAAAAGGAATATCACTCCAAGGAATATAATGGAGCTTATGAGATTGTTTCCCTTGTCGGCAACATTTCGACAATGAACGATGAATATTATAGCCACCTTCATCTTGCCTGTGCGGATAAAGAAAACAGGGTGGTTGGCGGGCACCTCAATTCCGCAAGAGTCTCTGCGACAGTCGAAATGTTCCTTCATGTCCTTGCCGGAAAGGTTGACCGCATCAAAGATGAAGAAACAGGATTGAACATCTTCAAGTTCTGATATTCCGGGTAAGAGGAAATCGATGCTGAAATTTCATTTCCTTCTTCTATCTAAGGAAGTATAATATTTTACATCTATATAAAAGGAGAATTCCTGATGAAAACAACAAGAAGCATCGCTTTTGTCGCACTGTTCACTGCGCTTCTATGCGTATTGGCTCCGATATCCATTCCGATCGAACCTGTTGCCCTGACACTCGGCACATTGGCAATCTATCTCATCGGTGCTCTTCTTGATCCAGTCAAAGCACCAATCAGCGTCCTTCTCTACCTCATCCTCGGATTGGTCGGCGTTCCCGTCTTTTCGAAATTCAATGCAGGACCAAGTGTTCTCTTTGGTGTCACAGGTGGTTTTCTTTTAGGCTATATTCCGGGTGTCTTCGTCCAGTCTCTGCTCACCACATGGAAGAAAGAAAAAATGTGGATTTATCCTCTTGGCATGATTGCCGGAACATTCTTTATCTACGCCTTTGGCGTCGTTTGGTTCTTAGTCTATATGAATGTCATCAACAATACACCGACCAGCCTTGCGACAGCTTTGATGGGCTGTGTCGTTCCATTCCTCTTATGGGATGCAGCAAAGATTGTCGTCGCATCCTTGGCGAGTTTCAAACTGAGAAAGCCATTGGACAAACTCCTCTATGTTGCTGAAAGAAAGAAGGCTTAAAAACTTTCAATCTATTTGATCTTCTCTCATTTTTGTATCGACTAACTAATAAACTATCGTTTATTTTCTTTACATATTTTATTTAATGTCATTGACAGACTTTATACAATATAAAGTCTGTTTTTCATCTTTCCTATGATTTCACGACTAAGTATGTCATAATCAAGTTCACATGAACGAAATCTCAAGACTGACAAAAAAGAAGCTCATCATCATCGGGGCCGGTGTTTCCGGTTTGACAAGCGGCATTTATGGCTTGGACAATGGTTTTGATGTGGAAATCTATGAGAAACATTCCATCCCTGGCGGAGAATGCACAGGATGGACAAGAAGAGGCCAGTACATCGATGGCTGTGCGCACTGGATTGTCGGAACCTCTCCCCATTCGGAACTCTATCCGCTTTGGCATCATATCGGTGCCTTTGATGACAATCCGAAAATCTATAAGACGGAATACATCACGAAATTCCAACTTGATGATCAGAGAGTCTTTACTTTCTATAGCGATTTGGACAAACTCAGAAAAGAAATGCTCTTCTTTTTCCCGGAAGACAGAAGGAACATCGAGAATTTCATCTCGACGGTCAAATGCTATCGTTCCATCCATGTCCCGGCAAAAAAGCCACTCGACTTCATGAACTTCTTCAGTTTCACTCTCTTCGGAATGAAGATGCTTCCCGCAGCCTATCCGTTCTTCCATTACAAACATATCTCCATCGAAGAATATATCTCCATCTTCCATAACCATGAGCTTGGCGAAATCATCGCCCGTTTCCTCGATCCGAACTACAACATCCATTCCTTCTTCTATATCTGCCAGGCCGTCAGCAAAGGCGACGCCGGAATGATCGAAGGTGGATCTTTGAAACTAATGAAGCATGTCAGTGAAAAATTCACCCGCATGGGCGGAAAGCTCTTTTTAAAGTCTCCCGTCAAGGAAATCCTCATCCGTAACGACAATGCCTGCGGCATTCTTCTCGAGGACGGAAGAAAAGTGATGGCTGACTATGTCATTGCAGCCTGCGATGCCTATCATGTCTTATATTCCCTTTTGAAGGGGCAGTATAAGGATAAAAGCTTTGAAGAACAGTTTGCAGATCCAATCAGCAATCCTGTCAACACGTCCGTCATGGTCTCCTTCAAGACAAATCGGAATATGAACCGCTTCCCAAAGATGATGGATTACAAATGCGAAACATTGAATGTCTTTGGAAAAGAAACCAATCATATCTGCATCCGCAATTTCGCTTTCGATAAGACTTTGCCTGCCTTGAATGATGAAACCTTATTGACCGTTCTTCTTCCATCCGATGCGAATATCTATGACTATCTCAAGTCGCTTAGCAAGGAGGAATACGTTAGCAAAAAGAAGGAACTCGGAAAGAGAGTCTTCGAACTCGTCAAGGAAAAGATGAATCTCCAGAAAGGCGAACTCGAATTGCTCGATATCACGACGCCTTTGACGTATGAAAGATATACCAATGCCTACAAAGGATCCTATATGTCCTTCATCACGACAAAATTCACTAAAGGACTGATGCGTCCTGGTATCATCAAGGGACTCCATTCTTTTGTTCTAGCCGGACAATGGATCATGCCGCCAGGAGGCCTTCCCATCGCCCTCATCAGCGGCAAACATGCCATCATGCGCATCTGCAAGATGGACAATCGGAAATTCATCAACAAGGAAGAATACCAGTTCAGGTTCAACATCTGTCTCAAGCTTCCCAAAGTCGCATAACAAAAGACTGCCCGACTCTGTCCAGAGTCAAAAACTCATGGATAGAAATGGCAGTCTTTTTCTATTTCAGTTTTTTTCGAAGAAGAAGAGAATGGAATCCGCGATAGAAAAGTGAAACAAAGAGGATGCCGACAAGAAAGAGGACAATCGTCGCCCCTGGCTTCAGGTTCGCATAATAGGCAAGTGTCAGACCCGCAATCATGGAGACAACTGAGACGATGATAGAAGAAAGAAGCGTCCATTTATAGCCTTTCTTGAACTGCAATGCGATTGCCGTCGGAAGGACAACCAGACTTGAGACAACCAAAGAACCCACAACCTTGGCCGAGATGGCGATCGTGATGGCAAAAAGAAGATCCTGAACAAAGGTAAGAAGATTCACCTTGATACCTGCAACTCGGCTCTCATTTTCAGAATAGAGGGAAGAGAAGATTTGGCGGTAGAATAGGAAAGAAAAAAGAACGGCAATGAAAGTCAATCCCATGGTCAGATAAAGTTCTGTATCTGAGATCAGAAGAATCGATCCAAAGAGATAGGAATCAAAATTGCTTGCGGAGGTATAGCTCGAGAGAATACCGGCTAAGCCGACAGCAAAGGAAAGAACGACCGCGACACCCATTTCCGAATATTTGTTAAACTTCTTCCTGAGCAGTTCGATGATGATAAAGGACACAATACAGGCGAGAATCGAAATCAGAAGCGGATTGAGCCCAGCCGCCAAACCGATGGCAACACCAGCCAAGGAAGAATGGGAGAGGGCATCTCCAGAAGAGGAAAGTCTTTTAAAGACCGCACTCGATCCCAGAAGGGGAATCGTGATTCCTAAGAGGAGACAGACAAGAAATGCGACCTGCATGAATCTATAAGTCAACATGGCTATGTCCCCTTTCCAATTCTTTTTCATAAGTCAGAATCTGCCCCTGCTCAATAAAATAGATGACGTCAGCCAAAGCAAGGTCATGCGGATGATGAGAGACAAATAGGATTCCCACTTTCTTAGAATGAAGTTCTTCGATGATTTCCAAAAGTCCTTCATGTGCTTTTTCATCCATGCCGGCATCCGGCTCATCAAGGACGACCAAACTCGGTGAGGAGATCAAAGCTTTGGCAATCTTGACTCTCTGGAGCTGTCCCCCAGAGAGTTCGTTGACCAATCGTTTCCGATAGGGAAGAAGGTCCATTTTCTCAAGCATGGCATGGACTTTCTCCTTATTTCTCCGAAAATGGAAATCGAATTTCTCATTCACAAGACCAAGAGAAACAACTTCTTCGACCGTAGATGGGAAGGAAGAGTCGGAAATCGATGTTGTCTGGGAAATATAAGAGATTCTCTTCTCCTTCACTTCGATTTTTCCTTTCGTCGGTTTCAAGAGATTCAGTGCGAGACGGAGGAAAGTCGATTTTCCTCCGCCGTTGGGGCCTAGAATGCCGATGAATTGTCCATCGTCCATATGGAAGGAAATATCTTTCAATACCGGTGTATCCGGATAGGAAAAGGATACATTTTCAAAATCAATCATAGCACGCTCCTATAATTTTATCGTAGTTTTCTCTCATCACACTCAAGTAGTCTTTCGTCTTCATATCTTCTTCGCTCATCCCTTCCAAAGGAGAAAGCATCTCCGTTTTTGCACCGGT
Source organism: bacterium (assembly GCA_963612025.1). Classification (GTDB taxonomy): domain Bacteria; phylum Bacillota_I; class Bacilli_A; order RFN20; family CAG-288; genus Enterosoma. Next base: position 11,845 of record CAVDUB010000001.1, read on the forward strand.
TTCCTCAGCAATCTTCTTCGAAATCTCATCCGAGACAAGTTCCTCGTAGAAGATGGTGGAAATATGATATTCCTTCACAGCTGAAAGAATCATTTCCATATCTTTGGCTGTGGGTTCCTGATCCGGAGAGAGGCCGTTGACAGAAACCTGTACAAGATTGTAATCCTGACAGAGATAGCCAAACGCAGCATGGGAGACCACAAGATATCGATTGGATAGATTGGCCATCTTGGAGGAATATTCTTCCTTCAGATCAAGGAATTTCTTTTCTTCCTCTTCATAGTTGTTTTGATAATAGGAAGCGTTGTCTGGATCGATATCCTGCACGATTTCTAGGATCGTCTTCATTTCCTGAATCGCATTGGGCAGAGAAAGCCAGACATGAGGATCAATGGTATTGCCAATCGAGATTGTCTTGATGTTCTTTGTCACAACATAGGTCTTATTCTCAAAATCCTTGGGAAGCGAGGAAGCATAGGATTCCAATCCAAGTCCATTCATGAAAAGAGCTTTGGCCTTGGTCATCTCAACGACATTTCTCGCCGTGGGCTCATAGTCATGCGGTTCTGCACCATAGGGTGTCAGATTGATGACGGAGAATTTATCCTTCACAATTCTTTTTGTGAAATCATAAATCGGATAAAAGGATGTATAGATGATATTTTCCTCTGCCTCTTTCTGTGTCAAAGAGCACGAAGAGAGAAAGAGAAGAGAAGAAAAGAGTAATGCAGTTTTTTTCATTCAGGACACCTCATAACGCATTTGCAAATCATTTGCGTTTGATAATATACGCACCCTCCCTTGATTTTGCAAGCAGAAAAGAACAAAATAAATACATATGAAAGAAAACGCATTTGAACAATACAATCTGAAAAAGACGCATGCAAGAGAAAGGCTTCTTTCACTTTTGGAGAAATCGAGCCATCCCCTTACGGCCGATGAAATCTATCTTTCGTTTCGAAAGAAGGATGTCAACCTATCCACCATCTACCGCAGCCTCAAAGCATTTGAGGAAAAAGGACTGATCAAAAAAGAAGTCAACGAAAAAAAAGAAAATGTCTATTCCCTCAATCATCGAGAAGACAACCATATCCTCGTGTGCACAAGATGCCATAAGCGCATTCCTCTCCAGGGATGTCCCTTCCATGAAGTCAACGAGAAAATCGAAAAGGAAACCGGCTTTCTTCTTCAGGATCAGAATATCGAACTCTATGGGATTTGCAAAGACTGTCAAAAGAAGGAGAAGGTATGAGCGAAAAACTTTATTCAATCTACCATCGTGAAATTCCTTCCTTTCTTCTACCTTTTCTGGAAAGTCCGGAAATGGAAAGAATCGATCATGTCGGAATGCACTGTGGAATGGAATATACATCCTTTCCTTTCTACAAGGATTTCAAGAAATATTCCCGCTATGAACACTCTCTAGGCGTCGCCTTGATTGTCTATCATTTCACCAATAATATGAAGATGTCTCTCTCCGGGCTTTTTCATGATATCGCCACTCCGTCTTTTGCCCACGTCATCGATTTTCTCAATGGCGATCACGAAAAACAGGAAAGTACGGAGGAGAAAACATATTCTATTCTTGCCCATTCGAATACCATTCTTTCCAACCTAAAAAAGCAGAATATTTCCCTTGAGGAAGTCTCTGACTACCACATCTACCCAATCGCCGATAATGACAGTCCAAAATTATCTGCCGATCGACTTGAATACACTCTCCACAATTTCTACAATTACGAATTTGCAACTCGAGATGAAATCAAGGAAATGTATGATGATTTATGCATCGGCAGGAACGAAGAAGGGGAAGTTGAGATTTCTTTCCAAAGAGAAAATATGGCAAAGAAGTTTTCTCTTCTGGCCATTAAAAACGGACAAATCTATGTCACCAAGGAAGACCGCTTTGCCATGGAATATCTTGCTCAGCTCATCAAAAGAGCAATCCACCGAAAGGTCCTAACTGAAGACGATCTCTATACGACAGAAGAGAAGGTCATTGAGAAGCTGAACAATGATGAAACCACCAGACAGGATTTTCTTTTTTTTCAGAATCTATCGAAAGTCCGTCTTGAGAAAAAGCCATCAAATGAATTTTCCTATCAGATTCATGCCAAGAAAAGATACATCGATCCTCTTGTCAAAGGAAAAGGAAGAATCTCTTCTCTTGATCAGGAGGTCAAGAACGAAATCCAATCCTTCCTCAAGGAAGACTTCTCATCCTATATTACCATCGACAATTAAAATGGCTTGCCGAACTGGCAAGCCATTCTTTTTATCTAAATTTCTTCATCCAACTTCACTTATCAGACATCAGTCGTTATGTGAATGAGCTTCCTGGTTTTCGTTGTGACAACCAACTTCCATGACTGCATATTCACGGTTGTTATCTGTTTCCTTGCGGATGCGGATTGTCATATGGCAACCATCCGAGAATTCTTTCGTTGCAATGAGCTGTTTATCGCTTTCGACATAGTCATAGATGTAAGTCCATGCGCTCTTGCCTGTCAAGGCATCGATATCATTGTTAAACGCGGTAATCGCATTATCGAAGACAAGATCATCCCAAACAAGACCTTCCAAACGGAGCGAGCCAGAATCTGTGGCGACACAAGTTGGAGAATCGGCACCGATATAGAAGTAAGGGACATCATGAAGAAGCGTGTTGCTCATATAGGCTTTGACTCTCGCATCCCAATCAGTGACATCTTCGGGTGCCTTGAAAGCCGGATAATAATAGATATTGCAGACCGACTGACTTCCGCTATCCTGATTGACCTTGAGTTTGATTTTACTGTTATCGTCCAATGTCTTGGTTGCATTGACCATCAAGTCATCTCCAGATTTCGTGATGTAGGTTTCATAGCCGGCAGCAGTCAATTCATCATAGACAAGCCAGGCCTTCTCATGCGTGAATCTCTCAGGAGAAATAATCATGGCATAGTCATCCCCATCGACGAAGCTCTGATTGGTACCGAGTGTGAAATAAGGAAGCATATAGGTTGTCGAATGGATATAGGACTGAACCTCGCTCTTGATCGTGCTGTCCCAGTCTTCCGTTCCTGTCTTCGTGATCGGAGCCAGTTTCGATCTCCAGCAATAGAGCATCGCATTTGAAGAAGCTGTGATCTTTCCGATGAAAATGGAAATCATCGTATTGTTGGAAACATCGATGGATTTCGCCATCAGACATTTTCCATAATCATTCTTGGAATAGTAGGCTGTATAGCCATTTGACTCCAAAACCGATTTTGCATTCGTCATGATTCGATCATCCCACGTTCCGCCAGTCACATAGAAACGATCTGTAAAATTATATTTTGAATTCGTTGTTGCGACACAATTTGCTTTCGTTTCGTTCTTTGTTCCCAAGTAGATATAGGGCAAAGTGAAATTTTTGAACTTCGTCAGTTTGCTTAATGTGGTTTCACTCCATGTAGTCGGAGCATGTTCCAAATTAAAGTGTTCTTCATAATACACACAAAGTTGTGCACGCGTATCTGTGGCATCGTACTGATTCAGCGTCATGGTGAGCTGACAACCATCGTCTAGGTATTTTTCGACCTTCAGACTATCTGCCGAATCAGAAAGGATAGACCATCCATTTGCCGTCGTATAGACTTTCTTGGCCTCCGTGATCATCTCTGGATCGAATTCACCGCCAAGAATCTCCAAATGGGGTTTTTCATTTCCCTGTGGATAGAAATAATAGTCATCATAATGATTATAGGAATCCTTGCGAAGATACACATATTGGATTTCCGAGGCATGATTATCCAAATTGGTATCCATATAGGTCAGAAGATCATCGTTCCAACCAGTCGCAGTCGAAGGAACTTCATATTTCTTGACAAAGGAAATAACCATTTCCGCATTGCCAACACTGTTGGACTGGACTCTGATCTTATATTTGTTTCCATCGATCTTGGCTTCCATGATGATGGCACTGGTGGCATCGGTCACTGTCCACACCTTATTTCCTTCAGTATCTGTAATGTTCGAATAGGTCGTCTGAACATGTTCCATGATGGCGGAAATCCATTTTCCGCCTGTGATGGTCATAGTCGAGGAAGAATAGAGGGCCGTTTCAGGAGCTGCATTGAGATAGACATAAGGAAGGACATAGCCGAAATTCGTTGTCATGAGATCCTGAGTGGTTGTCGACCAGGCTGTCGCCGAGGACGGAATGACCAAGCCCTCCGTCAGATAGCATTCGATGACAACGCCATAGGCGGCACTTTCCTTGACAATCGCCTTCACCTTGCATTTGTCTGTGAATTCTTTTTCATAGGTGATATAGCGAGAAGAATCAGTTTCCGATTCATCGACAAGCGTATTCCAACCATCACTCTCCAAGAAGACTGCCTTGGAATTGGTCAAGACCTGACCGATTTGATCCTTCGTGAGGTCTTTATTTCCGCGGACTTCGACATAGTTTTGTTCCTGCGTCCCCATCGACGTCGCATTTCTTGTACCCAAATAGAGATACGGAATCGTGTGACTATCCAAATAAGAAGCTAAATCCATGCTGACAGAACTTGGCCAAGCCGTCTGCACGCTTGGATCAAATCCTTCCTTGAAGTTCACTTTCATGACAATCTTGGCCAAGGAAGCACCAGACTTCGAAATCTCGATTTCGAAGGCATCCTCACCCGTCGAGGCTTTTCCGGTTGCAGTCAGCTTCTCATTTCCATCTTTTTTGACGGTATATCCAGCATCGGACAAAGAAAGAAGGGCATCGTCAATGACATTGGCATTCCATTTTCCGCCAGCGACGGTGATTGTCTTATCCACATCGGAATAGGAAGCATATGGATTCTTGGTTCCCAAATAGACAAAAGGAACGACCGAATAGAAATTCTGATTGAAAATCTTCGTGACATCGCTTTCCCAGGCGGTCGCAGCCGTCTTGTCATAGTCTTCATCATAGGTCGCAGAAATGACGATTGTTTCATCCAAAGCCGTGACATTCATGCTCTTCTGCTGGATTTTTACATTGATCTTACCGGTCGCATCTTTCGCAGTGAAGGAATTCTCACTATTGGTCAGAATCGTCCAGCCAGCTTTTGTATAAATATCGGCAGCCGAGGAAGATGTGGTGTCTTCCCAGGTCTTGCTTCCCGAAATGGAAAGAACACCATAGTCAGCATCTGTGACATTCCATTCCGTTTCAACTTCAGAGGATTTTCCCAAATTCAGGAAAGGAAGAAGGCTTCCACCTAAATATTTCTGCATGGCAGAAGAAACCTTATCAGACCAACCGGCATAATAATCCGGTGCAGCGGATGAAGAAGACGAACTCGAAGAAGAAATGGATGAAGAGGAATCAGTAGTCGAAGAGATGACCGAGGAAGGCAAAGCTGTGCTTTCCTTCGTCGATGAGGTTTCTCCAGTCGAAGAAGAAGCAGAAGAAGTATTTTCTCTTCCCGTGCATCCGATCATAGACAGCGCCACAAGAGGCAATAGGAGTAAATTGATTTTTTTCATATTTGCGATAAGTCTCCTTGTTATTTGACTATTATACAAAATATCGTAGAATCCAAAATATAGAACAAAAAAAGAAAGCTGTTTTTCAAGCGCGATAAAAGAAAAAAACTAGAAACAAAGGGGAAATCGTTATCATTTGTCTCATTTCTATCAGATTAAGAAAAACACCACTTCTTTGCCAGTCAAAGACCGGTCTTCGGATTCTTAAAAGAATTTAAGAAAAAGAGGGGTCTTATTTACCCCTCTCAGAGATTACTTTTCTTCTGCAAAGATAACAGCCCAGCGATTGTTGATTTCGCCATAGCAGTTGTCATAGAAGCGAACGAAAATGACGTATTCCTTCTTCTTGTCTCCGACAAAGACAAGGCTAGAGCCTTCCTTTGTATAATTGAAGATACGATTTTCATCATTCGAATAGATATCCAAAGCATTCTCGACTTTGAAGATCTTCTGGGCCAATCCTTCCAAGGTATAGCCGTGATTGTATCCGGCCATCGTCGGAATCTGATAAGCTAAATTCTCTCCGGCGATGAATTTGATCTCGCCCTGATGAAGTTTTCCTTCATAGACAAACTCATCCACGCAGGCTTCCGAAGAAAAAATCTTCTTCATCGGATGGATTTCGCCATAGCTCACATCATCCAGATAGATTCCGTCCTTCACATTGGTATAATCGATTTTCTGAACCGGCAATTTATTTCTCTTGTCAAGTTTCGCCATAACTTATTCCCCTTTCATAAATGAATTTCTATGTCTAATAGATGAACAATTAAATAATATGATATATCTTTAGATGAAAAATGAAAAGAATAAGACCGATTTTTTTCTTTAAAAAGTGGTTTCATTCTCCTTATTCTGACTGAAGTTTTGATCGCAAGCATGCATTTTCGTTTCGAATATTGTAAATCAATCGAAAATCAGTAAAATACTTTTATCGATTTAACAAGGAGTTTTTTATGAAAAAAGAAATCTACCACTTCCCAATTCTCTATCTTAGCATCAGTCTTCTCATCAGTCTTCTTGGCATCCTCTTTGGTTCCTTCTTCGATTTCTCTCTTTCCAGTTCGATTGTCAACACTTCCTCCCTGATGGGATCCATCGTAGAAAGCTTTGGGCTATCCATTGCCTTCTTTATCGTCAATCTCGGAGGCATCTTCTTATTTAAAGGGCTGAAACAATTCGAGAAGAAAAGCTATAAAATCATCGGATATGTTCTTCTAGCCGCCTCCTTCTTGGCCAGTGTCTATTATTCTGCCCACTACCTGATGAAAAGTGACAACAATATCACGCTTTCCTTTAATCCTTGGATGGCCTATCTCTTCGCTGTCCTTCTCATGGGAAGCTTCTTTGCTTTCTTCTTCTATTTCATCAAAGAAGGAGACAAAAAGACGATGATCCTGATTGGAAGCCTCTTTCTTCTTTCAATTGTCCTGCAGACACTGTTCATCAATGGAATGAAACAACTCAACTGCCGACCAAGATACCGCTATCTCATCAATGACGACCTCAATGTGACGGGGGAATCCTTCCGTTCCTGGTGGGAATTCAAGCCGCTTAGCGAAAACAATGACTACCACAAATCCTGGCCGAGCGGGCATACCGCCACAGTGAGTGTCCTTCTGCTTCTTCCTCTTATTTCCGATTTCCTCAAGTACCCCATCCGGAACGGAAAAACCGTTCTCTTCTCTTTAAGTCTTGCCTATGTTCTTTTTGTCGCATTCTATAGAATTCAATGCGGAGCCCACTTCCTAAGCGACGTCTCCTTCGGATTGTTCTTCGTCACCATCCTTATTTTTCTCCTTCTTCTTCTTGCTCAATTCCTTGAGAAAAAGATTCCATCCAAGCAGGTTGAGGAAAACAAATCCACCGAAGAGTAAAGAAGATCCCATGCGGTCTTCTTTTTTTATGAGAAGAGAAGAATTGATAGACAATCCCCCTGGTCATCAATTTCGTCATCAATCATTTTTTGAACTCTTTTTTACAATCTAACGCATCGACAATCGCACATTGAGAAAGCCACCCGAAATGTCCTGACAAAGTATAGTCCCTTGCTTTATTTCTCAAATATTACGGCATAAGCCATTCGGAATGCGACTTCAGCAGAAATTCCGAGTATGGGGATACTATGACTATCAAATCATACGAAAATCGAGTCGATGGATTCTCTGCAAAAGACCAGGAAACAATTCCGATAAATTCATAAAAAGAATTCTGAGGCCTCAAACTCTTTTAACCAGTTTTTTGAATTTTTCTTTTGCAAAACAGCTTTGCTTCAGAAAAAATATGCTATAATTTTTGTCTATGGAAGAAATTAAATTTTGTCCACGCTGTGGGCATGGCAACAAAGGGACCTCTAACTTTTGTGAAAAATGCGGCGCATCGCTCAATAATGAGGAAATAAATCCGAACAAACCGGTCACTTTTTCCAATGCGAATCAAAATCAGGCAGCAGAGAATTTCAATGAGGCACCGATTGTCGAGAAAAATACAATCACGCTCTTGAATTATTCCCAGACATTGAGAAGAAATCTCTTCATCAATCCTTGGCCACTCATCTCTGGAAGCATCTTCCTTCTCTTCGTCATCGTTTCGTTCCTTATCACCTACTTCATCGATTCGACGATCGACACCTACTTCTTCCTGAATTTCATCTTCATCGGATTGGACCTCTTCTATCTCTTCTACTATCTGATTGTCAGTCCACTGAAAACGATCTCCGCCTCAAAAAAATATGACGTGGAGAATTATCGCATCTCCTTCTATTCCGATCGTCTCAGGTATCAGCTTTCCATGAATATCCAAGGCCAGGAAATCCGAAATGATTTCTTTATGCTCTATAAGGATATATTCAAGGTCAAGGAATACAAAGATATGCTGATTCTCGGATTCGGAGTCCAAGGACAGATTGTTCCTCTTTGTCTTCTAAAGGATGAAATCTACGAGAAGATCATTCCTCTTCTCCAGGATAGAATCAATCAGCTTCGCGGAAAATAAAGTCGTACCTCATTCCCACTCAATGGAAATGAGGTTTTTTCATTAGAAAGAAAAAACACCTATGTTTTTTTAATCTTTTTTAAGAAATAAAAGAAGTTTTTAAGTTTCTTTTAAACTTCGCAAAAAGCTTGTAAGCGATTCCACGCAAGAATTTATTTTCGCTTTTATTTCTATATATTTTTATTATCTTTTAATCTTCAATTTCTAAAATATCTATATTTTTAATGTTAAAATCATTTAAAAGAGACTTCACGTCTGTTAACCTTAATTTTATAAAGCGAAAAAAAATATTTGATTTTTTCTTTCGTTCTTGTTTTTAATTTTTTCAAGAAATCGAGAGGAGAAAAATTAATTATGAAAAAAGTCAATTTGCTTATTTTGCCTTTGATTGCCTTATCCCTGATTGGATGCACAAGAAATGATGCTTCCTCAAGCGCAAGCAGCACGAGCGAAGCCCCGATTGGAGAAACATCAACGACAACCCCAGACGTTTCGTCGAGTTCGTCCTTGACGTCTTCTTCTGCCCCATTATCATCTCTTGAGGATTCCAGCGAAGAAGCTTCTTCCGAATCCTCTTCCTCCTTTGACCCCTATTCAGTCGGTTGGTCAAAGACGGTCACAGACAAGATGCTCAAATACCTTGGCAACACGGTGCTTCCCTATATCAGCCTTGGAAAATCCTCGCTTGTCGACGCAGAGTGGAGTGTCAGTTCGAGCGACTTTGGCATATTGAAGATTATGGGCACTGCCGAGTGGGATTCCACCTCAACGCCGGCCACCTTGACAACTCTTTATACAAATGCCGGATGGACGATCGGAACAGGAACAACCAACAGCTTTACAGCCACGGATGCCACTGGCAAGGTCCATGTTGAAATCGGACCCAATTCCACATCCAGTTATAGTCCGGATCCGACATTGACAATCAAGGCTTCCTATGATGAAGAATATGACAAAACAGCCATGACGGCTTGGGACAGCGAAACAACCCAGGCGTTCCAGGATAATTTCGGTGTCGTTGCACCCTTTGTCTATCTTGGAACAGTCTATCCATCAAGCAGCTATAGTTCCTACTATGGCCAGCTGACCATCACAGGCGGAAAATGGAATTCTGCCGTTTTGACTGACGCCATGACGACGTTGATTGCTGCCGGCTATTCCGCTTCCATCACAGGACAGGTCCTGACAGCCACTGGCAAAGTCAGTGCCACAAGCCAGGATGAATTCAAAATTGTCATCCAATCTTCCGGATACACCGTACAGAAGATTTCCATGGTCGTCGAAATGACCGAAACCTTCGATCCAGCAAGTCAAACGGATTGGCCAACCACTGTAAAATCTGAAATCACAACAAATTTGGATGGCCATGACATCCCCTACCTCTATTTGGGAACCAAAAATCCAACCACCTACTACTGGACTTCGAGTGTCGAGCTCGACATCCGCGGTTCAAGCAAAATCACCGATGCACAGCTCGATACGATTCTTGCCAACTCCAAGTTAGCCTTCACAGAAGATGAAGGTTGGACCTTGAAATCAGATGAATCCACAGCCAGTACAAAGAGAATCACCTATCAGAAAACATTCTCCGACAACTGCATCATCAAATGCGTTGTCACAGAAAGCTATAGCTATGGTGTCGCCATCGAATGCTATCTAAGTGAGGGATTGGATATTCCAGCCACCTCGACAGCCTGGTCGACAGCGACTCAGACTCTCATGACAACCAATCTTGGCGGCACTGTGCTCCCCTATGTCTACCTCAATACAGCCACCGAAACAGCCGATTGGACAGAACCGAATCTGACCATCACGGGCGGAACCTGGCTGAAGTCCATTGGCGACCATGTCAATGATGTCTATTCCAAGGTGAAGGATAGTTCTGGCGCCAATGTCTGGACAATCGATTTAAGTGACTATGATGGCAGCATAACCATGTCGGCCAAGATTGGCGATGACCGATTCGACATCACCGTCAAGAAGGAATACAGTTCGGGCAATGCTCTCATGACCATCAAATATACACCGAAATATGTTGTTCCGGCTGATTGCACATCCTGGGCAGGAACGGATGTCGAAACAGCAGCCACGGATCATTTCGACGGACATGATCTCCCCTACGTCTATTTGAGAACCAAGACGCCGACAACGTATTGGTCAAGCTATTCCAACTACCTCCAGATCAAGGGCGGTGAATGGGATGAAGAGATGATCACCGAGATGAAGAAGAGCTACAACGAGGCCAACGGCTGGACGATTATCACAGATACACCAGCAGCCGGAACAACCGCTGGCGTCTACAAGGTCAGCAAAGACTTTGGCGATGGATTCAAATTCGTTGTCAACTTAACACGCTATTCTTCTTATACCACCATTGCAGAAATGATGGTTTATGTCGAAGAATACTATTCTGCCACAAATATGCCGACAGCCTGGGATACCACAACAGCAGGAAAACTCTCATCCTTAAGCTATACGATTCCTTATGTCTATCTCGCTTCGAAGAATCCAAGCGCCACTGTCAGCCCAGGTTATTCGAGTTATCTCAATAAAGTCGATATCACTGGTGGAACCTGGAACGATCAGATCCTTGCCAGTGGCAAGTTAGCCCTCGAGAACGGCGGATTCACTTGCTATTTCTCCAAGAGCAGCTATGGCGCGTCCGTTGCCGGATACAAGAAGCTCAACAGTACGACTTTCCTGTCCGCTCAAATTTTCAAGAACTATTCTGGAAAAGCTGAATTCTATGTCTTTGAGACAGCCATTGCTTCTCCTGCCATCTCCACGACCGGAACATGGGATGAGACAGTCAAAACCGGTGTCCAAACCTACATTTCCGATACAACCTACATGCTCCCTTATCTGAGCCTTGGCGATGCTTCAACGGATGTCACCTATTCCACGGATTCAGAACATGCCACATTGACCAGCAACAAGAAATTGACGCATGAAAGAGCCTGGACCATCTATGAACAGCTCTTGGCTGATGGATGGGATAACCTCTATATCAAGGATTCTGCCAGCGACCTGAAGGTCACGGCCAACAAGACCATTCCAAGTGGAGCCAAACTCTCGGTTGAAATCGACAACTGGTCGACAGCCAAGTGCTACCTCTACTACAATCCTCCATTTGTCGCCCCTGAAGGAACCACCAGTTGGTCGAGCGACGTCACAAACCTATTGACCACCAACTTCGGCCATACGCTTCCTTACTTCTATATTGGCGCCGCAAATCCGACTGCCAGCTATTCTTCCTACTACAATTGTGTCACTCTCACCGGTCAGACATGGAATGATGCTGTCTATGACAACGCCATCGCCGCCTTTGATGCGGACAAGGATATCGAAGACGCGAGTAAATCCGCTTGGACATATATGTACGACTATTCGGATGACGAATATCCAATTCTTGTCGCAACCAGGAAATTCTCTGATGACAAACACATGACTGTCAAAGTCATCCATTACACCTACAATTCCCAGGAATATCCTAAGGTTGAAATTTACTGCAGATAATTATTCCCTTATCATCCTCTTATAAGGCTGTGATTTCTCACAGCCTTTTCATTTTCTTTTTTATAAACCAAAGAAAAAAGTTTTGGAAAAGTTCTAAATCAAAGAAGATAAGAATATAATGAAGAAATATAGAATTACCAAGGAGGAATCCATCATGAGAAAAAAGAAACAATTGGCCTTTCTGATAACCTTAGCCCTGCTTTATGGCTGCAGCAAGAACCCCGAGTCGATTTCTTCATCAAGCGGATATAGTTCGACATCATCAAGTCAGACAAGTTCCACTCCTGCCATATCCAGTTCTCTTTCCTCAAAAGAAGATTCCTCCCCTTCGATGTCCACTTTTGATCCCTATTCCGTGGGATGGTCAAAGACGGTCACAGACAAGATGCTCAAATACCTCAACAACACTGTCTTGCCTTTCGTCAACCTTGGAAAGACAAGTCAGGTCGAGGGCGAATGGAAGACATATGGGAATGATTATGGTCTTTTGGAAATCTCCGGAATCAAGGAATGGGACGAAGCAAAGACACCGTCTCTTTTGACATCGTCTTTTTCTGAAGCCGATGGGTGGAATATCACAAACAATACAACCGAGTCCTTCCAGGCCAACAAAAATAAAGTGTATGTCGTCATCGGTCCAAAATCCACCGAAGAAGAAAAAGTCGATCTCACATTGACCATCCAGGCCTACTATGAAGAAGATTATGATTCTTCTTCCATCAGCGACTATGATGAAGATGTGAAAAATATCTTCAACGAATATTTTGGGTCACTTCCACCGTTCCTCTATCTCGGCGAAAGATATCCGATTGCCACGTTCTCCAAAAAGCAGAAAACGATCACTCTTTACGGAGGAAAATTCGATGCTCGTGTCTTGAGCGAGAATAAAACTGTTTTGGAGCAGAACGGATACACCGCAAAGATAGATAACAACACACTTTCAGCAACTGGAAAAGTTTCTTCCACAGGTGAAGATTCATTTTCCATCACGATTTCACAAAGCGATGATGAGATTAAAAAGACAATCATGGAAGTCAGACTCATCGAAAAATATGACGCAACAAAAATAACCTCTTGGCCAACGCGTGTCAGCCAGGAATTCAGTAATTACCTCGATGGACATACAATCCCCTATCTCTATTTGGGTACCCGGCTTGTCACCGCTGAATATCGTTCATCCCTTTTCGAGCTCGATATCCAAGGCGCCAACAACATCCAAGAAGAAGAACTCGATGCCATTCTTTCTTCTTCCAAGCAAGTCTTCCAAAATGATGGGTGGAGTCTCATTAAGGATGAATCCACAGATATCTATTGCAAAAAAATCTCCTACCGAAAGAACTATTCGGACAATCATATCCTCAAATGCAATATCATGGAAGATTCCACCTATGGCGTCATCATCGAATGCTATTTCTCGGAAGCGTTGGTTGTTCCCGAGGGTTCTACATCCTGGTCAGAAAACACAAAATCCCTCATGAGAGAAAATTTCAATATGGTTCTCCCCTATGTCTACCTCAACTGCGAGGAAGAAGTTGCCGTCTATGACAACAGCCAATCAAAAATGACCATCACGGGAGGTGATTATCTCTCTTCCATGGGAGACTATATCGAGACTATTTATTCAAGCGAAAAGAATTCTTCCGATCAGAAGGCATGGGATATCGACGTCGATGTCTCTTCCGGCTACCTCTCCATGACTGGCAATTATGATGGAGACATTTACAAAGTGACTTTGAAGGCAAAAAATGGAAAAGCTGTTCTGACGATCACCTTCGTTCCAAAATACGTAACACCTGAAAGCGATGCGACATGGGACGAGGATGTCAAAAAAGCCTTTGAAGATCATATGGACGGCCATCTTGTCCCATACATCTTCCTTCGAATGAAAAAGCCGAATATCGACTATTCTCCGCTCAATAAGACCCTTCGACTGACAGGAAACGAATATGATGAGGAAATGATGAATGATTTCCTTACAAAATACACAAGCGAGAACAATTGGTCAACGATCGAAAAGAAAGAAGCGACAGCACAGACTGCATCCTCCATTCATGTCAGAAAGACCTTTGCGGATGGCTGCCAAATTGATGTCAGCTTAGGAACCGTTTCGACTTATTCCAAGAAGGCACAGCTTCTTGTCACATTGAAAGAAGCCTATGACATCAATGATAGTACAACAACTTGGGATAATGAAACTCAGAATGAAATCAATAATATGACTGGCGTCAGCCTTCCCTACATCTATTTAGGAAGCAAAAATCCTTATGCTTATCATATTGCAGGAGGAGAGGACGAGAACTATCTTGATCGCTTAAAGATACAAGGCGGCGGATGGAATGATGAAATCATCACCAAGGCCTCACTTGCCTTCAGCAACGACGGATATACAATCCTGGAAGGAAAGAATGAAGAAGCAAAATGTCTTATCGCCTATAAGAAGATCAGCACAGGCAATCATTTCCTCTTTGCCTTCCTTGAGAAAAGCGAAGATTCCCCAAGTCTCACATTCTATCGCTGCACATTGGAAAACATCGTCAATACAGGAAGCTATGATTCCTCTCTTCTTTCCCAGGTCAACGGATATATCTGCGATGAAAACTATACCATGCCCTACCTCAATCTCGGTGGAACCATGTCCTTCCATGAATCCGGGAATTATGCCTATATCGCCGGCAATGGGCTTTTCTCTTTCGAGAGAGCCTGTGTCCTCTCTGCCAAACTGAAGAATGAAGGCTATGACCTCACCTTCACTTTGGAAGATGATTCCATCCTTGTGAAAGCTGAAAAGGAACTCTCCAATCAGGCAAGCATCAAATTGGTCTTGGAAAATGATTCGAGCGCGACCTGCTCGATCTTCTATCACCCGCCATTCGATGAAGAAAGCACCATCACGTCCTGGAGCAATGAGATTCAGACAAAAATGCAGTCGAAATTCAATCACGTCATCCCTTATTTCTATATCGGCTCTGAAACTCCGAAGATTCAGAAAGATTCCACAAATTCTCTTTCAATCATCGGACAGACATGGGATGACAAAATCTTTGCGAATGCAATCAACGCATTCGAAAAAGAAAAAGATGCTTCTGAAAATTGTCTATGGAAATATGAATATTCATCCTCGGATGAAACAAAGACTCTGATTGCAAAAAGAACCTATGACGACAACACGACCATCCAGGTGAAAATCTATCATTACGTCTATCTCGAAATCGATTATCCCGTCGTCGAAATCAATTCATTGTAGTTTTTATCCTTTTGAAAAATCAATCCGATCATTCCGATTTATTTCAGGAGCGGGTTGATTTTTCCTTTTCATGTAATTTCTTTTCCATGGGAACGCTTTACCGTTTTTTTCTTATCATTTTTTGATACACTAAAAGTAATCAATGAGTAGAATTGATGCGTCAAGTGACATCCGATGGGAGTTGCGGATGTACGAAGGCCATCGCCGCGGTATCAATTCGCATCCGCATTGATCATTTTCTTTGTCTGCTTCTCCCAGAAATGAGGTTTCATGAGAAAAGATACGACGTATCGCCTTGCCATCGATTCCATGATGGCCAGTCTCTATTTTGTCCTTGCATACTTCTCTATCCGTTTTGGAAACATCACCCTGACGCCGGCAAGCATCTGCATTGTCATTGTCTCTCTTCTTTATTCTCCAGGGGATGCACTCTTTGTCGCATTGGTGGGGGAAAGCATCAACCAGATGGCAAAATACGGTCCAGGACCAACCACAGTCCTATGGCTCATTCCAGGCATGCTCCGTGCACTTATCATCTCCCTTGTCGCTTTCTTCTATCGAAAAAGAAATACATATCTGGAAAATCATCTTGTTGTCTATTTCATCACAATCATCTTTGCCGGACTTGTCACAACCAGTGCAAACACCGGAATCATTATCCTAGATGGCATCCTGATGAATTATCCGACAAGTTATACCCTTCTTGAGACCTTCTTTCGGTTCCTCTCGAGTTTTCTGACCTGCATCTTTGTCGGAATTCTCGCTTTGCCCATTCTGAAGGCAGTCAATAGGATCAATATCGGAAGAATCCCCTGTCAGGCCAAACAAAAAGAGCCGCCTCAATCCCATTAAGGAGAAAGGCGGTTTTTTCATTTTTTCTTTTTCTTCTTTGTCGGAATGATGATTTCCTGAAGAGGAGAGGGCACTTCGTTTTTAAACTGATAATAGATATCTTCCGCTGCCTGATTCCCATTGATAATCTGTGTTCCCATGCCATCGCCTGCCATCTGATGAGCTCCGGCAAAGGCAAGTCCGGGAATGAAGAATTCATTATTGTGATTCATGGCTCTGGCAGCCACATTGTCATCCATCGTGGGAAGATAGCCATAGATGCATCCTAGATAGGATTTCGAATAATGGGCGATGGAGACCGGTGTGATGAATTCGATTTCAAGAATATGATCCGACAAGTCAAAGCCGAGACGTCTGCTTTCCAAGTCAATCAGTTCTTTGGCTGCCAAATGTTTCCATTCATCATAATTGTCTTCGTTGACCCCTTTCCATCCATCCGAGTAGGGAAGGGCGGTTATGGAATAAACGCAGGTTCCTTTTCGGCTGAAATCCGGGCGCAGTGCATTGAAACTGACATTCATCATATATTTATAATCATGACGTCCATGATATTTTTCGCTGATGAGATCAAAATCCAATCCATCGGGTGCATAGAATGTCATATAGTCATTCAATCCAAGCGACTTGCAGTCCTGATCCAGAACCATCATGACGGAGAAAGCGGTCATGGAAATCTGCTTTGAATTGACAAAGCGAATCGCTTTATCCTTCAGGGCATCTCTCGGATAGATCATCGAACTGTAAACGGTGTTCGGATAGGCTCCGGAAATGACATAATTCGAATAAATCTCTTTTCCGTCTTTTAGTCTCACGCCAACCACATGCCCTTTATCCACAAGGATATGCTTAACTTCCTGAGAAAATTCCACTTGGATGTCTCTATCATGACAGGCCTCCAACATCTTCAAGGAGATTTCATGGCTTGTTTTAGAACATGTATAGGGGCCATATCCTAAATAGACGGTAATCAGATACGTATAGAGAATATATGGGAGATCGTCAGGGACATTTCCAAGATAAACCCAATAGGCCAAGAGAATCCTTTTGGCAATATCCGGAAGCCCATAGACTGAAAGGACCTCACTTGTCGAATAGGATAGAGAACGCAAGAGATCGATATGGGAATTCAGCAGATTCAAATCAAAGAAGCTTCCATCGGAAAGAGAATTGATGCTATTGAACACATTGGCGCAATCATTGAAGAAAAGCATAAGTTTTTCATACAAAGAACCATCATTATCCCCGATAGCTGAGGCGATGTCATGGGCAGGAATGGAGAAATCCCCGCCTTTTCCTGCATGGACCACGCAAGAGAATCCCGGCTCGACATATTTATATGCTTCATCGATGCGGATCCAATCCACCTTGATTGAGAATTCATCAAAAAACTTTCGCACTTCCAATGGATGATCCTTGTCGCTGACAGAAGACATCTCATGGAGGGAAGCTTCAAATTCGAAACCGGAGCGGACAAAAGAAGTGGTCACGCCACCCGGACGATTCTGTCTTTCAAGAATGAGGATATTCTTGAATCCATGCTTGGTCAATTTCAAGGCAGCGGCCATGCCAGCGAGGGCACTGCCGATGATGATGCAATCATAACTCGGTTTATAAAATCGATTTTCCATAGTTCTATCTTATTTCCAATGCCTCTAAAAATCAATCGATATTGATTCTGATCGTCAGATCGCTCAAAGGGTAAGTCGAACAGGCGTGGACATAATTGAAGTCCTTATCCGCGGCTCTTCGATAATCGGCCTGCTCATTGAGATAGAAATCTCCTTTTTCGATTTTTATTCTGCAGAAACCGCATTCTCCGGAGCGGCATCCGCTATGTGTCTTTATGCCCGCTCTTTCCAATGCAACAAGAATCGATTCATCGGCATTCGCTCGAATCACATCCTCTGATATCCCTCTTTTGACAGTGATATGATAAGACTCATCCTTTTTCAGAATCGGATAATCCGGAAGTTTTCTTACATCGTCGACAGAGCCAGGAACTTCCATGCGGATTCTTCTTTCTGGAACATTGAGCTTTTTGAGTTCTTCGCGCATCGATTCATACATCTTATTCGGACCACAGATAAAATATGTGCTATCCTCAGGAGAATATTCCCTGATGATGTCTGCCGTGATATATCCTTTTAGCCCGGTATAATCCGGATTGGCTCCGGAAAGAACATGGACAATTTTGACCTGTGGGCATTCAAAATCCTTCAGTTCGTCTTTCAGAACGATGTCTTTTTCATCCACAGAGCCATAGAGAATGACAAGATGAATATCAAGACAACCATATTTCACTTCTTTGGCCATGGAGGCGAAAGGCGTAATCCCACTTCCTCCAGCAATGCAGACGACGTTTTTCGAATCACGCAGGGGCTCATAGAAGAATTGGCCAAGTCCAACCTCTGCCAAGAAAGAGTCTCCCACCTTGCTTGAGAGAAGAAAATCGGAAACAAAGCCATTCTTCGGCTTTTTCTTGATGGTGATTTCCACAATCGGCTTCTTGCCTCTTGTCTGGAAGGGGGCTGAAGATATTGTATAGGGTCGGCTAACGATGGAGGAGCCGATTTTCATCGTGAGAGTGAGATATTGTCCAGCCTTGAAATACGGAAAATGAGCATCTTCGCTTTCCAGTGTAATCGTCTTCGAGGAAAGAGAAGAATCCCTGATTTTGCTGATATGAACTGGAATCTGCCCTGGATGAAGAAGATGAGCAACTTCGTTGATGGGATCATTGTCATTGGACATGGGACTGGCTCTTTTGATGGCCTCTTTTCTTCTTTTAGTCACCTTGGTAGACCCAAGCACATCCTGGAAAAAAGATTTGATTTTCATTTTTTCGATTCCTTCCTTTCTCTGTCCTGAAGAATATCATCGGCTGCCAATCTCCCATTGGCAATCGCCGGTCCCATCCCATCGCCCAAATCCGAGTGCGCCCCGGCGAAATAGAGCCCCGGAATGAAATGATCATAGCCATGAAGAAGCCTTCGAGCGATAATATGGTCATCCATAGAATGCTGATACCCATAGACACATCCTCGATATGCTCCAGTATAATGGGCAATCGTCACTGGAGACTCAATGATGCATTCTACAATGTGGTCAGAAAGATTGACCCCGAGTCTTTTGCTTTCCATTTCAAGAAGATAACGAGCATTTTTTTCCTTGAGGGCCGCATAATTTTCCTCTGTCACATTTAGCCAACCATCGGGATAGGGGAGTGCGGTGATAGAATAAAGAGTATATCCTTCTTTTACACAATCCGGTTTCGCCTTATTCATACAGATTGACGTGATATAGGAATAGTGCCCATGGGAATGGTAGTTCTTATCAATTTTATCAAAATCGAGACCATCCGGTGCATAGAATGTCGAATAATCTTGGATATGGAGTTCTTCAGGAGACTGGTCGAGAATAAGATTCACAGAAAAGCAGGACATGCCCAGAACCTTGGAATTGATCACCTTGCCAATTTTTTTCTTTTGGACAAGGGAAAGAGATTTCATGTTCGGATACATCTTATCTGGATAGGCTCCCGAAACAATATAGTCCGAATGGATTTCATGACCACGTATTTTCACCCCAACCGCTTTTCCATCAGAAAGGAGAATTTCATCGACATGCATACCAAATTCCGTTTTCACCCCCATCTCATGACATTTCTCAATCATCTTAAGCGACATCTCATGAGAACATTTTGACGGAATATAGGAACCATAGCCAAGATAATCTGCCAGAAGATAGCAGAAAATGGAGGCGGGAAGATCATAAACGGAATTTCCAAGATAAATCCAATAGGCAGAAAGAATCCTTTGTGCTTTCTCCGGAAGAGAAAAATGGTCCATGACAATCTTTGCTGAGTGGCCGATAGTCCTTACAAATTCAGGATATTTTTTCAAAAGGGAAAATGGACTATCCTTTTGAAGATTCGGATCGCTCATGGCAATATAGATTTTCCTGCAGAAATTCAAAAAAGAAAGAATCTTCTGATAGCAGTCCTCTTCCTTAACGGCCTCTGCAATCTCTTTTGCCGTAAGAGAGTAGTCTCCATCCTCTCCGGCATGAATAAGAACATTCACCTCTTGATCCACATAGCGATAGGCTTCAGGAACACGAATCCACGAGATATCGATTCCCATATCCTGGAAAAACTTTCCAATCGAAAGGCAATTATTCTTTCCAATCGACATCATCTCATGAAGGGTCGCTTCCATCTCGATACCATGACGAAGATAAGATGTCGCAAGTCCGCCAGGAAGATTGTGCTGTTCTAGAATGAGGACGTCCTTGACGCCTTTCTTCTTCAGTTCAAGGGCACAGGCCATGCCGGCGAGCCCTGCGCCGATGATGATGACATCATATTTATTTTTGAAATAAGGTTCCATGTGAAATGTTTGTTGTGCTTTCACACTATTTTATACCAAAATCATTTGATTTCTAGAATTTTGTCATATATTTCACTCTTTTATCCTTTTCGTCTTTCATTCATATAAAAAGACTATCAAGAATGAGAAAAAAAGAAGATCATTCCAGATAGCCTAATTTCATTTTTATGCCTGAATCGTCTTCTTGAGTTCCATGACTCTCGACAAAGACATCTTGAGAAGGGCGGCAATCTTCTCCTCGGGGAAAGTTCCTTCTTTCAGAAGGGAAAGACAACATTCATCATGTGCTTCAGCCTTGCCTTCCTCTCTCCCTTCTTTTTTTCCCTCTTCTCGACCTTCTTCTTTTCCTTCCTCTCTTCCTTCCTCCTTACATTTGTCTGCAAGATCATCCTTCAGATTCTAGATTCTTCCCATTTCCTCACTGACCTCGATGCCATTTATTTGACGATATTGTACCATAGCCTTCCTGATGGTGTCATCTGTTATTTTTGCAACGTCATGCTCTGCGAGATTGAAGAACAGCGCGACATGTGCTGTCTTTTGTCCTCTATATCTCATGTTGTAGAGCCTGACTTCCTCCTGACATTCCACCCTGTCGTTCGTATCCAAATTGACCGCCTGGAATCTCTTGCAGAGGACATCCTCACTGAAAGTGCAGTCCTCGATGAGGAATAAGACGATGACCTTGGGTATATGGCCATAGTCCTCTCCGCTCTTGTGGTTGACCTGCTTCAGTTTTTCGCCATCGTCGAATCCCCTGTTGACCAAGTCCTTCTCATGCACCTTCTGCATCTCGATGTCATAGTGGACTCCATCTGTATCCAAGGCATGAATATGCAGCTTGGCCGCATGGGAATCAAGGCTCATCCCTGCGATCCATTCCCGGGTCTGGACGGTCTTCAAATAGATGTCATCCCTTTCCAATAAAACGCGAAGTACATGCTCAGCAAGTTCATTGTTCTTGTTGAACGCCATCGTCATGATGGCATCCGACATGAGACAGCATTTTTCAATCCTCCTTCGTTTCTCTTCTTCCGATAGTCCCATAGAAATAGACCTCTTTCACATATATATTCCCGTGTGAGAGGTGTTTTTCCGAAAAAAAGATGAAGTTTTTTGAACAGACAAATGCATTATATTTTTTCAACTGATAATCAACTAGGACTTCCGAAGTCACAAAAAAAGGCTTGGAAGACCATCGTCTTCTTTCGCCTTTTTGATCTCAGAGATTTGCGTAATCGAATAGGAACGGATAAGATGTCACGTCATATTCGTCAGCAAGACATTTTGTCTTCTTGTCAGATCCCGTTGTCGTGACGGAATAGTCATTGATGAATGTTGTCAACTGCATAGAAGAGAAATCATAGACTCTCTTTGTCTTCGTCTCGATGCTCAAAGTAAGATCATCCTGACAATTCGTATCGATCAGATTGACAAGTGAATTCATTCGAGCCATGCCAGACTTCTGAGAAACATCCGTCTTGGAATCATAATAGCCCATATCAACGTAATTGCCCGTCGAGACGGCCTGAATGCCACCTTTGAGGGAGACCTTGGCCAATCCAGAGAGAACATTGAGTTCACAAGAAAGTTGAGCAGCATAGAATGGCGTCTTCTTCTCATCACCCTGGATTGTATAGTGATACAGTTTCAGATAGACATTATCGAAGGAAAGGAGGGAAATCGAATCATCACCCGAACCGACTTTGACAGAGAGAAGTTCATTCAGATTTAGGTTGAAGGAGAATTTCTGCTTTGATTCATTATAGAGAATCGATGTATTCTGATTATTCTCATCATAGACATTGAACAGAGATGAGAAATCCGAATTGAGCTGGATAGACAAATCTGTCGTCAGAGAGGTCACATTCTCCGCTTTCGGAGTCGACGAGGAATCCGTTCCATCTTCCTTGTTTTTCAAGGCCTGATAGATATTTGCCATCAAGGTCTTTCCGGCAATTCTGTCATCGATGCCAAGGCCCTGTGAGACAAGATAGTAGAGAACATTGTTTTCGAATTCCTTTTTGGTCACACGATAGGCCGTCGAAGAAATCTGATTCACGACATTCTCATTTTCATCAAGCACAGCATCCGTCCTGGTATTGTCCATATAGACATAGTCGACATCTTCTTTGCTTGTGAAAGCGAATTCTGTTACATAATAGCCGGATTGCTGAATTGTCTGATTGCCGACCTTCAAGGCAAGATAGGTATTCACGTCGCCATTCTCATCGATATAGAGTGAAACATTGAAAT
The DNA here is from genome assembly GCA_963612025.1 of bacterium. Taxonomy (GTDB): domain Bacteria; phylum Bacillota_I; class Bacilli_A; order RFN20; family CAG-288; genus Enterosoma. The sequence goes on from CAVDUB010000001.1 coordinate 34,582, forward strand.
TCAGATCGAAGCAGAGGGCATCCAAATTGATTGGCTGCTGGGAAGTGGAATTCTCAAACATAGTGAAATCCAGATTGAGATATCCCTGGAAGTGGAAATAGTTGTTCTCGGTGGTGTCAATCATCATCTTCGTGAGGTTCTTCAATCCATCCAAGGAAACGAATTTGCCCTTGTTGGCTTCATTATATTCCAAAACCGACGGGAGGTCTTCCTCGGAATAGGGGACTAGTTCGATACTACCCTTGCAGACTGTCTTTCCTTCCTTGGAAAGATCCACGGAAAGAGATGTCAGGATTGGATTTGCAGAATCTTCGTATTTGATCTTCAGAATGACCAAATCACCTTCTTCCTGGATATTATAGAGTCTCTTATCGATCTTGATCGTGATTTCATTTTCGGTGTCAGAGAAATCCACAGAGTGGATATACGGATAAGAAAGAAGAAGACTTGGAGCTGAAAGAGAAATGACATCTTTTATCGGCATATTCGATGCGACAGAGGAAGATGTATCCAAGAGATTATTCAATAATGAAGTCTCGCTTGTCGAAGAAATGGTATTGACCATATCCTTGATGGTTGAGGAATGTAAGACAGCATGAAGATGCTCATTGTAGTCGGCAGTCAGTTCTCCATCACCTGAAGTGTCCTTTTGATACTTAAACTTCAGTTTCTGATCCGCTTGGGTCTTTTTCACACTCAACGTGTTGTCAATCGAAACGAATGGATGGGAAAGAACAAGGCTACCAGCAAATTTAGGATCATCTTTCACACTGAGATCCCAATAGGCAGAACCGGTAAGAGTCAAAGCACTTCCATAGGAGAGAACACTTCCATTCTCATCCATGGTCGGGTCTTTCTTATATTCCGCATTGACCTTGATACCATATTTCTCAATTTGGTTTCCAAGGTTGTAGAAGGAATCGACAATCGTATTGAAATCCTCAATCTTCTGATATTTTGCGCAAGCTTCTTCGTCAAGTTGGAAGGAAGAGAAAGAAGAAGAGAAATTCAGAGTGAAGGAGAAATCCTGATTGGATGAAATCTTCGTCGAGATGGACAAACTCTTCATGCTCTTATCTTTCGTCGAAAGAAGAATCGTGATATTGCTTAGATTCTTTCCAATCAGGGAATCCGTTTTGAAAATCTTGTCGATGTTCAAGACAAGGGAGAGATATCCGCCATTCTCATCTTCATTCGAGGTGAGTGTAAAGACATTATCAAATCCGACAAGCGAACCATTTTGGACTTTTTTGATGGCATTCTGGAAATCCTCATTCATGCCAAGGAAATCCAAGACTTTGGAGACCTGATCGAAGGAAACAGAAACCGAGGAATCCGTTTTCTTATCCAAAACAGTCATCATCTTTCCGAGACTCACATTCTCAATCTCATTTTTGAAGACCGTATTCGATGGATTGTTTCCATAGATGGTGTCATAACCGAAGTAGAGATTATGATCCTGATAATTCATATTCAGATTGTGAACGCTCTCCCCACAGGAAGCCTTCATGGAAAGGACATAATCGCCTTCTGTCACCTTATCAAGAATTGTGCCTTTGTTCGTCACAGAGGAAAGATCAGCGCCGATCAAACCACTGGCCGAAATCAAAGAATAGTTGTTATTCGTTCCATCATTGATCTTATCATTGTAGGTCAAGGTATAGTCTGCGAGGAATTTCTCATTTTGAGCGAAATTCGAAATCGAGGAGAAAATATCGCAGACCGGAGCAAGATTCTGATATTGACTCTTTTCTTCATCACTGATGCTCAATTCCTTCTTCGTTTCTTCCGTAGATGCTTTCGGAGTCAAGGAAAGAGAAATGGTCGTCGTCTCTTTCTTTCCAGAGGTCGAATCCGTCGAAGAGAAGGACAATCCTTCGATTGTGATTTTCTCAATCTTCTTTTCGGAGGAACATTTGATCTTCAAGACGATGGCTCCATCCGTCAAGCCAAGATAGCTTCCATCGATGGAAAGAGAGAAACTCGATGTGGATGAATCATAGTCAAAATAGGTGTTTTCCTGCTCAAGAAGTCCTTGGATCTGTGTCATATCGCCGCCTTTGAGTTTATCGATATCCAAAGTGCCTAAGACAGTTCCTGTTTCCGAAGCAAAGACCTCAATCAAAGGAGAAGAGGTAATCTTCGTGATATAGGAGAACATTTCAGAAATCTTTGTATCCGAGATTCTCCCTTTAATGAGTTCATTCAGTTTCAGGTAGAGATTCCTGTCGATGAATTTCACATCCAATGAATTCAGATTCTCATTAGCTGCACTTAGGTGGTCCAAAGAGAGTGAATAATTATTCTTCTTATAATCCATCGCAAGCAATCCATTCACATCGAAAGAGGATTGTACGCTGCTTGAAGAAGCATCCGAAACGCTCTTTTCGACATGAACTCCGATGGAGACATCCGAGTCATTGCCTAAAATATCATGAATCGTCGAGAAAAGAGACGTATTGGCGTCTGTGACATTGGAATAGGTCGAAATCTGTTCGGCCGTCAATGTCTTATAGCTGCTGACTTCCTTCAATTCGAGCTGCCCATCCAATGAAAGAGACAGGTTCTTTTCAAAAGAAGAGGATTCATCCTTTCTTGAATAGATGGCGATATCTTCCTTTGTTTGGAGTTTTTTCAGAGAATAGGTGTCTTTTGTCGCATAAAGGGTCAAATTCAGTTTTCCAGCATCACTTCCGATTTTTGTATTTCCGATGGTGATTTCCGGAATTGAGATATCGAAATGAACCAAGTCGCTTCCGGTATCTTCAATGGAGTCCGTCGCTGTGATTTCACCAGCCATATCCTGGACTTTGGAGACAATCGAAGAAAGGTCAAGAGAGGATGTCGAGGCCGCATCATTCGTCTTGACAAGGCCAAGAGCCTTGAAGATTTCCATCAGATCTGAAAGATTCTGAGGAATATCGAAACAGAAATTTCGATTTTTGAATGTGACGTAGCAGGCCTCATTCTCCTCCACACGCAAAGAAAGCGTCTGGTCGAGTCTCTTGATGCTATTGGCTTCATCCGTTGAGGACTTTCCATAAAGAACCTGGATATCCGTTGCGACATTGACAACGCTCGTATTGAGTTTGCTTAAATCAACATTGAGAGAATTCAGTTTTAGGTCAATCGATTCCTTCCCAACAGGTTTGATTGACAAGGAAAGATTTCCAGAAGAAATCTCCTTGGAATTCAGCAAGGAATTCAAAGTCTTAGAAAGATTGGTTTCTTCCTTATCCTGATTGTTGTCATCGATGTCTGGAATCGTAATGTCATCATCGCCGACATCCTGATTCTGCTTGGTGGCATGCATCATCATATAGACGGTGGAGCCCGATGCAGAAGCACTGAAGATACCTAACAGAGTCAGTGCTCCAATTCTTTTCCATGTATTTTTTTTCATATTCTAAGCCTCCTGAGGAAAAAGTTGATACCCTGCAAAATTGTCTGGGTCATCACTTTTGGGAATGTTGACTTCCACACCGGAGAAGACATTGCTCTCCGAGCGGAAATAATACTGATACATATCGCTTGAAGTCATCGAACTGATGGGTCCGACGGTTGCGGAATATTCGTCCTTGAAATACGTCGAGACGAGCTGAAGTTCTTCATCCAAAGTGAATTCGAGATGGGTGAGAGAGAACGATGGTCTTGAATTGAGACCACCGGTTGTTCGCATCTGAACAGAATAATACGTATTGCCGATGGATATTTTCTTTTTTTCTTCATCACTCGCCGACTTTCGGTCTTTGTCCGTATAGAGATCAAGAGAAATCAGATAATTGTTCTCCTTTTTTTCAAAGGAGGAATTCTTGACACTGCTGGGTCCGATAAGATAGATGACAACCCCATTGACATGGTGTTTGCTTTTCTCCAACGAAGAATCGTAGACGCTCTTATCAGAGGTGAGATAACGATCCGAAATCGGGGTCGCTTCCGTCACATGGGATGAATCGGAGACCGTCGTGCAGTAATACGATCCCTGAAGAAGTTTTCCATAGCTTTGGATATATTCGTCATAGGTATATTCCTTCGGCGTGTTGTTTTTCTTCCAATCATCTGGAACAGACTCGAGATAGCCGAGAACCTTTCCATCAAGATTATCATAGAAGCGGTTGGCAGTCTTGACAACGCTTGAAGAAGAGACATTCTGGTTATAGATTCCTTCCGGCGTGGTATAGTTGCAAGAAACGATGTTCTGAGTCACGGAGACACCCGCATTGGCAACAACCGTTGCCTTGCCGATGGTTAATGCATATTTGCTTTCACCTTGCATAGACAATGCATAATTCACGAGTTGGTAGAATTTTCCTTCATAGTCTTTTTCCAATGTGTGATTGGAAATCGATTTCTGGATTTCCTCTTTGGAGGGAACATATCCCTCAAAGCCGGCACCGGCCAACGTGGCTGATTCCGGATTCTGCCAGCGATAGAGGAGATAACCGCCTCCTCCACCAACAAGAATCGAAACAGAGACAACAATTGCAACAGGAATCCAGTTTTTCTTCTTCGTTTCCGGTCTTGCCTTGATTTTTTTTCGATTCTTTTCTTTTATGCGAGCCCCCTCTTTTTCGGGTTGTTCCTTTGGTTTACAAACCAAAACTTGGCTCTCTATTTCTTCTTTATTTTTCTCTTCCATTATTTTTAACCACATAAATATAAAATGAAAACAAACAAAAGTAAAATATTTCTTTTGTAAACATTCTAACTTTGAAACAATTTGGCAAAAAAACTATTTTTAGCTCGGATTATTGGACAAAAATATTGTTTTCTTTACCGAAAAAAATGTGTATACTTTCTCACGAGCGCAATAGACAAATGAAAAAGAATGCAATTCGAGGACTTTTCTTCACCCTTTTCCTGATTTCGCCTTTTCAGGCCTCTTTTGTCGACCAAAAAAATGCCATTCAGAAAGAGCAATCCAACAGTCAGGAAAACATTCTTCCCAGCATCGATAAGAACCAAAATGACAAAATCGACAATTCTCTTTCAACAGCTCTCAATCGTTTCTTCTCGGCTAAGCAAATTCAGATGAACACGCTGAAAATCAGCATCACGCCGGATATCTCTTCTGTCAATGATGTCTTGACACTGGAAATGAAAGATCTTGACTTAGACCTAAGCGGAAGCAATACCCTCTCATTCAATTTCTATACAAACCTAAAAGTATCCTATAAAGGATTGGAAATCAGCCTCGATTGTGAATATAAAGCGGATGACTTCCTCTATCTTTCCTCGACAAAGGGAAACGCCATCAAGACAGATCTTCCCATGACATTTAATGACCTGTTCAAACTACTCAATCAGTTAGGGCTGAGTATCAATTCCACGACGGAAAATGGAAATATTTCTTTATATTCTCTATTTTCTTCTCTGCAGAAAGCGAGTGCAAATGCAATCGAAAATACCACATCTGATTCACAGAATTCCTTTCTTGTCTCTCTTCCTGATTTTACAATCGGAACGTCGAGCATTAAAAATGTCTCACTTCTTCTTTTCTCTGACAAGGACGAAAATCCAACCTCCATCAGGACAAAAGACAGCATTCTTCTTTCCTCGACAGAAAAGAATATCACATCATCCATTTCCCTTGAAGGAACCATCAAAAAAGTAAGAGAAATCTCGACCTATACAAGCCACTCTTCCTCCTCTACGGATATCACTGCACAGGATTCTTCCATCATTTCCTTACTTTCGAACATCTTTTCGGGAAAATATTCCTCGGAGAGTGAAAGCGAAGAGAAGAAGCAATTCTCCATCGACATGAGTGCGAATCTATCCAAGAAAGTCGACAACTCCACAACCAAGACTTCCTATCTGAATGGAAGACTGGATTGCGATATCACCGACGTATTCTTGGATGACAACATCGGCGAATATGCCTTGAATCTCACCCAGAATGAGAAGGAGACTTTCGATGGAAAGACGTTGAATGATATCGGCTTGTACTTCAAGAAAAACACAAGCTACCTCTCCTTAAATAATTTCTTCAAAGGACGAATCGACAACAGCAAACTAAAGGATACTTTCAACACAATCAGCAAACTGTTAAATGATTTTACAATTGAAAAAATCGATGAAAACCTCAATATCATCTTCAAGACGGTCGATAAAAGCACCATTGAGAAGATCAAGAATGGGGATTTATCTCCTCTCAACAGCATCCTGAAAGCGTATTACTTCTCTTCCGCTTCCTTTTCCATCACCCTCGATGGGACGGCACTTTCTTTAAAGGATGATCTGACCCTATCGATTTCTTTCAATGATCTTGGAGAAGAAGGATATGAAGTGAAGAATATATCCCTCTCCAAATTGAATTTGGGTGATATAGTCTTGGAAAATCTTACTTTTTCGATTTCCAATTTTACTTCCATTGCCAAGCCAAATGAGGAAGACTATGACTCCTATACAGAAAGCTTGGATCTCTTTTCGTCCTTGGCCGATCTCGTCAATAAGAAGAGGCTCAGCGTGGACTATTCCCTGATCTTCACCGATCAACAGAATGTCACCTTCAATGGTGAAGGAGAAATCAGTGTCGATGTCTCAAGAGCCGGTGTCATTGATCAGAATACACTCTATACATCCCTAGGCGACTACTACCTTTCCTTGAATCTTCCTTCCTCAAAGAATGATGCAGAAAGCATCATCGGACAAGGAATCGAGATGTACTATTCTGGGATAGATAAAAACCTTTATTTTGGCTATGGATATGATCAGGATAGTGACTATGTCTTCCGCAACTCCTTAAGCGATGCCGATATTCGTTCCATGTATGCCCTAATTGATTCCAAAGTCCAGGATGATTCTTCCAATACATCCTCAAGCATCTTCTCGATGTCGGATATTCTTCAGACACTATCGAACAGCGAAGCCTTCAAAAACCTGAAGAATGATTTATCCAATCATCTCTCCCTGAAAGGACTCGATGGCGTCATTTCCTTCTCGAGTGATGAACAAGGATGGATTACACTCACGCTTGACCCATCCTCCTTCCTCGCGGGAAGCAAATACGAAAGCAATACTGAAAAATTCTCTTTGACCCTATCCGAAGAAAATGAGATTCTATCTTTGTCCATCAAAGGAAAAGCAAATGGATGCCCTATCGCCTTCAGCATGAATTTCTCCGATCAGATTGTCGACCATTCCTCTTCATTCAATGTGACGGACTATCCACCAATCACGAATTTCGAGGCCTTGTCAGAATCTTTATTTTCTCTCCCAACCGACTTAAAGCAGTTCGACTTATCCTTAAACGGGACACTTCAGAATGAAGGAGACAGTGTTCCTTCCCTGACCATCAAGGAAGGCTCTGGTCTCAGCGCCGATCTGACAGGCGAAAAGAAGGACATCTCAGGTGAAGTCACTTTGACCCACAAGGACATCAATGATTCCACGAAAGCATCGACGGATCAGAAACTCGAATTCGCTCTTCAGGATTTGGATGGACAGGTCGAAAACAATTCCCATAACCTCGTCAACAGAAGCCAATTCACTTTGGAATACAATGACAACATGCATGTCAAGATGGAAAACAGCGACCTCTATTCCATCATGAATACCATCAACGGTGTCGACAGCGATTCAAATCTTCTCTTCCGCTATCTGAAATTCATGAATTCCGTCGTCGAGACAAGCGGTTCTCCCTTGATGGATGTCATCAATGGAAAAGCCTTGTCCACATCAGGAATCTTTGCCTATAAATACCTCAAATCCTTATCCTTCCAGGATGGAAGTATCACACTCACTTTGGATCCAAAACTCGTAAAGAGCAATTCTCTTGAGGGAAGCGAAGCCATTCTTTCCATAGAATATGACACCACAAAAAAGAAGGTCACAGGCGCATCCATCAAGGCAAAATATATCCACCTTGTCGATGAAGAGACGAAGACAACCAACATCGACATTTCTCTTTCCCTCCAGACCGGAAATGAAAAAAAATATGCTCGAACACTGACAAGCGATACGTCCAAGACAAAAGAAGACAAGACGATGCTCGAATATGTCGACAGTGTCACATCCTCTTCCTTTGTCGATATCGATGGATTCAAGATTCTTCTGGAATGTACAATCGATACCACAGAAAACAACTTCTTTGAATTGAGTGGAACTTTAAGCTTAGATGTCAAGGGAAAAATCATATTCGAAATTTCAATCGAAAATGTAATTGCCAATGCCTATGCTCAAATCTATGTCGAAAACGAAACGGCTTATGCCTATTTGAGAATCAATGCCTTCAACAAGAAAGTCACGGACAGCGGCAACAGAGTCACAGAATATTTCATCAAAGAAAAAGAAGTCCTTGTCAACCAGACAACGATATCAAGCGAAACACAGAAAACAGGATCTCTTTTCAATCGAAAGACAGAATATCGCTACACTGCTTCTTCAACCTACTACAAGACCACAAGCGAAAACATCGTCAAGAATATCGCCTACTATATCCTCGACTATTCGATGAATATCGGAAGCGTCACAACCATTGGAATCAAGTCCGGAAACATCGCCCTCAACGAAATCTATAAAGCGATGAACTCCAGTGAAAGTTCTGCTTCGATAAGCAACGACTTCTCCACACTCATAAAGGCGGATTCCACTTCCTATGATTCTTCCTCCAACACTTTCGTTCTTGATCTCAACCTCAAGGATTTCCTCAATATCTCTCCTGCCTCTATCAGCTCCTTCAAACTGACCATCCAGCATGAGGATGAAAAGACAGTCAACGGCAAAGCCTATAAGCCGCTGAAATCTCTTTCTATCGATGGGAAATTAACTGTTTCCGTTCTGACGGTCAATATCACTTCCTCTTCGAACGTCAACACATTCACACTCAGCCGTCTAGAAAAGGTCTCCGCCAGTACGGCAAAGACCTATATGAAACGATATTATGACTATTGGAACCTTGTCTATGACGAACTTGGTGATGACATCTATGAAATCAGTTCGATAGAGTCGGCAGGTTCGCCAAACGACAACGGGAAATCAAAAACGAAATCTGTCACAAGCGATTGGTCTTCGAGTTCATCCTATCCGGATTCCTTGAAGAACAACAGCTACTTCTGCTATTGGGAATAGACCCTTGAGGCCTATTCCTTTTTGGGTTATCACTTATTTATCAAGGAAAGCAAGAATATCCTTGACGACCTTCTCTCTTTCTGTTTCATTGAGAATCTCATGACGCATATTGGGATAGAGTCTCAATGTGACATCCTTGACACCGAGCGAACGATACATCTTTTCGAGGGATTTCGGTCCCTTTGCAAAAGCACCCACTGGGTCTTCAGTTCCAGCAACAATGAGAATCTTCTCATTCTTGGATATCTTGGCAAGGTTCTTCTTTTTATAGAGTTCTTTCAGACCCGTCATGAAGCCAAGGAAAAAGCCATGGGTATTGTAGTGTCCGCAATATGGATCCGCATTGTAATTCTTGACATTTTCCTTGTTGAAGGAAAGCCAATCATTGTCATCCTCTCGATTCTTCACCGATTTGATATAAGGACCCAAGGACATCTTGGCCATCAATTTATCCTCTTTGTCGAAATTCTTCTTGTTGGTCGTCATTTTGGAAAGACAATATCCCATTTTGATCGCAAGCTTATTGTTCTTTCCGTTGCTCGACATGATGATGATCTTATCGACGGTATCAGGATAATTTTCCAAATAGGCCTGCATGGCAAAGCTTCCCATGGAATGTCCCATCAGATAGACAGGCTTCTGATCCTTTCTCAGCTCCTGCACCTTATTGTTCAACGCCTTGAGCATCATTTTCCATGCGCCCAAAGGCCATTTTTCCTGATCGTCAGGATTCGGAGCATTTTCACCCTGACCAAAATGATCCAGAACTGAAACTGAATAGCCTTGAGCATTGAGTTCCTTTGCGAAGGTCTCATAGCGGGAAGAATGCTCATTCATACCCGTGATGGCAAGAAGATGTGCTTTCGGATTCTCGATGAGGTAATCATTTCCTTTAAGAGAAAATTCATCATTGATTTTGACTGTGAATATGGACATTGTTCATATCTCCTTCTTATTCTTTTTATCATATCATATTTTTTCTTTTGCTTGGCCAGAAAAAGTACAATGGTATAATAAATATATGAACGTAAAAGATAATATAATTCAGAATCTCTTAACCGACCTTCATTTCTATCTTGCCCAGTATGAACTCTATCTTCATTCCGTAACGATTTCCAATGTCTCATTGATGGGGATTGAAGCGACGCAGAAAACATATTCTGACGCCTTCTATTTGGAAGAGAAAAGCATGATCACCACACTCTCTAATTCTTCTTTCGTCCATCTAGCCAGTTTCTCCATCGATGACTATCATGGACACATCAAAGAATACCAAGGAAAAGACAAGAAGGACCTCCTAAACAAAAATCCAAAGGAATACGATTATCAGACCTACATCCAAATGTATGGAAAGCTCAACCAGAAGAAATATCCAGTCCTTTCCATGCCAAGGAAAAAGGAAGAGATTCTCAATGAAATCTATCAAGAAAATGAAAAATCCATCGAGATCCAGAATCTTTTTCCAGAAGATATCATCCAAGATGGAGTTAAGTCCATCCATAAGGAAAAAAAGACTTATTCTCTTATTCTAAATCCAAAAATCACTCATTGCCATCTTTCAGTATCCATAAAAAATCGAGGAAAGTTCGATTCCTTCCCCGACTTCAAGGTAGCCAGTATGGATTTTTCATTCGGAAAAGAAATGCTATTCATTCATTCCCTTATGGAATATCGAATCCGCTATGGATTCATGAACCTTCCCATCAAGCAGGAAACCAACACCGAGATTGTTATTGGAAAGCAAAAAAAATTCCTTATCGAAGATAAGGAAATCATCGTCTCTGAGACAGCGCCATTCTTCAGCATGTAATAAAGAAGAGTAAAGATAGAATCGGATAGAAACAGGAAAAGAAAACCGTGTTGATGATAAGAAAAACCAAATTTGCTTTCCTCAGTTTTTCATATCGAACAAGACCGATGACTTCCGGAAGAAAGTAGAAAGGAAGAAAATACCCGATTCCGGCAAGCTCGACAATCAAAACAGCATGCAACATCAGATCTTCGGAATGATTTTCCGAGGAGAAGACCACAAAGAAGATGATGAGGAGCATGGAAAGAATTCCACACAACACAAAAAGGCTGTATCCCAAATAGAAAGGAGGAAGATGTATTTTTCTTGCATCCACTTCCGCTTGGTCGACAGCCTTTTTTGTTTTCATTGTTTACTTCTCTTCTTCGTCTTCTTTGACGTCCGGACGATATTCAAAGAGATCGCTCGGCTGGCAGTCAAAAATTTCACAGAGTTTGTCCAAGGTCTTCAATTTGATGGCCTTGAGTTTTCCATTCTTCAGAATGGAGACATTCGCCATGGTAAGACCAAGCTTCTCAGACAATTCGGTGACTGTCATCTTGTGCTTGGCAAGTTCGACATCGACGTTGACAATAATCATATCTCAATCCTCTCTTTACACCTAAGGCAAACCATAGGTTCAAGATAAATGATAATCACTTTCTATCTTTTTTTCAAGCAAAAGCCTAAAAAAATATAGTTTTCTATATCAACCTATCTCGAAATTCGCTATCTAGAGCAAATATGTACAACATTTGTCAATGTATGAACAAAAAAGTGAGCAAAATCACTCGTCCAATTCATTCGAAATCGCTTTTTTCGAGAAGATTATAATACGGATTGTTTGGATATCCATTCATAGCGATAGAAATCAAAATCTGATATCTGACATAGAAAAAGGCAATCATGCCACAACACAATATATGTATGTGGATTGATTGCCCTTCTTTTTTCTTATCGATTCTGAATCGCGTCGATTGGCTTCTTGTTGGCAATCTTGGTGACTGGAAGAATCGAGGAGATGAAACTTGTCAAGAGAGCAACACCAAACAGCAACAATACAATCAGAAGACTTGGATTCATAAGGTTGAAGGATAAGTTGGCCGCTTCCTTGAACCCCTTATTCAGGAGGTAGGAGAGAATAAAGGTGATGATGGTGGAGAAGACAAAGTTGAACATCGCGATGATGAAGGCTTCGGAATAGAAAATCTTGAAGACATCGCTTCTCTTGGCGCCGACTGCCCTGAGAATACCGATTTCTCTTTTCTTGTTGTTGATGGACACCGAGATGAAGTTATAGAAAAGAAGCATGCTGAATATGGCAAGAACAATACCGACATAGAGGAAGACCTGGGTCAGTATGGCAATCATATTGGCATAGCTCTCAGTTGTCGAAACTTCGCTGTTGCCAATTGCAACTCTCCATGAACCGACTGGCGCCGATTCGTAATCATCCATGACCTTCTTCTTTTTGAAGTAGAAATCAAGGAATTTATCCAGATTCTGATTGGATACGCCGACATAACCAGAGGTGATGGTTTCATTACTGCTGATTCCCATCTCTTTTTCCTTGGCTTTGAGAACTTCTGCATCGCTCTTCGAGATGGACAAATTCATATAATCGAGGTCAAAGTCAACACCGACAACACGGAAGGTTGGGAAAGAAAGACTATATCTTTCGTCTTTGGATGCGGAAGGGACAATGCTCAGATTCGACGATGAGAAATCATAATTCTGGAAGATTTCTTTCTGCTTGTTCTTATATTCATTCTGATATTGTTGATAATAGGAAGTGTTATAGAAAAACATGTTGAAGACTTCCTTCTTGATATCATCCGTCACTTCGTCGACTTTCTGCTGCTTTTTTAATTCCTCAATCGCTTCGGCATAATAGGAGATATTCTTATATTTCTGATAGGCTTCCTCATAGTATTGCGAAATATATTCATTTCGCAATTGATTTTCAATCTCACTGATCTGCTGAGAGAGGAAGATTGTGGATAGGCTCGGATATTTTTTTGCCAATTCCTTCTGATATTCTGAAATGGCATTCAGATAATACTTGTAATAAGAAGAGGCAGTATCATACTGGTTATTGAAATACATATTGACATACGAACTGAACAGCTGATATTTCTGTTCATTGGTCGCATTCTGATAATCTTCATCCCTATAGACATAATTACCAGTCTCCGAATCATAAGAACCAATCGCATTCACTGGATATTCAACATATAGATCTGTTCCTTCATTGATGGCTTTCGCTTTTGCAAAATCATTCTGATAGAAATCTTCATACTTATCATTGACAGTCTTATAACAGGCTGCCTGCTTGACAAGCTGTTGAAGATTTCCGCGTTGTTCATTCGTGAAGGAATAATCACTTCCTCCATAATTTTGCGGTGCACCGGTGAAGGTGAAACTATATGTATCTTCATCCGAGGAATCAGACGACTTATTTAAAAATTCAAGGAAGAAGTTCGGTGAAACGAGTGTCTCTTCTGAAGAAAGGCTCGTCTTATTCTTATCGAAGAAATAAGTATTTGCATGATTGGCATAATAGGCAACAGAAAGATTGAATTTTCCCATATCCGGTTGAAGAGTTGTACTGATGATAATATCGCTATCCTTCGTCTCCGAATTTCCTGAACTGCCATAGAAATAGGTCGCATGGATTGAAGCGTTATTTTTCAATTCCATGAGAGCCTGATAATCCGGATTGTTCCAGTCAAGTTTCTCCGTCGAATTGCGATATTTGAGATACTTTTCCGGGAGTTTCGTATCGATGATGCCGGTGACCTTCTTTGTCGTCGATGAAGAATAGGAAGAATAATTCATGACACTGAATTCCATGCCTAAGACATCCTCAGGCTTCTGGATGCTATTATCTTCTGTCAAATCCTGCAAAGAATAGTAGGTATAAAGAGAAAGACAGATTTCATTCTCGTTTGCCGGAAGAGTTCCGCATGTCAAGGAAAAGCCTAAGTCGTCCATCATCTGCTGGCTTGCTTCCATGGCATAGTTGACTCCAGTCACATGGAAAGAATCCCCGACCGAGCTTAGATTCAGATTTAAATGAGAATATTTGGAGATATAAACCTGTGCACCGGTTTCCTTCTTGATTTCAGCAATTCTTTCTTCGCTCAATCCTTCCATTTGCTGATTATCCGCTGTTTTCTCATTATAGCGTAGGGAAAGAACATTGATCTTGTTATCCTGGATGACATTCTTGACCGCACTCTTCTCAGAGAACATGGCCAGTGTAGCACTGGTTCCGAACAATGAGAAGGATATGGTCGACAAGAAAATCGTGAAAACCAAACGGAATGGCTTTACTCTCATGGATTTTCCACCCATTCTGAAGGCATGACCTAAGGAAAAGCGGCTCTTGACGACGTCGAAGGAATCATTTCCCATCTGAATTTTGTTCGGATCAGTGGAAATGAATTCCTGCCTGTTTCCATCCTTATCGATTCTTGCCGCTTCGCACAATGCTTCATTGGCATGGCTATCGGCTGTGATATAGATATCGCTCTTGGCGTTTTCAATGGCTTTGTTGATCAAAGGAAGATCTTCCGCAGTCAGAGGGCGATTCTTCTCGATGCGGATCATATTGTCGCCAATCAAGGAAAGACCATCATTCGCCTTGACGCTTTCCACATTTGTCTTGGTGATATCCGAAATGACCTTTCCATCCTTCAGTTCGATGACGCGGTCACCGAAATGTTCCGCAAAGTCACGGTCGTGTGAAACAATGACGACCAACTTCGTCTTCGAAAGCTTCTTCAGGGTTTCGAAGACCTGTTTTCCGGTATTGCTATCCAATGCACCGGTCGGTTCATCGCCGAAGATGATCTTCGGTTCCTTGACCAAGGCTCTTGCGATAGCGACTCTCTGCTTCTGACCACCAGAGAGTTCATTCGGTTTTCTTTTTCCATAGCCGGAAAGGTCGACTTCCCTAAGAATGTTCTCAATCGCTTCTTCTGTCGCTTTCTTATGCTGCAATTGCAAGGCAAGAGCAATGTTCTCCTTGACCGTGAAATCGGAAAGAATATTGTATTCTTGGAAGATGAAGCCGAGATAGGTGTTACGATAGGAATCCATCTCGCTTCCCGAAAATTCCTTGGAGGATTTTCCATTGATGATGATTTCACCATCATCCGCCTTATCCAAGCCGCCCATGACATTGAGAAGAGTGGATTTGCCGGAACCGGATTTACCTAAAATAAAGACGAGACCCGTTTCCGGGAATTTTAATGACACATCATTCAGCGCATGAACAGGTTCGGCATTCTTCACCCTGTATGTGCGCATCAGATGCCTGACTTCGAGCATCATATTATACATTTTCTCCTTTACCGTAGTATTGTATACAAAAGATGAGACATTATTCAAAAATAGAATGAAACAAGAAAAGAAATTCACAAAGCAGAATGACAAAAAAGAGTTTTTGTCAATACTGAAAGACAAAAGGCTAGACACAGAATTCTTTTTCAAAAAAAAAAAAAAAAAACACCCCCGAAGAGGCATCTTTGACAATCATGGTCGGAACGATGGGATTTGAACCCATGACCCCTTCCACCCCAAGGAAGTGCGCTACCAAGCTGCGCTACGTCCCGAACACCCACCTTTCGATAGGCTTTACAATTATATTTTAACCACCCTTGTATTTCAAGGATTTTTTTATTTAGCGTCCTTGTTCTCCTTGTTCAGTTCCTGAAGAATGTTATTGGCATCTTCCACTTTCATTTTTCCTTCGCTGACCATCTTCAGGATGGTTTTCTGAAGATCTTCCTTTTTATTCTCCTTTATTTCTTCCTTCTTTTCCACAATTTCTTCTTTCTTCTCTTCTTTTGTCACGAGAGAAGAAATTTCCGATTTTTCTTCTTTCTCATTCAGAAGCTCGGCTGCTTCCTTTTTGATTTTCTGATAGGGATTTTCGATCAAGCGGAAATAGAGATATGTATAGACCCCTAGGAAAAGAAGATTGAGAAAATAGATGATACTATTTCCGACAGCAATCACCCTTACCCCATTATCTAGGACGCCGCCAAGCCCAGAGAAGAAATAGAAAGACTGGAGAATCACAGAAATCCAAGAAGCAATGAAGATGCCTCGACTGACGAAATGATAATTATAGAAATAGGAAATCAGGAAGGAAAGAAGGGACATCATGCCGACAAAACAATAGGCAATGATGACAAACACCGTCGCAATGCTTGGAAGAATGACACAAAGATTGATGGTTTCCTTATTAGACAAGGTGAGCATCTCATTGAGAAGATCATATTGGGAATGGGGAACCATCATCAACAAGAACATGCTGACAGAAAAAAGAAGACTGATGAGATTGGGTACATATTGTTTCTTTTCAATTTGGTTTGTCATGATTTGTTCCTTCCTTCCAGTTTTTTCTTTTCAAGAAAATAATCATCTCTCTTTTTCAAAATTTCCTTTGCCGATTCAAGAGGGACAATCTGGGAAAGTTCCTCTTCCTTGACTCCCTCTAGGGATTCCATGGTGGGATAAAGATCGAGAAGTTTCTGTTTTCTTTTCTCACCGATCTTCTTCACATCATCATAAATGGTCTTGAACACCGCTTTTCCTCTTTTTCCACGATGATAGGTAATGGCAAAGCGATGAATCTCATCCTGCATCCGCATCAGAAGAAAGAAGAGAGGCGAATTTTTCTCAAGAGGTATCTCCTCTCCGGTATCCGCATTGATAAGGGTATCGGTTTCGTGCTTGTCATTCTTCTGTAGACCGGCAAGAGGAATATCCACGCCGACCTCTTCCTTCGCTTTCAAGCCAACCTGGCATTGGGTTGCGCCACCGTCGAGAATGATGAGGTCTGGCATCTTTGCATTCTCTTCTTTCAACCTCGTGAAGCGACGAGTCAAGACCTCATACATGCTGGCTAAATCATCCTGGGGGTTCGGTTGGGTAATCTTGTATTTTCGATATTGCTGTGGAGCCTTTTCGCCGTTGATATATTTGACCATCGCCCCGACCGGGTCATAGCCCTGGGTATGAGAATTATCATATAATTCGATATCCAATGGCGTTTTCTTCAGTCCGAGTTTCTTTTTCAGTTCCTCAAGAAGAGCAAGGACATCATCCTCCAGACGGGCCGTCTGAAAATGCTGATCGAGCATCTGCTTTGAGTTTTCTAAAGCCATCGCCATCAAATCTCTCTTTTTCCCTCTCGTCGGGCAGAGGACCTTGATCGACAAGGACTGTGAAAGAACGTCCTTGATCGACTCGGAAGGGACAATCAGTTCTCTAGGATAATCCTTGTGTTTTTCATAGAATTCGAGGATGATTTCCTCAAGAAGATCATCAAGATCGTCCTGCAGTTCCTCCACATATGTATTCTTTCCTAAGAGGACACCTTTACGATAGAGAAGAAAGATGACGCAGATATAGCCTTCACGGATGGAATAACCCACAATATCTCTGGAAACATGGTCAGGGAAGATGATCTTCTGTGAGGAAGTAATCTTTTGGATGCTTGTCAGAAGATTCTTATAGTCCTGTGCCCTTTCGAATTCCATTCTGTCGGCATATTCCTTCATTTTAGCCTTCATCTGGGCTTCCAAGGAGGAAGAATCGCCATTGAGGAACCGGTTGATTTCCTCCACCATATTCTGATAATCCTTCTCCTCGACCTTCTTGATGCAGGGAGCAAGGCATTGCGACATGTGGTAATAAAGACAAGGCTTGGATGGAATATTCTTGCATTTTCGAAGCGGATAGATTTTGTTCAGCAAGTCAATCATCTTAAAGGCATCCGAGCTGTTCGGAAAAGGTCCAAAATAATAATATCCTTTCTCCTTATCGCTTCTCGCAATCTTTAGATAGGGATCTCCCTTTTTCTTCAAGGCGATATAAGGATACATTCGATCATCCATCAGCATGATGTTGTATTTTGGATAATATTTATGAATCAGGGAAATCTCAAGAAGAAGAGCTTCCTTCTCGGAATTCGTCTCGATATAATCGAAATCCCGAATCTCATCAACCATTCTTTTCACTTTTCCAATCTGAGGTCTAGTGAAATACTGCTTCACTCTCTTGACAAGGGATTTTGCCTTGCCGACATAAATGATGGTTCCATTTGCATCCTTCATCTGATAGGAACCGGGAACATCCGGCAAGAGCGATATCTTCTGTTTCAGAACAGGATAATCCAAATACGACATGCTATTTCAAATGAATGACGGTTGCACCAAGCCCGCCTTCCCCTTCATTTCCAAACTGATAGTCCTTGACGAATTCCTTATGGTTGGAAAGATATTTCCAAAGGGCGTTCTTCAGGGCAAAAGTTCCCGTCCCATGGATGATGCGCACACAGGAAAACTTGCGGATTCTTGCCGAATCGAGAAAAGAGACCACATTGCGCATGGCTTCGTCGACGTGTTGACCGATGATGTTGAGTTCAAGTCCCTGGGAGGAACCGATATTGAGAATCGTCTGATCGATCAATGCCGTCGGCGTTTTCTTCACCTTAACGTCCGCAGCAGTGAGTTTTGCCCGGGTAAGCCCCTGAATTTTTCTTCGTATGCGAAGACCAGACATATCAAGAAGAACCTCATTCTTTTTGACTTCCAGGACCTTTCCCTGTCTTTTGTCTTCATCAAGCAGGATGTCTCCGACCTTGACATCCTTGAGAACTTCATTTTTCCCTACCGGAGAAAGACTAGGTGTCTTTTCTTCCTTGATTTTGTTGAGCTGTCCCTTCTTCTGAGAGACATCCGAATAATTCAGAGAGGAATCCTTCTTATTCGATTCTTGTTTCCAGATGCGATTGATTTCCTCGATTCTTTCATCGACAAGACGGTTGATTTTGTTTTCAGCCTTCATCTTGATGGAATTTCTTTCCTCATTGAGGGCATCGATGGCTTTCTGTCTTTTTTCGGCGAGCTTCTCAAGGTCTTTTTTCGCATTTTCGAGTTCTCTTGCCTTCTTTTCATTCTCCATCACCTGTTGGGTAAGTTTCTCCATCAAGGCATCAGTATCCTTGTTGCTTCTTTGATTCTGGAAAGCAACGGCATCCTTGAGAATCTCTTCATCAAGACCCATCTGTCGAGCCAAAAGAATGCCATAGGATTTTCCGGTCGTATGGAGAAGAAGACGATACGTCGGCTTGAGCCCGCTCGTATTGAATTCCATGGCACCCGTGAGACACTTCTCATCATTTGCCGCATAAATCTTCAAGCCATCGAAATGGGATGTCAGCATCGTCAGGCATCCTTTTTTCTCAAAGAAGCGAAGAAGTCCAACACCAAGTGCTTCGCCATCCTTTGGAGAGGTTCCCTCACCGACTTCATCGATGATGACAAGAGAATTCTTTGTCGCGGATGTCGTGATGTTCTTGATGCCTAAAAGATGGCTTGAGAACGTCGAAAGATTATCCATCACCGACTGGTTGTCTCCGCCCAGGAAATAGACCTCATCGATATAGGGAATCTTGCATTCATACATGCAAGGTGCCATAAGGCCGAGTTTATCCATCATGACGGTTAGGGCACAAGCCTTGATGAAAATAGATTTTCCACCGGCGTTTGGTCCAGTGATAAGAAGAACTCGAGGATCTTTTCCTCCTAAGGAGATACTATTCTTAATGATATTTTTTGCCTTGAGAAGCGGATGGAAAAGTTCCTTCAATGAGAATTCATTCTCCGTCATCTGAGAGATGCATCCATTATAGGAATTTCCAAAGCGGACTGCCCCAAGATAGCGGTCAAAGTTCAGAATGATTTCATAGTCTCTTTTTAGATATTTTATCTGCTTGTAGGCCTTTAATGAGAGATCAGAGAGAACCTTCATCACCTCCGTGGCCTCTTCCTGGACAAGACTCGATTCCTTGTTTCTCAACTCCAAGGCTTCATAGGGAACCATGAAGACCGTTTCCCCTGTCGAGGAATAGGAAATCACGCTTCCTTTGACAAATCCCTTATCCGAGGTACGGACAGCAAGGACTTCCTGATTATCTCTTAAGGCAATGCTATCGCTCGAAAGATAAGCGCTATAACGGTTCTTATACGAATTCATGATGTTCGAAAGCTGTCTTCGGATGCTTCGCAAGGAGCTTCTTAGATCGCGAAGCTTTACACTGGCATTATCCGAGACGGTGAGATCCGGTTCGATGCAGTTAAGAATGTCTCTTTTCAGCTGAATCAGGGGATTGAGATCTAGGGCATCATCATTGAGATGGAAATACTGCTTCTTGTCATAGAGAAGATCATAGAGGCTTTCACTTGCCGAGAGAAGATCCGCGATGGAATTCAGTTCTCCGCAAGAAAGAACAGACTGCTTCTCCAGAGAGAGAAAAATTGGTTCGAAATCAAGAAGAGATGGAATATTGATTTCATGTCCGTCGTGAAGAAGACGGGAAAATTCCTCCAAATATTCATGGGAAAGAAGGATATCATCCTTCGAGGCAGCCAGATATCCTTCACGGCTGAAGTTTTTCTTCAATCCCTGAAGGGAAAAGAAGCCTTTCAGTTTTTCGATGACTTCGTCAACTTCATGATTCAAATAATTTTCTTCCATATTGTCCATCTCACCTATAAATTACATAATAGGTATTATATCGCACAAGAGGGAAATTTTGACCCTTTCGGAAATGAGAAAGAGTTTTCCATCCCCATGGGAAATCCTTTATAATAGTCGCATGACATACATAACCATCAAGACAGACTTGGCCAAGGCCAGTGAAATCAAAGATTTTCTTCAAGCAAAAGAAATCCGCGATGAAAAACATCCCTACGACTATTTTGATTCATCCTATCAGGGAATCCATATCCATGCCTATCGAAACAAAAAGGAAATCTATACCATCTCATTTTCCGGAGAAGAAGAAAAGGTAAAAGAACTTGCCAGCATCTTCTCAACGGATTTCACAATCAAGAAGAGTGAGTCAAAAGAAACCAAACCCCACAATATCATGGAAGGCTGGGAGGACTTTGGTCCCCAGATCGGATCCGACGAGGTCGGAAAAGGAGATTTTTTCGGTCCCTTGATTGTCGTCGCAAGCTATGTCGGAAAAGAAGATATTCCCTATCTCGAGAAGATGAAAATCAATGATTCGAAAAAAATGAATGATGATTACATCCTAGAAATTGGACCTGCTCTGAAAAAGAAGATCAAGAACTATATCGTCTTGATTTCCGCCGATAAACTCTCAAAGCTCCATGACAATCATATCAATATCGATAAAGCGCTTTCCATTGCACACAATCATGCCCATCGAGGGCTGATGAAAAAATACGATCTCCCTGATTTCCTCATCACCTATGTCGACCAATTCCTCGCCGAAGACAATTATCGGAAATACGTTGCCGACGACATCATAAAGAATCCACTCTACTTCCGCACAAAAGGAGAAACTTATTATCCTTCTGTGGCTGTATCGAGCGTCATTGCACGCTATACCTTTTTAGTTGAATGGAAAAAGATGGAAGAACTTTTCCATATGGTAATTCCAAAAGGAGCCTCTCGAAGTGTCGACACGACATTCGGAAGACTCAAAAACCTCTATGGGAATGAAAAAGTCTCTCCCTATGTAAAAAGATTTTTCACCAACTACACAAAACGGATGTAATATTTTATAATAAAAGAACCAAATAGAAAGGAGAGGATGAACATGAAGAAAAATTTTCTTTTTGCCGCATTGTCTTTAGTGTCCAACTTCTCCAAATACCATGAAGACAATCAGGGTATCACGGGAATGGAAATCGAAAAAAACAATGAGTTCATCATTTCCGGAACCTATAAGAATGTCAATAACTTCTGGGGACTGAATGTCACGGATACCGGGACGGAAGATTATTTCTATACCTTTGAACAGAATGATTTTTCCAAGGTAATCAAGAACGGAGAGGAAGCGAAATTCGAAGACATCAAGGAAGGGGATAAACTCAAGATTACCTATGATGGAACTGTCTCTTTGGTCTATCCTCCGAAACTCAACAACGTCTCCAAAATCGAAATCGTCGATAAATGATGGCACTCATGCCATCTTTTTTTCATAATCCTTCTTTACCTATCAAAAAAATGTTTTCCGTTTTTGATGGCAATCGCTGCATTCGTAAACTGCAAATAATAGGGAAACCGGCACATTTTTGTTTAAAAATATTTTTCCGTGTGGTGAAAGCAAAAGAAAAATGTAATTTGAATGGAGAACTCAAACATGATTTTCAAAAGAAATATCGATCAGACATGGCGGTCGGAGAAATGTCTTCGGCAATCAACATCTCATAATGAAATCGTGCTTTTCATATCAACGAAGGAAAAAATATACTCTCCAATTATAAGATTTTTCCATTGAAGTAATCTTTCATCATCGAAAGAAATCGATTCTAAAAAAATGACTTTCTGCAAAGAAAAAAACGACCAATCACCTATAGAGCGATTGATCGTTTCTTTTTTATTCTTGGACTTTCTTGATTTCCTGGATGAGAAGAGCGACTTCTTCTTTCGTCATGCCGGATATGGCAAGACGGATGGAGTCCTCATTCATCGGAACGACATACATATGAGAAGAGACAAGTTTCTTGGAAACTTCGAATGCATCCTTGATCTTCAAAGTGATGAAGAAACCACTCTTGTAGGGATAATATTCGATTCCGGCTTTTTCGAGTTCTTCCATCAGAATCTTGCTTCTTTCGGCAAGAATATCGGAATTTTTCTTGACCTCTGCATTCAGTTCATCGATTTTTGCAGGATTATTGAGCACCTGACTGACAGCAATCTGAGCTGGACCATTTGGAACAGAATAGGTTCCTCTCGCCATGGCTCCGAACGCTCTCTTGACTTCAACCTGATTTTCTTCATTCGGGCAAAGCACAATCAAGGCACCGACGCGAAGGCCATAAAGGCCAAAAAGTTTCGAGCAGGAGAAGCAGACAAGCGGAAGGAAATCACATTTTCCCTCAGCGAGTTTCCCAATCAAACCACATTCCTGTCCATCGATATGGAAGAAAGAGATATAAGCGATATCAAACAAGACAGTCAGATATCCTTTTCTTCCTTCCTCATTGAGGATAATGAACAATTCATCATATTCTTCCTTCGTCATGCAATAGCCTGTCGGATTTTGGCAGGGATCATTGATGACCAAGAGGACATGGTGATATTTTTCTCTTGCTTCCTGAATCGTCTTTCGAATGGAAGGAAGATTCAATCCACCTTTTTCATCAAACATCGAATACGTCATATAGGTCGCATGGGCCTTCTTGGCAATCAGCTTATAGTTGGTCCACATGACATCTGGGAGCAAAACAGCCTCACCTTCTTCCAAAAAAAGGTTGAAGGCAATGGAAATCGCACCCGTACCACCTAAAGTCCCCCCGACAAAAGGCTTATAGAGAGAATTGATGGCATCTAATTTATCAGCGAAAACATACTTCATAACGCCATCCAGATAGGAGGCGACACCGGAAGTTCCAGGATAACCCAAATTATCCGTGATGTGATTCTCGATAGCTTCCTTAATCAATGGAACAGATCCGACTTTCTTATCATCGTCTAGGAAAGTGCCGATGGATGCGTTGATGACCTTATTGCCTTCTTTAGCATCCTTCAAAGCCTGAGAGTTGATTGCAATGATGTCCGTCTTGGAAACGCCCTGTCTACTTCTTTTTGCAACGAATTCTTTCATTTGAAGAGCTCCTTGGATTCTGAACACGAAGAAATTATATCACGTATGAAAATGTTTCAAAGAAGCTTTTCGTCTTAGGAAGGGGTTTCAAGAATTCAGTAATAAGAATGAATGGAAAAACACCTGTTTTTTGAAAATATTTTCATAACATTGTGAAAACATTTTCATTCGTTCTCCTTGCTCAGTTCGTCCTTAAGGAAGGAGTAGACGATGCTTTCATAGGTTTCCTTGTTCATGTCGATGCCCAAAAGATAGATTTTATGGAATGAGAGATAGTCATCGATTTTTTCTTCCAAGGAAGGGAAAAGAACCATGACTTTCCGAACGGCACCGACTCTTAAGCCTTCATCAGAAACAAAGCCGAATTGGAGATAGTCGCTTGCTGTCAGAAGAATATCCTTTTTCAAGTCCTGTTTTTCATCGAACTTGAAAATTGGAATATATTTGATTTCCAAGACTAAATCGAAGAGGAATGTCTTCTTTTCCATGTCATAGACTTCCATGATGAAATCAGGCGATCGATGATGAGAATTGATACTGACAGTGCAATCCTTTTCCTTATTCGAAAGAAAATCCTTGCAGAAAGGCCCATAGAGTACCTTGACCATTCTCTGCTCACTCTCGTAGACAAAAAAGGATTCATTTTCCTTTAGAGCAGAAGCCGAAAGAGATTGGCTCACTTTTTGATAGCCAAGTTCCATCAGAGCTGTATGGATCAGATAATAGCCATAGAGTTCAAACAGTTCGCGTGCCGGCTTATAGGAAACTTTATCCTTGTCAGGAAAAATCTTCTTTTGCATATCACGGATTTCTTTTGCTGCCGGCGTATAAGACAAAAAGGATGGTGTCGAAATGAGAGTCACTTTTTTGATTCTTTCATCCTGTAAAAAAGAATCGCAGATGCGATGATATTTCATCAGAATATCAGCCAAATCGGATAAAACTTTTCCCTCGCCTTGAAGTTCATTTCGCTTCTTTTGAAGAACAAGACTCTCCTCTGTAAGCCGAATATCCATATAAAGATGTTCTTCTCTTTGTTTCGACAAACGAGCATGTTCCACGTCACCATCTCTTTGCAAAAGCGAATTTTGCGTCTTTTTTTCCTTTAAGGAATTCAAGAGAAAAGAGACCCTTCTCTTAAAGGAATTCATCTGATACTTCAGAATACGATTTTCTTTCGAATCAAAAGAGAGACCTTTCTTCTTCGTCATCTTTTCTGAAAAAGGATGTGTGATATTTCTTCTGAAGGTCTTCAAGTCTTCTCTCCCAGCTGGGAAATAGCCATAAACCGTCACCACATCCTCTTTGAGACAGGAAATCATTCTTCTTTCCAGTTCCCTGAAGGAAGGGAGATTTTCTTCCAATCGATTGACTAAGAGAGGATAGGAATGCTCAAGGGAATCCACATCGCCTTCCCTTGAGAGTTCACGGGTGATATTCTGCAAAATCGATTCGAGTCTTGCAACGATGTTTCCAAATCCATCCTTACCCAAGACCGAATTATTCTTCACCTCAAAATAGAATGTCTTTTTGCACATGCTATTTTCATAGCAGAGACAATAGATTCCTGGAAGGTAATAATATTCACTTCCACCGGAAACAAGGTAAACGACATCATTTGCCAGAGAGAAGATATCTTTTTCGATTGTGACTTTTTTGTTTTTCTTTTCATTTAACGCTTGATAGCATTGCATAGAAAAGCGACTGTTCCCATCCGTATGAAAAGAAACACGGAGATGGCAGGTATCAGTCATCGAAAAGAGGATTCTTTCTTTTTCCTTGCCAAGGTCAAAGCTTTTCGGTTCCTCTTTGTTGATTATGACGAATAATTTATCGGACATAGCCATACCGCTTCAGTTCAAGTATTTTATTGGCAATTTCCTGCTTGGAAAGTTCAAACGAAGATATCTCGCTATATTTTTCAAGAAGATCATAGATTGGAGAGTGGATACTTCCATCTTCCATCCGACAGCCTAATACTTCGCCTAGAATCTCCTCGCTTCCGCGGATTCTTCTCAAAACCGTCTGACGGAAAACATAGTCAAAGGACTGTTTTGCGCTGATATCATCTATCGGACCATCCTCTTCCATTCTCGAATTGGCAAGATAGAGAGAGATGTTGCGCACGGTTCTGAAAGAGATGCCTTTCTGCGGATCTTTTTCCGATAGAATCTTATTGAATTCATCGAAAAATTCTCGCATCGTTGGAGTCAAGAAGGAATTGAAGTTGAATGTCTTTGCCATCTTCGGCATCAAGGACATCAATTCCCCCTCATAAGTTTTTCCGGTTTCTTCCGCCTTATCGAGCATGACGCCATTGTATTTGTCAAACGAAGCACGGCGAAGCGAAATCACAAACGAGCGGTCAAGCAGCCTTTCGGAAAGTTCTTTTGTCGTATCGTCAAGATTGATGGTGCCGACAAAAAGGACATTGTCTCCAATCGAGATGGAATCCGGATAGAGATTCTTATTTTTGCATTCCAGATTCTGATCATAGAGACGAAGAATACGACGATCTTTTTCTCTTTCCAATATGGATAGGAAGGGAGCGAAATAATATTCTATCTGAGCAAGATTCATCTCATCGAAAATAACCATATGCATCTTCTCAGGATTTTCCGATGCATGCTTGAGAAAACTGACCAATCCGGTCTCGCTCGACATATAGTTTTCATTGGCCGGATTATAGAATCCGAGCATATCACTCGGCTCAGTGTAGCTCGGCGAAATCGGCACAAAGAGAAGCGTTCCATTTTCTTCGGTCATATTGAAATAGTTGGCATATTCCAAAGGAAGACGCGTCTTTCCCGTTCCAGACATGCCAGCCAAAATCGTCAAAAGTCGGCATTTCAGACAGGCATGGAAATTCTTGACATCATCATCGAAATAGTAGAGATTCTTGCTTTTCAGATAGGACTCAAATCCCAGCAGTGCTTTTCTTGTGTCAAATTCCTGCTCAGACGGATAGACTGTTTCCTCCATCTCATCCTGTTCATCATCTTGCCAAGGAAGAGACTGCATTTTCCTCATGAGAGGAAGGCTTCCCTTTTCCAGGAAACAATATCCATTTTCATAGCGAAGAAATCCGCTATCGACAAAATCATCGATGTCGAATTCAAGGTCAAGATAATCGGTATCCTTCTTTTCCCATTGACAGTTGTAATCGGAATTCACGCTTGTCGTTAAAGGAGCAAGAATGAGATGATTTCCATAAAGAATATATTTTGGTTTTCCAAATAGACTCAAATTCCAGTTGGAAAGGGAAAAAGTCTTATGAGTCAAAAACAGTTTGAAATTTTGTTCATTGAGGGTCGGGATGACAAAGAAGCATTCATTGGGGTATTGAAGCGGAAGCGTCAAGATATCCTTTGTGGAGTCGACGTTCTTATAGAAAAGATTCTTTCTCTCATCATATTTATAGTAAGGAGTGAAAAGGAGCATTTTTCCCTTCATTGCTTCGATGACGATATCCTCTTGCCTCTTCACATCCTCTTCGGATTCAGAACTATATCCATCCCATAAGCCAAGATAAGCCAAGAGGTTATCTCCGGTGACAGTGTAGCAGGATTTTCCATCGATCATCGCCCTTCCCCAGAAGAGTGATTCGTTTTCGAGAAGAATATCCGGTTCATCCGAAATCGGGAGAAGGGCGCATTGAAGATAGAAATGATTTTGGCTTTGCATCATGAAGGTTTTATAAAGAACAGCCAAAACGACATGATCGGAAACTTCGCTGAATTTTTCGCTCAATCCACTATAATCTTTTTCCTGTTCCATCCTCATTCTCCCTTCTCAAGAAGGCCTAAAATCACATAAGCCTTCACAAGCAGATCCATTGAAAGGTCATAATGAGATTTTTTCAATTCATCAATCGCCAGTTGAAGAATTTCCAAAGCATTGCTTTGCTCAACCAAAAGCGTATTTTTATCAATATCAGCCACCTTTCTTTTCGAAAGGGTATTCAGTTTTTTCAGAATCGAAGATAACTTTTCCTCATTCTCTATGTTCTTCTTTTCAAATCCGTCACGTTCTTTTTTTAACTGCGAACAGGATTCCTTCAGAATAGAAAGATCTTCCTGGGATTTTTTGAGTTTGTTTTCCGATGTGTCATATTTTTTCTTCAGGTCATCGTAGTTCTTCTTATCTTCCTTGGCCTGCTTGCTGACAGCCTGATTGATTCTCGTCTCCACATCATCTTTCTTGGATATTTTCGGTAAAACAAATTTTGGCTTTTCCTCCTCCTTTGCTTCACCCTCAGCAGCATCCTCGTCAGGAAGCGGTTCTTCTTTTTCCAATTCAAAGCCAAAGGCTTTATAAAGAATCGCCTTATTTTCTCTCCGGCTATATTTCGTATCTTCATCGATAGCAGAATGAATCATCTCTATAGATGGATTCTGATAATTTTCTTTTCCGACAATCGTCTTCAAAAGTTTCTCTTCGAATTGCTGATAATATCTCTCTGGGACATTCTCTTCCTTGGTAAAGAGATATACAAAGAAACTCTTTACAAAAGAGGAAGGCGGATTCTTTCTGTCTTTGTTATTCCACTCCTTCGATCCTTTTCCATAATGCTTTTTCCTTGTAGATTCATCTCCATAATAATCAATCAGAATGTTTTTTACTCTCTCAATGCTTGCAATCGTACATAATCTCTCAATTTCTTCTTCACTTAATGATGCTAAATTCTGTTTATTCAAGTACATTTTCCACAATCTCCTTTACCTTTTTCTGGAATTCATTCTTCAAGGATTCCACTTTTGTTTTCGTCGTTTTAATCTTTACTTCTTTTTTTCTTTCTACAAACTGTCTTTTTATCTGTAAGGAAAGTTCTTCCTTTGTCTTATCCAGCTTTTCCATATTGAAGTACACCCGATCAATCGGAACATATGTTTCGAAAAGATAGACTCGCAGTTCATAAAGCCCGGATTTCGCTTCCGGCTGATAGACAACATCATTGATTTTATTTGGAAAAGATCTTGTCTCTTTTGTGTTTTTTCCTAAATTGACAATCTCAAATCGATCGGTCGAGAAAAGAAACTGAATCTCTTTTGAGACGACAAGATTCTGCCCACTCTGCTGAAGATAATAGGCCATTTGTATACCTCCTTTTGATTTCTTTTTATTATACGTTTTTAAGCAAAATGCGAAAAGCCTTTTCAAAGAAAAAAAACCTAGGCCCTCCAAAAGGAAAGTCTAGGCAACGCAAATCAAAATCGAATCAGATTAGACGCCAGAGTAGGCAGAGAATCCGCCATCAATTGGGAGAACGACACCAGTGACAAAGCTGGCAGCCTTGCTATCGGTAAGGAACAAGACGGCACCGAGAAGTTCCTCGGGCGTACCGAATCTTCCCATTGGAGTATTGTTGAGAATCTTTCCAGTTCTTGCCGTTGGTGTGCCATCAGGATTGAAGAGAAGAGCTTGATTCTGCTTCGTAGCGAAGAAGCCAGGGGCGATGGCATTGACACGGATGCCTTCTTTGGCAAAATAGGTAGCCAGCCACTTTGTGAAATTGGAGACACCGGCCTTGGCAGAGGAGTAGGCTGGAATCTTGGTCAAGGGAGTGAAGGCATTCATCGATGAGATGTTGAGAATTGAGCATCCTTCACGGCCGATCATATCGGCAGCGAAGATCTGGGTTGTGACCAAGGTCGCCATGATGTTAAGGTTGAAAACGAATTCGAATCCTTCTTCCTTCAAGTCGAAGAAGGTAATGGTGTCTTCGTCAACCTTCGGAGCATAGAATTCCTGGGTTGTGGAAGCCTTCGGGGAATTTCCTCCGGCACCATTGATGAGGATATCGCACTTTCCGAAATCTTTGAGGATGGCTGCATGGGCAGCAAGAAGTGAATTCTTGTCTAAGCAGTTTGCCTCATAGGCCTTGGCGATATAGCCTTCGGCAGTAATTTCATCGACAACCTTCTGCGCGGAGGTGAGGTGAAGATCCATGATGGCGACTTTGGCACCACAGCAGGCAAGAGCCTTTCCCATCAAAGAGCAGAGAACACCACCGGCACCGGTGATGACAGCCACCTTATCTTTCAGATTGGTGGCAAACGGCAATTCATTGACTTTCATTTTTGATTCCTCTTTTTATTTCTTCATTTTTTCAGCAGCTTCGAATAAGCCATTGATATAGGCACAGCCAAGGGCACGGTCGAAAAGTCCATATCCCGGTTTTTCTTCTTCTCCGAAGATGTTTCTTCCATGATCCGGTCTCACATAGCCGTCAAAGCCATTATCGACGAGATTCTTGACAATCTTGAACATATCTAAGGATCCAGCATTGGAATAATGTCCGACTTCGACGAAGGAATCCTTGTCATCCGTGTACAAGACATTGCGGAGATGGGCAAAATAGATTCTTCCTTCCTTGGCATATTTTTCAGCCATGTGCGGAACATCGTTCTTTCTTCCGGCACCAAAGGATCCTGTGCAGAGGGTCAAGCCATTATGCTTATTCGGAACAGCAGCAAACATATTATCGAGATTCTTTTCATTGGAGACGATTCTCGGAAGAGAGAAGATATCCCACGGCGGATCATCCGGATGGATTGCCATGTTGATATCATACTGATCGCAGACATCCATGATGGAATTGAGGAAATAAACCAAATTCTTGAAATATTCCTCATGGCTGATTCCCTGATAGATATGAAGCAGGTTCTGCAGTTCATCCGGAGAATAGGATTCATCCCATCCAGGAAGATGAAGATGATTCGGATCGACCTTGGCAAAATCATCAGCAGAATAGCTCAGCGAATTCGAATAATCCGGATTCTGGTGATGCATATTGGTTCTCAACCAATCGAAGACCGGCATGAAATTGTAGCAGACGCATTTGACACCGACCTCACCACAGAGTGCCAGATTCTTGCGGAAGGCAGCGATGTGCTCGTCTCTTTTCGCAGAGCCCATCTTAATATCTTCGCTAACCGGAATGGACTCGATGACTTCCATGGCAAGACCATGCTTTGCACTGTGTTCCTTCAAGGCAAGAAGGCTTTCCTTATCCCAGACTTCTCCAGGCTTCTTATCATAGACAGACGTAACGACAGAATACATATTCGGTATCTGCTTGATATAGGTAAGCGGGATGGAATCGTTTAAGCCATACCATCGAAAAGATAGTTTCATATGTTTTTCTCCTTTGTACCTATTTTAGTAAAGCGCTGCCATTCTTACCATTGCAATTTTATGCTTGATAGTTTGCAAAAAATGAAATAATACTCTATAATAATCGCATATGTTCAATTTCACATACCGGAGCCTCGATTTCAGTCATAAACTCGACCACGCCTCCTCCCCCAAGGATGAATATGGAAAGCATATGCATCCCTTCTTTGAGATACTCTATTTTGTCTCCGGCGATGCAAAATACAATGTTGAAGGCGAAATCAGAAAGCTCCGCCCGGGAGACTGCGTTCTCATTCAGCCGGGAAAGTTCCACTTTGCCGAAGTCAACAAATCAATCCTCTATGAACGCTATGTCCTGAAATTCCCGGAGAACCTTTTTCCAGAGCCCATACGCATCAAGTTTCATTCCAAGGCGCCTTTCTTCCATCTCACTTCCGAGGAAGTCAGCATCTTCAAATCCTTGGATAACTACTATAACCAGATGACAGACGAGGATATGTATGTCATGGCTGTGGCCAAGCTTTGGGAACTGCT
The DNA here is from genome assembly GCA_963612025.1 of bacterium. Classification (GTDB taxonomy): domain Bacteria; phylum Bacillota_I; class Bacilli_A; order RFN20; family CAG-288; genus Enterosoma. The sequence goes on from CAVDUB010000001.1 coordinate 65,778, forward strand.
TGCCTTACTCGATAATACCAAACAGGCACTTGATAGCAATAGGGAACTTTCAGTCATCTCCAAGATTACGAACTATATCGAATTGCATCTCGAGGACAATCTCAGTCTGACCAAGATGAGTCAGGATCTCTCCTATTCGGAATCCTATATTTCGAATTGCTTCAAAAAAGAGATGCATATCCCGATCATGAAATATATCCGTTCAAAGAAGATCATCCATGCCCATTCTCTGATCCAGGGAGGTGCCAAGCCACAGGATGTCTGCGAAAGGCTGAATTTCAATGACTATTCCACATTTTACCGACAGTATCTGAAAGTCATCGGCATTTCTCCATCGGACGACAAGTAAAATGGCTTATTTGTTTACAAATAAAGTAATAAGAAAAAAGTTTTTTGTTACAAAAGAACAAAGAAGTAAAAAGAGTCTTTACTATTGATAGTGAAAGGGCTATACTTGAAATTAGAGATATCTTGTATACAAGTTATGGAAGATGTCAAATTCATATGAAAAGAGGTAAGTACTATGAATTCAGATGAAATCATTCAGGCGATTGTCGATTCTGGTGTCTTAGCTGTCATCAGAGCAAACTCTGTTGACGAGGCCGTCAAAATGGCCAGCTATGCTGCCAAAGGTGGTATCAAAGGTTTGGAAATCACCTTCACTGTTCCCGATGCAGACAAGGTCATCGAAAAATTGGTTGCTGACAAGGTCGATGCCGTTGTCGGTGCTGGAACTGTCTTAAATGAAGAAACCGCAAAATTGGCTTATTCCAAAGGTGCCAAGTTCATCGTTTCTCCCTGCTTTGATGATGGCGTCAACGAATTCTGCAAATCTGTGGATATCCCATATTTTGCCGGCTGCTTCACTCCAACCGAAATCTACAATGCAATGAAGAAAGGTGTCAAGGTTGTCAAGGTCTTCCCTGGCTCCGTCTGCAAGCCGAGCTACTTCAAGGATGTTCATGGACCGTTCCCGAAGGCAAAGCTTCTTCCTTCCGGTGGTGTCTCCCTTGAGAACATCAACGACTGGATCAAGTTCGGTGCCGTCGCTGTCTCTGCTGGTTCTTCCTTGACTGCTCCAGCCAAGACCGGTGAATATGAGAAGATCATCGACAACGCCAAAGCTTTTGTCGATGAAGTCAAGAAAGCCCGTGCTCAGTATTCGAAGTAATATAGAAAAGGAAAAGAAAACAATGTCTCAGAAAGTCATTACGTTCGGCGAAGTCATGCTTCGTCTTGCCCCGATGGGCTATCTCCGTTTTGTCCAGTCCGATACGATGGAAGCCACCTATGGTGGTGCTGAAGCCAATGTTGCCGTCTCTTTGGCCAACTATGGCATCGATGCTGCTTTCGTCACAAAGCTCCCAAGCCATGAAATCGGTCAGGCTGCCGTCAATTCCCTTAGAAAGTTCGGTGTTGACACCTCCCTCATCGTCCGTGGCGGTGACAAGGTCGGTATCTACTATTGTGAAAAAGGTGCTTCCCAGCGTCCGAGCAAGGTCATCTATGACAGAGCTCATTCCGCCATCTCCGAAGCCAAGCCATCCGACTTCGATTGGGAAAAGATTTTCGCCGGTGCCACATGGTTCCATGTTACTGGCATCACTCCAGCCATCTCTGAAAATATGGCTGAAATCACCATCGAAGCTGTCAAGGCTGCCAAGAAACTTGGTTTGACTGTTTCCACCGACCTCAACTTCCGCAAGAAGCTCTGGAGCAAGGAACAGGCCAACAAGGTCATGACTGAAGTCTGCAAATATGTCGATGTCTGCATCGCCAATGAAGAAGACGCTTCTGATGTCTTCGGCATCAAGGCCACCGATACTGATATCAACACCGGAAAGCTTTCTGCCAAGGGTTATGAAGATGTCTGCAATCAGCTCGTCAGCAAATTCGGTTTCAAGAAGGTTGCCATCACGCTTAGAGAATCTCTCTCCGCTTCTGACAACAACTGGTCCGCTATGCTCTATAGCGATGGAAAGTTCTATACTTCCAAGAAATATGCCATGCGCATCGTCGACAGAGTCGGCGGCGGCGATTCCTTCGGTGGCGGCTTGATTGCTGCTATCCTCAAGGGATATGATGATCAGCAGGTCATCGAATTGGCTGTTGCTGCTTCCTGCTTGAAGCACTCCATCGAAGGTGACTACAACCTTGTCTCCTGGAATGAAGTCGAAACTCTTGCCAACGGCAATGGTTCGGGCAGAGTTCAGAGATAAGCTATCTGAAATTCCTTTGCACTATTCCTCTTTTTTAGGGGAATAGTGTTTTTTATTTTTCCATGTTAGGATATACTATTGAGGTACAAAACAGGAGAACATATATGGTCAACATCTTTGCCGCCTACAAAGGCAATCACATCGGAAGAGAACTTTCCACACCCGTCAGTCAAGAAGAAATCAATCACGAAATCGAGCATCTTCTTTCAGAACATAATCACGGAAAGAAGAAAGAAGGTCCATCTGAAAACGGAGATATCGTCAACATCGATTTCGAAGGATTCCTCGATGGTGTCGCCTTCCAAGGCGGAAAAGGGGAACACTATGATCTCGAACTCGGTTCCCATTCCTTCATCCCCGGATTCGAAGAACAGCTTATCGGGCATGTCGCCGGAGAGGATGTCGAAGTCAAGGTCACTTTCCCAACGAACTATCAGGCCGAAGAACTCGCCGGAAAAGAAACAATCTTCAAATGCAAGATTCATGAAGTCAAGACAAAGGCCAAGCCGGAACTCAACGATGAATTTGCCGCTCATTTCGGATACAAGAATGTCGACGAACTCAAGGCTGCCATCAAAAATAATCTCGAAATCGTCCATCAGAACGATGCCAAGAACAAATATCTCGAGAAGCTGCTCCGTCATCTTGTCATGACGTCTTCTCTTGAGCCGACAAAAGAACAGATCATGAAAAGCAAAGACAGAATCATCGAATACTACACCTCCGCTGTCAGCCAGTATGGCATGACTCTCGATAGCTATCTCTCTGCCATCGGCATGGACAAAGCCAAATTCGAGGAATCGATTCTCAAGGAAGCCGAGAATACCGCAAAGACGGATATGATTGCCCAATATATCGGTGAAAAAGAAAATCTTCTCCCTACGGAAGAAGAAATCAATCAGAAAGTCCAGCTCTTCAAGAACACCTATCATCTTCCGGATGACAAGATCGATGAATTCCTTGCCGGTCGCAAAGAGGAAATCACTTCAGATATCCTGAGAGAGAAAGTCGCCAAGCTGCTTTTAGAAAACAACGACTAATAAAAGAGTCTGCCTTATCGGCAGACTCTCTTTTTATTCTTCTAAATGAAAGGAAAATTCGTTTTCCTTTATAGAAAGAATCATCTTCTTTTTCATCAGCAGGTTCTGGGAATCGCTGCTCATTCCAAGGAACCAATCCAGATAAATTTTATCATCCACGATTTCCATTCCAAGGTCCTTATAGAATTCAGCAAAGGATACATTTTCGTATTTATAGCTTGAATCGATATCGAAGGATTTGTTTTCGATATCCTCCTTTGTCAGAATAAGATAATTTGGAAAATAGACTATGCTCTTCACATCATCATCTTTTATAGAACAGGTCGTCGCATTTGCCCAATAGGAATAATAAGCCTTGTTTTCTTTTGCGCTTGTCGAATTCAGGTTCACAAATTGATAAGCATCATGTTCTTCTGTGATGACATAGACTTGATTTTCAACTTTCTTTTTCGATTTGATTTTGCTCTTAAAAAAGGAATCATCCTTCATCATTGTGTCAAGAAGGTGTTCATCCGTGGAATATAGAAAACTAGAATCACCTTTTGTATAGACAGTTTTCTTTTGGAGTTCCAATTTCGTCTTATACCGAGGAGCCTGAATACCGGAGACCTCACGCCATTCATTTCCACAGGATGCGAGAAGTGTCAGAAAGGCAAGCCCGAATATCTTTATTTTTTTCATATTACACCTCCTTGTACATACATTATCGTCCTTAAAATAGGAAAAGAACCATTTTTGCATTATCAGTTCACTTTCTCATAAAACAGACTAGACTATATGAAAAGGCTTTCAGATACAATCTAGCGATAAAAAGTCAAAGGCAGAAGGTCGATATGAAAAAGACTGCAAAATATGAAAAGACAAGAATTCGTATTCTAAACTTGCTTCCTGATATCCTAAAGGACCATGATCCAAAAACAATCAGCCTGAATGAATTCATCACATGTGCCAATATAAGCAAAAATACCTTCTACAATCATTATGATTCCCTAAACGATCTCTACCATGATTACTGCTCATGGATTGAAGAAAAAATATGATGCTGAGATTATGAAAATGGAAAAGAAAGATGACTTGCAGCACCTTCTGACTCTCTTATTACAAAAACTGAAAGATGATCCATACTTCCAATGCTACATTCATCTTCAAGAGAATCTTACCAAGAAACTTGCGGAAAAATGCCATCATATCTATTCCGTCGAACTGGATTCCAATCAGATGTTCTTTACTGTGACAGGACTTATCAAGACAATCGAAATGTGGATAAAAGATAAAAGAGAAGAGAGTCCAGAATATGTCGCAAATTTGCTTTCGAAATATGTCGACAAGTTTTTAGGCTAAACACTTATCATGGAACCAAAGCTGTCATAGTTTGATTTAAAAAGATAATTTCGCAAAGCGCCATCAAAATAGTGATACAAAAATATAGTCTTGTATATTATCCCGTCAGTTTTTTATCGTTTCTTCACAAAATTATTCTTTATCAAGAAAAACCAGGAATCAATCCTGGTTTTTCTCGATATTCAAATTCTGTCTCTTCCTATTCTGCTGTCTCTTCCTCTTTTTTGATCTTGAGGATATTCAGCGTGATGACAAGACCACCCCAAACGACAATGATGCCGACAAGGGAGCAGATGGTTGTCACTTCCACCCATTTCCACTTCTTGGCTTTTCGTCCAATGATCGTACCCTGCATGATGTTGGAATTGACTAAAGCATAGGAAACATTGTGAAGAATTCTTCTTAAGACCAACTGATCTCCGATTGAAGATTCATCATATTTCCAGAAAGAGGATTCCATCGTAGCCAAATTCAGATCACCGCCAGCATAAGCTTCCTGTTGTGGATCCATATAGGTAGGAATCGTGTTGAAATCGCAGATGACAGCCCCTCTGAATCCCCATTCATCTCTTAAAATCGTAGTCAGAAGTCGATAATCACCGCCGGTCCATCTCGTTCCGATACGGTTGAACGAAGACATCAATCCGGTTGCCTTTCCTTCCTTGACTGTGATTTCAAAAGGTCTAAGATAGATTTCTCGCATGACCTGTTCGGAAACCCAAGAGCAATCACCGGAAACCGAACGATGTGTTTCCTGTTCATTTAAGGCAAAATGCTTGATGAAGGCAATTGTACCCTTGCTTTGGGTTCCACGGACTTCAGCAGCACCAATCTTTCCGGAAAGGAAAGAATCTTCTGAATAATATTCGAAGTTTCTTCCGCCGAATGGAGAACGATGAATGTTCATTCCAGGTGCATACCATCCAGTATAGGGAACGCCATCATTTCCGACAAGACCTTCTTCACCGACGGCTTCGCCAAACAATTCAGCCAATTCCTGATTCCAGGTCGCTGCGACAGTGACACCACAGCAATACGAGCAGCAATCCTCAAAGAGTTTCGGATTCATGAAGGAAGTCCATCCAACCGGACCATCCGCACAGGAGACATTTGGAAGACTGATTCCCTCGACCTGCTCAATCTTATAGGCAGCGGAATTGTACATCGTCGCGACGCTCTCAAGATTCATCTGATTGAGAAGTGTCTCGAATCTTTCGTCATCATAATCGACCTTTCCAACCCATTCTCCTTTGATCTTCTCACCGTTTTCATCGCGGACGAAGTTTCCATCGCTGTCGAGATTGTCCTTATAGAGAAGATCATACAGGGCATATTGCTTTTCAGCATCAACTTCCGGATAATCCTCGTCATCATAGTTAATCGGGTTGTTCGTCGTCTTATCATCCAAAGCGGCAATGAAAGCATCATCCACGGTTCTTTCTTCAACCGTCGGACTCTCGGGCCACGTGTTTTCCCAATCCGTCCTCGAGAGAGTCTTCTTCAGTCGGTAATCGGAATTGAAATATTCATTCTCATTATCGGTGAAGAGATTTGTGACTTCTGTGTCCGTTATCGGATCGTTCTCGTATCGAATAGCATCTTCAAGTTGGACGGAAATCGAATCAACCACCTCGTGTGCATTCTTCGAAACACGGAAAGTATATTGTCCTTTATCCAACTCATAGCCCTTAAAACCATTTTTATTGCTATCATAGCAATCATAACTTGCCATGTAGTAAGGGTTAATTTCGATGCTGACAACTTCCGATTCATTCGGTTCGAGCAATTTCGTTTTGGCAAAGCCGATCAGGATTTCACTCGGTTTTTCAATTTCGCCGGTGATATAAGGCAACGCCGCATAGACTTCAACCACATCCTTTCCGGCGACAGATCCAGTGTTCTTCACCTCGACCTCGATATCGAATGGATTCGTATCGAAACTTGTGATGTCATCCTTGTTCTTGACTGTCCAATCGAAAGTTGTATAGCTAAGACCATATCCGAATGGATAGACGACATTGTTTTTATACCATGTGTCGCGGGTCGAAGAGGATTCTGTCTCATATCGTGTTTCATAGTAGCGATATCCGACATATTCCCCTTCTTCATATTCGACTCCATAATACAAGACGCCCTTGCCATCCTTGACATACTGATCGCCTGTGATGGAACCCGTCGTGCGGTTGCAGGACATGTTATACCATGTCGGATCTTTTTTGAAGTCAAGAGAGAATGTATCAACGGTTCTTCCCGAAGGGTTGACTTCACCAGAAAGAATCTTACCTAAAGCCGTCGTGCCGCTATTACCAGGATATCCCATCCAGATGGCCGCATCAATTTTATCCTGATAGGCATAATATTCATTATTTTCGAGGAAGCCAAGTTCCATCGGAGAGCCGGAGTTGAGCACAACCACAACTTTTCCAAAGCCAGATGAACAGACTTCTTTGAGAAGGTCGGTTTCGTTCTGGTCCAACTGGAGGAAGTGATCATCTTCTGCTCTTGCACCGCTTGCTCCCTTCATCGTCATCGGAAGGTCAAATCCTTCCCCACCGATTCTCGTGAAGACAACCACAGCCACATCAGAATAGCTTCCATAGGAAGACTTCACTTCCTCTGGATAACTTGCTAAGGGTGTTTCGCCTGTCTCGAGAAAAACCGGTTTTCCACTATCGAGGTCGCCAGGGTTCGAGCTTCTTCCGCTTCCTGATTTCTTATCATCCTTATAGAAGGAGACAAGAGTCGGATTGACCTCGAAGCCGGACGCTTCCAAAGATTGCTGAATTGTCACCGATTCACCTTTTGCGGCACCAGAGCCACTTCCGCCGATGGCGATATTGACAGAATTCTTGCCGAAGACAGAGATTTTGCTTCCCTTCTTGATTGGAAGGGCATTGTTCTTATTCTTTAAAAGAACCATGCCTTCTTCATTCATCTGAAGATTGACATCATTGGCATTGGCAAGAGCTTCCTTCTTATTGGAATATTTGGCCACATAGGCAGATTGTTCACCTTCCTTGAAAATCGGATCGGGTGCACCAAAGACAAAATCCAAAAGATTCGAGAAGGTCGTGTTCATCAAAACCGGAGCCACGATGGCAATGCCTGCTAGCGCCATCGAAGTAAAAGCCCAAATCTTGATGCTTTTCTTCTTCCATAGTTTCTTTACCATAAGAAAATTCCTTTAATAGTTTCCTTTGACAGGGTAGCCTTTGACATTGTCCCACTGCACAACGGCATTGTCTGCGGTAATGGAAATATAGTCAAGAAGTGGAGCATGTGCAGTCATGGTCGTTCCGGAAACGGCATCGGAGTTGGCAGTTGTGAAGGTGATTTCGTTATTTCCCTTCTTCAAGGAAATCGTTCCCAATGTATATTCTTCAAAAGTCTGTGGCTTCAAAGTATCGCCTTCACGGGCCGGAACATTCTGGAAACTCAAAGTCGGATAGTCAAGTGCGGTTCCATTGACGGAAATCGCATAATTATTTTTGTTATAGGTATAATTTTCCAGTTCCTGAGACATCGAAGCCTTGAAGGTGACATTGGAGACATCCACATCGGAGATGATTTCGAACTTCAAGGTGAGTCCCTGCTTATACATATAGGAAACATATTTATCCTGCGATGCGCTATAGCCAGACATCGTAACGATAGCGGAAGCGCCCGTTGTCGTACCACTCAAACCATTTCCGACAATGCCGGTGAAGTCAATATCTTCAGCTTCGAATTTATACGTCTGTGTACCGACAAGTTCCGTGGTCGATCTTGTCCAATTCGCCTTAAGGGTGATATCCGCAGTCACTTTCGAGGTGAAAACATAATCCACGCCATCCTTTTGCCAGCCGGAGAAGACATAGCCTTTTCTTGTCGGATCGACACTGATCTTGCTGACTGCTGTATCATTTTCAACCTTCAAGGTTCTTGTCGAAGGAATTGCACCATAATAGTCATAATCGAATGTGACTGTATGGGTCGCCTTATTGGCCACAAGCCATCTTGCGTAAAGAGTGAAAGCCGAAGAAATCGTCGTGGAAAAATCATAGACAAGCGTGCACTCTTCATCCGTATACCAGTTATCAAAGGTATATCCTTCTTTTGTCGGATCGGTCGGCTTGGTCAAGGTCTTTCCTTCCTCAACACTGCTTGCAGCGACTTCAGAGCCGCCATTGGAATTGAATGTGATGGTGAATTTCTGATTGGTAACCAAGATACCCTTCAAGGAAACACTCTTTCCACCAAATGTGATTTTGACGGACTTGCTTCCGGCAACGACGGTATTCAAAGCGGTGATTGTGACTCTAGAATCCGTCATGGAAAGATCCTTTGTGGATTTATCCTTATAGGTGACAGTCAAGATGCCACCTGCAGCATCGAAAGTTTCACCGATGAGATATTCCATCTTCGTCGGATTCGATTTGATCTTCAAAGCAGAAACATTCTGATCGCTGACAGTCGTATCCTGCTCTCCGGTATTCTGCGTATTTCCAGAGCCGGCATCTGTCGTTTTTTCTGTGGTCTTTGGAGTAGAGGAAGACGTCTTTGTCGAAGTCTCACCACAGGATACCAAAGAAAATCCTGTCGCAGCAAAGGCCAATAAGCATGCAAATTTTTGAATTTTTTTCATAATTACCTCCGAATTTATAAAATTCATTCTTCTGTTCAAATTATAAAAAAGGGCTTACATTGAGAGAATAATCTTGTCAAACTTCGTCTATTATTTCCCAAAGTTGGCATCATAGAGAGAATTGACCTTGGCTTTGGCCAAGGTCAATCCATCTTTCAAATCAGCTTATTTCACAGTGAATGTGACTCTTCCAGTATAGTGACCTTCGGTTGGTGTTCCCGAGAAGATCCAGCTCGACATATAGGGATTGGTGTAGTAGGTCAGATCGACATCGAATGTGTACGTGCCGGCAGCAAGAGAACCTTCGATTGTGTAGTAATCGACAACATTATAGCTTCCCTTATTGGCTTTTCCGACAACGCTCTTTTCGTGCTTGACAGCCTTCACGCCAGTCGGGAGGTTGCTAAACGAATAATCGTATTCTTTCTTCGCTTTTGCAGTCGAGGCATCGATGGTAATGATATCCGAAGCAGTCTTATCTTCATTTCTCTGATGCCAGCTATCATCGCTATCCTGATAGGCATTGACAATCAAACCATTCATGGACATACCCCAGAAGGTTGCTCCACCCGCAATTTCCGTGAAGTAGCTGAGAGCAGGGATATCGACCTTCATGGAGAAGTCCTGGTTAGCCGTATAGCTTGCAGCAGAGACACCTGTGCTCATGGCGGTTCCATCGACATGGATGGCGCTTCTGACTTCGACCTCGATTTCAGCAGTGGAGGTGATCCAGACATCCTGCTTCGTCTTCGCATTCAGCGTGATCTTGCCTTCCTTTGTCGGCTTTCCGCTGACAACCTTATTGTTGACAAACTTCAATCCGTATTCGGCAAGTGCGTCATTCGAGGCATCATCGAGAATGAAGGAGATATCCGAATTGGAGACCTTGATATTATTGTTGACGCCCTGTTCGACAACGACAGTGAACTTCTGGCCAGAGACAGCACCGTTCTTGATCGTGGTGGAGTTGGCTCTCGTATACAAAGCTCTCTGGGCTTTGCGACGGATCGCAAAATAGAGAGATGGATTTGCCTGATCATCACTGGTAGCCGTGGCACTCGATTTGGTCTTAACCATCTTGGCTGTTGCATCCCAGGTACCATGATCAAGAGCGTTCTTCGGATAGCCCTTGGACTGACCAAGAAGCTGATCGGAACCGGCATAGGCCATCAAATTGACCGGAACATAATCTTTTGCCCAGGCATCTGTGCAGACATCCGCCTTGGAATCCCATTCATCTCTTAAGAGATACTGATGGATGGCATAGGAGTTTGCCGTGACGGCATAGCCGATACGGTTGAAAGATGACATGAGACCCATGGAATGACCGAATTTCACGGCATATTCGAACGGCTTGAGATACTGTTCACGAATGACCTGTTCATTGGCGAAAGTGAGGACACCGCCATAGTCCGCACGATATGATTCCTGATCATTGAGGAAGAAATGCTTACAATAGGTGATAAGACCCTTGCTGACGGCTCCCGAGACAACAGCTGCAGCGAATCTTGCCGCATGATAGCCATCCTGAGAATAATATTCGAAATTACGTCCGCTGAAAGGTGAACGATGAGTATTCATAGCCGGACCAGCCCACTGGGAAAGTCCCAAGAAGATGGCTTCATTTCCGACAAGACGTCCCATCTTTTCGCCTAATTTCGTATTGAAAGAGGCAGAGAGAATCGGAGCGGATGGGAAGAGGGTACCGCCAGAAATCTGGACAGGACCATCCTTATAGTTGTCTTCATCCTTGTTGATGACATCCAAAGCCGCCATTCCAGGGCCAGACTTGGCATCGCCAGAGACGATGTTTGCCAAATCATCCCAGCTGAGTTGGTTCATGAAGGAAGTCCATTTTGCGCTTCCGGCATCTGTTCCTTCGGTGACCTTTCCATCCTCAACCGTCAGATCCTGATAATCGACGCCTGCCATATCGGCCAAATTGAGGTGGTTTTTACCCGTGGTCTTGCTATCCTGTGTCCATGTTGATGGAACACTGCTCGCATACCAAGGATCGGCTTCTGACAATTCATAATGGTTGTAGACATCCTGATCATCGAGAAGTTCCTTTTGTTCCTTCGTGAGCGTGCGATCGGCAACACTGGCAGCGGCAGGTTGTTTGAGACCACCTTCATCGCTTCTGGAAATCGTATTGTTCTCCAAAGCTTCCTTGGTGGAATTGTATTCATCATCCTGGGAGAAAATTGGCTTGATTTCCTTTCCCGTGACATAGTCATTCTGAATATCAATCGTGGAATTGATGGTTCTTGTCATGGAAAGAACTGGCGTATGGGAGTCCTTGTTGGCCGTGATGGTGTAATCACCCGCTTCGAGTTCATAGCCAGTATGACCATTGTTGTTCTTGTCATTATAGTCGAAGGATGCCATATCCTGGGCGACGAACTGCACGGTGACAATATCGCTTTCGCCTGGTTGGAGAAGTTTCGTCTTTCCGAAGTTGACCAGGTTGTTCGATGCTTTCTCGATTCCATTTTTCTTATAAGGTGCGGAGAAATAGATTTGGACAACATCTTTTCCTGCGACAGACCCGGTATTGGTGACCTTCACTTGAGCGGTCACAGTCTGTGTCGCACCAGAAATCGTTGCAGTTTTGGCTACGCCGACCCATTTCCAATCAAAGGTGGTATAACTCAAGCCGAATCCGAATGGATAGAGAACATTGCTGTTGTACCATCCTTCGCCATCCTTGCCCATATCGGTGGCTTTTGTTTCATAGAAACGATAGCCATTGTAGATACCTTCACGGTATTCCGTCTCGGTATAGTTGGTTGCTTCGCCATTATAGTAGAGCGTCGCATTCATTCTCGACCCGTCACCATTCTTGTTCTGATTCTGCCATCCGAAGTTAGTAAAAGAAGGATCGTTCTTAAAGTTCTTTGTCCAGATATCGGAAGTATGTCCAGATGGGTTGACTTCACCGGTCAAGATTTTTCCGATAGCCAATGCACCGTTGTTTCCAACGCCGCCAATCCATAAGACGGCATCGACACCCAGATTGGTCGATGTCTTTTCTTCAACCAACTCAGGAATTTCCATGATATTGGAAGAGTTGATGAGAACAATGACCTTGCCGAAATAGGTCTTGACGTGCTTGATCAATTCTCTTTCATTGTCATCAAGCATGAGATAGTGATCATCTTCATTCTTATGTCCGTCCACCTGGCAAGTTGCCAAGTCCTTGTTTTCAGCACCGTTTCTATGAAGAGTGATGACAGCAGCATCATTGTAGGCATAATAGGATGCGATGGTGGAGGAAGTATATTCATCCATGGAAATTTCAAGAAGGTTGTTGTCTGCCGTCTTTGTGGCTCCATTGATGGTCTTGTAGGTCTTGTAGAGATCGATCGTCGATGGGTTGACCTGGATGCCAACTTCTTCTAGAGATTCCTGAACTCCAGTAAAGGCAATATTATTGTTTCCTGTTTTGCCAGCGCCTGATCCGCCACCGGCCGTCACCATATCGACTGTGGCAATGCCAAAGCAGGTAACATGCTTTTCCGAACTGGTCAAAGGGAGGGCATTGTTGGCATTCTTCAATAAAACATCGCCTTCGCTTGCAATATCGACGGCAGTTTCCTTGGCAGCCTGCTGCTCGATTTCAAGAGAAGAATAATCCGTGTAGAATTTTCCGTCTTTGGATAAATCACCCGTCTTTCCACCTGTCACTTCGACATTCTTTTCGACGACAGGATCGACTTCATCGTCATCGTCGTCATCTGGTTCCGGATCAGTCGAACTTGAACTGCTCGAGGTTGAATCGCTTGTTCCCGTCGTATCGGTCGTAATTGGGAACGTGGAACTCGGATTTCCGGTCGAAGATGTGGAGTTTGAACATCCAACCATGAAAGCTGACATCGCCGCCAAAACAACGAGTTTGAATTGTTTTTTCATCTGGTTTTTCCTTTCTTTGAATGACAATCATTCTTTAACTTCTCTTGTTTACAAGTGATTTCTTGCCAAGGAATGCAATCACCTGTAAGCCCTTTTATTTTAGAAACAGGCCTTTTTTCTTTGAATAGGCAAAAAAGTCGAATGAGTTAACAAGAAAGACAAAAAGACAAAAAAGTGCCAATTACGCACTTTTTGCAGAAAACTGTTTATTTTCTATGATCTTATCTTCTAACCGACGAATTTTTGATTTAAAATAACCTCAAAGTTTATGAAAAAAACTTTTAGAAAGAAAAGTCCCGATTATGAATCAAAGCACAAGAACAAAGACAGCAATCATGGATGGATTTCTTTCTTTATTGAATCCTGATGTACATGAAGAAGATATTTCCCTAAAGGAAATCCTCGATTCCTGTCTTGTCACAAAATCGACCTTCTACCGCCACTTCAAGGACAAGCAGGATTTGATTCGCTTTTGTTTCTCAAACTTCTCAAAGGAAATGTATTTCCATACAAAATGCTTTTTCCTAGGAAATGAATCAGAAATGGATTTCATCCTCTATCTCAATCTAAAAAAGATGAAATTTAGAAAGCTTTGTCTCATCAGAAAAGAAAAAGACATGAACCGTTTCTTCCTTGAAAGACACTTTCTGGAAAACAACGAAGAGGGGAACACCTATTTCGGAGATGAGATTTTCTCTCTTCTTTATTCCCTCTTGGAAGATGAACAGCCTTGCAAAATCGAAACCCTCAAGCACTCCCTTTCCGCCACACTTGAGAAACTAAATATTCAGATAAAAGAAATAGGAGGAAAAATCAACTGATGATCTTGCAGATAGCCATTGTGGAAGATAATGAAAATGATTATCTCAACCTGAAGACGCACTTGGATAAATTTTCTCTCGAAAACAATATTCCTATGAAATTGTTCTACTATTCATCCGGTGAAGCCTTCCTAAATGAATACAGACCGATTTACGAAATTGTCTTTTTGGATATCCAGCTTCCTGGAATGAGCGGAATGGACACGGCAAAGAAATTGAGAGACCTCGACAATCTTGTCACGCTCATTTTCACAACAAACATCGCCTCTTTGGCTATCGAAGGATACCAGTACAATGCAAACGACTACCTTTTAAAGCCCATCAAATACGAAACTATCGAAGCGAAAATGAAGAAGATCATGAAAAACGTCAAAATCAAGACAAGGACAATTCCGATTATGATGGATGGAAAGGTGAAACTCATCGAATATTCCTCTCTCCTCTATATCGAATCCTTCGGGCACAATCTCGTCTTCCATACGATAGAAGGCAACTTTGAAGTGCGTGACAAAAAGACCATGAAGAACCTCGAGGAAGAACTCTCTGAGTTCAATTTCGCAAGATGTTCCGTGAGTTATCTCGTCAATCTCTCTTTCCTATCGGGCATCGATAAGAATGAAGCCGTCCTGATCAACAAGGAAAGATTGCCGATTTCGAGAAATCGAAAAAAAGACTTTGTCGAGAAAGTCTTCGATGCATTGAAGAACAATCGAGGATTCCTACTTTGAGCGCCTCCATCTTTTATGGGCATGTGGATTTTCCCTTGCTTCTCATTCTCGGTGAAACATTGATTGCCCGATTCTTCGTCAAGAGAAGCCATTTTTTCATTCGTTATCTTCTTTATGTCCTTTTGACAATCGGAAGCAATTTTGGACTCTACTACTTAGGGAATATCCCACTAAATTTTCTCTATAAAATTTCTGAGCCATTCATCGTCTTTCTTATTTCTCTGCTCGGTCTGTTCTTCTGCTTCCGGGCGAGTTTTGCAAGCTATCTTCTCGCTGCCAATATCGGCTATTGTCTGCAGAATACCTCCTATTGTCTTGCGAGTCTTGTCCGCATGATTTTCGGATTTGATGCCGATGAGAAATGGTATTTCATGATGATGATTCTCATTCCTATCTTCTCCGTATACACCTATCTATTCAATAAGCTCTATCTTTCCAAGCCTGAAAATGTCAAAGGAATCGGTCAAATTACCGAAAAAAGGCAAATTATCATCACCTTCATTTCCTGTTCAGCCATTTCTTTCTTATCCTCATGCGGAATGTCGACCGCCATAAAAGCAGGCAACGATGCCATCGGCTGGATCAGCATCTATTGCTTCAACATCTGCATCGGTGTCATCTCGCTCACATCGGAACTCGAGCTCTTGACATCCCGAGCGAAGATCAAGGAGGCTGCCCAGATCAAAGCGCGCTATGATAAGGATAAGGAAGCCTATCGACAGAACACGGAAAATATCGAACTGATCAATATCAAAATGCATGATCTGAAACACCAGATGGACTCGCTGACGAACAAACTCGGCGAAGAGGAAATTGAATCGCTCAAGAAATCCATCGATGGCTTCTGTCAGAAGGTGAAAACCAACTGTACTGCTCTTGATTTCGTTCTCCAGGAAAAAGGAGCAACGCTCCTCAACAATCAGATCCAATTGACCTGCATGCTCAACGGAGAAAAACTCAATTTCATTCCCAAGGAAGTCCTCTATTCCCTCTTTGAGAATGCCTTGAGCAATTCGATAGAAGCCGTCAAGAAACTTCCTGTCGAAAAAAGGCTGATTTCGATCAAAGGCATCGATTTAGGGGACTATATGCATATACACATAGAGAATAATAGCCTGAACCAAAAAAGCATCTCATTAGGAGAAACATCCAAGAAAGACAAAATCGGACACGGATATGGACTGAAATCCATAAAAAATATCATGGAGGAATACGACGGAAAATTCTCCTATCAGTTGGTGGATGGCATTTTTTCTCTTGATTTGTTCTTTTATCTTAAGAATCAAAAAAGAAAAGACGAAATCGTTCAAGAAATATTGTAATCGTTCATTTCATCTTCCAAGTACGCCGTGAAAATTACCAACTTTGACCAAGATATTCTTTCCTCGGTATCAAAACTATAAAATGTAAGCGATACCAAGGAGGAAAAGATGGAAAAATCACATACAGCCAGTCTTCGGACAAAAAACTACATTCTGAATTCTTTTTCGAACTTATTGGTCATGAAGGAATTTCCCAAGATCACCATTACCGACATTCTTAACGAAGCCGATATCTCCAAGGGAACCTTCTATAAGTACTTTCAGGATAAATACGATTTATCCATGCAGGTCTATCGATCCTTCTATGAAAGATTAGAAGAGACGATTCTCTCAAGGAATCTCTCAGCTCAGATGGATGGGTATTGCGATTTCTTCAATGAGAATAAGATGTACTATGAGTCGCTGATGAAAATCGATGACGGTGTTTTATGTCTCAAGGATTTGTTCAAGGAAGACTTGAAGAAATATTACATCCAAAACATCCAGAACAATGATGTCGAAGCTGATTTGTATGCCCATCAGATTCTATGGGTCTTCTCTTATTTCACTTCCCTCAACAGGAAAATCGAAAGAGAGGATGTCGAACAGTACTTCTCGATTTCAAGAAATTTTTCCTTGAACCTTCTTGCCCATCAGACCAAGAATGAAAAAAGAATCTAGAAGGTCTGATGAAAGAAAAAGAAAGTCATTCAATAGATAACCCTTTCTCTATTTGATTTTCCCTTATCGAATGTGGCATGAAAGCCGCATTCTGCGGCCAGGTTCATTCTTGGCCGCTTTTCAGTTTCTAGAAAAGAACATCAGCATATAGATGGGAAGATTGACGATTCTTTCGTTTTCCTTATTATATATATTCCTTTTCGAGAGGACATATGCCTTTTCGATTTCCGGGTATATTTCGAAAAGATGATAAGAGCATGATTTTCATATTTGCCCGTTGCATTCGGATTTCCGGATTTGACTTCCAAAGGGATAATCTGTCCTTTTTTTGTATCAGGGAATCAATTTCGCCGCACTTTTTATGATTGTAGTAGTAAAGAGGATACCCTTTTGAGGCGAGTTCCTCAGCGACAACATTTTCAAAAGGAGCATCAAAATTGATTGTGCAATCCCCTTGCATGACTTTCACTGCATTTTCCCTATCGAAGAGTTGACAGGAAAGAAGACCGATATCATTCGAAAAAAGTTTCACTGTCTTTCGATTCTCATTCAGTCTCAATGGATACATTGTAAGACGCCAAGGCGACACCCGCTTTCGTAAGCCAAAGAAAAGCATCTCTCAAATCGAGATTTTTAGCATTCGGATAATCGAATTTTGATTTTCGAAAATGCTTGTCCTTTCGATTCTGTTCCACTGGAATACTTCTATACGACTCACTGATCAAGATTCTTTGCTCGAGAGGAGCATATTTCTGAATATACTTCTGATATCCGTCCAAAAGCTGATTCTGGCATGTTCTGACCTTCTCCAAGTCCATCGATTCCAGAAAAAGAGAAACAGCTTCCGGCAATTCCACCAACAAGAAGATATTGCTGAAAAAAACATCATTTTTTGATGAATCGTTTCCTCGACTTTCGACACCGTGCCAAATGCTTTTTTAAATAGAAAAGAACTTCAGAACCGATCCCCTTGCAGCCTAAAAACTCTTCGAAATCCAATGGATACATCGTATATGTATCCATATATCCGACAGGATTGGACTGAATTTCAAAGAGGCTGAGTCCGAACAAAGAACCAGATAATGCATATCGGGAGCTTCGTTCACAAGTTTTTTGATTGATGTAATCGGATCAATCGTTTTTTTGTACAAAAAAAGCCCGATTTCTCGGGTCATTTTTTCTTAATGGTGCGGACGGTCGGAATCGAACCGACATGGGAAGCCCATACGCCCCTCAAACGTACGCGTCTACCAATTTCGCCACGTCCGCATAACTTTAAGCCTATAAATCATACCAAACCTTTGCTATTATTGCAAGTTTTTTATAAAATATTTTTGCATTCAATTTATGGATAAGCGCATTTATATCGGTCAAAGAGAATATCATATGACAGACGGAAATTCTTTTGTGGCTAAAATTTATCGAAAATCAAATAACCGTGGAATTTCTATCCGTGCCGTCTATGGAGAGATAGAAATCTATATCTCGACCTATACCTCTTTTTCAGATATGGACAAATTCGTTTCCTCAGCGTATAACAAGTTCAAAGGAAAGATCCTGAACAGACCATTTATGAAAGAAAATGTCTATATCTACATGTTAGGAAAGAAAAGATATTTCACATATGATCCAAGCAAGAAAGATGATCCAAACTATTTCTTTCTTCCTATGAACACCAAGGATCCTCTGACACGATATAAAAAACTCTTTCTTATCTATTTGCGTGAAAGGGTGAACCTCCTAGGAAAGAAAATGGGAAGAGACCTTTCTTCCTATATTATCCGAACCGGACTTTTTCTTTCCTATTATGCTGTCTGCTTTCCGACAAAACATCAGTTCAAATTTGATTACCGACTTTTTGCCTATAAGCCGGAAATCATGGACAGCGTCATCATCCACGAGATTGCCCACACCTATGAGATTCATCACAACGAAAGATTCTATACGATCGTGAAATTGTATTGCCCGCGCTACGATTACCTAAATCGTCAGATCGAAAACGGAAAATTCGAAGGAGAATACCAAGATTATGTCATTTAAAGTCATCGAGAGCAAAGAAAACAAAACCTATAAAGATCTTGTCCGACTCAAGAAAGGCGATCCAAAGAATGGATTGTTTCTGATTGAAGGAGAAGACCTCCTAACAGAAGCCTATAAGGAAGGAAAACTAACAGCCGTCATCGTTCCAGATGGAACAAAGATGCCGATGATTGATCTTCCAATCTATGGACTAAAACAAGGATTGTATCGAGAACTCTCCTCTTATCAGTCATTGCCAAAAGCGATGGGAATCGCTCATGTGGATATGGTCGATTGCTCAATGCTTGGTGAAAGAGTCATCTATCTCGATGGCGTGCAGGATCCTGGCAATGTTGGAACCATCATCCGTACTGCCCTAAGTTTCCAATATACGGGGGTGATGCTTTCAACTGATTCAGTTTCATTGTATAATAGTAAAGTCATCCAATCCACAAAAGGAGCCATATTCCATCTCCCTGTCGCAAGAGGCGACCTCTCCCTTTTGAAAGAAAAAAATTATCATATCTATCTGACCACCTTGGATGGTGAGGATGAAAGAAAATTTTCTTCTCTTCCATTGCCTTTTGCCTTAGTCATGGGAAATGAGGGAAGAGGAGTCAATCCAAAGAACCTCTCGTTGGGAGAAAAAATCAAAATCGAAATGAGTGGAATCGATTCCCTCAACGTCGGTGTTGCGGCTGGAATCTTCATGTATCGTTTCAAGAAGAATTAGAAGGAGTCAAAGAAGAATGGAAGTCATTCAAGTCATCAAGGAAAGAAATCCAAAAATTGAAGTCTATCGGCCTCTCAGAAAGACCGTGCTTTTATGTACCAATGGATTCCAAACCACTGATACCCATGATTCCCTCCCGATGCAGGAATATTTCAACAATTCCTTCAGAAAAGATTTCCCGGAATGTGAAATCGTCCTGGTGAAACTCTTCGAGCCATCAAAGACAAGGACGCATCGTCATCTTTCCTTCGAACATGAACTCGAGAAGAAAATCCAGGAATATATCCAAAAAGGATACAACATCTATCTCATGGGCTATTCCTTCTCGGCTGCTCTAGTCTGCAAGATGGCCAAGAAATATCAGAAAGACGTTCTCCGTGTGATCCTTGTGGCCCCTGTCTATGATACGATTCTCAACCACATGATTTCTGGATATATCAAATATGCCTGGAAATTCCACAAGCTGAACAAGAAGTACGGAAAGAAAGTCTCCAAGGCCATCGGAAGACAGACTGTCAAAGGACTTCCCGGGCTCTTATTGGCGATTCTGTTTTCGATTCTTCAGAACCGTAAATATTTCAAGAAAGTCGAACAGCCCACGCTTCTCATCCGTGGAAAAGAAGATATTCTCTGCACCGAGCATTCCATAAAGAAAGTCACAAAGAAGATCAAGGGAGAGAAGGAAACCTATCTTTATCCAAAGATGTCCCATGGCATTCTCAAGAGTGTCCGCCTGAACGGCATCGTCTATGAGGACATATTCCATTTCAGCTTCGATACACCTTTCTATCTTGAGAATTCCGTCCAGTTCGTTCAACCTGTGAAAAAAGAAGAAAAGGAAGAAAAAGTCAAGTTGGATGAAGATGGCTATGTCATTCCGACATTCGGCGAAATTTTTTCTCAAATCGATCCAGACGGAGACGATTTTTCTACCCAGCAGGAAAACGAATTCTAAGTTTCAGAATCTATTGTTATCAAGACTGCCAATGTCTTTTACTCTCGGCAGTCTTTTTTATAAAAAATGGAATTTACTATCCTCTCATAAAAAATATTCAGCACATCTAATCTGCATCATTAAGACCAGTGAGAATATCATTTAGATCTCCATGGTATAATTACTTTTTATCCATTCATGTCTTTTCTCCAATTCTTCAAAAGAACTCTTTTTCATCGACAGAACTTCTTTGGAATGTTCTCTTTTCAGCATGCAGAATGCCCATAGTCCCTTCTTGTTCGTTGCTCTACAAGAGGAGTTAGTATATAATACTAAAGTTTTAACGATTCTTTTTTTTGGAGGCTTTTATATGGAATTAAAGAAAACACTGATTATGCCGAAAGGAAAATTCCCGATGCGTGCCAATCTTCCTTCCTGGGAAGGTGATATGGCAAAGGGATGGGATAACACAAATCTTTATGAGCAGCTTCTTCAAGCTCATATGACCAAGGATCCTTTCTATCTTCATGATGGCCCTCCATATGCGAATAATGAGATTCATGCCGGTCATGCCCTGAACAAGATCATCAAGGACATCATTTTGCGTTCAAAGAATCTGGAAGGATATTATGTTCCATATACCCCAGGATGGGATACCCATGGCCTCCCAATCGAGAATTGTGTGACCAAAATGGGCGTCGACAGAAGAACGACTGCTCCTGCTGATTTCAGAAAGAAATGCCGCGAATACGCTTTGACCCAGGTTGACAAGCAAAGAGGTCAAATGCTTCGCTTAGGTGTGATTGGCGACTATCATCATCCCTATCTCACCTTAGACCGCGACTATGAAGTCAATCAGGTCAAGATTTTTGCCAAGATGGCTATGGATGGACTCATCTACAAGGGATTGAAGCCGGTCATCTGGTCCTGGTCAAGCGAGTCCGCCTTAGCGGAAGCCGAAGTCGAATACAAGGATGTCAGTGCCACCACCATCTATTTCCGCTTCCCTGTCGAAGAAGGAAATGAATTCGTTTCCAAAGGCGACCATTTCCTTGTCTGGACAACCACCGGTTGGACCATCCCTTCCAACCAGGGACTCTGTCTGAATCCTTCCATGGAATATGGTCTCTTCCACACGGAAAAAGGCAACTATGTCATGCTCAAGAGCTTGGCGGAGAAAATGAAGGAAGAGATTCCTTTCGAATCGATGGAACTTCTCAAGTCCTTCACCGGAAGAGATGTCGAAGGTGTCAAAGTTCATCATCCTTATCAGGAAAGACTTGTTCCTGTCTGTGTGGATGATTATGTCACTTCCGATTCCGGTACCGGCATCGTCCATCTTGGTCCTGGACATGGTGCCGACGACTATCGCGTCGGCAAGAAATATGGTCTTCCGATCATCTGCACGGTCGATTCCAAAGGTCATATGATCGATGCTGGAGAAGAAGTCAATGGACTCTTCTATGAAGATTGTTCCACCAAGGTTATCGAAATCCTCAAAGGGAACGGCAACCTCTTATCCACAAAGGAACTTGTCCATGCCTATCCGCATGACTGGAGAACAAAGAAGCCGGTTATCTTCCGTGCCACGGCGCAGTGGTTCTGCTCTGTCGGAAAAATCAAAGATAAGCTTCTCGAAGAAGCCGAGAAAGTCAAATATAAGCCATCCTGGGGCAAAGTCCGTTTTGAAAACATGCTCACAGGAAGAGAAGATTGGTGCATTTCCAGACAAAGACTCTGGGGTGTTCCGATTCCGATTTTCTATGGTGAGGATGGCGAAGCGCTTCTCGATGAAAAACTCTTCGAGCATATCGAAAATCTCTTCTCGGAATATGGCTCCGATATTTGGTATGAGAAGGAAGCAAAAGACCTTCTTCCGGAAGGCTATACAAATCCGCACTCCCCCAACGGCATCTTCTCAAAGGAAAAGGACATCATGGATGTCTGGTTTGATTCCGGATCCTCCTTCCTCGGTTCAGATATCGCCTTAGGTCACCCGTTCCCAGCCGATGTCTATTTCGAAGGCAACGACCAATATCGCGGATGGTACAATTCCTCGATGATTCTTTCGGTCGCCTATACAGGAAAATCCCCTTATAAACAGATTCTGACCCACGGCTTTATCGTCGATCAGAACGGCGAAAAATTCTCCAAATCGAAGAAAAACGGCATCGACCCAGTCACCATCTGCAATCAATTCGGTGCCGATATTCTCCGCTTGTGGACGACGAGCATCGACTATACGACAGCGGAAATCAAATTGACGCAGGATCTTCTCAAGGTCTGCTCAGATCAGTATCGAAAAATCCGCAACACCTTCAAATTCATGATTACGAATTTGGATGATGACGACAATGGAAATCATTTCGATATCAGCTATAAGCCAACCGATCTTTCCTTGATTGACCAAATGATGATCAACAAGCTGAAAGTCGTCCTTGCAGATATGAAAAAAGGATATGATACCTACGACTTCGCTTTAGTGAGCAACACCATCATGAATTTCTTTGTCAACGACCTTTCGAGCTTCTATCTCGACTTCAAGAAGGATACCCTCTATTGCGATGGCAAAGATTCCGCAAGCCGAAGAAACACCCAATACGTCTTATACACCATCATCAAATCCTTGGCAATTGCCTATTCGCCGATTCTCGCCTTCACCTGTGAGGAAATCTATCGTGCCATCCCGATTGCAGAAAGAAAGAATTCTGTTGCTTTGGAGGCCTATCCAAATCTCGGTGAAATCGATGAGAATCTCACAAAGGAATATGAACAGTTCCTCATATTGAGAGATCATGTCAACGCCATGATGGAACCCTATAGAAAAGAAGGTGTCATCGGTTCCTCACAAGAAGCAAGCGTGACCTATCTTCCAAAATCCAAGGAAGAAAATGAAGTCATCAAGAAATTTACATCGGATGAATTAGCTAAGATTCTTCAGGTTTCCCATTTCTCCTTAGGTGAAAAAGACATCGTCATCAAACATGAAGGAGAAAAATGCGAACGCTGCTGGAACTACTTTGACGAATGTCTTCTCGATGATGAAAAGCATCATATCTGCAAACGCTGCCAGGATGTCATCTCCTCTCTGAAGGAAGAAAACAAAGACTGATCTATGGAAAATAACAATAAGGCAAAGAAGTTCATCAAGGAACTTCCAACTCGGCTGAAGGATTATTTCCATGATTACTTCAAGAATCTGAACTACCCATTATGGATACTGATGATTCTGATTTCAATCGGACTTTTCCTTCTTGATTATTTCACCAAACGTGCAGCCTATAACGACCCTCGTCTCCAGGCAGGAGAAATCATTACCCTCATTCCCGGACTCATTGATCTAAACCTTGTCGGCAATGCCGGCGCGGCCTTTGGCAGCATGTCTGGTTGGTCTTGGTTTTTGATTCCTGTCAGCATGATTGCTTCAATCATGTTGACGATCAATCTCGTCCTACGCTTTCGAAAATACAATTGGGGCATGACAATCGGCATCACCTTGATGCTGCCTGGTGCCGTCGGAAATCTCATTGATCGCATCGGTTTCGCCTGCAAGGCAGTCCCCTATGACAAAGGGGTCATCGATTTTCTCCAATTTTCTTTCTGGAAATCCTTTGCCATCTGCAACATCGCCGACTATTGTCTGACAGTGGGAATCATCGTCCTGCTCGTTGGGTTCTTCTTCGAATTCAAGAAAGAATACAAACAGATGAAAGAAGAGGAAGAAAAAGAGAAACAGGAAAAGGATTCACCCGAAGCCATTCAAGAAAAAGAAGACATGACCAGCAAGCTTTCCGAATTGGAAAAGAAGGAAAACGAATCACTCAAGGAGGACATAGACAATGGAAACAAAAACATTCAAGAGTGATATGCAGGGACGACTCGATGTGGTTCTCTCCTCATTGAGCGGTCTCTCCCGTTCCCAGGTGAGCAAACTCATCAAATCAGAAAAGGTTTTCGTCGATGGAAAGATGATTTCATCCGCCTCCTATAAGGTTGCACCTGAACAGGAACTTGCCTATACCCTCGAAGAGAAGAAGCCAGCGGTCGCAAAAGCCAAAGAAAAGGTCGATCTTGATTTTGTCTATCAGGATGAAGACATCTCCATTCTCAACAAGCCTCGCGGCATGGTCGTCCACCCAGCACCCGGACATAATGATGACACCTTGGTCAACTATCTCATGCAGGACGACAAGTTCGAATTCGATCCCAACGATGAGGAAAACAATCGTCCAGGCATCGTACACAGAATCGATAAGGATACCTCTGGGCTCCTTGCCATCGCCAACAACATCGATTCCCAGAATGTCCTTCAGAATGAAATCCGTGAAGGAGAATTCCATCGCACCTATCTTGCGTTGGTCTATGGAAATGTGGAGCACAAGAAATTTCGCATCGATGCTCCGCTGACAAGACCGAATCACACGCACAGAAAAGCCGAAGTCGATATCTACAAGGGAAGAGATGCCATCACCCATTGTCAGCTCTTAGCCAACAATGGAAAGGTCTCCCTTCTCAAAGTGACGCTCGAGACGGGAAGAACGCATCAGATCCGCGCTCATCTTGCCTATATCGGTTATCCGATTGTCGGCGATCCGCTCTATGGAAAAAGAAGAGAGGATGTCGCAAACAAAGGTCAGGCTCTCCATGCCTATTCATTGTCTCTGATTCATCCGGGAACCTTGAAGAGAATGACATTCTACGCACCCATTGACGAATATTTCAAAAGCCTTTTGAGATATTTCTATAAGGCGAATTGACAACATTCTCAAAGCTGGCATTTTGCCAGCTTTTTGTTTTTCCAGAGAAAACATGCAAAAAAGAACAAAGAAAGAAGAACAAAGAAGACAATCATCGAAACAAAAAGAATGAACCAATAGGGTGTAATTCTGACAATTTTTGATGTCTTGGCAATTCCATTCATTGCACAGGAATTGACAATCTGATATTCCCAGTTCTTTGCTGATTCAAGGAGGAGATTCAAAAGAGTCAAATCTTTTTCTTCCTTGATGTATTTTACGATTCTTTTTCCGGCAATGGCATTGCCATCCAGGCAGAACTGATTCGTTCCACTCGACAGGATTTCCCTGACATGTCCTTTATATCCGCTTGTCGCGCCATAAGTGGCATCTGTTACGATATTGCCGATAAATCCCCATTCTTCTCTCAAGAGAGATGTATTGAGGGCATACGAGGAAGAAGCAAAAGTCAGACCGATTCTCTCAAAACTCTGCATCATCCCATGACATTTCCCTTCCTTGACAGCCCCTTCGAATGCACGCAAATCATTTTCCCGGAAAGCCTGTTCGTTGAAGAAGACGCTCACTCCTTCTCTTCCCGTCTCCTGGTCATTGCCAGCAAAATGCTTTGGTGCCGCATGGACGCCAAGTTTCTCCATAGCTTGAATTTCTTTTATACTGGCCAGATAGGTCATGTGACTATCTTCTGACATATATTCGAAATTTCGTCCTCCGAATGGTGTGCGGTGAAGGTTGGGTCCAATACAGTAATTCTCAAAAGATTTCGTAAACAAAGATTCGTTTCCCATGAGATTTCCTCTTTTTTCATACAAGACTTCATTCCATGTCGATGTCAGAATGTTCTTGCATGGAAACGTCATCGTTTCCATCTTTGAGCCATCTTGATAAAAATAGATCCGGCCGAGTGAATCCATGCCATCCCCTGTGTTGACCTCTGGCTGTGAAAGGGAGGCAATGCTTGGGCATGTGAAAGATTCTGCTGTTGTCAAAGCGAGGTCATCGATGCTGGCCTGTTTGATAAACTGATTCCATAAGGGATCATCAAGAGGAATTCCCTTCATGGCAATCAAGGGAATATTTTCATTCTGTGAAACAGGCAGTTCGTCAAAAGAAGATTCCGAAAGATAGAATTCACCGCGAAGATGATCAATCATTTCATCATTGACGGAAATAGATGCTTGAGAAACGGGATAGGTATTCTGATAATCCTTTCTTGAGAGATACGGAAATTCCTTTTTGTCCTTGTAATGATGGATGTCGCAATCAGAGAAAAGGTTCGTCACCTTTTTTCCGTTACTTGTGGAAAATGTTTCTTTATCAAAATCCCATGAAAAAGAAATAACATTTCTTTTTTCACATGAATAAGGCTGTCCCTCTTCATCAAAAAGTCCGAGCTGATTCTGACTCGAAAGAATCTGATTGAGAGCATCATGACAATCTTTTCCGATGGAAAGAAAATAATCTCCCTGGGAAAGAATATAGGTCTTGGCATTATAAGCATCATAGCTTGTAAGGAAATAAGGATTGATCGAAATCGTAACGATTTCTTCCTCGTTTGGCAAAAGTTCTCTTGTCTTTTTAAACCCAACAAGAACAATGGCGCTTTTCTCGATGTCATTTTCCTTTTCGTATTCCCCATAGGGAGTCGAGGCATAGACCTGAACGACATCCTTTCCTGAAACAGAGCCGATATTTCGCACACGAACCTTCAGGGTGATTTCTTCTTTCGAAATATCCGAATCGATGATTTCCTGATCAAAAGTCGTATAGCTCAATCCATGTCCGAAAGGATAGGAAATCTCTTTTGCGTAGTTCCATTCCTGACCATCAAGAGATCCGACACTGCTCTTTGCAGAAAAGCGGTTGAGGATGCAATCCTCATACCTCGTTTCATAGTATTTGTATCCGATATAAATATTCTCCGCCTGAAAAGAAACAAGTTTTGCCTTTTCCTTGATGGTCAGATTCTTATCCATGGAAGAAATATTTTCGAAAAAAGGTGTCCTTGTTCCGGAATTGACAACCGCAGGCGAAGATAAGGAACTGACCGCATAGGTATCGACGAGTTTTCCGCTTGGATTTGCTTTTCCACAAAGAAGATCGGCAACGCCCTGAAAGCCTGTCAGGCCAGGCTGGCCGATTGCCAAGATGGCATCTGCATATTTTTTGATCTTCTCAATTTCCATCTGATTCGAAGAATTCAAGAGCACAATCACCTTAGAGAATTTCTGTCTTGCAAAAGAAAGCAAAGATTCTTCATTCTGATGAAGTGCTAAAGAAGAAAGAACACGGACTCCATCATCGTCCACATCATCCATCAATAAATCGACGCCTTCGGATCCGACACGGGATAAAGTGATGATACAGCAGTCCTTATATCCTTCGAAGGATGACTCCAATTTCTGATAAAACGAAAGAGACTCCTCACTCAAGGAGGCTGAATAGCCTTGCATTGTGGAATTCGATGGTATCGGCAATGTTCTTCTTTTCGCACTTCCCTTTTTCAATGCCTGATAGGCTTCCTCGTTGATAAGAAAACCATCGGACTCCAGGGCTGTCTTTAAGTCGATGCGATAGGGTCTTTCTTCTGTCACATAGTTTCCAGCAGAACTCGCCTTATAGATAGGATCGACACTCGCATGGCCCAAGAGTGTAATCTTTTTTTCTTCTCTCAGAGGCAGAGCTTCGTTTTCATTATAGAGAAGAACAGCACCTTCCTTTTCCTCCTCGATTCCCTCTTGACGACAGATTCTTTCGAGTTCGTCAAAATTTTCATCCGAAAGTTGATGGTCGAGAATATCCGTTTCATAATAAAGATTCGAAGATACGTCTTCGTCATTGACCACTTTTGATGTACTGATATGAAGGAAATTATTGATGCTATCTTTATTCTCATTGAAAATCAGGAATACGAAAAGAAGAAGAATGGAAACAGACAGAAATAAAGATGACAAAACAGCATATTTTTTATTTTTCATGGTGACAATTCATAAAGAAAGAAATAAAGAAAAACAACAATGCCAAAAGAAGAAGGAGAAGGATTGTAAAATCAAAAGGAACAAGGGATGGGTTTCCAAACATCGTAATGCCTTGAAAGAAATCGACAAAGTCATACACCCTCGAATACAGCACTAGTCCAAGCGAAGCCGATAGAAGGATAGGACAACAAAGAGAAAGAAGAAAAGAATGCTTTTCTTTCAGAAAAAAAGAAAAAACACTACTAACGAGGAAAAGAAAGAGAAAAACAACACAAAGAATTCCTTTCCATTCCAACGGAAGAAAAAGGAAAAGAAAAAGAATCGATAAAAAGCAAAGAATCCAAGAAAGGAAAAGAAAAAGATGTTCAATCGGATGGGATTTTATTTTCTTATGCATTTTTCTTTAAGAAAGGGCTAAGGAAGTGCCTCCCTAGCCCTATAGATGTCATTTCGATTGCTTACTTTTCTTCTGCGACTTCGGCTTTTTCGTCCTTATACGCCTTGCGGATTGCAAAGAATCCCCAGACAATCAAGCCAACCGGAACAGCGATATCGACAATCATGAGAACGACTTTCCAATAGGCCATCGCATAATGATCGATTTCGACGCCGAGGATGTTCGAATTGCAGACAGCATAGAGTGTCTCATGCGTTGCATTTCTGAGCATCAGACAATCCGTTGCATTATTCGAATCGAAAACAGAACTGTCGGCTGTCTGTGAGCAGAGATCGAGCGTTCCACCAGCATACAAAGCCGGTTTGACCTGCATATAGTCACCTTTGTTGTGGTGTGTATTGAAATCCGTGATGACAGCACCATGGAATCCCCATTCTTCTCTCAAAATCGTCGTCGTCAAGCTATAGGTCGCTCCAGACCAACGGGTTCCGATACGATTGAAAGAGGTCATGATGCCACGGCTCTTGCCAACTTTGACAGTGATTTCAAATGGTCTGAGATAAAGTTCACGCAAAGCCTGTTCATTGACAAACGTGCAATCGCCATTGGCATCGCGGTGTGTTTCACCTTCATTGCCGACAAAATGCTTCAAGTATGTCGTCATACCCTTCTTGTTGGCACCCTTGACTTCATAGGCACCCATCATACCGGAAAGGAAAGGATCTTCAGAGAAATATTCACAGCATCTTCCGCCGAATGGATTGCGATGGAGGTTCATGGCAGGCGCATACCAACCAGTATAAGGAACACCACTCTGTCCGACTAGGCCTTCATTGCCGACCGATTCACCCAATTTCTCGAGAAGGTCGACATTCCATGTCGAAGCGGTGATAACTTCACAGCAATACATAACGGTATTGTTGATCGTCGGATCTCCCATAAAGGCCGTCAATCCAACCGGACCATCGGCATCGATGGTGGCTGGCTTGGTGATGGAATCCATCTTTTCCGTATGGAAACCGGCATCAAGATACATCGTCAGCTGTTCATCATATGTGGTCTGATCAAGAAGTTTGTCCCATAACGGATCATCGAAATCCTTGCCCTGCAGATCAATAAGTTTCATGCCATTATCCGCACCATAGGTCGGCATTTCAGCCGTCTTGGTTCCATTGACATACGGGTTGGCATCGTCTAAGGAAGTGTTGTTGTTCTTCAAAAGGTCACGGAAGGCCGTATCGATGGTTCTTTCTTCCTGAGTTGATGGAGACGGGAAAGTTCCTTCCCAATCATTTCTCGAGAGCGTCGACTGACAATTCGAATCGGATCCATCAAAATGATTTTCGACCTTCGTTCCTGTGACATTGTCATTTTCGAACTTCAGTCCATTTTCACAATTCATCGAAATCTTTCTGGATGAATCATGGGCTGTCGAAGCAACATACAAGGAATAAGCACCCTTATCGAGTTCATAGCCCTTGAAATCATTCTTGTTGGCATCATTGTAGTCATAGTTCGCAAGATAATACGGATCGATGCTAATGGTGAGTTCTTCAGACTTTCCAGGTTCAAGCAAGCCGGTCTTTGCAAAACCGACAAGAACCTTCGAGGATTTTTCGATGCCACCGGCATAATAGGTTCCGCCCATATAAATCTGAACGACATCCTTGCCAGCGACCTCAGAAGTATTGGTGACTTTCACCTTGACATCGAATGGATCTTTCGTCAATTCTTTTCCGTTCAAAGTCCCTTCATTGGTGATGGTCCACTCAAATGTAGAATAGCTAAGACCATATCCGAACGGATAGAGAACATTCTGAGTATACCAATTCTCATTGTTTTCTCCTCTGGTCTCATAATAGCGATAACCGATATAGACCCCCTCTTCATAGTTGGTGAAATAATAGAGGGAATTTCTCAGCTTTCCACTCGCATTGATCAAGAAGGCATCGCCATTGTCGCCAACACCTTCACACTGCGAATTGTCGCCGAAGTTGTAATAGGAAGGAACCGATTTGAAGTCCTTGACATAAGTGTCTGTGAGATGTCCAGAAGGATTCACGCTGCCATTGAGAATCTTTCCGACAGCCATGGTTCCCTGGGCTCCTGGGAAGCCAATCCATAAGATACCATCAATCTTATCGTTTTCCTCCAACGCGGTGCAGTTGAGTTGGTTGGCCGCATTGACCAAGACCACAACCTTCTTGAATCCTGCGGAAGTCACCATGTTGATCATGGCTTCTTCGTCCTTGTCAAGATCAAGGAACGTCTTGCTAGAATCGCCAGGCTGAGCTCTCGGAAGATCGAATCCTTCACCGCCGATACGGGTCAGGAAGATAACCGCCATATCCGAATAGGAAGTGAACGTGGACTTCACCGAATCCGTATAATTCGCAAGCGGAGTCTCACCGACGTTCAATGTTGCTGAGCCTCCGGAATCCATGCCTGGATTGGAGGATCTTTCCGTTTTATCATTCTTATAGAATTCCTTCAAGGTCGGATTGATCTCATATCCGGCTTCCGTCAGAGAATCATAGATATTTTTTGTCTTACTATCTGTGGAGTTGCCAGCCGAACCGGATCCAGCAATTGCCATATTGATGGAATTGCGTCCGAAGACAGAAATCTTCTTCGTGGAGTCCGTCTTTGCCGGAAGAGCATTGTTCTTATTCTTCAAAAGAACCATGCCTTCTTCACAAAGCTCATTGTTAACCTTGTTTCCATGTTCCTGGGCACTCGTCTTATCACCGGCCTTGACATCCTCGTCGAGTTCGAAAGAAGTCGTAACCGTCGAACCGGATTTCGCAATGGCGCGATCGCCGCCGAAGAGTCGATCCAAAACACCACCTAACACCTGTCTGCTCAAGGCAAGAGGTGTCACAACAATCAGAAGAACAGCGACAATAGCTGTCACGATAAACCAAACTCGGCTTCCGACATGATGGAAAATAACAGCAAAAGGATTACGTTTTTTTTGATTTTGATTATCCATATTTCCTCCTTTATCCATCTCTTTTTCATTCCCCAATTGAAAAGAAGATGATTAAAAACATTGTATTGTAAACCCCTTACATTTTCATTTTTTTATCTTATATTTCTTTTTTTTGAGCGTAAGTTGTTACACCTTTTTTGCTACAAAAAATGCCTTGGCCAAGAGGCCAAAGCATTGATTCATTCCTTCGATTTAGAAAACGTCGTAATCGGTCTTCTTATCGGAAAATTCCAATTCGGCATCTCCGAAATCGGTCAATTTGAAGCAGTCGATAATCGGAGCCGTCGCCGACATCGTTCCACCCAAGCCATTGTTATTTTTGGTCATATAGACAAGTTTATTCTCGCCTTCCTTCAGATTGATTGTCGATAAGAGCTTATCCGTAAATGGTTTGCTTCTTCCTTCAGTCGAAGAGGGTATATCCGTAAAGGAAATCTGAGCATAAACGACAGGTATATCGTTGATGGTGATGGAATTGTTTGCCATCGTATAGGTCTGGTTATTGAAGAATTCACCCGAGATTCTCCAAGTGAGTTTTGCGGTGCAGGCCTTGTTGGATGTGATGGTGAAACCGATTGTTGCACCATACTTATATAAGTAGGAAACATAGAAGCCATTCGAAGCCTGGAAGTCACCGGTTCTATCCGGAACGATAATGTTGGCTCCATTCTGGGATCCAGAAAATCCCGGATAATCCTCAGCCCATTCGATGTCTGGAGAGAATTCAGCTTCCAAGACAAGTGTTCCTGGTTCCTCAGTGGTTGTCGAGCTTGTTTCAGCAGCCGTCGAATTGACCGTCGTATCGCTTGGGGCGATCGTTGTATTCTGCTTTTCTGTGGTTTTGGCTGTATTGGAAGCATCAGCCGGTTTGGTTGAATTCGAATTGGATGTCTCACCACAAGAGACAAGCAGAGGCAAAAGCAACAAAGGCAACAGATTCTTTTTCATAAATGATAATCTCCTTTCTATAAAGTTGTGCATGATTGTTTACGATCTGAGTCGAAAAATCATGAATAAAAAGCAAATCCTTTAACTTTGAATTTCAAATTCGCAAGTATCGAATATAGAAGAGACACCCGGCAGATAACCGGGTGTCAATTCTTGCTCGTATCAGATTACTTCTCTTCTCTCTTCTTCTTGAAGGCAAGGGCGACACCTAAGAGAGCCATAGCTCCTAAGGCAGAAGAGGCAGCGATGATGCTTCCGCCACATCCCTTGTTTTCAGTCTTGCTTTCAGCAGCCGTCTTGGCTTCATCAGCGGTCTTCTTGGCTTCATCGGCTGTTGTCTTGGCAGTATCAGCCGCGGTCTTTGCGGCATCGGCTGCCGTCTTTGCAGCATCAGCCGCAGCCTTTGCGGCATCAGCAGCGTCCTTAGCCTCATCAGCAGTGACAACGTGTTCTTCTGTTCCACCTTTGACGGTCAAGGTGATTTCCTGATCGTATTCACGGGTGACATCCGGATTTCTCCATCCACTTCCAGGAGTGAACTGGATGACATGGAGCTTAAAGACATAGGTTCCGTTCTTCGTGGCTTTTCCAGTAATCTTTCCATCCGCGGACAAAGTCAAGCCTTCTGGCAAGGTTCCTTCCGCATCCATATAGGTGACGGTCGTTGTTCCTTCCGCTTTGATATAGTCAGAAGAAATCTGTGCTTCGAAGTCTTCGCCAACGGTGATTTCAGTCTTATCAATCTTGAAGGCATCGATGACGTTCAAGGTATAGTTCTTGGTATGTGTGATCCATCCATCGGCATGCATCGTGACAGTGAAGGTGTAGCTTCCTTTGGCCGTGCTTGATCCAGTCAGGTTGCCCGCGCGATCAAGAGTGATGCCTTCTGGCAAGCTTCCGCCCGTCACTTCGTACCAGACATCGGTTGTGCCGACGCTTTCGCTTGCTCTCACAGATCCGTTGAAAGTTGTTCCAGCTGGAGCATTGAAGGTGGCTGTCTCAGCATCCCACTTGCTGAAGTTGAGACCATTTTGTGTGATGGAAGAATTGGCAGTGACATAGAGAAGGTTGATCATGGACTTTCTGTAGTAATAGTAGACCGTCCATAAGTCTGTTCCATCCTGGACAGGGACTTTCTTGGTCGAATCCCAGGTTCCCAATCCGGAAGGCCTACCACCAAAGCCAAGCAAAGTATCCATGCCGGCGACTCTGGCCATGAAGCCATTGGAATATGGGGAAGTTCCATAGTTGAAGGATCCGGCATCGGTTTCTGTGAAACCATTGAATCCCCATTCATCACGGAGCATATAGGTCATTTCAGCTGTATTGTTGTAGTTTGCAATATAGCCGATGGAGTTCATACCACCCATGACGGCTTTGCAGTCGCCGATTTCAACAGAGAGACGGAATGGCTTGAAGTAGATTTCTCTCATCGCCTGTTCAGAAACGAAGGCGTGGTTGCCGTTACGCTGTGTTTCGCAGTCATTGAGGGCCATATGCTTCATGAAGGCATAGCAGCCTTTTGCCTGTGCGGCCTTGATGGAATAGGCACCGATCATACCGCCCAAGAGACCGTCTTCAGAATAGTATTCGAAGTTACGTCCGCTGAAGGCTGAACGATGTGTATCCATGGCAGGACCATACCAGCCTGGACGGATACCCCATAAGGATTCTTCACCGATGAGCGTTCCGAATTTCTCAGCCAAATCGATGTTGAAGGTGGCAGCCAACGTGCAGGCGACAGGATAGTCGACTCTATAGATGGCGGAAGGACCATCGACATCAGTTGTCTGTGGCTTATTGATAGAGCTGATGCCCGCATTGTGCCATCCGCAATCATCCAATGCCTTATAGAGTTCTTCCCAAGTCATCTTGTTGATGACTTTATTGTAGAGTTTCTTTCCTTCTTCAGTTGACGGATCAACACCGGCAAGAGAATAGAAGTCTTCAGTGACAGATGTATCACCCTGGGTGTAATCTGCACCGAATTCTGCCTTGACATCGGCTTCTGTCTTCTTCATGCTGCTTGGCATGTAGCCGTTGATATCGTCATTTCCTTCCATCTTGACGCCTGTGACAATGCCAGACATAATGGCCAAGGCATCACCTTTGACTGTGCTTTCGGCATCGCCTTTGGCTTTTGGCTTATTGATATTAGCTAAATCTTTTCCAGAAGCTCTGGAGAGCTGTTCGACAACAAGGCCATCGCCGTCCATTGGCAAAGAACGATAGGGGTTCTTAATTGTGGTATCAGTGGTATTATTCTCAGCAATGTAATCGCTGAAGAGGTTGTGGACTTCATTGTTGGTATAACCATCGGTGGTGAGTGTGATTCCAGATTCAAGACTCCAAGTCACCGTTTCGAAATAGTTATGGGAATCATCGGCAATCTTGAAAGCATAGTTGCCTTTGTCCAATTCATAACCCTTGAAGCCATTGTGATTTGCATCATTGTAGTCATAGGAGGCAACATCGGTATCTTTCCAGCTCAAAGTGAGAACCTGCTCTTCATTCGGCTGGAGGATTTCCGTCTTGGCAAAAGCGACTAAGACCGCAGAGGGCTTTTCAATCTCGCCATCGATATATGGAGCTTCGACATAGATCTGAACCGTCTTCTTTCCAGCGACCGAACCGACATTCTTGACTTTCACCGTCATCGACATGTCATGTGTTGTCGAATTATAGGTGACATCCGTCTGTTTAGAAACATCGAATTCAGTGAAACTCAAGCCATAGCCGAATGGATAGACGACATTTTCCTTATACCAATTCTTGGCCGTATCACTTGCTTCACCGCCCTTGATGGTGAACATAGTTTCATAATACTTATAGCCAAGGTAGACACCTTCTTCATAATTGGTATAGGCAGCGATATTGGCAACTTCTGTTGTCGAATAATTACCCGTCCTATCTTTGCTATACCAAACGTCTTTGTATTTCGATTCAAAGTTTTCATCCGTCTTATCAGGGGTGAGGAAATAGTTTTCAGCATTTCCTTCCTGATTCTGTGCGTTCGTACCGAAATTGAGGGAAGTTGGATCCTTAAGAAGATCGCGAGGATAGACATCGACCGTTTTGCCGGATGGATTGACTTTTCCGGTCAAAATGTCGCCGATAGCATAGAAGCCTGTTCCGCCAACACCGCCAGTCCATAACATGGCATCGATTTCATCATCATCCTGAAGATCACCAAGTTCCATGACGTTTGTCGCATTGAGAATAACGACAATCTTGCTGAATTTCTTGGAATCCTTGATCATCTTGATCATATCTTTCTCATTTTCAGAGAGTTCAAGATAATGATGATCAATCTTCTTTCCATCTGCATCAACCGGGTCATCACCGGTATGATCAACAACGCCTGTCACTGGTTCATCCGCACCTTCAGAACCCGAACGGACGATCGTGATGATGGCAGCATCATTGTAGGTATTCCATGTTTCCTTCACAGAATCTTCATAGCTCGAAACCGGTGTTTCACCGACTGTGAAACCGCCAGAGGAGAACATACCGCCGGATGTTCTTGCTTTGCCGGAACGGGTATCATCTTCATAGAATGCCTTCTGCGCCGGGTTGACATTGAATCCTGCTTCTTCCAACGTATCATAGATACCGGCAGAAGGATAATATCCTTTTGAAGCACCGGAACCGCCACCGCCGATCGAAGTGGCCGTGGAGTTCTTGCCAAAGACCGTGACATTATGCACGTTCGTAAACGGAAGAACATTGTCTTTGTTCTTCAGCATGATGATGCCTTCACCGGCAATTTCTCTTGTAAGCTTGTTTCCAGCCTCGCCAACATCTTCCATCGAAGCATAGGCAGAATAGAATTTCTTGCCTGTCGACGCTGTATTGGCTCCTTTCAATCCAGTTTTTCCTGTAACAGACGTACCAAGTTCACCGGATAACAGTCCAAATCCCATCAATGCAGCAACAGCGAAGAACGCCTTCTTTTTGGTTTTTTTCATATGTTACCTCCTTAGAATAAAACCATGGAACGACCATTATTGGGGACTAACAGTGTGTTCCTTTCATCGACAAGTGCATTCTAGGAAAAAGAATTTTGTAAATCAATGTAACCGCTTAACCTCTTCTTTTGGCTTCGTAAGTTGTCGTATTTTTTTTCGCACGTGTAAGCGGATACACTCCGAAAGACAGACGTTTTTCACCGTAACAATTGACAGATTCAAGTGTTTGTATAATTCTTTTCTTTCGATTTGTGATGAAAACGAATCTTTGCAAGCAGAATTTTTTAACGACAAAAAAAGCCCTTTTATCTGCAATAAAAAAGATATCTTTCGATATCCTTTATTCCATAATTTAGGACTCATGGACCTTTAAATATTTTGTCAGAGCATCCTGGAATTCTTTCTTCTTCGGATGAGAAATCATCAATTCATCTTCTCCAACATAGACTGTATATTTGTTGATGCCGGAGACATAACTGAGATTGACGAGGTAGCAGTGATTGCAGCGGACAAAGATAGAGGGAAGGACTTTCTCGATTTCGGAAAGTGAACCATATGTATCGTAGATGCCCTTGGTTGTATGATAGAAAAGTCGATGATTGATGATTTCGACATATTTGATTTCGTAACTATTCAGAATCCGGCTGCCATTCTCATTGTTGATCATGATTTTCCGATATTTTTCCTGCTCTTTCTTCATAAAAATAAAGACACGGGGCAATTTCTGAAGGAGATAGGATCGGTCAATTGGCTTTAGCAGAAAATCAACCGCATTCATTTCATATCCTTTGATGGCCAGTCTTTCGTTATCTGAAGTAAAAATGAGAAAGACATTGTCGTCAAAAGCCTTCAATTTCCTGGCAACATCAAAACTATCCATATCTTCCAATGATGTATCAAGAAAGACAAAATCGAAGATATGGGAGAGATTTTTCAAAAATAAATGTCCTTGCTCATATTGCTGGATTTCAATTTTAAAATGGTTTTCAGAAGAAAAACCATTCAGAATATCCACTA
This sequence comes from bacterium, assembly GCA_963612025.1. Classification (GTDB taxonomy): domain Bacteria; phylum Bacillota_I; class Bacilli_A; order RFN20; family CAG-288; genus Enterosoma. The sequence goes on from CAVDUB010000001.1 coordinate 103,188, forward strand.
GAGTTTCGTTCGTGGATATATCCTTTCCGACAATAGCCACTTTCATTCTTTCGATCATCCTCCAAAAGTCGGATTCTGCCTTCCATGGGAAGACGTCATCCGATATTTTCTTGGAAATTTTACCCCCCCCCGTGTCTCCTTGTCAAGATTGCCGTTTTGTCCATCTTTCATCTCATCCGTCCGATTTCGTTCGGTGGACAAAAAAGCCGTTTTGCATTATACTTTTCAAAAAAAGAAAGAAGAAGAATCATGTCCCTTAATCTATTGAAGGCAACCTGCCTGATTCCCAAACTCAAAATAGCCGATATTCATTTCAATACAGAGAGCATCAAAAAACTCTATCTCGAAAAGAAGGACTCGGCAATTCTTTTGACTCCCGAACTCTCGTTGATCGGATACACTGCTCAGGATCTCTTTTTCCAGAAGGCATTCTTAGTAGAAATCGAAAAGGCATTAGTCCAACTAAAAGACATAACGGCATATAACGAAAACCTCTTAGTCGTCGGTGCCCCTCTTCTTTTTCAGAATCGTCTCTATAATTGTGCCGTCTATCTTTCGAATGGAAAAATCATCGGCATCGTTCCCAAGTCTTTTATTCCGAATTATGGTGAATTCTATGAAGCGAGATGGTTTGCATCCGGAAAAGAAATCACCGGGCAGACGCTGATGATTCAAGGAGAGAAAGTTCCCTTTGGTGTCGACATTCTATTGCAGGATGAAAATTCTTCTGCCGTCATCGCATCTGAAATCTGTGAGGATCTCTGGGTGGGTGATAAGCCATCGACCAAAGCCTGTCTAAACGGGGCCAATATTGTTCTCAATCTCTCGGCAAGTGATGAAAATGTTGCCAAGAGAAAATACCGGAAAGATCTTGTCAAGATGCAGTCGTCCACGCTTTATTGTTCCTATCTTTATTGCTCAAGCAGTTTTGATGAATCCTCGCAGGATCTTGTCTTCTCCGGACACAATCTGATTGTCGATAACGGAAGCGTCCTGAATGAAGTTTTCTTCCCCGAGAGTCCTTCTTCCATCACCGGAATTCTCGATATCGACAAATCAACCTATAACAGAATGCACCAGTCCACATTCGAAAACAGAAATGATTCCTATCGAATCATTCCTGTCAAACTGAAGAAATTCCTTAATGAGGAGCTGTCCATCGAAGAAAAAGTCGAAATGCTGAGAAAAGAATGCTACCCCATTGCTCGAAATCCTTTCGTGCCAGACGAAAAGGAGAAGAGAAAAGAAAGATGTCTTGAGATCCTTTCGATTCAGGCTCATGGCTTGGCCACGAGGGTGAAAAATACCAAGATTCATAATCTTGTCATCGGCATATCCGGTGGGTTGGATTCCACCTTGGCCCTTCTTGTCTGCAGCCAGGCCAAAGAAATCGTTCCGGAGATAAATATCATCGGCATCACGATGCCAAGCGAAGGAATGACAAGCAATCTGACAAAGAACAATGCCGTCGACCTCATGAAGGAACTCGATGTGGAAATCCGCGAGATTCCGATTCGCAAGACCGTCGAAGAGCATCTAAAAGATATCCATCATCCTCTTTCCTATGAAGGAGAAAAGGATGTCACCTATGAGAATGCCCAGGCAAGAATGAGAACCTATATCCTCATGGATATTGCCAATATGGAAAAAGGAATGGTTGTCGGAACAGGAGATTTGAGCGAACTCGCCCTTGGTTGGTGCACATACAATGGAGATCATATGTCCATGTATGCCGTCAACAGTTCGATTCCGAAAACCCTCGTGAAATACATTGTCGAAGCTTATAGTGACACCTTAGCCGATGAGAAATTAAGCAAGACTCTGAAAAGTATCATCGACACACCGATTTCTCCCGAACTGACGCCGAACAAGGATGGACAGATTGCACAGAAAACCGAAGAAAGAATTGGAAAATATGATCTCAACGACTTCTTCCTCTTCTATTTCCTTCGTTACGGATTCTCCCCTGAGAAGATCTTAACCCTTGCTCTTCTTGCCTATCCAGAAGAGACGAAAGAGCATATCAAAAAAAGTCTCGAAAACTTCTATCGTCGATTCTTCAGTCAGCATTTCAAGAGAAGCTGTCTTCCAGACGGTCCGAAAGTTGGAAGCGTCACTCTCTCGCCAAGAGGAGACTATCGAATGTCTTCGGATAGTTCGCCGGACACCCTTCTTGACGAACTTAATAAACTATAAAAAAAGAGGTCGGTTCTTCTTCCCAACGCAGGAGAAAGCCGACCTTTTGTACTAGAATTTCAGTTCCTTATAGACATGGTCATCGAATAGATCAAGAAGCTTGATTCCTTCTTCATTCATCAGAATATAGGAATGATGCCCATCCTTCGGAAGTGAGATGCTTCCTGGATTCATCAGAATCAGATTTTCTTTCTTTTCCAGGACACCAATATGGGTATGTCCCTGAAGGAAGATATCCCCTGGATTTGCCGGAAGATTATCAAAGAAGAAATGATGACCATGCGTCATCATGATTTCCTTATCGAAGAGATAGAGCGTGGCGATATCGGAAATCGGGAATTTGCTGACCCACTGATCCACTTCGGATTCGCAGTTTCCCTTGACTGCGATGATCTTGTCGGCATATTCATTCACCAAAGAAACGACATCCTTCGGGGAGTATTCCTCTGGCGGAACATTTCTAGCTCCATTGTAGTAGAAATCACCACAAAGAAGAATCTTCTTCGGAGCATATTTCTCCACCTTTCCAAAAAAGATCTTCGCATACTTATAGCTTCCATGGATATCCGATCCAATCAGAATGTTCGTCATTTTCTTTTCCTCCTCAAAAATCGAGTTTATGAATCACACCTTTCGAATTGTAATCAAAGATGGAGATCCCTTCTTCAGTGATTGCCATATAGGAATGATGTCCGTCTCTTGGACGGGATATCGATCCAGGATTGGCGATAATTCTCTTCCTATCATCCACAAAGATTCCGCTCTGATGGGAATGCCCCAAAAGCATGATATCGTAGGGCTGGTCATAGTTATATGGATTATAATAATGTCCGTGCGTCAAGACGATGAGTTTCGAAAAGGCATAGTCAAAGGTAAGATACGGAAGAGGAAACCGGGCAAGGTCTTCCTCGACTGTGCCATCACAGTTTCCTTTGACTGCAAGAATCTTTTCGCTGAGCGGATTGAGCATCCGAATGGAATCTTCAAGGATATCGCCAAGAATATACATCTTGTCGAACTTTTCTTCCCTGAAGAGTTCGATCATTGCACGCGTATATTCTTGATCATTATGAAGATCTGAGAGAACCAAGATTTTCATCCCATGTATTATAATGATTTTGTTTCGTGTTTTCATCAGAAAGGAGATGATTCATCTATGAAAAAAGCCTTCGCATCCGATTTTGACAATACCCTCTACTTCAAAGACGGCCTTAGAGAAAAAGATCTCCTTGCCATCAAAAAGAAGCAAGAAGAAGGTCTCCTTTTTGGTATCTGCACAGGAAGAAGCCTCGGTGGTGTTCTGGTTCCTGTAAAGGAAAAGATTCATTTCGATTTCTATATTCTTGCCACCGGTTCACTGATACTCGATGACAAGAAAGAACCCATCTTTTCAAAGACAATCGACATCGATGATGTTTTGAAGATTACAGAGGAATATCAAAATCGATATCATCTCGCCTATAACTGCGGAGATAATTTCTATTCTCTTTATGATGAATACGAAATCGTCGTCCAGATGAAGAATCTTTCTAAGCTTCCATCTCATGTCCATGGCATCTCTTTTCTGACAGAGAATACCAATAAGGCCTATGAAATCTGTCAATATCTCAAAGCTCATTATCCAGTCAGTGCATATAACAACGGGCCCTTTGTGGATATCACAGCCCATGGCTGCTCAAAAGGAGAAGCCATCCTTCTTCTGAAGAAGATGATGAACATCGACTTCATCTATGGAATGGGTGATTCCTATAACGATATCTCCATGCTCGAGAAAGTCGATTCTTCTTTCACATTCCTTTCTTCTCCTGAACTCGTAAAGTCAAAAGTCGATAAAATCACTTCTTCGATTCATGAATCCTTAGCGACAATCGAACTCAAATAAAGAAAATAAGATGGAGATAAGTCACTCGAAAAGTCTGCGATGCTTCGAAAAGTCTTGCATATCCACCCAAGGCGTGGTAGAATAATCGTCGCTAGAAAGATAGCACCTACATCGCGGGGTGGAGCAGTGGTAGCTCGCCAGGCTCATAACCTGGAGGTCATCGGTTCGAATCCTTTCCCCGCTACCAATGAATGATCAACTCAGCATATGCTGGGTTTTTTTATTTTATGCTATCTTTTTTTGTTGCCTAATATCAACCAAAAAAACGTAGAAAATCGACTGATGCAACGATTAACTTTCATCTTTTTAAGGCAAGTCTTTCGATAACAATGATAGGAAAGGAAGAAAATATGCAAAGACATACTAGAGAGTTATAGGTAGGATGCCAAGTCATGGCTATCAGAATCAGAACATGAGAAACGGAATCCTAAGGTACTTCTTAACTTACTATTCTTTATGTGTATAAAATATACACAAAAAGGAAACTGTAAATGCTGAAAAGTTATTCGATTGAACATTACCGTGCGATTGAAAAAACAAAAATCGACCTCAGAAAAAGTAAAATCGATTATCGCAACAATTACGTCTTGGATGGAGAAACCATCAATCCAGCTGTATTCTATGGAAATAACGGTATAGGAAAATCGCTTGCCCTGAATCCATTTGGAATTCTAACCTTTCTTTTGAATTATGAACCAAGTACTCTTCCAAATCATCTTTTAGCTTTTCCTGATGTCTTGGAACTTCAAGAGGGAACTCCAATCACTGAATTTCCGACATTTATTTTTGATTTTGTTCTCGACGGCATTCCTTTTACCTATGAAATTTCCTTGCTCGGGAAAAAAATCATAGCAGAGAAACTAATCACAAAGAATCTTCTTCTTTTTTCCAGAAAGAAGAATACATATCTTCTTGATAAGCAAGAGAATACGGTTTCGGAATATTATCCCGCACTTCGAAAAATCGGCATTGAGGAATATGGTTCTGAGCATGAACATCGTCAGCTCATAAAGAAAATCTACGACTATCTTTCTTCCATCATATATATCGATTCCCAAGGCAATGTCTTCGGAAGGGAATTCCGTGAAGCAGGTGTTTTTGATACCATTCAATCGATGGGAAAGTCCTTTGAAGAACATCTCAACAAGATTCTTTCGATACCGAACATCACTTTCTCAACGAAAGTCAATGAGAAGACACACGAACAAGAACACTATTTCACCTTCATCGATGCAAAAAAGGATTTGCATGCCGGTTTTGCCAGTGAAGGCATGATGCAGACATTGCGTCTTGTTCTTGTCTTGGAATCCGGTCTAAAAACAAAAAACAGGCTCGTTGTCGTGGATGAACTAGATCGTTCTTTGCATCCGATTGCATTAAAAAAGACAATCGATGAATTCGTCGAAAAAGGCGTTCAACTAATTTTTTCCTGCCATGATACCAATCTCATGCGCTATCTTAGACCAGATCAGGTCTATTTCTCCTATTTCGGTGAAAATCTACATACAACGTTTCATCGTCTCAACGATATCTATCCGCGTCTCAGAGAAATCAATTCGATCGAGACAATGTATCTGAAAGGCGTCTTTGACGAGAAAATGGTCAATGCTGCAAACAAAAACTAAAAAAAGAAGACAAGAATGAACTTCATCTGCTATTTTCATTCTTTGTCTTCCTTTTCGAATGTGTTTTTTCGTATAGAACAATCCTTTTAGTTCGATCTCTTCTTTCCCCAGAAGAATAAGGCCACTGTACCAGGACCGGTATGGGAACCGATGGTGGTTCCGATGGAATTGATTTCCACCTTGCCTTTCATCTTTGTAAAGCGTTCTTCCACAAGAGCCTTCACGGCAGCCGCATATTCTTCGCAGGCCGACATGGAAATATAGACCTTGTCGGAGTAATCAAGCCCATCGATGCAGTTTTCTTCCATCTTGTCGACAATGATATGTTCGACCTTCTTGATGGTTCTGACTTTTTCTCTTGGGATAAGATGGCCATCCTCATCCATATTCAGCAAAGGACAGATATGAAGAAGATTCCCGATGAATCCGGAGGACTTGGAGATTCTTCCGCCGCGGACATAATATTTCAGGTCTGTCGAAAAGAACCAATGATGGACTTCCAGCTTATGTTCTTCAGCCCAAGCACGAAGATCATCGATATTCATTCCTTCATCTCGAAGATCAGCCAATTTGTCCATCAAGAGTCCATAGCCTGAAGAAGCACCCAAGGAATCGACGATATAGATTTTTCTCTCCGGATATTTCTCCTTGAGCATGCTTGCGGCATTCAAGGCCGACTGATACGTTCCGGAAAGGCCCGAAGAGAGGGTGACATGGAGAATGTCCTTTCCTGCCAAAAGAAATGGTTCAAAGAAACGATAATATTCACCTGCAGAGACCTGACTTGTTTTCGTCATCGCTCCATTTTCCATATCCTTATAGAATTTGTCGAAAGGATAGGATTGGCCAAAATCGTCCATATAATCTTTTCCATCGACCAAAAAATGGAACAAGACTGTCTTAATGTCTCTGTCCTTGTAATGCTCACAGGATAAATCCGATGTCGAACAGCAGCTGAGAATATAATTTGCCATAAGGCCTCCCTTATCTATGTATGTTTATTGTACAACAAATATGAAAAAGAAAGAGGCTGATTTTCATTCTCAGCCTGCTTCTTTTCTACTTCTTATAGGCTTTCAGCATCAATGAGTTGAGATTGGTGATGAAATTCTGCTTGTCTTCGATTTCGAATCCTTCTAAGAGCATCGCCTCATCATAGAACACTTCGGAAATCTTCTTGATTTCTTCCTTGTCTGTGACAGTCTTGATGCTTTCGAAAAGCGGATGGTTCGGATTCAGCTGAAGAACCTTTGTGGCCTTGGCCCTATTCTCTGGATTGTTCTTGGCTTCCGGTTCGGAATTCAAGACGTTCTCCATATTCAGGGAGAGTCCGTCCTTGCTTGCAAGGGAGACCGGAGCATCCTCAAGATGAAGAGAGAAGGAAACATCGTCGACCTTCTCCTTGAGTTCCTCCTTGATCTGCTCGAGGAGGCCTTTGTTCTCCTTGGTCAATGTCTCAAGGTTCGTTTTTTCTTCCTCGCTGAGTTCATCCGTAGTTTCACTTGTGATGTTCTTGAACGGAAGCTTCTCATATTCATTCATCATGGTGATCGTGAATTCATCGATCTGGCTATGGAGAAGAAGGACATCATAGCCGAGCTTGCGATAACGGGAAATCTCCGGAAGCAGCTTGATGGCTTCGATTGTCTTTCCCGAGGCAAAGTAGATGTTCTTCTGGCCTTCCTTCATGGAATCCTTGTATTCCTTAAGAGAAATCGGCTTTTCCTGATTGAGCGTATCATAGACAAGAAGATCCTGGAGTTCTTCCTTCTTCATGCCATAGGAAGAATAGATGCCGAACTTGATGAAATCACCATAGTTCTTGAAGAATTCGAGATACTTCTCCTTATCTTCATCCTTGAGCTGCTTGAGTCTGTCGACAACCTTCTTTTCGATGTTGCTGGCAATCTTCTTTAACAGCGGAGACTTCTGAAGCATCTCACGGGAGATATTCAGCTGGAGATCCTCTGAGTCAATCAATCCACGGATAAACTTCAGATAATCCGGAACCAATTCCTTATTCTTCTCTTCGATGAAGATGCCCTTGGCATAAAGAGCCAAGCCTTTTTCATAATCCTGGGCATAGAGGTTGTAGGGGACATGCTTCGGGATATAGACAAGGGCGGAATATTCCAAAGTTCCTTCCGCCTTGATATTCATGGCAAGAAGAGGATCCTCATAGTCATTGAAGCGGCTCTTATAGAATTCGTTGAGTTCCTCGTCCGTGACATCTTTCTTTTGTTTCTTCCAAAGCGGAACCATGGAATTGAGCGTTTCATCACTCGTTTCATCATGATATTTTCCTTCAATCGGCTTTCCATCCTGATCCTTGTCCTGGACAGAATGGCTGACGAGCATGCGAATCGGGTATCGGATGAAGTCTGAATACTTCTTCACGAGATTCTTGATGGTATAGTCTTCAAGGTATTCAGAATAATTGTCTTCATCCTTATCATCCTTGAGATAGACACGGATAGCCGATCCACTATCCTTGAGGAAAGGATTCTCATCATCTTCGATGGTATAGGTCTCCACGCCATCGCTTGAAAACTTATAGGCATTTTGATCGATATCTTTGGTATAGACTTCGATCTTCTTGGCAACCATGAAGGCCGAATAGAAGCCGACACCGAACTGACCAATCAAATCGACATCTTCCTTCTTTTCCTTCATTTCCTTGTACTTGGCAAGGAATTCCTTCGTCCCAGAACGTGCGATGGTTCCTAGATTCTTTTCCAAGTCTTCCTTGGACATGCCAATGCCATTGTCAGTAATCTGAAGATATCTTTCCTTCTTATCGACTGTAATGCGAATTTCATAATCCTTCTGGGCATATTTTCCTTCCGACTGCAAAGCCAAAAACTTATATTTGTCGATGGCATCGCTGGCATTGGAGATCAATTCACGCAAGAAAATCTCACGATTGGAATAGATCGAATTGATCATCAGGTTCAGCAATTCCTTCGACTCCGTCTTAAATGTCTTTTCTTCTTTCATTTTTTTCGCCTCCAAATTAGAACAAATATATTTTAGCACTTTATTTCAAAGAGTGCTAAATATTTTTATTTTTTCTCCAAACAAAATCGTGACCTTGCGGCCACGATTGGTTTCTTAGTCTTCTTTGAGGGCGTTTCCAGTATAGAGCTGGTAATATTTGCCTTTCTGTTCGAGAAGAGAATCATGAGATCCTCTTTCGATGATGTGACCATGATCAAGGACCATGATGACATCCGAATTCTTGATGGTGGAAAGTCGATGGGCGATGACAAAGACCGTTCTTCCCTCCATGATGGCATCCATGCCCTTGGTGACCATGGCCTCGGTTCGTGAGTCGATAGAGGAAGTCGCCTCATCGAGAATCAAGACAGGTGGATTGGCAATGGCGGCACGGGCGATGGCAAGAAGCTGTCTCTGACCCTGGGAAAGAGAAGCACCGCCGTTCTTTAAGACAGTATTGTATCCTTCCGGCAGCTGTTGGATGAAGGTGTCAGCATTGGCCAATTTGGCTGCTGCATAGACTTCCTCATCCGTCGCATCGAGTTTTCCATAGCGGATATTCTCCATGACGGTTCCCGTGAAGAGTTTCGTATCCTGGAAAACCATACCCAAGGAACGTCTCAGATCGGATTTCTTGATCTTGTTGATATTGATATCGTCATAGCGGATCTTGCCATCGGCAATATCATAGAAACGATTGAGAAGATTCGTAATGGTCGTCTTTCCGGCACCGGTCGGTCCGACAAAAGCGATTTTCTGTCCCGGTTCCGCATAGATCGTAATATCGTGAAGAACAATCTTATCCTTCGTATAGCCGAAATCGACATGGTTGACATTGATTTTTCCTTTCAGCCAGCGATATTCGACACCCGATCCATCCTGATGTGGATGTTTCCACGCCCATTTTCCGGTTCTTTCCTTGCATTCGACAGGATTTCCATTTTCATCTTCCTTGGCATTGACCAATTCGACATAGCCTTCATCCGTCTCGGTAGGTTCATCAATCATCTTGAAGATTCTTGCGGCACCGGCCAAAGCCATGGTGACGGTGTTGAGCTGCTGGGCCATCTGGCCGATCGGATTGACAAACGACTTCGAATAGAGAAGGAAGGACGTGATGATGCCTAAGGAATAGACATGGCCCCAGCTTCCGCCATTGGCAAAGTCGGCCAAACCATATCCAGAGACCTGATTGATGACGAAAAGTCCGCCTAAGAGAGCCAGAATGGAATACTGGAAGTTTCCAAGCTGGTTGACAATCGGCATCAGCGTATTCGCATAGCGGTTGGCTTTCACCGACTGGACGTAGAGTTCTTCATTATGTTTTCTGAAGCCCTCGATATTCTTCTTTTCGTAGTTGAAGACCTTGACGACCTTCTGGCCGGAGATCATCTCTTCGACATAGCCGTTGGTTTTTCCAAGTTCGATCTGCTGCGCAATGAAATGCTTTCCAGAGTGGGCGGCAAAGAACTTCGAAAGAAAATACATGACGATTCCAAAGAAGATGACAACAACCATGAGATAGAGATCGGTCATCAACATGATGACGAAACAGGCAATCATCGTCACCGCCGATGAGATGATCATCGGAATGCTTCGAGCGAGCATCTCACGGAGAGAATCGACATCGTTGGTATACACGGACATGATATCGCCATGGGTATTCTGATCGAAGAAGGAGACCGGAAGATCCTGCATATGAGAGAAGAGATCATCACGGATTTTCTTCTGGACGCCTTGAGCGATATAGGCCATGAAGAAGTTATAGACATAAGAGCTGATGGCACCGATGACATAGATGCCGAGCATCAGATAGATTGTCGGGAAGAACTTCAATCCCAGCGTCTGGCCCACCTGAACCTGTGTCAGATAAGCATATTTATCCGCCGCGCCAGAAGCCATGACCGGAGTCAGGAAGTCATTGATCAAGACCATGCCGACAAAGAAAGAGGAAGCCACGGATGCAAACGAGACGATGAAGACAGCAAGGATGACAAGAATGAAGAGGGCCGGGTATTGTTTCCAGACCATGGAGAGAAGTCGACTCATCGACTTGTTTCCATTCATATTTTCATTCTGAGAGCGATTTTTATTCATTGACATCGAAATCACCTCCTCCTAATTGAGATTCATAGAGTTCGCGGTAGACACTGCAGCGTTCCATCAATTCATCATTGCTGCCGATATCGACAATCCTTCCGCCCGTCTCAAGAACGATGATCGTCTTGCAGTCCTTGATGGACAAGACTCTCTGGGCGATGATGAATTTCGTGACATCTGGTTTCGTATTGGCCAAGCCTTCACGAATCAAGGCATCGGTATGAGTATCACAGGCGGATGTCGAATCATCCAAAATCAAAATCTTTGGATCCTTCAAGAGGGCTCTTGCGATACAAAGTCTCTGTTTCTGTCCGCCGGAGACATTTCCGCCTCCTTCGACAATCATCGTATCCAGTCCCTGTGGGAAGGTATGAAGGAATTCACTCGCCTGGGCCAAATCACAGGCTTTCCAGATTTCCTCGTCGGTGGCATTCTCATTGCCCCACTTGAGATTCTCGCGAATGGTTCCCGTGAAGAGAACATTCTTCTGAAGAACGACACTGACCGCATCACGGAGCGTCTTCAGATCATAATCCTTGACGTTCACGCCACCGATCTTGACTTCGCCTTCAGAGACATCATAAAGACGAGCCATCAGAGAGATCAAAGACGTCTTGCTCGAACCAGTCGGACCGATGATACCGACGGTATCACCCTGCTTGAAATGAAGATCGACATGTTCCAAAACATATTTATTCTTCACATAGCCAAAGGAAACGTCATTGAAATCGACATCGCCATTCTTCACTTCCATGACCGGATTTTCTTTATTCTTGATATCCGGTTCTTCCTCGATGATTTCGACAATACGTTCCGCCGAATTTCTCGCGATGATGATCATGACATAGACCATGGAGACCATCATCAGAGACATCAGGATCTGCATAACATAGGTGAAAAGGGAAGAAAGGTTTTCAACACCGAGTTCCGAGCCGTTCGTCGACGTGATGAGATGGGCACCCAAGACAGAGATGAGGATCATGGCAGCCCATATGGCGATATTGAGAACCGGATTGTTGAACGACATGATTCTTTCGGCCTTGATGAAGTTTCGATAGATGCCATTGCTGACCGCGTCAAACTGATCCGTATGGTACTTCTTTCGATCGAAGGATTTCACGACGCGGATGCCATCGACATCCTCTTCGACAGACTCATTGAGTTCGTCATAGGTGTCGAAGATCTTGACGAAGGTCGGATGGACCTTCTTGGAAAGGAACATCAAGATGAATAAGATAAACGGAACAAGGATCAAGAAGATCCAGGCAAGCTTTGGAGCCATGACGAAACACATGATCATGGCAAAAATCATCATGAACGGCGCACGGATGACCGTACGAATGATCATCATGAACGAGAACTGGACGTTGGTGACATCTGTCGTCGTTCTTGTGACAATGCTGGCCGGAGAGAACTTGTCGATGTTCTTGAAGGAATAATCCTGAATCTTGACAAACATCTCATCACGGAGATTCTTGCCGAATCCAGCCGAGGCCGAACTTGCAAAGTAACCGGCCATGATGCCAAAATAGGCTGCCGCCACGGCCATCAGGGCCAAAACACCACACCAGATGAGCAATTGACCCAAATCCTTGTTCGAGATGGACTTGAGAAGATAACTCATGAAATAGGCAATCATGATTTCGAGAATGGTTTCCATGAAGACCATTCCCCAGGTGAGGTAGACGTCTTTTTTGTATTGCTTGATCTGTGCATTCAAGACTTTCAGCGTATGGACTTTCTTTTTTGTTTTTTTCATAATAACCTCCTTACTGTTTCACATTCTTCTGAATCATCTTCAGAATCGACTTCATTTCGGCTTTCTGTTTTTCATCCAAGCCTTTTTCGACCGTTGCATTGATATCATTAAACGCCTTATCAACCAAAGCGAGATTTTCAATCCCCGTCTCTGTGATTTGGATTTTCTTTTTTCTTCTGTCTTCCCTATCCGAGCTTTCCATCGTGATGAATCCTTTTTTCAATAACTGATTCAGCGTCTGGGAAGTCGTCGATTTGCTTAGCTCGGTGATTTTCATCAAATCCGAAGAATAGAGTTCTCCCTCTGCATAACCTTTTATGATACGCAAAGACATCCACTCCATCGCCGTCAATTTCGATGAAACCTGACCGAGATAGTTCGAGACAAAAGAATCAATGCACCATGCCGTAAAATGAATTTCGCCTGCCAATGATTCTTCTTTCATACGCACCTCTAATAAAATGTTCGAATACGAACGATAACTAGTTTAGCAATTCAAAATCGAATGTGATAATGAAAGCCTTTCCAAGTTTTAAAGACATTTTATAAGACATGGAAAAAGCCTCGATTCCAAGCAAGGAAAAAGGAGGAAATTCCTCATGCTAAAGCGAACAACTTTATATTCTCTGTAGAATTGTCTTTTCTTTTAAAGTCTCTTTTTATTCTTATTGTTCTAATTCATCATAAACAAGTCCGATTTCTCTTCTGATATCATCAAGAAGAGACATGACATGCAATGTATCCTCTAATGGTGTCGATTCATTTTCTCTCTTTGATAAGAGAATCTGATTCATCGTCTCATCGAATTCATAGAGATAAGAGATATTTTTCTTTTCATTTTTTGTACGGAGGACTTCCTTCTTCCCATTCCTGTATTTTATCTTCAGAGAATTGGCATGATGATAAAAAGGAATCCTGATCTGAGACGTATCTGTCGTAATTATGCATTTCTCAAGTCCCTTCAGATCGACAATCGAAATCGAGATTTTCACATCGAAGCCTTCCTTATAGGAAAAGATGATTTCATCCTTCAGATCAATTCCGTTTTCGATAAGAGCATTCGCCTTTATTTTCTCGGGCATACCAAAAAGACGATAGGCGTAATAGACAGGATAGACACCGATATCCAATAAGGCTCCACCTGCTCTTTTCTTATCCGCCACTCTTTTCGCATAATGAACGGAATTCAGATGATAGGTAAAGAAGACATTCTCGATCTTGCCGATCTTCTTTTCTTTCATCAGGGAAAGCATCGTCTTGGAAGCGCCGTGATAGAATGTCCACATGGCCTCGGAAAGAAAGACATCATTCTTTTTCGATAGAGAAATAAGTTCCTCCGCCTCCTTCTGATTGACTGTGAATGGCTTTTCCACAAGGACAGGCTTTCGATTTTCCAAAGCCAGTTTCGCGTATTTGAAATGGACATTGTGCGGTGTCACGATATAGATGGCATCCACACCTTCCTTCATCATCGCCTCAAGAGGAGAAGAACAGCTGCACGCATGATATTTCTTAGCAAATTTCTCACTTGTCTTCTGATTCCTCGAATAGCAGGAGACAATCTCATGGCGTTGGCTTTTCAGCAATTGTCGAGCCACGATATTCGCTAACCTCCCCGTCCCGATAAAGCACCAATGAAACATATCGATTTCCATCCTTTTTTGAATATTATAGCAGTCATCCAGTATTCAGTCATCACTTTCAGAATAACTATGAATAAGAAAATATTTCATATATTTTTTGAAATATTTATGTAACACATGAAATAATTGTACTATAATAAGAGCAACGAACAATAAAAGGATATTTCATTATGAAAAAAAGCAGAAAAACAAAATTTCTAAGTCTCAGTTTTCTCCTCATCGCTCTCTGTTCGAATGAGTCTGGCACGACAGATGATGATATCAAGAACTACATCAAAGGAGACTGTGAAAGCGTCGCTGACTTCATTGAAGGAAATCTTTCCTATTTCGTTTCTGAATACAACAAGGAAAACGAAATCCATTGGTTGGCATCCGGCATAGAAGATCGAAAGAAAATCACTGACGTCACAGATGGGTCGGATGCCGTCTATCTTGATTTTGATGGAGACAATGGATATGCCGTCATTGGAAATGATTACAATTTCCTGGACTTCTCCCAAACAGGCGACCTCGAATATCTGAAGAAAATCGACAATATCCTATTCAGCGAATATGATGGCTTCGTGTACGAGACAGATACAGGCTATGGCTGCTATGATATCGAATACGGAGATGAGGACTTCTGGCGTGAAATCGAATTGAAGAAACAATATAGTGGTCAAGACTCCGAAGGTTCTGGAATGATTAGGAATTCAGATGACTATATTCACGACCGCTATGGAACTGACTTTTATCTCGAAAAAGATAAACGGCTTCGAAATTACGAAAACGTACAGCAAAACACTTATAGCCTATACTATGATGAAAATGGTGTCGGTGAAGGAAACTGCACCCTTTCTGCCATGTTTGGCATTATGCAGTACCTAAGAGATCACAAAGGAATGTCCAAATTGCCATCCGAAACAATAGTTGCTCATCCAGAAAACGATTCATTTTACGATGATTTGATCGAAAAAGGATACACGACCAAAGATCGAAAAAATTTCCCTTTGCTTTACGAAACGATTCGAGATGCTGCCAAAGACTTCGGATATACATCTGAATCAACAGCATGGACCTCAATTAACATGGCCAATATCTATATGAATACCATGAACAAATTAGGCTATGATAATAACATCTTCTGTCGATATGCCTATCTTGTCTTAACCTGGTCATATGAATCTCAGGTAATAAGAGAAATCGATTATGGATACCCAACGATGTGGAATACAGCAAGAGGACAATATGATGCTCATTCGATGGTTGTGGATGGATATAGAATATATACAAAGGTAAGGAAAATATGGTTTTTCACGTTAAAGGAGCAAAAACTACTGGCATCCCTAAATGATAACTGGGGAAAGACTGATGTGTATATGGATTGCGAAGCATATCGCAAAAACGAACGTCTTATGACCTTCCTTCAGGTCCGCAATTACACATTCTAGAGGAGGAAACAAACGATGAATCTTCTAAAAACGAATTTCATGTTCCTCACTGCTTTTTTTTGCTGCGGAGGGGGTTTCTGTTCATCTTCCCATGGGCACAAAATCTATGCGATAGGGGACTCTATTGAATGGTATTCCACTCATAACGAACTTATCGCAACGATAACGGCAAAAAAAGCTATTTATTCAAGAGGTGATGACAATGATGAAAACTGTCAAATATATATCACCTATTCAGTTGCCACGGCCAAAGAATTTCAGTTGGATTACAAAACGATAAAATTGTTATATAATTATAGTAAAGATATATCCTATACAGATATTGAGCGTTCTACGAAAATAAATGGATACAATATATTCGAGAAAACGGTAAGCGAAGATATTGAATACACATTTTGCTTCAACATGCCTTATGACTATTACTTTAAGCAATACGTCGATGACCCGGAAGAAACCGCAACTTTAACAGTTGGGGGTGTTTGGCCTGCATACAATGAATTCACTTTTGAAACATACGACATCTATAAAGCATCCATCCAATCCGAATAGAACTCAGTCTTCATAAAAAGAATCAAGAAAAGACTTTCTCTCCTGTCCTAGAAAGGATAAGAAGATGGGAAAGTCTTTTCTTCTTTTCTTATGGCTAATGAGGATTCTTCATGTGATCCTTTTCGAGTTCACGATGAAGTTTTTCTTCTGTTTTCTGATAATCGTCTGGAACGGATGGCTTGAAGGAAGCGGCTGGTTTCTCTTCTTTTTCCTCTTTCGTCGAGGCCGGCTTCTTCATTTCCTCAACCGTCTCGGTGAAGACGCTCGCAAGAGACGTCACATTCGTGATTTCGGATGGGACAATCAGTTTAGTTGCTTTTCCATTGGCGACCTTCGTCAAGGCTTCATAGGAGCGAATCTTCAGAACTGCGGCAGATGGAGAGGCATCATTGATCATCTTGATACCTTCCGCTTCCGCCTTGCGGATGAGAAGTTCGCCATCGGCTTCGGCCTTCTTCACCTTGAGAATCGACTCCGCCTGGGCTTCCGCGTTCTTGATGGCGGCCTGCTTCTGGGCTTCGGCATTCAGAATCGCTGCTTCCTTGTTTCCTTCCGCAATCGTGATGGCGGAGGTCTTTTCACCTTCAGCGATCAGGATCTTTTCTCTTTTTTCACGTTCAGCCCTCATCTGCTTTTCCATGGCCGCCTGGATATCTTTCGGCGGAAGAATGTTTTTCACTTCGACACGGGTCACCTTGATGCCCCAGGGATCTGTGGCATCATCGAGAATCTGTCTCATCTTCGAATTGATGATATCTCGACTTGTCAGGGTTTCATCCAGATCGAGCTCACCGATGATATTTCTCAAAGAGGTGGCAGAGAGAGCTTCGATACCGGCAATCGGATTTTCCACGCCATAGGTATAGAGTTTCGGATCGGTCACATTGAAGAAGATGACCGTATCGATCTGCATCGTGACATTATCCTTCGTGATGACAGGCTGTGGAGGGAAATCATAAATCTGTTCCTTCATCGAAACCTTCTTTCCGATGCGGTCGATGAATGGCGTCAGGAAATGGACACCCGTATCCCATGTGGTCAGATAGCGTCCAAGACGCTCGATAACATATTTATCCGTCTGATTGACGATTTTAATGTGCGACAGAAGAATGACGATGACAAGAAAAAAGATAATTCCAACAAGAACAAGCGCAACAATTCCACCAGTAGGCATAGTTATTTTCCTCCTTCGTTGATCTTTTTGACCAACAATTTATTTCCATTGACAGCGATGACTTCGACAACACTTCCCTCCAGGATATCTTCCTCATCTTCTCTCTTGATGGCATTCCAGATGACGGAATCAACCTTCACTTCTCCTTTTTCCAAGGAGGTGATCTTCTTTAGGACAATTCCTTTCTTTCCGAGGATCGTATCGATATTCGTTCTCGATTTGATTCTCTGCAATTTTTTATTCACAATCGGACGGATGATGATGAAAGAAAGAAGGGATGTAGAAAGAAAGACAATCAGTTCTCCCCACCAAGGCATATTCGGAATGAAGGTGACACAGAGGGCAAGAACAGCACCGATGCAGAACCAGACAGAGACGAGGGCATCCGTGAAGATTTCCGCTAGAAGAGCAAGAACAAACAGAGAGACCCAGACAATCATCATGATAATATTCTCATCCATATCTAATCCACCTCCTTCTTCAAGTCGATGATCAGAAGAGATTCATGCTGATCAAAATAGCAGGCATATTTCCTCGATTTCTCATGGAAGTCGATGTTCATATATCGGCTGACCTTATTAACAAAATCTGTCGAGGAGACTCTTGTATAGGTCTTTCCTCCTGAGAGAAGAAAGAGATTATCCAGAGGATAGATTCCCTGATCATATTCATCCTTGCTGACAGGCTGAAGAGCAATCTTCATATCGTCTTCATCTAAGCCAAGCATTGCAGCGTAGGCAGACGAAATCATCTCCATTCCGGATTTGTTGATCGTGATATTCGTCGGATAGATGGTAGCGGTCGCCTTATTTTCATTTTTCGAAAACCATTGAATCATTTTCGCCTCCTTATATGATTTAATGATACAATCTCATTCGTAAAAATTCAAGGAAATTCAAAAAAATATTATTTCGTACAAAAGAAAAAATAAGAATTTTCTAGAACATCTGGAAATTATCTAGAAACATCTAGAAATATGAAAAATCACTTGCATAAAATATTCCCTATTTTCTCGGGATATTCATCTAGAAACATCTAGAAGTTTTATTTCGAATGAATCGAGAACATACATTGAATTTGTTTCCTCAAATAGCAATTATTTTCTCGTTTTTTAATACCATTCATGAAGTTTTTACACATTCCTGTTTTAGAAGAGTCGCATAACGTAACATTTGCTTCCTAGATGAAACATTCAACTTATTTAATATGTTGTGATTATGAAATTTCAAAGGTGACATCGCTCAATTTCCCTATCTGCAAAGAAAAAAGGTCTGATACATATTGTATCAAACCTATTCTTTTTAAATGGAGCAACCGGCGGGAATCGAACCCGTATATACAGCTTGGGAAGCTATCGTTCTACCACTGAACTACGGCTGCAGAAGGCTGACAGAAGACTGTCAGCCAATTATTTACTTCAGCAACTGATCGTCGACATCGGCTTCGCTTTTCATGAAATCGTCCTCATGAACTTCGCCATCTTCTTCCTCAGCGGAGAGAAGCGGCTTGATTCCAGTACCAGCTGGAATAAGTTTACCAATCATGACGTTTTCTTTCAAGCCCAAGAGATTATCAATCTTTCCCTTGATGGCAGCATCCGTCAAGACAGAGGTTGTCTGCTGGAAGGAAGCGGCTGAGAGGAAGGATTCCGTATCCAAGGCAGCCTTGGTGATACCAAGGACAACTGGACGGCCGACAGCCGGCTTGCCGGCGTGGCGGAGAACCTTATCGTTCTTCTTGGTGAAGACAATATCGTCGACTTTCTGACCAGGAAGCAAATCCGTATCACCGGCATTGATGATGAGGAGCTTGTTGGTCATCTGACGGACAATGATTTCAAGATGCTTGTCGGAGATATCGATACCGGCATTGCCCTTGTAGACTTCCTTGACTTCCTTGATGAGATAATTTCTCACAGTGGTCAAGTCCGTGCATTCAAGAAGTTCCTTCGGATCGATATGGCCTTTGGTCAAAGCCTGACCGGCAAGGACCTCATCGCCGACATTGACACAAGGGACAGCGTTCGGATAGGAGATGAATTCCATCTCTTCAAGATCATTTTTGATTGTGAAGACATGTCTCAAGCCCTGATCCTTGATTTCCGTGACTTTTCCATGGATATGGGTAATCAAGGAAAGATCCTTGGCTTTTGGATGACGAACTTCCAAAAGTTCCTGAACACGAGGCAAACCTTGTGTAATATCCGACTGACCAGCAACACCACCGGTGTGGAAGTTCTTCAAAGTCAGCTGTGTACCTGGTTCACCGATGGACTGGGCGGCCATGATACCGACCGTGTCACCGATTGTCGCCAATTTACCTGTGGCCAAGTTGCGTCCATAGCACTTGATACAGACACCATTCTTGGATTCGCAGGTAAGAATGGAACGGATTTCAACTTCTTTGACGTCCGTACTGGCAATGAGATGGGCGTCATCCTCGTTCATGCATTTATCGGCAGAGACAAGGATTTCTCCTGTTTCAGAATCGATGAAATCATGCATCAGATAACGACCGACAAGACGGTCTTCCAAAGAGGCGATGACAGCGCCATCGGCCGCCTTGAGCGTCTTGACGAAAATGCCATGATCGCAACGGCAGTCTTCCTCACGGATGACAACATTGTGAGAGACATCAACCAAACGTCTGGTCAGATAACCAGAGTCGGCGGTCTTCAAGGCCGTATCGGAACCGTTCTTTCTCGTTCCGTGTGTAGAAGAGAAGTATTCAGAGACAGTCAAGCCATCCGAATAGCAGTTCGTAACCGGCGTTTCGATGGCAACGCCATCGGCTTTCAACATACAGCCTTTCATACCGATCAGCTGCATATAGTTATCAAACGAACCTCGAGCACCGGATTCCATCATCATGAACATCGGGTTGCGTGGAGAATCCTTCATTCTCTTCTTGAGCATCGGAGAAAGATCGTTCTTCTTGACGCTGTCCCAAACGGCGATGATGGCATTGTGTCTTTCATCTTCCGTGAAGAAGCCAAGATCGAAGTTCTCCTGAATCCAATTGACCTTTTCATAGGCCTTTTCATAGATTTCACGACGGCCTTCCATCGGCTTCATATCGTCTAACGAGACCGTCAAGCCAGACTTGGTGGAATAATCGAATCCCTGGTTCTTGAAGAGATCCATGATATGAGCTGTTTTGACAGCGTCTTCGTTGTAGTGATGGAAGATCTTATCCATCATGACCTGAATGCCCTTCTTATCGATTGGGGCACGAAGAGGCTGAAGTTTGCAGTATTCCTTGAAGGCATCGAAATCATCGCCATCCTGGAATTTTCCAGAAGCGATGACTGCATCATACGCTTTCGAAGCGGTAACGAAGAATTCATCCAAAGTATGCTCGAAGTTTTCGGCATAGTGCTTCTTCGAATCCTTGTCATCTCGATAGGGGAAGTTGATGTATGGGAAATCAGACGGGAAGATCTTATTGAAGATCAATTTTCCAACTGTGGTGAGAAGATAGGAATTGTTCTGTTCTTCAGTAAATCCTGTCTTCTTGAGGGAACGGCCAGGGACATAGACTCTGGTTCTCAAAGAGAGTTTTCCATTCTGATAGGCAAGGATTGCCGTCTCCGGATCGGTGAAGACCTTTCCTTCGAACTTCTCATAAGAACGGAATTTTTCAGCCATGGCAGGCTCATTGCGCTTCTCATAATATTTGGCATACATCTCATCCATGTCGATGTTGTCTTCCAAGGTCAGATAGTAGTTTCCGAAAATCATATCCTGGGAAGGAACGCAGATCGGCTTGCCATCACTCGGCTTGAGGATGTTTCTGTTGGCCATCATAAGACTCATGGCTTCAGCCTGAGCCTGTCTTCCAAGCGGAACATGAACAGCCATCTGGTCACCGTCGAAGTCGGCGTTGAAGCCAGGGCAGACAAGCGGATGGAGACGGATTGCCTTGCCTTCGATGAGAATCGGCTTGAAGGCCTGAATACCCAAACGGTGAAGCGTTGGGGCACGGTTGAGAAGGACCGGATGATCCTTGGCAATCTTTTCGATTGCGTCATAGACTCTCGGATCTCTCTTGGCGATCAATTCATCGGCCTGTCTCTGAGAGGTGACCGTAGAATCCTTGGCGAAGATCAATTCGTGAGCGATGAATGGACGGAAAAGCTGGACAGCCATTTCTCTTGGCAAACCGCATTCGTCCATATTGAGGGTCGGTCCAACAGCAATGACGGAACGACCGGAATAATCGACACGCTTACCCAAAAGGTTCTGACGGAAACGTCCTTGCTTACCCTTCAAAGTGGAGGAAAGCGACTTCAAGGTATTTCCGGAGATGGACTGGGTTGGCTTGTTTCTCTTATCGTTATCGATCAAGGCATCGACCGCTTCCTGAAGCATACGTTTTTCGTTGATGAGGATGACGTTTGGTGCGTGTTCTTCGATTTCATGCTTCAGACGGTTGTTCTTGATGATGACCTGACGATAGAGATCGTTGAGGTCGGAGGTGGCATAACGTCCACCATCGAGTTGCATCATCGGACGAAGATCCGGTGGAATGACAGGAAGGACAGTGAGAACCATCCATTCCGGCTTGACCTGAGAATTCTTGAAGGATTCAAGAACTTCCAATCTCTTGATCGCCTTGATTCTCTTCTGGTTCTTCTCTCCGACAGAGTTCTTCAAGTCAGCAGAAACTTCCTTGATTTCCTTGTCGAGATCGATTTCCTTGAGAAGCTTCAAGACAGCTTCAGCACCGATTCCAAATTCAGCACCGGTATATTTGTGGATGAACTTGGAGACAGTGAAGAAATCGAATGGATTCGATCTCTTGGAGATTGTCTGAATATAATTCTTGCCCTTGGCATAATCCAAATCACCATCATGAAGACGTTCGCTGGTGAGGATTTCCTGTTCGATGACCATGGCAAAGACATCACGGGCCGTATTCTCATCGAGGACCTGACGGTATTTCAAAATCTTGGAAATACCGGCATTGGTCACGATATGCGAAACGAAATAGACAACTTCTTCAAGCTGCTTGGGAGGAATGCCCAGAGTAAGACCCATCTTGGACGGGCTTCCCTTGGCATACCAAATATGGGTGCAAGGAAAAGCAAGGTTGATATAACCCATTCTCTCACGGCGGACGGCTTTGAGAGTGACCTCAACGCCGCACTTTTCGCAGACTTTTCCAGCATAGGAAGATTTCTTGTATCTTCCGCAATGACATTCATAATCCTTGGCAGGACCAAAGATTTTTTCGCAGAAGAGACCATCGGGTTCCGGTTTTTGGGAACGATAGTTGATCGTTTCCGGTTTGGTGACTTCACCCTTGCCCCATTCGCGAATCTTATCCGGACTAGCAAGACCAATCTTGATTGCCTTTAAGCGGTTTAAATCAAACATTGTTCAGTGTCCTCCTTATTCATTGTCTTCTTTTTCAAAAGAAGCTTCTTCTGATTCCATATTCTGATCATCCATGAATTCAGCACTGACTTCTTCTTCCAAATGAGCATTGCGTGCTTCTTCCATATCGCGTTCATCATCATGCTTGGTGTCGAAATTCACCATATCGTGATGCGAACGGCGGCTATCTCTTTCAGCCTCTTCAGAAATGGTATCCATATTGATGGGCTGATTTCTTTCGTCGAGAAGGTTGACATCGATGCCGAGACCCTGCAATTCCTTGATGAGAACGCGTGTGGACTCTGGCATATTCGGCTTGGAAACCTGTTCACCTTTCAAGATGGATTCGTAGGTCTTGTTACGGCCGACCATATCATCGGACTTGATCGTCAACATTTCCTGAAGGGTATAGGCTGCGCCATAGGCTTCCAATGCCCAGACTTCCATTTCACCGAAACGCTGACCACCGTTCTGTGCCTTACCACCCAAAGGCTGCTGTGTGACAAGAGAATACGGTCCGATGGCACGGGCATGAATCTTATCTTCGACCATGTGGTCAAGTTTGATCATATACATGACACCGACAGCGATACGGGCATCAAATCTTTCACCGGTCTGACCATCATAGAGGACAGTCTTTCCATCCGGATCGATGCCTGCTTCATGCATGAATCCTTCGATTTCCTCATTGGATGCACCATCGAAGACAGGTGTCGAAACCTTGATGCCTAATTTCTTACAGGCTAAACCAAGCTGGACTTCCAAGACCTGACCGATGTTCATACGGGAAGGAACACCCATTGGGGAGAGAAGAATGTCGACGGGCGTACCATCCGGAAGATAAGGCATATCTTCGACAGGGAGAACCTTGGAAATAACACCCTTGTTTCCGTGACGTCCAGACATCTTATCGCCGACCTGGATTTTTCTCTTCTGGACAACGTAGACCTTGACTGATTCAAGAACATCTGGAGAAAGGAGTTCATCACCCTTGTCTCTCGAGAAGGTCTTGACATCCAAGACGATACCTTCACCACCATGTGGGACACGCAAAGAGGTATCCTTATCTTCATCGGATTTGCTCGAGAAGATGGACTTGAGAAGGTGATCGTTATTCGTCTCCGTGCTTTCACCCTTTGGCGTCGTCTTACCGACCAAGATATCGCCTTCCTTGACTTCCGTTCCAGGAACGACAATACCTTTTTCATCCAAATAGGTTTTCTTGTCTTCGCCGAGGTTCGGAACATTGCGGGTAAATTCCTCATCACCCAACTTTGTCTTGCGGCGATCGATTGGATATTCTTCAATGATGAGGTTTGTGAACAAATCATCATTGACACATTTTTCCGAAATGACAACAGCGTCTTCGTAGTTGTAGCCATGCCATGTGGTGAAGGCGACAACCGCGTTCTGACCTAAGGCAAGTTCGCCCTTGTCCATACTCGGACCATTGGCGATGATCTGACTCTCAGAGACATGTTCGCCGACTTCGACAATCGGAGTCTGCGAAATGCAGGTTCGCTTATTGGAACGGACAAAGGATCTCAATTTGTAGATCTTCTTGGTTCCGTCATCCTGGTTGATGACAATCTGCTTGGAATCGACATAGTCGATATAACCAGGTTTTTCAGCCAAAAGAGCTTCACCAGAATCGTGGGCAATCTTTCTTTCCAAGCCGGTTCCGACAAACGGAGCTTCCGGTCTCAAAAGAGGAAGAGCCTGACGCTGCATGTTACTACCCATAAGGGCTCGCTTACCATCATCGTTTTCCAAGAATGGAATACAGGCAGCAGCGATGGAGACAATCTGCTTTGGAGAAGCATCGATCAAATCGCAGTCTTCTGCCTTGGTGGTGACATATTCACCATTCAAACGGGCGTTGACAACATCATCAAGGATGCGGTCTGTCTCTTTATCCACATTGACGTTTGCCTGACAGATGGTGTGATTTCTTTCCTGATCCGCGGTAAGCCAAAGGACATGGTCCTTGTCATTATCGAT
This sequence comes from bacterium, assembly GCA_963612025.1. GTDB lineage: Bacteria > Bacillota_I > Bacilli_A > RFN20 > CAG-288 > Enterosoma. The sequence goes on from CAVDUB010000001.1 coordinate 127,922, forward strand.
AATACGATTCTTGACTGGACGATATGGGGTCTGAAGGAATCCATATTCATTGACCTTGGCATAGCAGGCGAGGTTGGAAATCAAACCGATGTTCTGACCTTCTGGTGTTTCAATCGGACAGATTCTTCCGTAATGCGTCGGATGGACGTCACGGACAGCCGAAGAAGCACGATCACGGGTCAAACCGCCACGGCCCAAAGCGGAAAGACGTCTCTTGTTGGTCAATTCAGCAAGAGGATTGGTCTGATCCATGAACTGGGAGAGCGAATCCGAGTTGAAGAACTGGATGACGGCACTTGTCAAAGCCTTGATATTAATCAAGGAGGAAATCGACATGTTGGAAAGATCCGAGGTCGACATGCGATCATGGATGGTTCTCTTCATCTTGCTAAGGCCGGCGCGGAACTTATCCTGAATCAATTCGCCGACACAGCGGACTCTCTTATTTCCAAGATGGTCGGTGTCATCGGTATAGCCGATGCCATCGATGAGGTTGAGCATATAGGAAAGAGATGCAATGATATCCGAAGTTGTGACATGTGTCAGATTGAGTCTCAAATCAGTACCAATGATATAGACCGTCTTTTCAGGATCCAATGGGGAGACAACCTTGACGCGATTGACAACATCATTCGTGTCGAGATCCGGATTGGCATGAAGGTGGATGGAATGATTCTCATTGCCATCGAAGAATTTCTCCTTCTTCAATTTGGCAACATCATCAATGGAAAGGACTTTGCCTTCCTCAAAAACAATTTCGCCTTCATTGCTGATAAGGTCTTCAGCCAATGTCTGATTGATCAAACGATCATAGATTCCCAACTTTTCATTGATCTTGAATCTTCCAGCCTTTCCGAGATCATAATGTTCATTCTCGAAGAAGCGCTGCTTCAGGGTCATAGCTGCAGACTCCGCTGTATAGGGTTCACCTGGACGGAGCTTTCTGAAAATATAGCCAACAGCCTGATGCATTCTTTCTTTGGCGCCTTTATCTGCCTTGACCGGATTCTTTTCAAGAGCCTTGAGAAGGAAGCTGTTCTCGCCAAAAAGGCCTAACACACCCGTGACTTCTCCAGAAGGAGTGCCATCAGCATTGTTCGGCAGTTCAGTATCATTCAGTTGATCGGAATCGGAAACAATTCCCAGAGCACGGAGGAGGACAAGGGCCGGGACTTTTTTCTGTTTGTCGATACGGACGGAGACAAAATCACGATTATCCGTCAAATATTCCAACCAGATACCTCTGGCAGGGATGATGTTGGAACCATAGACGATGTTGATTTCATTCTTAGCATCGGTATCGGTTTTCTTCAAGGTGACTTCATCCATTTCCTTGGAGACATAAGCACCCGGAGAACGGACAAGCTGAGAAGCGATGCATTTCTCAGATCCATTGATGATGAATGTGCCAGATGGAGTGATCCAAGGGAAATCGCCCATGAAGATTTTTTCTTCGACGATCGTTCCATCCGGATGTTTCAGACGAAGCGTGACATGAAGTGGAGCTGAATAGGTCAACGCGGAGACTTTACACTCAAAATACCCGTGTTTCTCATCCGCAGAACCCCACTGGGCATTCACGTAATCCAATTCAGCAATTTCTTCTGCATCGGTTTCGCGGCCGCGGGTATCTTTGTTGGAGAAAATCGGGAAAATATCTCTGAAAACTTCATCGACGCCAGTTTCAGTGAACCATTTGAACGATTCCGTCTGAACAGCACAAAGATTGGGAAGCGGAACCGTGGAGAAAGTCTTACTGAGATCCAAACGGCCTGTTTCCGTCTTCTGATATTTATTAATGTCAAATCTTTCCATATATTTACCTCGTGTCTTTCTTTCCGTTCACACTACGGGACTAAAGTTGTTTAAGGCTTTTTCGAATAAAAAAGTCGAGCTTTTCGTGTGTAATCTGCCCGACTCCTTATAGACAACTAAGCCCACACCTCCCAAAAGGGCGATGTGGGACTAGGATACGCAAGTGAAATACGGATTACTTGACTTCGACTTCAGCACCAACAGCGGTGAGCTGCTTGGCAATTTCTTCGCCCTCGGAAGGAGAGACCTTTTCCTTGATGGCGACAGGAGCCTTGTCAACAAGCTTCTTGGCATCCATAAGGCCTAAGCCAGTGATGGCCTGAACAGCCTTGATGACCTGAACCTTGGAAGCGCCAACACCCTTGAGGGTAACTGTGACTTCGCTCGGTCCTTCAGCGGCAGCGGCACCAGCACCGGCAGCAACAGCAACACCGGCAGCAGCCTTGACACCGAATTCTTCTTCGATAGCATGGACAAGATCCATGATTTCGACCATGTTCATTTCCTTCAAACCGGCAATGACATCTTCTTTAACTAATTTAGCCATTTTAGTTTTCCTCCATTAATGGTTTTTTTCATTCAACGAAATACGACAGCGCCGATTATTCGGCAAGAGCCTGGGCACCTTCCGGATCGTTCTTCTTGCCAACTTCCTTGACAGTAAGGGCAAACTGAACGAGCGGGGCTTCCAAGACAGACAAGAGACGGCTGAGAGCACCTTCCTTGCCACCGACATTTGCCAAATCATTGAGCTTGTCAGCGTCGCAGAAACTGCCATCGATCATACCGCCCTTCACAGCGAAATTCTTCTTATGGGCTTTGGCAAATTCACCTAAGACATCCAATCCAGCTCCAGCTTCATCAGCGGTAACCAAGGCAGACGGTCCTTTGAACAAAGAATCCAATTCAGATAAGCCATCTTCATCGACAGCTTTCTTCATAAGGGAATTCTTCTGGACAGAAAGTTTGGCACCAGCCTTCTTCAAGCCAGCTCTGAGTTGGTTGACATCAGCGACAGACAAAGCAGAATAAGAGACAACAACTGTGGTGTGAGAAGTTTTGAGAACATCGTTTAACTTCGAGACGATTTCCTTCTTCTCAGCTAAGATCTGCTGATTCATCTTTTCACCTCCTCATTTTGGTTTGGTGTATAGAACAATATACTTTATTGACTTTTAAGCATAGTTACTCAATTCAATCCTCGGTAACATATTGAGCCGTTTATTTATCGGCAGTTACTGTCTTAGGTATATTGAGACACCCGAATCATTCGGAAACGACACAACTATAAAATAGTTAGAAATTAGAGAGCAATCTTAATGGCTGGGCCATAAGTGCTGGAAATGGTTGCAGAGAGAATGTAGGTACCCTTGACAGCAACCGGCTTGATCTTGTTGACCGTATCGATGATGGTCTTCAAGTTCTCAGCAAGCTTCTCAGTATCGAAGCTGGCCTTGCCGAAGTTGATGGAGAGGTTTCCATCCTTATCATTACGATAAGAGATTTTACCATTCTTGATTTCCTTGATGGCAGAAGCAATATCCGGAGTGACAGTTCCAGTCTTCGGGTTCGGCATCAAGCCTTTCGGACCCAAGACACGACCCATACGGCCTAAGAGACCCATCATATTCGGAGTGGCAACGATGACATCGAAATCAAACCAATTTTCTTTCTGAATCTTATCGAGCATGTCCTGCTGACCAACATAATCAGCACCGGCAGCCGTAGCATCACTCACTTTATCGGTGATGGCCAAGACTCTGACAGTCTTACCATTTCCGTGAGGAAGAGTGATGGTTCCTCTCAACTGCTGATCAGCCTGTTTTGGATCGATATTGAGATTGAAACTGACATCGATGGATTCATCGAATTTGGCAGTTGCAGTCTTCTTGACCAATTCGCAAGCTTCAGCGACGGTATACTTCTTGTCTTTCTCAATTAAAGCTAAAGAAGCAGCATATTTTTTAGATAATTTTTTCATAACCCATGTTCTCCTTTAGATTAGTCGTCAATGACAATACCCATGGACTTTGCAGATCCGGCGACGCATCTTTCAGCAGCCTCGAGGGAATCCACATTGAGATCAGGCATCTTGTATTCGGCGATCTTCTTGACATCTTCCTTCTTGACATGGCCGATGACTTCTTTGTTGCTTCCGCCATGATCAGGTCCTTTGCGTCCTTTCTGGACACCAGCAGCCTTTAAGAGAAGATAAGTGGTTGGAGTGGTTTTGAAACTCATCTCGAATGTACGATCTTCATAGATCGTGAGAATGCAAGGAACGACTTCGCCTCTTCTGTCAGCGGTCTTGGCATTGAATTCCTGGCAGAATTTTCCACCGATACCATAAGGACCAAGTTTTTGACCCAACTTTGCCGGATTTGCTCCGCCGCCTTCAGCACGAATAATCATCGTTCTGGTGACTTTTTTTGCAGCCATTTGTTTTTCCTCCTATGACATGCACCGTGGTACTGACAGTTGTCACTGACTTCCCACCGTATGGTTATAGAGCATACACGCCCAAAAAAATGGGCATAAAATGCCTAAAACCTTATCGATTATACTAGCAAGGACCACGCAATGCAACTCTTTTTTTCAGTTTCTGTTGGATGACTCAACCAATACACAAAAATCATGCGAAAATCATGTATTTTTTATCTTGTTTTATTCTTGCTTATTTTTCAGAGAAAATCTTTTCTTGCATACGCATCCTGTTTGTGATAAATTATCCCTTGCCTATCTAGGCTAACTGATGCACCGCTGGAGTGTCACTCGACCATGTGCAACAGGACAACACAATTATTTCCAAAGGAGAAACTAATTCATGAACAAACAGTTAGTTCAGCAGATCACTGCTACACAGATCAGACACGATCTTCCTGAGTTCGAGATTGGTGACACCATCAAGGTCATGGTCACCATCCGTGAAAACAATAAGGAAAGACAGCAGGCTTTCGAAGGTGTCGTCATCTCCATCAGAGGTGCCGGTGCATCCGAAACCTTTATCGTTAGAAAAGACTCCGCCGGTATCGGTGTCGAAAGAAACTTCTTGATCAACTCCCCATCCATCGCCTCCATCCAGGTCCTCAAGCATGGTAAAGTCAGAAGACATAAGCTCTATTATCTCAGAGCCCGCTCTGGCAAAGCCGCAAGATTGGAAGAAGTCATCCGCAAGGACAAGATTGCTGCCAACTTGGCTGCCACCAAGACCAATGCAGATAAGAAGAAAGCTGCAAACAAAGCCAAGGCCGAAGCTGCCAAGGCTGCCAAAGCTGAAGCCGCTGAAGCTGAAGCAAAGTAAATCCATCTTCCAATACGCATTCTTATTCAATAAAATAGTGACAAGTCGGTCCATTTGGCCGACTTTTTTCATGTCTATTTTTATTCGAAATGAAAAGAGGAAAGGAATTCCTTGATAAGGAAGGCACAGAAAACGTTCCTAAAATGCATGAGTTACAAAAAATGAGGCACTTTTATGTGAAATCCTACAATAAAATGAGCCACTTTTTATCTCAAACTACATTTTTATGTTTTTATACTCGTTTTTTAAAGTTCATAAAAGTTCACGAAGAAATTGGAAGTTCACTTTTTTCTTAAAATTACTTTGAAGTGATTAAAATGCAAGATAATCCATTCAATATTCCATTTGGTAAAGAACCGAATACTTCGATTTCAAGAAATCGATGCCCCTGATCAAAAATGTTATTGCTTTCTCTTTTCATACGACTGACAACATCATTAAATACTTCATCAATCATTCTTGACATTCATTCAATAAATTCATTGCCTTTACTATGACAATCCCCTCTTCTAGAGCAGAGCAGGAAATTCTATTTCCGCTTTCTCATTTAGAAAAGGAAGAAAGAAAATTCATCTGTCCATATAAAACACTTGACAGCGTTAAAAATCAAGCGTATACTTTTAGGGCTTTTAAATTTGGAGGACAAATATTTATGGTTAAAATCAGATTAGCCCGTATCGGCAGAACGCATTATGCACAATACAGAATCGTCGTCAGCGATTCAAGAAGAATCCCGAACTCTGCTTCCTTGGCTCAGTTAGGTTCCTACAACCCGAACACCAATGAGTGCACCATCGATGAAGCAGAAGCTCTCAAATGGTTGGCCAATGGTGCCATCCCATCCGATTCTGTCAAGACTCTTCTTTCCAAGAAGGGTATCTACAAGAAGCACTTGGATGCCAAGTTGGCTGCCAAGAAAGCCCACACTGAGGCAAAGTAATCATGGAAACCGAAACTAACCTCGATCTCACTGGGGACATCCGCTCACTCATCGAACCGTTGGTTAGCAAGCCTGAGGTTATCCAGATCAAGCGTATGGATAAACCTGAGGAACTTGGAAAAAGAGAGCAGAACTATCTGATTCTCTGCGAAAAAGAAGACCTCGGCAAGTTGATCGGACGTCATGGTGTCATCTCTGATTCCTTACGTACCATTCTCAATGTTTCCATCAAGAACATGAGAAAGAAGGTTCATCTCCGTTTCGAATCCTTCGACGAAGCCAATAACGCTCAATAAATTCACAGATGGGGAGTCTATCTCCCCATTTATTTTTCATTATAGAAAGGAAAAAACATGGCAAAAAAGAAAATCGGTCACATCGTCAATTTCTTCGGATTGAAGGGACAGCTGAAAGTCTCCGTCACTTCCTCCACAGCAGAAGAAAGATTCAAACCAGGAAAGAAAGTCTTGATTGCGGATGCCACAGGCGAAGAAAAAGAATATGTCATCTCCTCGCTCATGATCAAGAACAGCCGTATCCTGGCAATCGGACTGGAAGGCTATGATGACATCAATCAGATCCAGTCCTTCATCAACAAAGACATTTATCAGAATGTCCGCGCTCCCAAAGGAACCTTCTTTTTCGACGAGCTCACTTCCATGGAGGTCATCGATGCGAAGGGCAACAGCCTTGGCGTTGTCGATCATGTCGAAAGAATGCCGGCTGGCGAATACCTTGTCATCGGAAAGACAAAATACATCCCCTTCCAAATTGACCGCTTCGTAAAGTCCGTCGACAAGAAAGAAAAGAAAATCTATCTCACGGAATTGGGAAGCGAAGCCGCTCAATGATGAAAATAAAAATCATGACGCTCTTTCCGGGATTCTATAACGAATTCCTGAAAAGTTCCATCATCGGCAGAGCCATCAGCAAGGGCATTGTCGAAATCACCTTGGTCAACATCAGAGACTATTCGCTCGACAAAAACCACCGCGTCGACGATCATCCGATCGGAGGTGGGGCCGGACTCATCATGCGGATGGAACCTCTGATGGATTGCCTAAAAGCCAATACGAATGAAAAAACACACAAGATTTTTCTAGGCCCGAAAGGACATACCTTCACCCAGAAAGATGCAATCCGTCTTTCCAAGATGGAAGAAATTTGTTTCATATGCGGACACTATGAAGGTGTCGACTCCCGTTTTGAAGACTATGTCGATGAAACCCTGTCGTTGGGCGATTTCATCTTGACAGGGGGAGAGATTCCCGCTATGGCCTTCACAGATAGCATCGTCCGCCTTCTTGAGGGAGCCATCAGCAAGGACTCCACCAAGGAGGAATCCTTCACCAACACCATCTTAGAATACCCTCAATACACCTATCCGAGGGAATATGATGGTAAGAAAGTTCCCGACATTCTCTTCTGCGGAAACCATGAGGTAATTGAAAATTACCGTCGCAAGCAGGCAATTAAGGAAACATACGAAAAAAGGAAAGATCTTTTTGACAAGATGACGTATTCCAGGAAAGATGCCAAGATCATCCAAGAAGTCATCAATCACGACAATTCATTGACTGAAAAGGAATTGGAAGCCATCGAAAAAGGAAAGAAATTCGTCGAAAAAGCAAACTAAAAAAAATGCAGCCTTTCTCTAACCTATGCAGGAAGAGGGACTGCAGTTTTTATTTATCTCTGCTGTTTGAACTGCGACATCATCATTTGGGCGGCACGTGGATTCTTCTGCATGAGAGCCATCTGCTTCTTCATCATTTCGAAAGATTCCAAAAGCTTGGAGACTTCATTCGGCTGAACACCGGCACCCTTGGCAATACGGATCTTGCGGCTGGTCTTGACCATCTCCGGCTTCTTTCTTTCCTGACGAGTCATGGAATTGATGATGACCTCTGTCTTTTTGAGCATCGCCTGGGCAGCATCGACCTGTTCATCGTCCATCTTGGGCATATTCGGAAGCATGGTCAGAATCTTTTTGAGAGGTCCAAGGCGGTTCATCTGCTTCATCAAGGAAAGCATGTCATTGAGATCAAACAGACCCTGCTGAAGTCTTCTCGATGTCTTTTCCGCCTGCTTGGCATCAATTTTTTCCTGCATCTGCTCGACAAGGCTGACAATATCGCCCATGCCAAGGATTCTTGAGGCCATGCGGTCAGGATGGAAATTCTCAAAGTCAGTGATCTTTTCACCGGTACCGGCATATTTGATTGGAATTCCGGTCAGTTTCTTGATCGACAAGGCGGCACCACCGCGGGAATCGCCATCAAGTTTCGTCATGACAAGACCCGTGATCTTGATCTGCGAATGGAAAGACAAAGCGACATTGGTCGCATTCTGACCGACAAGGGAATCGACGGTCAGCAAGGTTTCATCCACATGCACGATTTGCTGGATATCCTTGAGTTCCTGCATGAGTTTCTCATCGATTTCCAATCGGCCGGCCGTATCGAGAATGAGAATCTGATATTTCTCATTGCAGGCTTTTTCATAGGCTGCCTTGGCAATGAGAGGAACCGCAGTTCCAGTCTCATCCGAATAAGTGTCGACAGCCGGCGAACACTTCAATCCGAGGTTTCTCAACTGTTCGATGGCTGCAGGACGATAGACGTCAAGGGCTCCAAAGAGAACCTTCTTGTGATTCTTCGTTTCGAAAAGCTGCGCAAGCTTGGCAGCCGAGGTTGTCTTACCCGTACCCTGCAAACCCACCATCATGATGACAGTCGGTCTTCCATCCAAGCGGAAGGGAATGTCATTATCGCCATCGCCCAAGAGTTTTTCCATCTTGTCATGGACAATCTTGACGACCATGTCTCCGGGAGAGACTTTCTCAAGGACCTTCTGTCCGATGGATTCCTCTTTGACTTCTTTGATGAAATCCGAGACAACATCATAATTCACATCTGCCTCCAAAAGTGCCTTGCGCACTTCGGAGAGCATTTCATCCATATTCTTTTCACTCAGTGTCGCCTGTCCGCGCATCTTCTTGAAGATGCCGGAAAGACGGGATGAAAGACTTTCAAACGCCATATTCGATTTCTCCTTTCAGTTTCCGGATCAGCTTTTCTCTTTCTTCTTCCTTCTTTTCGAGTGAAAGCTGATTCAGAAGTTGCAGCATATTTCGGCTTTTTTCATAGACACAAAGACAATTTTCATATTTTTCAAGTTGTTTCTCGCCATTGCTCAGGGATTCAAAGATTGCATTTCGCGAGACATTTTCCACCTGGGAAATCTCTGTGATGGAATAATCCTCCAGATAGAAGAGTTCCATGCGATGATGAATGTTCTCTGTCAGCAGTCCCCCATAGATGAGAAGAAGCTGGGAGACACGCTCCTTTTTCTCCAATTCATTTTCCATAGGTCAAAGAAGGAATAAAAGCAGATCCCAGAGACAGAAGAAGATGCCCGTCAGGAAGAATGAGTACCAGAAACGTGCGTACCGATAGAAATGAATGCGATCGATCCACTGCTCCATGAGAGCAAAGATAAAAGCAAGGATAATGGAAGTGATGATATCAGCCAGATAGACGTTGGGAATCAGAAAACTGACAACGGCGCTGACAAGCATATTGAGGAAGAAGATGAAGAGGAGTTCAAGAAGAAATTGTCTATTCATGGTTCTCGTCACCTTTTCCGATCAATAAGCCATAGAGGTATTTATCCAAATCGAATTCCTCAAGATCATCCATCTTTTCGCCCAATCCGATGAATTTCACCGGCAAGGCGAGGCGGTCGCGGATGGAGAGGATGATGCCGCCCTTGGAAGTGCCATCCATCTTCGTGATGATGATGCCTGTGAGATTGACGGCTTCTTTGAACACGCTGGCCTGATCGATGCCATTCTGGCCTGTATTGGCGTCGATGATGAGAAGCGATTCATGCGGAGCTTCCGGAATGACCTTCTTGATGACACGGACCATCTTGGAAAGCTCATCCATGAGTCCCTTCTTGTTCTGAAGTCTTCCTGCTGTATCGACGAAGACAAGATCATATTGTTCATTGACGGCCTTTTTCATGGCATCATAACAGAGGGATGCCGGATCGCTGTTGGCCTTGGAAAGAATATCCACACCGACTCTTCCTGCCCAATAGGTCAATTGTTCCACTGCACCGGCACGGAATGTATCGCCGGCGACAAGAAGAACCTTCTTGCCTCTTTCCTTGTATTTATGCGCCAATTTAGCCACTGTCGTCGTTTTTCCGACGCCATTGACGCCGCACATGAAGATGACAGTCGGTCCATTCTCCGCAAAGGAAAGCTCGGTCGAAAAGCTTCCACCCTTATTTGCATAGGAAACGAACATCTTATCGATGAGAAGGTCGTTGAGTTCCTCCACCGAGGTGATCTTCTTTGCCGAAGCCTCCATAGAGGTCTCTTTGATCAATTCCAAGGAGAGAGAAACACCGACATCCGCTTCGATCAAGATGCGTTCAAGAGCATCAAAATATTCCTGGTTGACGACCTTATTCGAATTGGCCAATTTCTTGAGTTTCTCTGTGAAGCCAATTCTAGATTTATCCAGACCGGCCACATACTTTTCTTCGACCTGTCTTTCCTTTTCCTTTTCAGAGATTTCCTCTGGTTTCTTTTCTTCGACAGGAACGTCCTTCTTTTCCTCTTCTTCCTTATGATGAGAAAATTTATTTTTCAGAAAGTTGATGAGTCCCATATTATTATTTACCTACCTTTTTCTTGATGGCATCACTTGCCGCATTGATTTCCGCTTCCTTCGTGTTATGTCCTTTTCCCTGACCGAGGATGACATCACCCAAACGAACCTCGACTGTGAAGCAGACATCATCGGAAAGAAGATTCTCCTGCTTGACCACGACATATTGCGGAGAGGCGCCTTTGAGAATCTCCTGAAGACGCGACTTGCTATCCCTAGAAAGAGAAATGTTCATTGCCCCATCCAGAAGTGGGGTAAAAATGGAAAGCAGCAGCTGACGGACAAATTCATATCCCTGATCGAGATAGACCGCTCCGATGAAGGATTCGAAGACATCTTCATGGATATGTCTGTGGAATTTGCTGTTTGCCTTCTCTCCCTGGCTATAGCGGATAAGAGAAGAAAATCCGAAGAGCTCCTCCGAGAAATAAGTCAAGGTTTCTCCGCCGACCAAAGCAGCACGCATCTTGGTTAGGGTTCCGGAATTTGCCTCTGGTCTCGCCTGATAGACCATGTCTCCAACAACCATATCAAGAATGGAATCACCTAAAAATTCCAATCGATCATAGCTTTTGCATTCCTTATGCTCATTCGAATAGGAAGCGTGGGTAAAAGCCTGCTCATAAAGAGAGAGATCATTGGGTATGATATTGAAACGATCAAAAACCTTCTGTATTCCGTCAATCATTCTGGTTTCTTCTCCACTGTCGAAAAATAGTCCTTGATTCTCTCGACAATCTTGCAATCGATCATCTTCTGGCAGACATCGATGGCTTGATAGAAGGCATATTCATTGGAGTTTCCATGTGCCTTGACACAGACACCATCGATTCCAAGAAGAATCGCACCTCCGTATTTTCGATAATCCATGACCTTCTTCATTCTCTTGAATCCCTTCGATGAGAAAAGATATCCAATCTTGGTCAGAAGATTCATCTTGAAGGATTCCTTGATCAGGTCATTCATGATCTTTGCCATGCCTTCCGTGGATTTCAAGAAAATATTTCCGGAATATCCGCCTGAGACAATGACATCATGAGTGCCATCGAGCGCATTTCTGGCTTCGACATTTCCTTTGAAATGAACGCCTTTTCTTTCTTCAAAGAGGCTATAGGCTCCGACAACTTCATCCGTTCCCTTTCCCTTTTCTGTTCCATTGCAGAGAAGGTAGACATCCGGTTCCTTCACAGAGAGGACATATTGGGAATAAAGACTTCCCAAAATGCCGAACTGATAGAGTTCTTCGGCCGTGTTGTAATTATTCGCACCGATATCGAGGACAACAGATGGCGTTCCCATGACACGCGTTGGGAAGGCTGTGCATAATCCAGCACGCATGACGCCTTCGATGTTTCTCAATAAAATCGTCGATCCTGTGACAAACCCGCCACTCGATCCGGCACTCAAAACGGCATCTGCTCTTTTTTCCTTCACGGCAAGGATGGCCTGATACATCGAGGATTTCTTTGCGCGGAGAAATTCCAATGGCTTGATTTCCATCGGAATGATACTCTCGGTATGAAAAATCTCGATGCGATCTTTGTTTGGGCAATTCTCAAAAAGAGGTTTCAGAATGTTTTCGTCCCCAAAAAGAAGGAATTGTATCTCCTTTTCCTTTTCAAGGTAATGAATCACCGACTGCGAAAGGACTTCCGGTCCGGAATCCGATCCCATCATATCAATGGCTATTTTTTTCATTGAAAAACCTCCTTTTGTCAAGGTTCCCTATTATCATAACAAATTCAGTTTCTTTATGAAACCGAAGAGAAGAAAACGTCAGCAAAAATTCATTTTCTTATCCAAATTCAGGCTTTTCAGATAAGCAGAATTCTCCTCATCATCAGGAGTGGAAAGAATCTCTGCCGCATCCTTTTTTGCACACTCGAAGAGCGGAAGATCGTCCACAAAGTTGCAGACCTGCAATTCCGATTTTCCTGCCTGATTCACTCCACCATAAGACCCAGAGCCTCTCTGCTTCAAATCAAATTGGCTGATGGCCAAGCCATCATTCGATTTGGCAAGAAAATCGAGTTTTTCCTTCGCTTCCTCGTCATTTCCGTCATAAACAAATAAAGCAAGGGCAAAATCACCACTTCGTCCGATTCTCCCACGGAGCTGATGGAGGGTGGAAATACCAAAATAATTGGCGTCATAGACGATGAGAAGACATGCTTTGGATACATCGATTCCGACCTGTATGACAGTCGTCGAAACAAGAATCGGCTTTTCGCCAGATGAAAATTTCTGAATGATTTCATCCTGCATTTCCTTCTTGATTTTGCCATGGAGAAGCTGTGCCTTTTCCTTATAGCGTGAAGAGATTTCTTCATAGACTTTCTCGACAGAACTGGCCCCTTTCTTTTCCTCCGTGATTTTCGGTGTGACAATGAAAATCTGGCGATGGACATCCAAAGCCTTATCGATTGCCTTATAGAGAAGAGGGTCCACGCTTTGGATGACCTTCGTTTGAACATTTCTTTCTCCAAAGGGGAACTGGGTCAGGGTTGTGACGGCGATATCCGCGTTGATGATCTGCGCCAAGGTTCGCGGAATCGGAGTTGCCGACATCATCAGGATGTCGACAGCCTTTCCTTTCTGAAGCAAAGCTTCTCTCTGCTCGACACCGAAAAGCTGCTGCTCATCAATGATGACAAGGCCAAGACGATCAAAAACAACATCCTTGGAGAATGCTGAATGTGTGGAGATCAGAATCTGTATATCTCCTTTTTTGAGTCCCTCGAGGATTTTCTTTTTTTCCTTTGCGGGCGTCGCGCCGGAAAGAAAACCAATCGAGAGAGGATACGAAGAAAAGACCTTTTTGGCATTCTGATAATGCTGCATGGCCAATTCAAATGTCGGGGCCATCAAGACCCCCTGAAGATTCCTCAAGGAATTGGCATAAAGGGACGTAAAAGAAACAATGGTCTTTCCTGTTCCGACATCCCCCTGCAAAAGTCTATTCATGACGTTCGGTTTTTCCATATCCAAAACAATATCCCGAATAGCCGAGAGCTGATCAGACGTCAGCTTATAGGGAAGATTCTTGACAAACTGGTTGACTTCCTTATGCGCAATCGGAAGAAAGCCTTCCTTCTTGAGTTCATCGATTTCTTTTTTATTGGATAGAGAACGGATGCAATAGGAAAGTGCCTCCTCATATTTGAAGACGCGAAGGCCTTCTTTGAGATGTTCCTGGTTTCTTGGAAGATGAACGCATCGATAGGCGTCAAATTCATTGAGCAGACGATATCGCTCAACATATTTCGTCGGAACCTTCGAGACCATGAAGACAGCCTCTTTTGGCTGAGAGAGAATCTTTTTCAGTTGATTGGAAAAGAAGGACTGGGAAACATTCTTGGGGAGATTATAGACAGGACGGATCCCTGTGATGACACAATAAGCATCGCTCTCGAGGATGGAATGAACAATGAAAGTCTTCCTCACCTCGGAATAATAGAGAACAAAGCATAGTTCCTTCTGCGAACTCAGCTTCTGCATATAGAAGGGCTGATTGAAAATCATGCAGTCAAGAAGAGCAAGTGAAACACGGATTTTGAATCGAATCAAAGAGGTTGGCCCCTTATTGATGGAACGGATGGATTCCGGCATAGACAAAAAGACAAAGCGTTGTCCGTTTTTCAGCACGTTTGGCAAAGGCGTGACGCTCAGGTTTTCATAGCGCGATGGAAAGTGCCGAAGAATGTCTTCTTCACAAGTCGCATTCAAGGCAGAATAGAGTTCTTTTTGATTCATGTTTCAAAAAAGGCCGTTTGTAAACGGCCTAAGAGATTTATTCAACAGAGACAAAGAAGGAATAGACAGGCTGAAGTCCATCGACAATATCGACTTCAAAGTCATCCCCATATTTTTCATTCACCTTTTCCTCGGCCTGCTTTCTCTCTTCTGGAGTGATGTCCTGACCGCAGATGATCGTGATGATGGAAGCCTCTTCATCCACCATCTTTTCGAGCAATTCGATTAATGTATTCAGTTTATGCTTGTGGCAGCAGACAATCTTCTTGCCTGTGATACCCATGAATTTATCCTTTTCGACCGTTACACCATCGATTGTCGTATCCTTAATGGCATAGGTGATTTCACCGCTCTTGACAGAAGCGATGTTTTCTTTCATGACCTCTTCGTTTTCTTCCAATGTGGCATCTGGATTGAAGACCATGCAGGCTGTCAATCCCTGAGGAATCGTCTTCGTCGGAATGACAGCAATATGATGTTCTTCCTTCATCAGATCGGCAGCCTGACTGGCCGCCATGAGGATGTTTCCATTATTCGGGAAGAGGAAGATATTTTCAGCATTGCATTCTTTGATAGCATTGACAAAGTCAGCTGTCGATGGATTCATGGTCTGGCCACCCGAAATAATGTAATCGACATTGGACTGTCTAAACATCTCTTCGATGCCTTTACCGACAGCAACAGCAATGAGAGCAAATTTCTTCTTCGCCTGCTTTTCAATGCCGAGCTGTTTTGCCTGCTCATCGCTCGAAAGTGTCGTATCCGCCTTCAAAGCGACATGCAGCTTATCATCACTGGATTCGACACCG
Source organism: bacterium (assembly GCA_963612025.1). Classification (GTDB taxonomy): domain Bacteria; phylum Bacillota_I; class Bacilli_A; order RFN20; family CAG-288; genus Enterosoma. The sequence goes on from CAVDUB010000001.1 coordinate 143,222, forward strand.
AGTTTTTTCTGCTCAGATTCGAAATCATCCATCAACTCTTCATGCTGTTCAGACATATTGTCGCATTTCATGGTCTTGAATTCGCCAAACTGCTGAGCATAGGTGAAAATATTGCCTGGCTTCATCGTATGAATATGAACCTTGACAAGATCATCGCTATGAATGAAGACAATGGAGTTTCCATGCGCTTCCAAAACAGCCTTGAATCTCTTTTCATTGAAGGCCTTTTTGCCTTGGAGATTATCCTGATCAGCTAATTTAAGCAGGAACTGAGTGCAATAGCCAAATTCCTCATGATTGAACTTAGCCTGCACAGAACCATGTCCTTCGACAGATGGCGTTGGAATCTTTCCAGTGGAATAGGCAACATTCTTTTCCGTGACGGTGGCCATCTCCTTTTCAACAATCTGATTGTGGAGAGCTTTGGCAAAGCCTTCGAAAATCTTGCATAATCCTGCACCGCCAGAATCGACGACACCGACGTCCTTCAGAACAGGGAGAAGCTCGGGTGTTCTTTCCAAGGATTTCTCTGCCTCCTCATAAAGAATATCCAACGCTTCATCCATGGGCATGTCTTTTTCGGCCTTTTCATATAAAGCAGCACTCGCCTCGCGAATGACAGTCAAAATCGTGCCTTCTACCGGTCTCATGACAGCCTGATAGGCTGTTTCTTTTCCAGCGACAAAAGCCTCAGCCAAAGAGATGGCATCGATTGAATCCTTTCCCTGAAGAGATTCAGAGAATCCACGGAAAATCTGAGAGAGAATGACACCGGAGTTACCACGTGCACCCATCAAAAGGCCGCGAGCAAAATCCTTTGCAACCAAACCAATGGAGTTTTCATTTTTATTGAAAACTTCCTTGGCCCCGCTGCTCATGGTCAAGTTCATATTCGTTCCCGTATCGCCATCGGGAACTGGGAAAACATTCAAGGCATCAACTTCTGGATAACAATTATAAAGATTATTCGAACCCGAAATAATCATTTGTTTCAATATAGCACCATCAATTTTTATCATAAAAAATAATCCTTTCGAAAAAGTGGTTACTTCAAGCCCTGAACGTAGACATTGACCACTTTAAATGGAATTCCGAAATTCTTTTCAAGAATATACGAGACCTGTTTTTGAATTTCATAGACAACTTCGACCAGTTTGATTCCCTTGGATAAAACAACATACAAGGAAACATCATAACCGTCTTTGACCTTCTTGACGGAAACGCCGTCTGTAAAGTCTTCTTTCTTCAATAACTGTCCGAGCGGATTGGAAAAGTTCTTCTTGGCAACCAAACCCACGACTCCATACACGGATGAAACCGTGATGCCAGCAAGATCCGAGACAGCCTGAAGGGAAAATTCGATTTTTCCAATTTTGTTTGTTTTTTCAATTTTCATAATTTCAATTCGTTGTCTATGTATTATATAAAAAAAGGATAAAGAAAGCAAATTCGTTCAATATTTCGCAAAATATGCCATTCCACGAAAAAAGCGGCTGCAGCTATCTTCCCCGCGAGGGTATTGTCGCCGCCAGGGCGCTTAACTTCCGAGTTCGGGATGGGATCGGGTGTGTCCGCCTGGCAATCGCAGCCGCCGACAGAGCTCTCCGCCCCCTGAAAACCGAATGCCACAGTCCTTATTTATCAGACAAAGTGAATAGAAACAGCGTATATCCTAATGATCATGCCCGGTCCGATCAAATCGGACGGACAGAGTCCTCGGGCTATTGGTGCGTCCTGGCTCTGCAGCTCGCGCTGCCTGCACCGGACGTCCATCGAACCGCTCGCTTAGCGGTGCCCTTACTCCATATAGGATGGGAGGCCTCGTCTCGGGAGGGGCTTCGCGCTTAGATGCTCTCAGCGTTTATCCCGGCCGCGGGCGGCTTTCCGGCGATGCCACTGGCGTGACAACCGGACCACCGTAGCCGCGTTCCCCCTGGTCCTTGCGTACTAAGGGGGACTTCCCTCAGGCCTCCTGCGCCCACGACAGATAGGGACCAAACTGTCTCACGACGT
>CAVDUB010000002.1:0-112895 GCA_963612025.1 bacterium
AATACCACTTCTAACATGATATGCCTTCTTCCTGTTCTTATTTATACCATAATCTGCTAAATTCCGATTTATCTCGTATAACCTGTTTTGTCCTTATCGATAATTTCACGAATAACCTTGCATGGATTACCTACCGCAATCACATTGGCAGGAATATCCTTTGTAACAATACTTCCAGTTCCTATAATAACGCCTGGTTCTTCTGCAAACTCCATTTGAGATAATATCATCTTATTTCTCAATTTCTTTATAGGTCATAATCCAATCTCTCTATATTTTTTACTGATTGATAAAATTATAACATTTTATTGCTTTTTAGATAGACAAAGCCATGATCTTATCAAGAAAAAATCACATCGTGTTAAATCGTGTAAACAGGAACTTTGAATGATGAAAATATGCTCTAAATTCATCAAATCGTGTAAGTCCAGTAATTGCTAGAATTGGTGAATTTTATAAAAAAATGCTATAAAAAGGCCTATTTTCATTATATTTTTGCATAAAAAAAGCCCGACACTACTGTATCGGACATAATTTACTAAAATGGTGGAGCTGAAGGGGATCGAACCCTCGACCTCCTCCATGCCATGGAGGCGCTCTCCCAATTGAGCTACAGCCCCAAAATTTTCGCTTGAGATTTCAAGCGAAGATAATTTTATACTACTTGCCTTTGATAGTCAATACGAAATCGACTTTTTCTTCAAAAATATGTTCTATTCCTTCATTGCACCCTGGAAGACTTTGTTGAGAACATCTTCCGAGAATTCATTAGAAGGTTTCGAAACATGTTCTTTTCCATCGTTGGCCTTTTGCAGTTGGTCAAGGAAAACGCAGGTCAGGACATCGATGGCCAGGTTGGCAATGCCATCATTGTTGATGATCAAATCGGCATAGTTGCTCGATGGCTTGACGATTTCCTCATACATTGGGGCAACGGTGGTGATGTACTGGCTGACGATATTCTCATAGCTTCTTTTTCTTTCGGTATGGTCACGGATAAAGCGTCTTAGGAATCGAACCTCCGGTGTTGCCGAGATGAAGACTTTGAGATCGCCGAGATCGCGTAGCTGCTTATCGACAAGAGCCATGATTCCTTCCACGACGACAATCTTCTTTGGAACGATATGTTCGGTCTTATCGCTTCGATTGTGGATGGTGAAGTCATAAACTGGTTTTTCCACAGCAATCCCATTCTTGAGGTCGAGAATCTGTTTTCTCATCAGCTTCCAATCGAAAGCCTTTGGATGGTCATAGTTGACCTTGATTCTTTCTTCCATCGAGACGTTGGTCTGATCCTTGTAGAAATCATCGATGGAAATACGGGTAATCTGATCTGTTCCGAGTTTTTCGATGACGTTTGTTGTGATATACGATTTTCCGGAGGACGAGCCTCCGCCGACAAGAATGATTCTGGCCATATATTTCTCTCCCACAGACATTTATTATATCGATTTCTTCTTCTTAATAAAGGAAAAGGAAGAAAAAAATGGCACAAACGTGCCATTTTCATTCATCGTTATCCTCGGTTATAAGTCTTGATTGCCGTTTTCAGGAATTCACTGACTTCTTTGGAGAAATCTTTTTCGAGATAGCGGAATGTCCAGTTCTTATCCGAGAGAATCGCTGGGACATTCAGTCGCGCTTCGCTTCCGAAAAGTGCGATATCGCTGAAGGGCAAAATTGCAATACGACATGGAGAAGCATAGCAAAGGCAATCTATCGTCTTCGTGAGGGCTTTTTTGTCTTCATCATGATAGTCGACTGCGAAAAGTTCACATTCCTTTTTCAGGTCTTCTTTGAAGATGGAAAAATCTTTTTCGTTTAATGACTCTATATATCCGAGAATCGTATCATTGTCATGTGTTCCTGTATAGCAGACATAGTTGTATTTCGCCTGGGATGGCTTATGGTCATTGTCTTTTTGGCCATCAAAGGCGAATTCCAAAACCTTCATTCCTGGATAACCGGATTTTTCGAGCAGTTCCTTGACCATATCATCGATAAAGCCGAGATCTTCGGCGATGATCGGAAGGTTTTCTTTTCCTTCGAAAAGATCCATTCCAGGTCCTTTGACCCATTCTCCGTTGCGGGCATTTTCAGCTCCATAGGGAATGGTGTAATAAGCGGCAATGCCTCTGAAATGATCGATACGGAGAATATCAAATAATTCGAGATTGGCTTCGATTCTCTTGTTCCACCAGGAATAGCCATCCTTCTTCATGGCTTCCCAATCATAGATGGGATTTCCCCAGAGCTGGCCATCTTCATTGAAGTAGTCTGGTGGGCATCCGGCGACGATGGTGGGATTGTGATTTTCATCAAAGCGGAACATCTCGGGATATTTGTAGGCCTCGATGGAATCCAAGGCAAGATAGAGCGGCATATCACCCATCAACTTGATGCCTTTTTCGTTTGCATAGGCTTTCAAGGCTTTGTATTCATCCAAGAATTCATATTGGGTCCAGATATAGAAGAGATAAAGGCCATAGTTGTCATGGATAACCTGATTCTCGAGTGCATGGGAATAGTCTTTTTCTTTCCATTCATACCATGGACGGAACTGGTGAAGTTCCTTCATGGTCATGAAGAATGCAAAATCGCGGTATTTTCCTTCCTTTTCGAAAAGAACGAAAGAACCTTCTTTCGTGTTGAAGTTCTCGAAAGCTTTTTTCAGGACCTTGACGCGATTGTTGAATAAAAGACCATAATTGATTCTTCTTTCATCATCTCCGAAAAGAACGGATTCAACATCCTTTTCCTTTAGGAGTCCCTTTTCGATGAGAATGTCGAGATCGATATAGTAGTAATCCAATCCATTGCTCGAAGGAGACTGATAGGGTGAATCCCCATAACTGGTGACGTTCAAGGGAAGCATCTGCCAAATGTTGACGTTGTTCGAATATAAAAAATCTACAAACTGATAGGCGCATTTTCCGAGCGTTCCGATGCCGTATTTTCCAGGAAGGCTCGAGATGGGCAAGAGAATTCCGTTTTCACGATTTTTTCTGAACATGATATGGTTACCTCGTTGATACTTACTTCATTTTATAAAGAATGAAAGCGATTTAAAAGTGAAAATAAAATTGCGTTTTTCTCCGTTCTTACTAATCTGAAAAAATGTTAAAAACATGTAAAACATTTTCGATTGGATGAAGCAAGAAGAAAAAGGACAGCGATGCTTATCGTTGCCCATATTTCTCATTGGTTTCTATCCGAATCGATGAGTGCGAACAATCCAGCAAGAAGCATAGGGAAGGAGAAGATTCCAAGGATGATGCTTGCGATATAGATTCCGTTCTTCTTTGATTTGTAATAACTTTCATCCTGCACCTTGTTCAGAGAGTGAATGCTACAGATGAAGGCGATGATCAATCCAATGGCAAAGAGGGTGAAAAGGATGAGTCGGACGATGGTGTAATAATATGTATAGAATGGATTGTAGGAGAGGGTTGATCCAGCATTGATTTTTCTTAATGTTTCGATTGCAGAAGCATAGGTGGGAACGATGAAAATTAGAGTGGCAATCTCAAGTATGGCTGAATAGGCAATCGATAGGATATAACAGACTCGAACACTGCTTTTCATAAATAGAATTCCTCGTTTTTTTATTATAACTCAGTTTTTTCCTCTTTTTCTTCTCTTTTTTCGACCTGTTTCTCTTCTTTCTTTTTGAAGACAGAGCCAACAAAATATTTCTTGATAAATGGAGAACGATTCATGACGACGAAAATCAGACGGTTAAATAAGAGTTCATAGACAAAACATATCAAGATATCTTTGCAAAGATTGAAAGGGAAATAGATGATAAAAATCAATAAAAAATAAGAAGAATATGAAATCCCCATCGACTGAAATCCATTCAGTGTCTTCTCGATGGCTAATGAATCAAAACAGGTGGTGAATGTTCCAGTCATATAGGTGGGTGTGATAAAAAGGAAATTTAAGAAAGTCAGAAGAATCGACATGGATAAAACGATTAGACCATAACTTAGAAGCCGAAAACGGAGACCTTTCTTGAACCATTTGAAAATGTGGGATGTCAAAAAGAGGAAGAAAACAAGCAAAAAGGAGGTCAATAAGGCTGTCAGATTGCCGATTCCGCCGATCCCGGTGACGCCGTTGACAAGAAGGTCGAGTCCAGTCTTCAAGAGAGCTGTCAATAGGCCTCCCGAGAAGCCATAGAGAGCATAGGCAATCAAGACGACGAGATCGGATATCTCAATCATAAGCCACGGAGCAAAAGGATACGGAAAACGACAGAATGCCATCAAGATGAATCCCAATGCAGAGAGAATCGAAATGGTTGTCAGTCTGGAAATGATTTCACTCGAGCGTCGACGCATAAACCCTCCTTCGATGATGAGAGAAATTATAGCACGTTTCTTTTTAAGAGAAAAACGATTGAAAATCTCCTCTTCTTTTCATTGCAGTAAAGAAGAAATTCCTCTATCATTACAGCATGAACGAATTGAAGATTCATATTTTATCCTTGGTCGAGATCCGGAAGAAAAAAGAGTTTCTTTTAAGAACGTTGGATGAAGAAAGAAAAAGGAAATCTCTCTCCTTTCAGGAAGAGACGCATCAGCTCCAATCTCTTGGAGCCGGATATCTCATTGATAAATATACCCCAAGAGAAAAGAACATTGTTTATAACGAATATGGAAAACCCTATAAGGAAGGATGCTTCTTCAATCTGGCCCACAGCGAAGAATATGTCGTTTTTCTTTCGGATGAGAGGGAATGCGGAATCGATATCGAAAAGATACAGAACATGAGACAACGTGTTCTTGATTATGCATTCAATGAAGAAGAGAAGAAGTCGATTTCCTCTCCCGATGATTTCTATATGGGCTGGACAAGAAAAGAAGCGCTTGGAAAAGCCATGGGATTAGGACTTTGCGTCCCTTCTCTCAAAGAGATTCCAGCTCGGAGTGGGAGCATTGCCTATAAGGGAAGAGATTTCTATCTGGAAAGCTTCTTTTATCATGGGTATGCCATCTCTTTCTGCATTTCAGGTAAAAAGAAGGAATATCGGATGATCGAAGAAAAAATCGAAGAATAATCTAGAAGGCGAAATTTCCATCCTTGAAAATTTGTACTTCTTTTCCATCCTCGGTGATGCCGATGATATCCATGTCTTTTGACCCAATCATGAAATCGACGTGGGAAAGGGAATGATTGATGCCAAAGGATTCGATTTCCTTGTCGGTGTATTTCTCGAAATTTGGATAAAGATTGGTGAATCCGGTTCCCAGTGCGAGGTGGCAGGCGGCATTTTCGTCATAGAGGGTGTTGAAGAAAAGAAGGTCCGTCTTGTTGATCGGCGAATCATACGGAACAAGAGCGCACTCACCCAGGTACGCACTGCCCTCATCCAAAGTGAGAATCGACTTCAACGCTTCTTCACCTTGCTTGGCATGGACCTCGACGGCCTTCCCTTCATGGAAGCGGATAGAGAAATCCTTGATAAGCTGTCCTTGATAACTCAAAGGCTTGGAAGCGAAGACGATGCCCTCCGCTTTGCCTTTCATCGGAGAAGTGAAGACTTCCTCGGTCGGAATATTCGGCTGGAATTCAATGCCGGATAAGCATGTTTCGGATCCGCCGTCAAAACGGACATTCTTGATTAAACCGACTTTGAAGTCTGTCCCATTGGAGGAATGATAACGCAGTTCCCTTAGGTTGAGCGAGTTGAGAATTGCACATCTCTTCTTGAGATTCTCATTGTGCTTGATCCAATTCTCTGTGGCATTCTGGTCAGCTCTGGATGTATAAAGAATCTTATCCCAAAGTTTTTCGAGACAATCCGGATCATTCGGAAAGACCTTCTTTGCCCATTCCAGGCTTGCCACGCCGGCAATCGTCCATTGGAATTTGTTTTCTCTTTCTTCGCGGTATTTTCCGAGAATCTTATATTTTGCCTGTCTGATTCGACTGGCCTTTTCGTTGTCGATGCCTTTTTGGCCGTCTGGATCATCTCCATCGAGCCAGATCAAGACCGGAAGTTCATTCAGCATGAAGCGATGGCATTCCTCTTCGAATAGAGGCACTTCCTTCAAGGCGTCTTCATCAGCATAGAGATTGTCGATCGCATCCATTTTTGCACTCGTATAATGAACAAAAACTCTCTTCGCACCCGCTCGATAGCATTCCTTGCTGACCATTGCACAGAAGTCCTCGCTATAGAGTCCGGTTCGGATGACGACATATTGTCCTTTTTGGACATTTGCACCGACTTTTACAATCAAACGTGCGTATTCTTCTAATTTTTTCTGATCCATATGTTTCTCCTTGGTGATGAAAATGATTGTAAACGGAAAAAAGAAAAAAGAAAAGCCCCACAAAGACTGTGGGGAAAGGTTTTAGGCTTTTATCGATTCTTCTTTATTTTCGTCCATCCATTTCACACCGATGTGGTTCTTATCCCAATTCTTAGAAATACGATAGGTAAGTGGGGTAAAGACCATTTCGATGATGAGTTCGAAGATGGCGCCATCAAGCGAACACATGAATGCGGTCAGCCACGTCCAATTGAAGAAACGGACGCTGACGACACTGGCAAAGACAAAGTTATCCAAAATCTGTCCGAAGACGGTCGATAAGGCGGCAGCGATGAGATAGACCCAATAGTGATTGCCTTTTTTTGCTTCGATTTTCTTCAAAATCAAATCCTGCGTGATATTGTTGACAATCAATCCGACAGCGCTGGCCAAGGCCGAACCGAGAATGACATACCAGACATTGCCCATGACAGAGTTGATGGCATCTTTAACAGCCTGGGCAGTGGATGCGTCTGCATAATTGAACTCTGGAGACCAGGTGCCCGGGATGACGCTGACAGCAAAGAGAAGCAATGAGACAAAAAGGGAAATAATGAGAGCGGTCAGGTTGACGCGGATTGCATGCTTGGCTCCAAAATTCTTGACTAATAAGTCACCGACCAAAAAGCCAATCCAACTGAGGCATACGCCGGCATCCTGAATGAGCCAATAGGAGTCGGAATTCGGGAATGCAAGCTCGATGATGGATTTGTTGGCAAGGACATTCATCAGGATGTTGGCAACGGTAATCAATGCCAATGCCATGCCTGGCACACTGCGAAGCGTTCTAAGCCAGTCCTTTGGGTTGAAGAAATCTTTTAAGGCAAGGAAGATTTTCTTACAGAAGCCGATGTCTTTTTTTTCGTTCATACTTGTTCCTCCATGAAAAAAAGGCGCCGAACAAAGACGCCTTGGATAAACAAGCGTGATTGTTCCTAGTTTTGTTTAGAGACAGGATGGTAACGTCGAACTGTCTTGTGCCGAAAAGCACGGAGCATATTCTATCAAATGAGAAATGCTTAGGCAAGGAAAATTATTTTCCCAATGCGTTGGTGATGGCGCGCTGCTCTTTGGAGAGCGTATTCGGAACATAGTTGATATTGTTCTTTTGGCAGATTTCCTTCAAAGTCTTCTGGGAAAGAATGGCCGAATCAGAATCACATTCCAATTCATAGTCGATCTTGTCTCCATAGGAGTTCTGGGAAAGATCCAATTTCGTATCGTTGTATTTGACAAAACGGCGGCATGTGGTGAGGGTGGCTAGAAGAACCATCGACTTCGAATCGATCTGAAGCATGGTGAGGAATTCATCGATTTCACCATTCGGGAAGATATTGTGGTCGATAAGATTGATGGCTTCGCCCTCGCTCAGATTCTGGTTTTTCTCCAACAGGCCTTCGCTGAGAGGGGCTTTCATTGTGAGAACATATTTTCCGTCTGTCTGGCGGATACGCAAGATCATGTTGAATTTCTTCAAAATCTGATCTTTGCTATCAAAATAGTAGTTCGTCTGCTTGAGTCTTTCCTCAGGGAAATTCAAGGCTTTGATCAATTTGTCATGATCTTGTTTGCTGAGAAGGATTTTTGCTTCGATTTCAATATTGGTGCTCGTCATATTCTGACCTCTTTTCTTTACTAATATGATACAATAAAAACAAGGAAATAAAAAGAGATAACATAATGGTCCCAACTCACTTTATGGTTTATTCCAAGCAGATTGAGAATAATCTTGCTCTGATTGAGAAAATAAAAGCCAATTTGATCGAACATCATTTCACCTATGATGAGAAAAATCCTGATCTCATCATCATTCTTGGAGGCGACGGCTCTTTTCTGAGGGCGGTTCATGATCCGAAACTCCCACGCGGAAAACAGGTTCGCTATGTCCTTTTCAATACGGGACATCTTGGCTTCTATGCCGATTACCAGAAAAATGAAATCGATTCCTTTGTTTATGATCTTCTCTTCATTGACCCGGAAATCGAATCTCTTCCTTTCTATCGCTTTACTATCGATGGAAAAGAACAGCATTGCATCAATGATGTTGCAATCCAGTCCGGAGAAACAGTTTTTTTAAATCTATATGTCAATGGCGAACTTCTTTCCCAGAGTCGATGCAACGGCATTGTTGTTGGAACACCGACAGGTTCTTCAGGCTTCTTGGCTTCCTTAGGCTCTCCTTTGATCATCCATGGACCGGACATTTATCAGTTTTGCCTTTTGGCTGCCTGTCGAAATCGCTTGTTTGTCAATCCGATTACGAAAGCCATCCTGACAGGAAAGGATGAATTGCAGATTGAAATTGATCGTACATCGACGATGGAAATCTACATCGATGGCGGTCATAAGACGAAATTCAAAGGCAAGAAATTCACTTTCTCCCATCGAAAAGAAGAATATGTCTCCTTGCTTCACTTCAGAAAATTATCCTACATTGCAAGGTTGAGAAAGAATCTCACCGGAAAGGAATAAAACTCATTCATATGTCTCTCACTTTGATTATTGTCCTTGTTGCCCTAGTGGTCGTTCTTGTTGCTGCTGTCATTCTCTATCTTCATTTCAGAAAAAAGAAGATGGTCAAGGAAGCGGAAGAAAAAATCAATCAAAAAGTCGAGCAGTCTGCCGGAAAACTATCCAACTGTTTTGGAGGAAACGACAACATCGTTTCCATCACACAGAAAGGAAGCCGTGTCACTGTCCAATTGAAGGATATTTCTCTTGCCAATAAGGAGGAAATCAATAAGGAACTTTCTTCTGTCATGTTCATGAACAACAAGGTCGTCTTCGTCATCGGCTCGATGAGCGAGGAATTCTCTCGTCTTCTTGAAGAAAACGTCAAAAAGGTCAATTCCTGAAAATAAAAAAGGTTGTCTTCTCCGTATCGACTTCTTCGATACGCAAGATAGACAACCATTTTTTAGTCGATGATCTTCAAATCGTATAAATCTTCTTCGAGTTCATATTTCGGAAGGCCCATGATGGTATACATATCGCCTTCGAGAATCCTCGAATTGATGAAGTCCTTGTCTTGAACACCATATCCTCCGGCTTTGTCATAAGGGGATTGAGTATCGAGATAGGCTTCAATTTCACAATCAGCCATCTTTTCGATGAATAATTTGGCGACCACAACGCGGTGACGAAGTTCTTTCTCGCCTTTTCGGATACTATAGGCAGTCACGATTTCATGGCTGTTTCCGGATAACTTTCGAAGCATATTCAGTGCATCGTCGTGATCTTTTGGCTTTCCAAGCTGTTCCCCTTTATAGGAAACCATGGTATCGCTTGAGATGATGATGTCGTCTGGATGATCTTTGCTGACGGCGAGGCCTTTTCCCTGTGCCTCGATAAGGCAAAGCTTTCGAACATCGCTTTCATGTATTTTTCTTTCATCGAAACTGCTCGGAATGCATTCAAATGGAACATCTTCTAAAATCTCCTTGAGGATTTCTTTTCTTCTTGGAGACTGGCTTGCAAGTATGATCATGTTTTATGCCTCGCTATTGCAGGTTAGAATGACAGGGATAATCATCGGATTGCGATGGGATTCACGATACATGAAACGATTGCACGATGTTTTGATTGCATTTTTGATTTCCATGTAAGTGACCTTTCGATCAGAAGAGAGAAGCTTATTGACTTCGATTGCGATGATTTCCGAAGCTTTCTTCTGCAAACCTTTCTTGTTGGCAGAAATGAATCCTTTCGATTCGACAATTGGAGCTGCCATCATCTTGTTGGACTTTGGATCGAGAAGCAGGAAGACAGAGACCATACCTTCATTGATCAATGTTGAACGGTCTTTGATGACGCTGGTTGTCAAACCAATGGGCGATTTGCCATCGATATAGATGCTATCGGCATGGACTCTTCCTCCTCTTGTGACCTTGTGGTTGATGAGATAGAGAACATCTCCGTTTTCACAGACGAATGTATGGTCAGGGGAAAGCCCGCATTCAACACCGATTCTCGCATGAAGCTTGAGCATTCTGTATTCACCATGGACTGGCATGAAATATTTTGGTCTGGCCAGCTTCTGAAGAAGACGCATTTCCTGCTTGGAGGCATGCCCGGAAGCATGGAGATTTGTGAAGGCGGAATTGGTGATGACATCAGCACCAAGGCGCGTCAGTTGGTTAATCAAAGCATTGATGCTGGAAGTGTTTCCAGGAATGGCGCTGGAGGAAAAGACGATGGTATCGCCTGGAATAATATGGATGTAGCGATGATCGCCTCTGGCAATTCTCGACAGGACAGCCATCGGTTCACCTTGTGTGCCGGTGCAGAGGATGGTAATCTGATCCGGTGGAAGGCTCTTTAAATCCTCGGGTCTTGCCAAATATTCGTTTGGACAATGGATGTAGCCGTAGTCTCTGGCAGCATCGATATTGGATTCCATGGAACGTCCAAAGACGAAAATCTTTCTCTTGAAGCGGATGGAGGTTTCGATGATCTGCTCAATACGGGAGATGTTGCTCGCAAAGGTGGAGATGATGAGACGTCCATTGGCTTCGGTGAAGACATCGGTGATTCCTTTCAGAACCGTGTGTTCTGAATTGGTATATCCTTCTCTTTCAGCATTGGTGGAGTCTGCCATGAGAAGATCGATTCCACGGTCGCCGAATTTGACAAGCTTGGAAATATCGAAATCGTGGTCGACGGGCGTGAGGTCAATTTTGAAGTCTCCGCTTTCCACAATCGTTCCCTGTGGTGTCGTGATGCACATGCCGAAGGAATCGGGAATGGAATGAGTGACATGATAGAATTCCACTTTGAAGTCTCCGAACTTCAATACATCATCTTCTTTGTATTCCTTGATGGGAGTACGGGTCGGAATTCTCGCATCTTCGAGTTTGTGCTGAATCAAAGCGACCGCAATCTTTGGAGCATAGATGACGGGAATATTAATCTGCTTCAGGATGAATGGGATGCCACCGATATGATCTTCGTGGCCATGAGTGATGACAAGACCTTTGATTTTGCTCTCGTTCTCGACGAGGTGGGTAAAATCAGGGACAACATAGTCGATTCCCGGCATGGAGTCATCAGGGAACATGACACCACAGTCGATGATGAGAATCGAATTGTCATTTTCGATGCAATAAATGTTCTTTCCGACTTCGCCGAGTCCTCCCAATGCGTAAATCTGAACGGGAGATGTGAGTTTTTTAGTTTCAGCCATAGTAATACCTCAAATAATAAATATAAGAACACATTTCGTGTTCAATCCAATAAAAAGACGACCTATTTAAGACTATTGTATCCGTTTTTAGGCCAAATAGAAAACGAAAAGAGAAGAAAACGCTTCATTCGATGACGATGGCATCCTCATCGACATGGAATGGATCCTTTTTATCGATGCGATCGGTGTAGATGACGCCGTCAAGATGATCATATTCATGCTGGAAGCAGATGGCTGGATATCCAACAAGGCGGAGCTTCACCGTCTGATTGGTCAGGACATCGAATCCTTCGATGGTGACCTTATAGTAGCGATAGACATAGCCTCTCACATCCTTTGGAACACTCAGGCATCCCTCGCCAGAGGCGAGATATGCTTTTTTGACGGATGTGGAAAGAATGCGTGGATTGACAAGACCATATTCATAATGCTTCTCGCCATCATCGAGATAGATGGCAAAAAAACGCTGCGATATGCCGATTTGAGGAGCGGCAATGCCGATGCCGGGACGTATATGATGTTCCTTGGCGAATTCCTCGTCCTGGGAATATTTCAGGTATTCCACCATATCGAGGACGGTTGTTTTGATTTCATCTGAAATCGGAAAAGAGACTTCTTTGGCTTTTTCGTGGAGAACCGGGTCATCCACCGTGTAAATTTTAAATAGTTTCATAATGCAAAATTATTATAGCAAAAATTTTGAATTTGTTGACACGAATTATTATAATTATTTCGCAATGGATGAATCAAAATTTATAGAAGAGGAATTCGACTTTCTTGAGAGTGTGAAGAATTCTTCTTTGTATCAGGAAATGGTTTCCTTAGCAAAAAAAATCGACGAAGACGAAGAACTTTCCTCGTTGGCAAAAAAGAGGGATGATTTTTTCCTTTTGGCTGATCAGGAAAAGGATAAGGAGAGAAAGAGAGAATATCTTCTTCAGTTCAAGGAGCAGGATGATCTTTTGAGAAACAGTCCTTTGATGAAGGAATACCTAGAAAAATACAATGTGCTCAGACAGTTGCTGAACCATCTTCAGGATGGATTGACAAAGGAGATGAAATCATGATTAGAATCATCGGAGGAATCTACAAGGGAAGATATCTGAATATTCCCAATAGCAAGGTCACCCGACCGACCATGGATAAGGTGAGGCAGGCAATATTCAATGTCTTGAGAAACAAACCCGAAAATGCTATCTGCTGCGATTTATTTGCCGGCTCGGGTGCAATGGGACTTGAAGCCCTCTCTCGTGGGGCGAAGAAGTGTTATTTCATAGATAAGGATAGACAAACTTTCTTCACGATGAAGGAGAATGTCAAGGCATTGGAAATTCCGCAGGAACAATATGAATTGTTTTTAGGGGATTATAGAATATTTATCAAACGAAATCCAGAAATGAAATTGGATATTCTTTTTCTTGATCCTCCCTACAAAATGCTCATCAACGAAGCCATCATCAAAGATATGACTTCGAGAAATATGTTCAGCAAGGATGCCTATATCATCTCTGAACAAGAACCGAAAAACAATGAAATCGAAGGATATGAAATGAAAGAATACACCTATGGGGCAAAACATGTTGCCGTCTATCATAGAATCGAGGAATGAGGTATGAAGATTGCTGTTTATCCTGGGTCATTCGATCCAATCACCAATGGACATGTCGATGTCGCTCTGCGTGCAAAAAAGTTTTTTGATGAAATCTATATCATGGTTGCCGATAACCCGATGAAACAGGGAAAATATATGTTTTCTGCGGAGGAGAGAGTCGAACTGGCCAAGAAAGTCTTCGAATCCTATTCTGGTTTTCATGTCGTCTGCACCCAGCACCTTGTCGTCAAAGAAGCAAAGAAACTCAATGCCAGCGCTCTAATCCGCGGATTGAGAGCAATCACTGACTATGAAGCGGAATATCAGCTCCATGAAGTCAACGAATATCTTGAACCCGAGATTGATATGCTTTATTTCATGGCAAAAAAGAATCAGTCCTTCATTTCTTCTTCCGCTATCAAGGAACTCTTTTTCCAAGGTGTGGATATTTCTCACCTTGTTCCTCTGCCCGTCTTGGAGGCGATGAAGGAAAAATCAAAGAAGTGATTTTGTCTCGTTTGCTTTGATTTTGCAGAAAAGAAAGGATTTCTCGATTTTTCCGATGCCTGGAAGATAGGCATCCTTGATTTTATATCGTATATATCCGTTCTTGAGTGCGATTTTTTGGGACGGGTAATTTGAATGCCCTGTCTGAATGACAAGGACATCGAATTCATTCTTCTGGAAGATGGCTTTTGTCAGTTTGGAAACGACCATTGTCATGATTCCTTGATTCTGGTATTTCTTTGATAGGACATAGCCGATTTCAGCGACTCTGTCTTTTCTGAAGTCGCAGACAGCTTCTGTATCTTTCTTGATGGAAATGGAACCAATGACATGGTTCCTTTTCTTTTCGACGATGGCAAATGTATAAGGGTCGAGTAGAAAATGGTTGTAGAGAATACTTTTGCTTTCCTCGATGCTTTTATGGTGTTTCCATCCGGCTTTCTCTCCAACGCCTTCGACTTTGGCATAGGAAAAGAAATCGTTCAGATCTTTTTCCTGGAAGTTTCTCAGATAGACTTTTTCTGTCTCGATTTCGTAAGCCATGATTTCTCCTCATAATGATTTTCTAGAATATATCGCTTTTCTTTTTTGTATGCAAGAAAAAAGCTGTGCTTTGAAGCACAGCTCTGAATTACTTCTTGAGAACCTGGAAATTGAAGACATCCAGCATCTGCTTGGCGACATCAGAATCAGAAGTGTTCGAATAGGTCGAAATCATATCGAAGATGACTTTCTTCATTTCGAACGCACCACTGGACGATTTCTTTCTGGTATATGTGATGAACAAAGGAGTTTCCAATGTTTTCGCATCTTTTCCAGTAATCAACTGGGTATTGAAGGTTTCCTCAGTGACACTCGAGGATTTGTGAGAATCATCCTGGGAGAGATAGACATCCTTGACGGAATTCATGACATCCTGCTGCTGTTCAAGCGTAATGTAGGAATTGTTGTATTTATCAACACTTCCTTCATATTCTTTATTCTTATCTTCGTCAGTTGGATACCAAGAACAATCGATTGTATAGAACTTCAGATTGCCTGAACCATAGTTCTTATCGAAATTCTCGTACCATGTTTCGATTCTTCCCTGCAGATTCGTGCAGTCGGAATCATTCTGCTTATAGTACATGATGACAAAGCCTTCTTCGTCGTCAGAGATGGAATAGTTGGCTTCGCCTTTGCCGATCGTACCGGCAATGTTCTTCTGATTGCCTTCAATATATTTTTGGGCATCAGCGTACTTGATTCTATGCGCTTCATAGAAGTTAGAATCATTTTTATTGACGGCATCGACAATTCCTTGGACAATGAATGGAATTGCGACAACCAATCCAACGACCACACCAACGATGAGCAAAACTTGCAACCATGCTGCTTCTTTGAACCATTCCCAAGCAGCCAAAGCATGGGCTCTGTTTTTATTTTTCTTTTCTGCAGAAGAACTCATCTGGTTTCCTCCTTACATTGATGCACACAATCGTCTATTCAATACGACTATTTTTAACAGTGGTGCCCCGAGCCAGAATCGAACTAGCAATTGATCCTTACCAAGGATCCGTTATACCACTTAACTAAGGGGGCAAAAATGACCGCGTGAATAAATATACATTTTCATGGTCTCATTGTCAACAAGACATGAATATTTTTCAAACGATACTTCAGTATTATAGTAGAACCAAAACGAAAATTCACTAAAAATTTGACTTTTTTATTCTCGTCCGGGATTAAACCTCTTTCCGTTCCTTCTTGAAAAGTTCGAGAGATTCCTTTCTTATATATTTTATGGCGAGTGTTTCATATTTCAGGATATTGACCAATCCAATCTTCTCCGGATTCTTTTTCACATCCTTTCTTTTGGCAATCATGACGATGCCATTGTCCAAATGGGATATGTAAAGCGCAAGCTCACAGGCTAAGTGCTTCATATCCTCATCTTTGGTATCGAAAAGGATGACATGCGAACCAGGATAATCTTTCACATGAAAGAAGAGATCATCTTTTTTTGCAAGATTGAACGTAAGTTCCTCATTTTGCAGTCCGTTCATGCCATAACCGATTTTTCCTTCCTTTAAAAGAAGAAAATGAGGATCATAGCGATGCTTCTTGGAAACTTTGTAAACCGTGTTTCTGCCCTGTTTTTCCTTGATGTAGCCTTCCTGGAGCAGTTCACTCTTGAGTTCCATGATATCCCGAGGAGAGCCATCCATGGCTTCCATCTTCTTTTTTTCCAAATAGGAAATCTCGTCTTTCGTCTTGAGAATAAGATCAGAAAGAATGCCTAAAGCCGCTTTGGCTTTTTGGTATTTTTTGAAATAGGCATTGGCATTCTGTGGCGCGCTCTTTTTGGGGTCGAGCGTAATATGATAGCCGTCTTTCTCAAGAAGCGTATCGCCAAGATGGATTTCTCCTTGATACATATAAATGATCTGTCCATATTCCATATATTTCATCTTGTCCTTGGATGTGGAAAGATCCTGTGTCAGATTTTCGAGCTTCCGATTGGCGGTCTTGAGAGCCTTTTCGATAAGTTTCACAAGTTCTTTTATTTTCTCGAATTTTGCAATTGATTTTTGGTCTTCGACAAAAGCGGAATAAAGATGGCAGGGGAGAACTTCCTTGCTATCCGGGCATCCGAAATCAAAGGAAAGAATATCTTTCTTGATGACATAGATTTTCTTGCTTTCGACCATCTGTGAAAGAGTTTCTTTCAGATCGTGTCCTTCGTCGAGAACATAATGCTTGAGTCTGCGAAGCGTTGCATTGGGAAGATAGGGCCGTGCCTCCTCTGGATCGGATAAATCAGTCGGAAGCGTCTTTCGTTCATCCGGATACTGATAGATGGCATTTCTTGTGACGAAGATTCCCTTCTCGATATCCGTATGCTCATGATAAACAGATATGATTTTCCCATATGGATAGGCGATGAGATAGACATTCGGACGGTTCGGGAAAAGTTCGAGAATGAGATCATAACCTGTATTGGTCTCCGTGATGTCATTTCTGTTTGCCTGCAGTGATAGAGTGAGAATTCTTTCCCCGGGATGCTTCTTTACGCTTTTTACGGTTGCCATATTCAGCCTTTTCAGGGAATTGAAAAAGACTGAATTGTTGTTTAGTTTGGCAAAGCGGTCAAACGAATAAGTCACAAAAGGATTGGTTGGGTCCAATGAGAAGATGAAAGTGCCATGCTTCAGTCCGTTCTCATCTTTCAGAGAATAAGGAAAAGCATAGTCATATTGACTAAGAGAAAGAACATTTCCGAGTTGGGTGTCCTTCATCTGTTCTTCCAACTGATCCGCGATGATGCTCAAAGAAAGATTGTCCATGGCCATAGGCAAACATTATAACATAGCCAACAAAAAGCATGTTTCATTCTTCGCATGTTTTTTCTGGAGATGATGAATTAAATAGAATGTTTTTTTATTTGAAGAAGGATGGCTTATCAATAAACTAATGAGAATTCTTTTCTCTTTCCAAGGAGTGTCCCTTTTTTCCATAGACTGCCTTCAAGAGAGGAATGACCATAATGGAGGTCGCTGCAATCCACGCCAAAGGATCACCAAGGCAGACAGCCAAGAAACTCATGCTTGAAGAAGCGGAATTGGTTGGTCCTCCATTGGCCAGCAGCGGCAAGAAGATACAGCAGAGGGTTCTAGCAATCAATTCTCCGATTCCGGCAAGGAAGGGGAAAAGCGGACGGTCGAGTCCCTGAAGCGAATTACGGCAAATGAAGAGCAAGAGAAGAATCACATCGCAAGGGACGCATAGATAGAGATAGAGATTTCCGTATTTGATGGCTTCGGGCGTGATATTCTCTGGCTTGAGGAAAATGTACATATAAGCCCCGTTGATTGTGATCAAAAGACCGAAAATCGTCAAAATGACATATGCAATCAAACCGATGATTGTTCCATAAAGGAGACCTTTTTTTATTCTGTCATCCTTTCTTGACCCATAATTCTGACCGAGGAAAGTCATCATGGCCGTACCGATGGAAGAATAGACATTCATGATGATGAGATTGACTTTGCATGCGATGGAATAGCCGACCTGGGCCGGTGTCGAGGCCACAAGGCTTCCATCCGGATTATAGTCAAAGGCGATGACACCCATCTGCATGATGATGATACCAATCTGCAATATAGCGGATTGGAAACCTAAAGGAAGACCGAGTTTAAGATGTTCGATGATGAACTGTCGAGAGACCTTCAAATCGCCTTTGTGGTAATGGAGTTTTTTGAATTTGATAAAGGCGTAGATGAAGCAGAGTAAAGCGGCAATAGCTTGAGAAAGAACTGTTGCCCATGCTGAACCTTTGACACCCCAATTGAACGGAACGATGAAAAGGAAATCTAAGCCGACATTGATGACAACACCGATGACAAGGAAGAGGAAAGGAGTGAAACTATCTCCGAGCGCACGTAAGTTGGAAAAGATGAAATTGTACGCCATTGTTGCGAAAATGCCTAAGAAAATGATGAAGAGATAATCGTGGGCAGAATCATAGAGAAGCTGCTGATTGCTATCACTCGCACTTGGTGTGATTTTCATAATCTGAAGAATGAAATCCGTCAAGAAGGCAAATGAGAGAGTCAATATGATTGTCAATGCAATGCAAAGCCATGCTTGTAGGTAGAAACTTTTTCTGACCCCGGTTTCATCCTTTTCTCCGATTTTGTGGGAGAGTGCGACAGAGAATCCGCTTGTGGCACCGACACAGAATTGAAGCGCAATGTTGCTAGCGCAGGAGACGTCGTTGATTCCGGCAATCTCGTACGAGGAAAGATTCTGACCGACGATGATGGTATCGGTGAGTGTGTAGAGCTGCTGGAAGAGCATGCTGAGAAGAATCGGAACCATGAAGGCCAAGAGGCCTTTGATGATGCTTCCGCTTGTCAAATCAATCGGATCGAAGATTTTTTTGAATTTCTGAAATAGATTTTTCATATTCATTTCCCTATATCGGCGTATATCATATACAAAAAAGAATTTTCTCAAAGAATAAAGCGCTTCGATGACTCGGGAAAGAATACAATGAATCGCATTCATTGTTCGGCGCGGAATGAATTGAGAATCATCCACGATGATAAGTGATTGTTTTTCTTTGCTTCGAAAATTGGTAAACTATATTCACATGGAAAAAAATCTACCAAGAAACGAACTTCTTTTATCGCTTTTGAAGAAGGCTAGCAATCCTTTCACGAGCATGGAACAGAAATTGGATGTCAAACGCATTCTTATGGAGAGTGTGACAATGCAGGGTATGAATCATCTTTTTCTTGCTCAATGCCATTTTGACAGCAATCCTCTTTTCTATGTCGATGAAAAAGAAGCGCTTCGACAGGTTCGGCTTGCCTATCAGGAGAACAATCCTGGTGCCTACTATTACCTCTATCTTCTCTTGAAGAAGAAAAAACCTGTGCGTGCAAAGTCTTATCTTCTTTTATCCTGTACATCTGGGAATCCAAAGGCCTACTATGAACTCGGAAAACTTTATTTCCAGGGAGAACTATTCGAGAAAAATCTCGATAAAGCCTATGAGAATTTCTCCCTTGCAGCCAAATGCGGTGTCAAGGAAGGTTATTTTGGCATGCTTCTTGTCTCGGCCATACAAGGAAAAATCGATCAGGAAAAAGAAGTCTATGAAATGGCAATGAAAAAAGGAATCGAACTTCCGGGGGTGGTGGAATGAAAAAAGTGGTTCTTCTTGGGGCCGGTCCTCTTAAGGATATCTCTTTTCTGAAAAAGGAGAAAAGAGAAGATATTTATCTTGTGTGCTGCGATGGTGGTTACAAAAAGGCCATCGAGGCAAATATGGAATGCGATCTCTTTGTTGGAGACTATGACACATTTCCAAAAGGAATGCTTCGCAATCCAAAAGAAATTGTTTCATTGAATGTCATCAAGGATGACACGGATACACTCTTTGCTTTGAAGACATGTATTCAGAAAGGATATGATAATTTTTATCTTTATGGATGCTTGGGTGGCAAGATTGAGCATACGATTGCCAATCTACAGGTGTTGTCCTTTCTTCTTGATCAGAATAAAAAAGGATTTCTCTTTGATGAAAAAAATGAAGATGTGGTCTTTCTTCTCGATAAGGGGATGGAATTCAAAGAAACAGCGGCAGGAATGCTTTCACTTTTCTCCTATACGGAAAAGACAAAGAATGTCACCCTGGAAAATCTAAAGTATAATCTTGATGGTGCGACGCTGTCCTCTTCTTTTCCTTTGGGCGTATCGAATGAATTTATCGAAGGAAAAAAAGCAAAAATCTCTTTTTCGGAAGGAAGACTTCTCGTTGTGACGAAAAAGGAAAATGTTGATTTCCCATGTTGAAAGATTGAAAAAAAGGAGGATTACTTATGAAAAAATTGCTGATTGGTATTCTGATTCCCGTTGTCATTCTTGCCGGTGGCGCAACCACTCTCTATTTCCTTGTGAGAGATACTTCGGATGTCAGTTATCAGAAAACGGAGATGACGACAAAGGAAGTGATGAACAAAAATCTTCTTTCTGCTTTTTCGACCTGCAAGACGGATCACAAGGTTTCTTTTGAGATGAGCCAGGACGACTTCAATCAGGTTCTATCCATGGCTTATCAGGATATGGATCGTTCTGCAAAGGAATATCTCCGAGGAATCGAAATCAAGATTGAAGGGGATGTCTATCATATCTACGTCTATGCCAAAGCTTCCATCCTTTCGACAAAGCTTGACATGGCATGCAAATTCTCATCTGATGAGGAGAATTACTATCTGACGGTCTCATCCATCAAAGTTGGCCATCTTTCCAAACTGAAGAGCCTCGCTTTTTCCATCCTGAAGAATGCGATGAGCGAATCGCAGATAAACGACTCGCTTTCAAATGCGGGCATCAGCATGAAGGCGGATTTTGAAAAAGAACGCTTCGTCTATAAAAAGGAAGATTGCAAGAACGACCTCAAAACTCTCATCAAAAAGTCGATGTCTGAAAACGCCCTGGTCAGTTCGGCTGTGAACAATCTTCTCGATATGAATCTTCTCTCTGTCGATTTCACTTCGAAAATGCAGGCGCTGATCAACCTCGAGCCTTTAAACACCAATGCGGATTTCTGCAGTCAGGGAAACATGCTTTCTGAGAGTTGTCTTGACCTCGAAACACAAAAAAGCAAGATTATCTCTTTGCTGAATGCTGGCATTCTTGATGAAGAATCCTCCCATCCGACAATCGTCTTCAACTATCTTCTGAGAGGCTATTCTTCTTTGGAAGATGGAGAGAAGGAATATATCGACTCGCTTGATTTATCCTCCATCGGGTTGGACTCTACATTCAAAAAAAAGACCTATATGGGATATCAGCCCGAGGCTGCGAATATCAAGGATACTCTCATTGATTCCATGAGTGATGGAAGCCTTTTGACGCAGGATGGCCTTTTGATCAAGGAAAAAACATTGAATGATTATCTGGAGTCCCAAGGTATTCTGGGATACACCTATCTTTTGACAGGAAAGGTCGATGATTCCTATGTTGTGGACTATATTACGATAGACAATGCCTATTTCAATCTCGTCAAGAAAGAAAATGAAGAGCAGATGGATATGATCATCGGATTGAATATCAATGGCTATGAGACATCTCTGATCATGGAAAATACGAAAGACCAGAATCTGGACTACGGCATCACGTTGAAGAACGAGAATATCTATTTCGGAACAAAAACGATTCAAGATGATCTGAAAAATGAAATCTATGCACTGGTAAAAGATAATCTTCCCTCGAATGAATTTCTGACATTCGATGGAAAAGGAACTTTCACGATCAATTTCGAAGGCTATCTGAAGGATTCCATCGAACTTCTTTCAAAGGTTCAGAACAAGAAACTCGTCCTTGATACGACCATCGAGGGAACCTCTTTGGATGATAATCTGGCTGGCTTGCGGATCAAAGGCTCTCTTGTGTAAAAAGATTTTTCAAATGAGAACAAGAAAAGTTGACTTTTTGATTGAAATTCAGAAGTAAAGGGGTTACAATAGGAATATCTAAACTTGTATACAAGTTTGAAACGAGGAAAAAGATATGGCTAATGCAATCGTGGGTCAGTCAGGTGGCCCGACTTCCGTCATCAATTCTTCTCTTGCCGGTGTTTATGAATCCGCAGTCGAAAGAGGTGCCGACAAAGTCTATGGCATGGTAAACGGCATCCAAGGTCTGTTGGAAAAGAAGATTGTCGATCTCGCCCATTTCTTCAAGAACTCTCTCAATATCGAAGCGCTGAAAAGAACTCCGAGTTCCTTTTTGGGCTCCTGCCGATACAAGCTTCCTGATCCAAAGGATGAATCGGCGAAGAAGATTTATGATTTCCTATTTGAGTATCTGAAAGAACTGGATGTCAAATATTTCTTCTATATCGGTGGAAATGATTCCATGGATACCATTATGAAGCTATCCGATTATGGAAAGGAAATCCATTCGGACATCCATTTCATCGGTGTTCCCAAGACAATCGATAACGATCTTGCCATGACCGATCACACTCCAGGCTATGGATCCGCTGCCAAATATATTGCCGTCACGATGAAGGAAATCATCCGCGATGCCACGGTCTATGGAGTCGATTATGTCACCATTGTGGAAATCATGGGCCGCAATGCCGGTTGGCTGACTGCCGCCGCATCTTTGGCCAAGGGCCCGGATTGTGAAGGCGTCGATATGATCTGCCTTCCGGAGATTCCATTCACGACGGAAGGCTTCCTCAAGAAGGTCGCTGCCTTGAAGGCGCAGAAGAAGAGCATCGTCATCGCTGTTTCGGAGGGTGTGAAGCTTCCGGATGGAAGATATGTCTGCGAACTGAATGATGATGGACATGATGAGGATGCCTTCGGACATAAGCAGCTGACGGGAACAGCCCGCTATCTTGCCAACTTGGTCAGAAAGAGCATTCCGACCAAGACACGTTCCATCGAACTTTCCATTCTTCAAAGATGTGCTGGACATATGACATCCAGAACCGATATCACCGAAGCTTATCAGGTCGGCGGAGCTGCCGTCAAAGCCGCTTTTGAGGGCGAGACAGGCAAATTCGTCGCTATCGAGCGAATCTCCAATGCTCCCTATCAGGCGACAACCAAATTGGTTGATATCCATCTTGTCGCCAACTATGAGAAGAAGGTTCCCCTTGAATGGATGACAGACGATCATATGCAGATGACAAAGGATTTCATCGAATATGCTTTGCCTCTTATCCAGGCTGAATTGACTCCGATCTATGTCTGCGGTACGCCGTGGCATATCAAACTGTAGGATAAAAAATTATGACTGCCATATACAAATCGACGATGGTTTGCTTATGGCAGTTTTTCTATGCTTTGGAATGAAAAAGGACGATCCTGTGGATGAAAGGTCGTCTTTCTTTTTACGAGAGTAACAAGAAAGTGACAAACAAGGACTGTCAGTCTTGTCTTCCTCATCTTTTTTTGTCTCTTGAGTTCATCCTCCAGGGAAGTCTTTTTCGGATTGAAGTCCATTTTTATGCTTCCTCATTAAGACAGGGCTATGAAGAAAGAAAAATAACGGATAGGAATTTCTATTCATAAAATGAAAAACGGGCCTTATTGCAAAGCCCGTCTTATATTAGCGGATTCCGACTCTCTTATAGATATAGTCGACATTCTTCATATAGTAGTCAAGCGTGAAGCAATCGTCGATTTCCTTGTCGCTGAGAAGCGAAGAGACTTTTTGATCCTGTTTCAGAATCTCCTGATAATTCCTCTTTTCATCCAAGGCTTTCATGGCTAAGGGCTGAACAGTATCATAGGCTTCTTCCCTGACCAATCCTTTCTGCATCAATGCATAAAGGACTCTTTGAGCAAAAATAACACCCTTTGTGAGATAAATATCGTCAAGCATCTTCTCAGGATAAACGACAAGATGTTCTAAGATTCCTTTGAATCGTACAAGCATGTAGTCTAAAAGCTCTGTCGCATCGGGAAGGATGATTCTTTCAGTCGAGGAGTGAGAGATGTCTCTTTCATGCCAGAGGGCAATATTCTCATAGGAGGTCAGCATATAGCCGCGCATGACTCTTGCGCAGCCACAGATGTTTTCGCTGGAAATCGGATTTCTCTTATGTGGCATCGCCGATGAACCTTTTTGGCCTTTCGTGAAGGCCTCTTCGGCTTCCTTGACTTCCTGACGGGCAAGATGGCGAACTTCCAATGCCATCTTTTCAAGCTCGCCTGCGATCAGGGCAAGTGAAGACAAATAGGCAGCGTGACGATCTCTCTGGATGACCTGGGTGGAGATATTGGCGTAGGAAATTCCCAAGTCCTGACAGACGGATTCCTCAATCTGCGGTGGGATATTTGCGAAATTTCCTACGGCACCGGAGAGTTTTCCGACTTCGATATTCTTGCAGGCAAGCACGAATTCTTCTCTGATTCTTTTTAAATCGGAATACCATAAGGCCCATTTCAGACCAAAGGACGTGATATCGGCATGCATGCCATGGGTTCTTCCGATGCAAGGCGTGTTTTCGAATTCGATGGCTCTTTTTCTGAGGACAGAAAGAAGATCGTCGATATCCTTGAGAAGGATTTCATCGGCGCACTTGAGAAGATAACCGTTGGCTGTATCAACGACGTCCGTCGAAGTCAGCCCATAGTGAATCCATTTCTTTTCCTCGCCGAGGGATTCGCCCACGGCACGGGTGAAGGCGACGACATCATGCTTGGTGATGGCTTCGATTTCCTTGATTCTATCAAGGGTGAATGTTGCCTTTTCCAGTTTGGGAAGGTCTTCTTCAGGCACGACACCAAGCTTGGACCAGGCCTTTGCGTTGAGAAGTTCGACTTTCAGATAGGCCTGGAATTTATTTTCTTCACTCCAAATGTCGCGCATGCATTTTCTTGAATAACGTTCAATCATGTTTTTCTCCATTCTCGAGGGCGTAATGACCGATATCTTTTCGGTAGAAGAGGTTATCACAATGGATTTTCTTGATTTCTGCCAAGGCTTTTTCTTGGGCTTCCTTCAATGTTTTTCCCTTCTCGACAAGTATGAGGACTCTTCCACCATCAGTATAATACTTACCTTCGGATTTCTTGACACCCATAAAGTATATCTTTCCCTGGACATTTTCAAGTCCCGTAATCAAATGGCCTTTTTCATAGTGTCCGGGATAGCCGCGGCTTGCCATGACGATGCCTATATGATAATCCTCATCCCATTCGAGAATCGGCTTCTGATGATTTACGATGGCGAGGAAGGCTTCATAGAGATCGCTTTTGAGACGTGGAAGAACCACTTCTGTTTCCGGATCGCCAAAACGGGCATTGAATTCGATGACCTTGATTCCATCTCTGGTTTTCATCAATCCGCCATATAAGACACCCTGGAATGGAACGCCTTCCGCTTTCATGGCTTTTGCGGTCGGAATCATAATTTTTTCGAGGGCTTCCTTTTTGTCTTCTTCTGTTAGGAAAGGCAACGGGGAATAGGCGCCCATTCCGCCCGTATTTTCTCCTTCATCATGATCGAATGCTCTTTTGTGATCCTGGGAGAGTTCAAGGGGATAGACATTTTCACCATCGACAAAACAGAGGAAAGAGAATTCGACACCCTGAAGATATTCTTCGATGACCACTTTGTCTTTTCCGAATTTGTCATCCACAAGCATTTCCTTCAGGGCTTTTTCAGCCTGAGGCATATCCATGGCGACGACAACGCCTTTGCCGGCGGCCAGTCCGTCATATTTGATGACAATGGGGGTCTTCTTTTCCTGAATATAGGCCAAGGCTTTCTCGTAGGAATCGAAACTCATGAAGTCGGCCGTCGGAATCCTATATTTCTTCATCAGATTCTTGGCAAATTCCTTGCTTGTCTCAATCTGGCTTGCTTTCTTTGTCGGACCGAAAATGGCAAGGCCATGCTCAGTGAAAAGATCGACGATGCCTGTGGCAAGACTGGCTTCAGGCCCGACGATGGTCAAATCGATTTTTTCTTCCAAGGCAAACTTCAGCAAAGCCTCCTTGTCTTCGACGGGAATCAGGACGCGGGTCGCAAGAGAACTCATCCCATCATTTCCCGGAGCTGCAAAAATCGTCTCGACTTTCTTGGATTCAGAAATCTTATCGATGATGGCGTGACATCTTCCGCCACTTCCAATGACGAGTACTTTCATAATCAGTGCTTAAAATGCCTCATATTGGTAAAGACCATGGAGATGCCGAGTTCATCTGCCTTTTTGATTGAATCTTCATCACGGATGGATCCGCCTGGCTGGATGATGCTTGTGACACCATATTGGCTGGCAAGGGTGACTGTATCATCGAAGGGGAAGAAAGCATCGCTTGCCAAGACAAGCTTTGTCAGACCATGTTCTTTTGCCCAGTCGAGCGCCAATTTGGCTGCGCCGACTCGATTCATCTGCCCGGCACCAACGCCGCATGTGGTCTGAGAAGAGGCGACTAAGATTGCATTCGATTTGACATGTTTGACGCACTTCATGGCAAAAAGAAGATCTTCCATCTCTTCCTTTGTCGGCGCCTTCTTGGTGACGACTTTCAGTTCGTCCATGTGCAGCAGATCCCTATCAAGGTCCTGATAGAGAAGTCCGCCATTGACGCTGATTGCCATCTTTTTATCTTTGAACGGAGTAGACATATCCACTTCCATGATTCGGCAATTCTTCTTTTTGCTCAAAATCTCTAAGGCTTCTTTTGTGTATCCTGGAGCCATGATGATTTCCAAAAAGACTTTCTTTTCCATAATGGAAGAAGCGAGTTTTTCATCCAAGAGACAATTGAAGCAGACAATTCCACCATAGATGGAAACAGGATCGGAAGAATAGGCTTTCTCCCAGGCATCCACGATGTTTTCTCCAGATGCGACACCGCACGGATTCATATGCTTGAGGGCAATGGCTGTCGGCTTTTCGAATTCCATCATCAAGGATAAGGCGGCATTGGCATCTTGGATATTATTGTAGGAAAGTTCCTTTCCCTGGTGCTGAAGAGCATGGACGATAGAATAGCTCGTATAGGGTCCCTGATAGAGAGCGGCATTCTGATGCGGATTCTCGCCATAACGGAGAGACTGTTTCTTTTCATAGGTCAGCGTGAGTTTTTCAGGGAATTCCTCGCCGGTCAATTTGGAAAGATAGGAGGAAATCATCGAGTCATAGTTTGCCGTCATGCGGAAAGCCTTGGCTGCGAGATATTCTCGCGTCTTCAAGGTCGTGTTTCCTTCTTCCTTGAGTTCCTGAAGAACTTTCTTGAAATCAGACGGATCACTTAAAATCGTGACGGACTGATAATTCTTTGCCGCACTTCGGACCATGGAGGGTCCGCCGATATCGATGTTTTCAATCACTTCTTCCAAGGGAGCTCCTTTTTCGACGGTTTTCTTGAATGGATAGAGATTGACGACGACAAGGTCAATCGGGACAATCTTGAGCTTCTCAAGAGTTTCCATATGTTCCTTGACATCTCTTCTGGCGAGAAGACCGCCATGGATGAAAGGATTCAATGTCTTCACTCTTCCATCGAGAATTTCTGGAAAGGATGTGACCTCCTCAACGGAAATGGTTTTGATTCCATTTTCATCGAGAATCTTCTTTGTTCCGCCTGTCGAAATGATTTCATAGCCAAGAGAAGAGATCTCCTTGGCGAATTCGACGATACCCGACTTATCACTGACACTGATCAGGGCTCTTTTCATCGTTTTTCCTCCTTGTTTATCAAACGATTGATGGTCTCCGGATAGAGAACATGTTCGACTTCATGTATTTTCTTTTCGAGTTCTTCGACATCGTCTCCATCATAATCGAAGGCTCTTTGGGCAATAATCTTTCCTCCGTCCAATTCCTTAGAGACGTAATGGATGGTGACTCCAAAAACCTTGCATCCATAATCGAAGGCATCTTGTATGCCGTGTGCGCCCTTGAAGGATGGAAGGAGGGCGGGGTGGATGTTGATGATTTTATTCTCATAAGAAGAAAGAAGAACATCGGAAATAATCTTCATATACCCGGCAAGACAGATCAGGTCGATGTTTTCTTCTTTGAGCGTCGAAAGGATTGCCTCTTCGTATTCTTCCTTACTTGGATAATCCTTCAAAAGAAAGACTTTATATGGAATATGAAGGGCCTCAGCTCTTTTGATGGCATAGGCATCTTTATGGTCGACAATGAGAATTTTTATTTCGGCATTCTGAATTTTTCCTTCTTGGATCGCTTGGGCAATCGCCTGGAAGTTCGTTCCGTTTCCGCTGGCAAAAATAGCAAGGTTCATAATCTGTCTTACTTAATCAATTCGATTTCGACACCGGGTTTGTCATTCACTTTGCCGATGACATAACTCTTTCTGTTTGCCTTGGAGAGAATATCTTGAGCTTTTTGGACATCTTCCTGATCGAGAGCAAGAATCATGCCGATACCCATGTTGTAGATGTTGAACATTTCACGATGATCGATTTTTCCATACTTTTCCAAGAAAGAGAAAATCTTGAGAATTGGCCAGGTTCCTTCCTTGATAAAGATGCCCTGACCCTCTTTGAGGATTCGAGGAATGTTTTCATCGAATCCACCGCCGGTGATATGGGCAACGCCATGGACGGGAAGAGAATGGATGACTTCCAAGACTTCCTGGACATAGATGTTGGTTGGGGTCAAAAGAACTTCGCCCAATGTTTTTTCTTCATCCAGTTCGGGATAAATTTTCGTTAGATCGAGAGAGGCATCCTCAATGATTTTTCTGACGAGAGAGAATCCATTGGAATGGACGCCGCTTGATTCGATGCCCAAAAGGACATCGCCTTCTTTGACTTTTGTCCCATCGATGAGCTTCGATTTTTCAACGACGCCAGTCGTGAATCCAGCGATATCATATTCGCCATTTCCATACATGCCAGGCATCTCGGCAGTTTCACCGCCAATCAAGGCGCAATTGGCGATTTTGCAGCCTGTTGCCACACCCTTGACGATGGCCTCCACTTTTGCGGGTTCGTTTTTTCCGACTGCGACATAGTCAAGGAAGAACAAAGGCTCGGCGCCCTGGGCAAGGACGTCGTTGACGCACATGGCGACGGCATCGATGCCGATGGTATCATGCTTGTCGAGTTGGAAAGCGAGTTTCAGCTTGGTTCCGACGCCATCGGTTCCGCTGACAAGGATTGGTTCCTTATAGTTTAGGCTGGCTAAATCAAACATGCCTCCGAATGAACCGATTCCGGACATCCATCCAGGTCTTTTTGTTGAATTGACATGTTTCTTGATTCTTCTGACGACATCGTAGCCGGCTTCTAAGCTGACCCCGGCTTTTTCATAATCAATTGCCATAATGTTTACCTCTAAAATTTATGATCTTTATTTGCGTCAAAGATGGAAGAATAGAGTTCCGTCGGATATTTTCCGGTGAAACAGGCGGTGCAGAGTTGATTTCTGTGGGCGACTTCGAAGAGGGCTTTCTCTGATAGGAAGGCAAGGGAATCGGCACCGATTTTCTCTTTGACCTCTTCGATGGAATGATGCGCACTGATCAGTTCATCATAGGTGGAGATATCCACACCATAGAAACAGGGAGAGATGATCTGTGGGGAAGCAATGCGCATATGGACTTCTTTGGCCCCGGCTTCCTTTAGAAGACGGATGATTCTCCTGCTTGTGGTGCCTCGGACGATTGAATCATCAATCAGAACGACTCTTTTGTCCTTGACAATGCTGACGACTGGGGAAAGTTTCATCTTTACGGCAAGATCTCTCATCTCCTGGTTTGGTTGGATGAAGGAACGGCCGACATATTTGTTCTTTACCAGACCGAGTTCATAGGGAATATGACTTTCTTCGGCATAGCCGATGGCTGCAGAGAGGGAAGAGTCGGGAACGCCGATGACAATATCGGCATCCACCGGTGCTTCACGATAGAGCATACGTCCGGATTCCTTGCGGAAGGCATGGACGTTGAGTCCTTCGATATCACTGTCTGGTCTGGAGAAATAGATATATTCCATGGCACACATGTGATGTCTTTTGTAGATGGAATAATCATAGGAATGAAGGCCGTCTTTGTCGACCATGACGACTTCGCCTGGATTGACGTCCCGATAGAATTTTGCGCCGACGGCGTTCAAACCGCACGTTTCACTTGAGAAGACATATCCGTTCTGGAGTTTTCCGATGGAAAGAGGGCGAAGGCCATACTTGTCACGGCAGGCATAAAGACGATCCTTAGTGACAATCAGAAAGGCAAAAGAACCTTCCAGGAGATTTAATGCGTTGATGATGACATCGATTCTCTTTGTCTCTGGATTATCCTTTTTGATGAGATGAGCAAGAATTTCCGAATCCGAGGTGGACTGGAAGATGGAACCCTGGTCTTCGAGATAACTTCTCAGTTCCGTCGAATTGACAAGGTTGCCGTTGTGGGCTAAGGCAAAATCGCCGCCGTGGTGACGGAAGAGGAATGGCTGGACATTCTCGATTCCGCCCCCTCCCGTGGTGGCATAGCGGACATGTCCGATGCCGGTATTGCCTTTCAGGGAGAGCAGCTTCTCTGTGGTGAAGACTTCGCTGACCAATCCCTCGCCTTTGATTCTCGAAAGATGTCCTTTTTCATCCACAGAGACGATACCGCATCCCTCTTGGCCGCGATGCTGCAGGGAGTGCAAGCCGAAATAGATGTTCTGGCTGGCGTTCTCTACCTGGAAAACGCCGAAGACACCGCACTCCTCATGCAATCCTTTGACAACTGAAATGCTATCCATAGCCTTATTTTCGATTCTGAAGGCGGGAGAGAATTTCTTCGTAGGCTTCGATGACTTTTCCTAAATCTCTGCGGAAGCGGTCCTTGTCCAATTTGTCATTGGTTGTCGCATCCCAGAAACGGCAGGTATCCGGGGAGATTTCATCAGCTAAGACGATTGTTCCATCGCTGGTCTTTCCGAATTCGATCTTGAAATCGACCAATGTGATATTGATGGAAGCAAAAATCTTTTTGAGGATTTCATTGATTTTCATTGTGAGATCATAGATGGTCTTGAGTTCCTCATAACTGGCGACTCCCAAAGCGACGGCATGATGCTCGTTGATGAGCGGATCGCCCAATTTGTCGTTCTTGTAGCAAAGCTCATAGACGGTGTTGGTAATTTTTGTTCCTTCGGCGATATCGAGTCTTTTTGCCATTGAGCCGGCGATGATGTTTCTGACGATAACCTCAAGAGGGAAAATCTTGACTTTTTTGCAGAGCTGGTCGCGGTCATTGAGTTTCTTGACGAAGTGGGTTGGAACACCTTCCTTGATGAGTTCGTCAAAGAGGATTGTGGTGATTTCGTTGTTCAGAATGCCCTTCTTGGAAATTTGGGCTTTTTTGATGCCATTGAAAGCTGTGGCATCATCCTTGTAGTGAATGACGATGAGATCCTTATCATCTGTGGCGAAAACCTGTTTGGCTTTTCCTTCGTACAACATATCTAACTGTTTCATGATCATTGATCTCCTTTTTTATTTTTTTCTGAAATAGTTTACGGCGTTTCGGAATATGTTTTCATCTTTGTTTCCATAGATGTTTTTGAAGTTGTCTTCTTCGTATCTTTCGCTATGGCCCATCTTTCCTAGGATCAGACCATCTTCGGATGTGATGCCCTCGATGGAATAGGTCGAACCGTTTGGATTGTAGGTCGAATCGGTGGCAATCTTGCCAGAGGGATCACAATACTGGAAGGCGACCATGCCTTTATCGAAGAGAGATGTCGCCATTTCCTCTGTGCATGTGAATTTACCCTCGCCATGGGAGATGGCAACCTGATAGACCTCGTCTTTTTTGAATCCGCTCAGCCAAGGCGAATTTGTATTGATGACCTTCGTCGATGCAATATGGGAGATATGTCGGTTGATATCGTTTCTGAAGAGGGTGGGCGATTCTTCATTCAGGCAATTGAATTTGCCATAGGGGAGAAGGCCGCATTTGATCAATGCCTGGAATCCGTTGCAGATACCAAGAATCAAACCTTTTCTCTCCAATAATTTTTCGATTGCATGGCGGATGATTTCATTGTTGAGGATGTTGGCTATGAATTTTCCTGAGCCGTCTGGTTCATCGGCGGCAGAGAATCCGCCGGCGAGCATAAGGATATCGCACTCATCAATCCATTTCTTCATCTCTTGGATGGATTTGTTCACGTCGACGCTGTTTTGGTTGCGGAAGACGCTCGTCTTGACGCGTGCTCCGGCTTTCAGGAATGCCTTCTTGGAATCGTAATCGCAGTTGGTTCCAGGGAAAACCGGAATGTAGACAAGCGGATGTTCCTTTTTTTCATATGGATAGGAAGGAACGGCTTTTGTGACGCTCTTCGTATACTCTGGATTTGTCTTGTCTGTCGAAATCGGATAGACCTTGCTATATCCGATGAAGTTGGCTTCATAGAGCTCCTGATATCGGAATCGAACATCGTTGATGTGATATTGATTCTTCTTTGTCTGGCCAAGATAGATGGCATTGTCAAAGTCGAGTTTTTCTGTTGCTTCGACAAGGATGCTGCCGATTGATTTATCAAGGGCTTTTTCGCTTGGATAGTTCACTTCGAAACCAATTTTCGATCCGAGAGAGCATTTCACCAAAGCCTCCATCAATCCGCCAAAGCCCAAAGCGAAGGCAGAGACGATTGTCTTGTCGAGAATCTTTTCATGGACGAAATCGAAATTCTTTTTCAGCTGTTCGATATTCGGCATCTGGGAAGCAAGCGGATTGTGTTTGATGAGATAGAGATAATGTCCAGCTTTTTTGAAATCTGTCGAGATGACCTCGCTTGTATCGGCCAAGGTGATGCCAAAGGCCATGAGCATGGGTGGAACATGGATATTGTCGAAACTTCCGGACATGGAATCTTTTCCGCCGATGCTCGGAAGATGGAAATCATTCTGAATCTTGATGGCGCCAAGAAGAGCGGAGAATGGCTTTCCGAAAGTTTCAGCCGATGTCATCTTCTCGAAATATTCCTGATAGGAGAAACGCATCGTCTCATATTTTCCGCCGGCAGCCACAACTTTGCTGATGGAATCAATCACGGCGTATTGTGCACCGAGGAATGGAGAGATTTCGCTGATGAATGGATCATAGCCGAAGCTCATCATGGAACAGGTTGTGGTCTTCTTATCTCCAACCGGAAGCTTCTGGCAGGAGACCTGCGTCTCACTGAGTTGGTATTTTCCTCCATAGGGCATCAAGACTGTGGAACGTCCGATGGTGGAGTCGAACATTTCGACCAAGCCTTTCTGGGATGCGACGTTCTTGTCGGCAAGAAGCGCAAGGGTGTCTTTTTTAAGATCCTTGCATTCGCGATGGAAGATATCTTTTTCTTCCTGGGGAAGGACGATACAGTCGGTCTGGTGCTTGGCACCGGCCGAATCGATAAAGCTTCTCTTCAAGTCGACATATTTTATTCCTTTGAAGTACATGATGAGGCTTGGTTCTTCAATGACATCAGCCACATGGGTGACTTCTATATTTTCTTCTTTGCAATAGCGGATGAATTTTCTTTCATCATTGGGAGAAATGACAACGGCCATTCTTTCCTGTGATTCTGAAATCGCCAATTCCGTGGCATTGAGTCCACTGTATTTTACAGGAACCTTGTCGAGGTAGACCGCCAATCCTGGAGCCAATTCGCCGATGGCAACGGAAACGCCTCCAGCACCGAAATCATTGGATTTCTTGATGAGTTTCGTGACCTCTTCTCTTCTGAAGAGATGTTCGATTTTTCTCTCCTCTGGGGCATTTCCCTTCTGAACCTCGCTCGAACAGGTTTCGATCGAATGAATGTTGTGCTTTTTGCTGCTTCCAGTGGCACCGCCGATTCCATCTCTTCCGGTTTTTCCGCCTAGCATCAGGATAACATCGCCGGGGACAGGTGCTTCTCTTCTCACATCTTTTGCACGGACGGCTCCGACAACCGCACCGACTTCCAATCTTTTTGCGATATAGCCGTCATGATAGATTTCCTTGACATGGGTTGTGGCTAAACCGATTTGGTTTCCATAGCTCGAATACCCTTGTGCAGCTTTGATGGAGATGACTCGCTGTGGAAGTTTTCCTTCCAATGTGTCTTTATAGGCTTGATAGATATCGCCGCTTCCGGTGACACGCATAGCCTGATAGACATAGCTTCTTCCCGAAAGTGGATCGCGGATGGCACCGCCAAGGCAGGTCGATGCACCGCCGAAAGGTTCGATTTCGGTTGGATGATTGTGTGTTTCATTCTTGAACTGAAGAAGCCATTTTTCTTCTTTTTTGTTTTCCTTCACGTTGACGTAGATTGAACAGGCGTTATTTTCTTCGCTGACTTCCAAGTCATCAAGATAACCATGCTTCTGCAGATATTTGGCTGCGATGGTTGCCATATCCATGAGACAGATTTTCTTCTCTTCCCTATGAAGGTCTTTTCTCATATCAAGATAGAGGTTGTAGGCGAGGGTCATCTCTTTTGAGAGATAGCCTTCCTTGATTGTGATGTTATTTAACTGGGTTGTGAAAGTCGTATGACGGCAATGATCCGACCAATAGGTATCAAGAATACGTATTTCCGTCTCGTATGGATCTCTTCCTTCCTTTTTGAAGTAGTCGATGACACAGGCCAAATCATCTTTATTCATGGCAAGGCCGTATTTTTCGATAAACCCTTCGAGATCCTCTAAATTTCGGAAATTCTCGATGATGTTGACGGGTTTTGCCTCAGCCTTTGCGAATTCCTTCAGGATGGAAAGATCTTTGATTCTCGATTCGACGGGATTGACATGATATGCTTCGATCTTTTTGAGAAGTTCCTCATTGATTGGCTTTTCAAAAAGAATGATATGCCCGCTTTTGACACGTGCTTTGCAGCTCGGGTCAATCAGTCTTAGACAGGCTTCGGCTTGACTGGCTCTTTGGTCATACTGGCCTGGAAGATATTCGACGGCAAGATAGGATTTGTCTTTTGTGTTTAAATCGAAGAAAACGTTGTCTGTGACCTTTTCCCCGAAGACGGTATAGAGAGATTTGCTCAGCAGGTCTTCCTGTATATTGAAAACATCATAGACATTGATCAGGCGGATCGAATTGTCTGCTAGGTCGAAATTCCTTTTCAGTTCTTCAAATAAGGAATCAGCTTCGACTTGGAAGGCGGCTTTCTTTTCGACAAAGATTCTTTTTTTCATTTGTTTAATCCTCAATGTTCAGTCTTTTTTTCCAGTCTAGATATTCGTCATAAGTCAGATTGTCATAGGTGATGTGACCGAGCTTGCGAAGTGGTCTTTCTTCTTTTTTGTGATACATGTGGAGATGACGATGGGGAATCTGAAGGTATTTTTCAAGATTTTTCATGTCTCTGCCAAGAATGTTCTTCATGATGGTCGGTGCTCTAAGGGATGGTTCCTCGAGTGGGATTCCCAAGAGAAATTTATCGAGTTCAAGGAATTGATTTGTCGAGCATCCTTCGATGGTGTAATGTCCGGAATTGTGGGGACGAGGCGCCATTTCGTTAAAGAAGAAATCCTTTCCCTTGATGAAGAATTCGATTGTCAGGATTCCGTAATAGTCCGCCGAGATCATGAATTCCTCACTCTGATGGATGATTTCATTTTCGATTTCCTTGATCGGCTCATACGGGGTAATGGTCAAATCGAGAATGCCATCCTTATGAATATTTCTACCCATCGGGAAATGGATAATCTTTTCTTTGCTTCGGATAAGAATCAAAGAGGATTCATAGTCGAAGTCGATTTTCTTTTCAATGATGCCATCGACTTTTCCTAAATAGGGTTGAAGCTTTTCTAAATCGGTTTCGGATTTCAGAATGACCTGCCCATGACCATCATAGCCTTCCCTTCTCGTTTTATAGATGAGAGGGAACTTCAGTGTGTTGATGGCTTTCAACAGGTCGTTTGTATCTTTGCAGTCCATATAGGGAACGCATCTCAATCCGTGTTTGGTCGCATTGTTTTTTTCAATAAGGCGATCTTGCGAATCCAAGAGAGGATTGATTCCCTGGGGGATGGAAAATTGTCCGTGTAGTTTTCTTAGGGCTTCTCCGGGAACGTTTTCGAATTCATAAGAGAGAACTTTGGATTGTTGGCCAAGTTGTTCGAGTTTGTTTAGATCATCATATTTTCCTTGAATGATCTTTTCGCTGACGAAACTGCATGAGCAGTCCTTGTTCGGATCAAGAACAATGGAGGAGCCGTTTAATTTTTTTAGTTCCTCGACCATCATCATGCCTAATTGTCCGCCGCCGATGATGCCGATATCATAGTTCACTTTGCAAGACTTCCTCCGTTTGTTCCTTTCGGAAAGCCTCTAATTTTATGGCGATGGACTCATCCTGCAAGGCGAGGATGGAGAGAGCATAGAGGGCGGCATTCTTGCTTCCGTTGATTGCCATGGTTCCAACCGGAATGCCGCCAGGCATCTGGACGATGGATAAAAGAGAATCCAGTCCGCTCAGATTGCTTGACTTGACAGGAACGCCGATGACAGGAAGCGTCGTGATTGCACTGACCATTCCGGGAAGGTGGGCAGCGCCTCCCGCTCCGGCGATGATGACTTTGATGCCTCTTTCCTTGGCTGTTTTAGCATACTCATAGAGCAATTCCGGGGTTCTGTGTGCGGAGACGATTTTCTTTTCGTACTCCACCTGAAATTTGTCGAAGACCTCACAGGCCTTCTTCATCACCTCGTAGTCGCTTTTGCTTCCCATAATGATGCCTACCTGAATCATGCTGACCTCCTATTTTTTTACATGAAAAAAGGCAGAGTTTATTCTCTGCCTAGAAAATGTCTGCTCGAAAAAAGGGGGTTCGACAAATTGATGGACGGCTTGAACTGTTGTTCTG
Organism: bacterium; assembly: GCA_963612025.1. Lineage (GTDB taxonomy): Bacteria > Bacillota_I > Bacilli_A > RFN20 > CAG-288 > Enterosoma. The sequence continues at coordinate 36,444 of CAVDUB010000002.1, forward strand.
TCATGGATGTACCACCTTTTTAAGATGATAACCAAAAGAAAAAGAAATTTTCTTTTGATCTCATAGTCTCCAAATTTACGGTTCGGAGGTAGAAACTTGCTTACCTTATTAAAGCTATTATATAAGAATCGATGATTGTGAAACGACACTGCTAGTTTATCATAGAGAGGGTGATTGCTTAACAATATTTTCAAGAAAGAGGTTTCATCGGCCTCCTTCCTTCTTTTTTGAATGTTTTATAAGATTGACAAAGGTTGAAAAGATTCTTTTATTTTTTGAGATTTTCTTTTCTTTTTCGGGAAAGATTTCTTTATAGGAAAAGAAGGGGAATATGGGTATAATAAATTCGTTTGACTCGTTGGAGGTGCTCTATGGAAAAAAGAAAAAATCGATGGATTATCATCCTTTCCTCTATTCTGTTTCTCTCTGTGGGTGTTGGAGCAGGCTTTGCCTTTGGACGTTTCAGCACGAAACTATCAGATGACGAACAGAAGATTGTCGATGAATATCGGGTTCTCAAGGAAGAATGGCTTTTTGGCAATGAGGCTGAATATCTTGATCAGTTGGCAGCCCAGGGCGTTGTGCTTTCTGCCTCAAATAATCAAAACGATCCCTATACATTTTATACATCAAGTTATGAAGGACAGGGCCTGGCGACGGATGGAAAAGGCTTCGGCTTTACAAGTCATTATTATGATGGCGGAATCTATGTCCGGGAGGTCTATACCAATTCGACAGCCTATAAAGCCAATCTCCGTGCCGGAGATGTTCTTTATTCGGTAAAAATTGCCGACGAGGAGACTTTTTCATTCAAGGAACACACCTTGGACGAAATCAACAAGAAACTTGCTTCTATCGAGGATACAACGACGCATTTCCTTTTCTCAGGAAAAAGGAAAAATAAGGATTCGACCTATACGGATCTTTCTATCGATATGACAAGAGGCGATTATGAAGAAGATTACGTGACGCTTCTTTCGACGCCGAATGTCGAAAATGACTACACGATGGCAATCAAGATCAATACTTTCCTGGGAAAACCGGCGCTGGCTCTTGAAGGAATTTTGAAAAGCAGTGGTACGAAAATCAAGAATCTTCTCCTGGATTTGAGAGGCAATGGAGGAGGTTATGTTTCCCAGGCTGCAGAAATGGCCAAACTCTTTGTCAAGAAGTCGACCCTCATCTATCAGTTGAGAAACAAGAATGATAAAGTCATCGAACAGATGACACAGACAGAAGATCCGGAATTCCAAATCGAAAACTACAAGATCGTGATGGATGGAAATACGGCAAGTGCAAGCGAGATTTTTGCCCTTGCCATGCTTTCGGGAACGAATTGCCAATCCTTTGGCCTCAAATCCTATGGAAAAGGAATCGCCCAGAGCTTCAAAACCTTCTCGGATGGCTCCGTTTTGCGCTATACCTATGCCTATGTCTATGGACCGAATGGAACGGATACAATCTGTATTCATAAGAAGGGAATCACACCGAACAATTTGTATTCTTTTGACTATTCTTTCTTGGGTTCCTCGATGGACTATTCTTCCATTGGCATTTCCGAATATGGGCAGAATCATTTCCTGAAGGTTCTCAATGCCATTTACCCGGATACATATAAAACGGAATACTCCACAGATTATCATTTCACCTCGGCCATCGAGGATTATGCAAAAAATATGGCGCAGAAATACGATGATGAGTCTCTTCTTGTCGGATTCAACGAAAAAGGCGGAATGCTCAAATCGCTCAATGATATTCTCAACAAGGAAGCGTACGATAAATATCTTGAATATGAAGACGATGTCATAAAAACGATTCAATGAGGAAATGAATATGACGGACAAAGAACATCCATTTGAAATCGCTTCGCCCTACAACCCAACTGGCGATCAGCCCCAGGCAATCGATGAATTGGTAAAGGGGTTAAAAGAAAATAAGCGCTGGCAGGTCTTGAAAGGTGCGACGGGAACCGGAAAAACTTTCACGATGGCCAATATTATCGCCCAAGCTCAAAGAACGACGATGGTCTTAGTGCACAATAAGACTCTGGCTGCTCAGCTTTATGGTGAATTCAAGGAATTGTTTCCACATAATAGAGTCGAATATTTCATATCGAACTTCGATTTCTATCAACCTGAAGCCTATATACCTAAGACGGATACCTATATCGATAAGGAAGTCGTCATGAACGATGAAATCGAGATGATGAGAGCGAGTGCGGTCAATTCACTGCTCGAAAGAAAAGATACGATTGTTGTCTGCTCGGTGGCTGCAATCTATGGCCTGAGCGATCCGGATGAATATCGTGATCTTGCATTTACACTTCATGTTGGGGAACCATTTTCACCTCATGATATCGCCAATCGACTCATTCAAGCCCAGTATCGTCGAAACGATATGGATCTCAAGCCGGGTTGCTTCTCCATCAAAGGCGATGTGATGGATATCTATCCTCCCAACGGGGATGATTTTTTCATCCGTGTTTATTCCGATTTTGATGAAATCAGCGAAATTGATCAATTGAGACCGACAACAGGGGAACTCCTCCATACGGTGGACTATTTCCCATTCTTCCCGGCCCATGAGCATGCTTCTGGGAATGAAAGAATCCAGAAGGCTTGCAAGACAATCCGCAATGAATTGATTGAACGTCTGAAATTCTTTGATGAAAAAGGAATGTTTCTGGAGTCGGAACGTCTCAAGCAGAGAACAGAGCATGATTTGGATTCTTTGAGTGAATTTGGAATCTGCTCGGGTATCGAAAATTACTCGAGACATTTTGACGGACGAAAGGAAGGGGAGACACCCTATACTCTATTTGATTATTTTCCAAAGGATTTTCTTCTTTTCATCGACGAATCCCATGTGACGATTCCGCAGATTGGGGGCATGTTCAATGGGGACCGGGCAAGAAAGAAGACGCTTGTGGAATATGGCTTCAGACTTCCGAGTGCACTTGATAACCGACCGCTGCAGTTTGAGGAATTCGAAAAGAAAATCAACAATGTCATCTGCACTTCGGCGACACCGGGCGATTATGAACTCGAAAAGGTGAATCAGATTTGTGTTGAACAGATCATCCGCCCAACGGGTCTTTTGGATCCTGTCATCGAAGTGAGATTCAACACGAACAATCCGGTCTATGATATTCTCAGCGAGATTCAGGAGAGAATCAAAAAGAATGAGAGAGTCATGGTGGTTACCCTTACGGTGAAAGATGCGGAGAACCTGACGGATTTCTTCAAGAGCCATGATTTGAAAGTCGCCTATCTGCAGCACGAGATTCTCACGCTACAGAGAAGCGAAATCATCTATAAGCTGAGAAAAGGCATCTATGATGTCCTTGTCGGCATCAACCTTCTCCGTGAAGGCCTTGATATTCCGGAGGTTTCCTTGATCGCCATTCTTGACGCCGATCGTCAGGGCTTTTTGCGTTCGGCTCGATCTTTGACGCAGATTGCTGGACGTGCTGCAAGAAACGCCTCTGGAAAAGTCATCATGTATTGTGACGAAATCAGTGACGCCATGAATACGACAATCAAGGAGACCAAAAGAAGAAGAACACTTCAGGAAAAATACAATCAGGAGCATAATATCGTCCCCAAGACGATTCTCAAACCGATTCAGGCCCCTCTCCATATGATTGATGATGAGAACGGCTCTAAGCACGAGAGGAATAAGAAGGAAAAGATGACGGCTAAGCAGACACAGCTTCTGATCAAGAATCTGACTTCGGAGATGAACAAAGCTGCGAAAAATCTGGATTTCGAATCGGCAGCCAAGCTCCGCGATGAGATTCTGGAACTGAAGGCCGGGCTGGAAAAGTAATATTTCTTCGCCTTTTCCTGAAAAATTGAATTATAATGAAATGTCCGATGCATTCGGCGAAAAAGAAACATGGACTCTGAAAAAATTACCTCCTACAAGTATTCTGAAAAGATGACTTCTCTTATCGTCAAGATGTATGATTCTCCGGATGAATTCTTTTCTATTGCCCAAAAAATCTACTTAGAGAATTATCTCTCGTGGCTTGGAATGGAGAAAGTGCGAACAATTGCGAATCTTTTCCGCGACGCTTATCGAGCCTATCCTATTGCTGAAAGAAAAAAACTTGGTGATCGGTTTTTATGGTTTACTAAACCTTTGAAGATGGAAGTAAGCCAATTTTCCAGACTTTTTGGAAGTTTTTGGCTCTTGATGAGAAAGCGGCCGGAAGCTTCTTCTTTTTTGGTCAAAGCGATTCGCGATGAGCATTTCACTTCAGGCGTCAATGAGGAGTTTGTGGACGAATACAATTCCCCGGAGAACCCTCTTCTTAGGGAAATCTTTGCCTCGAAAATCGAGCAGATTGCCGATTTCATTTCTGATTCGACCTTCCTTTATATTGCTGAGAATAGTCTTGATCAGTATACCCTTTTCGATATGGTCATCTATGCCCTGCTCAAGAGAAAAAAGGAACAGATTCTCATTGCTTTTCTGAGGAACAAGAACATTCTTATCAGCAAGGAATGCTATGAGAAGATCATATCTTTTGCGAAGGAAGAAAAACTTTTCTCCTTATTGAAATTTGCTTATCATAATTTCCTTTTTGCCAATAGCGTGAATTTCTCAGAGTTCTATGAGTATTATTCGCTTCTTTCCAATGAAGAGAAAGAGGAACAGGATGGCTATCTTTCCCGGGTTGTGGAGGCAAATCACCTTGAAAAGCCGTATCTCTTGATTCAGGGAGGTGAGAACAAAAAAGAGATTCTAAAATATCTGACTCTGGATGAATTTTCATCCTTATCTTCTCTCATTAAGGAAAAATACAAAAATGAATATGCCGATTATCTTCTCTCAGCATTGGAAAAAAGATGCCAAAGAGAAACAGTGGATTCCAAGGATATCTATTTCTGCATATCCTGCTATCCAGAGATGAAGAAAGAACTTCTTTTCTCGCCTGCCCTGAAAGAATATTCCTACAGGAGTGAAGAAAAAAGGAAAGATTATCTATTGATGCTGGCAAAGAATGATCTGATGGAAGAATCGAGTCTATTGATTTATCAAGGAGATGGCCATGTTTCTGATTGATATTGATGAAGAGGAAATCGAACTTTATAAAAAGAAAATCAAAGAGGATGAGAATGCCATGGCTTTCTATGAAAGCCTCAAGGATTTTTTGATTGTCTTTTCTTTTGAGAAGGATTCTTCCTCGCTTGTTTATGAAGCCATCGAACCAGAAAAAGGAATTTATCATTCCTTAAAGGTTTCCAATGACCGAAAAATCAAGAACATCATGGGCAAGGAAGATCTCTATTCACTTTCCCTGGCCTGTTATATCCACGAGAAGGAAAAAAAGATGACAGATGAGGAGATAAAGAAGAAATACTCTCTCCATTATGATGAAATCGCCTCCTTGGCAAGTCTTTCGAGTGAATATGTTCTTTTGAGAAATAAATATCTTCCTCTCATCAAGAACCTTTCGGAACAGTTGATCAAAACTGAGGAAGAAAATATCATTAAGACACCAGAAAAAATAGACCTGTCGTATTTTCTTAGCAAAAGTGAGGATGAATTCTTTCTTCGCATCAAGGTCGAAATCCATAATCGACAATATTTTGCAAAAAGCACACCCCAGTTTCTTCAGTGCCTGAAAACAAAAGGTCGAATTTCTTTTTATAAAGACGTCCTTTCGCTTTCGATGGATAATATTAAGGATGATGAAAAGGAAATTATCTTATTCCTCCAGGGATGTCTTTTCGCTCATGAACAAAAAGAAGATATAGCACTTCCTTTGAGCAAAAAAGAATTGGTTGATTTTTTATTTCTGCTGAGAAAAAGAGAAGTCCATCTCGACGAAAAACTTTATCTGATTGACAAGGAAGAGGAAAAAATCGTTATCCATGTGGATGAGGAAGGAAATCTGAGTCTTGTTCCACAACTTAAGGGCACTCTTCTATTTGAGAAATCTCAAGGTGTTCTTATTCGGGAAGCGGAACGAAGGATTTCTCTTCTCTCTTTCAAGAATGAGAGAGAAGCGATGCTCTCTAAGTTCATTCAGGAACATTCTGATTTTCCATATTCCCTTTTCGTCAAGGAAATTTCCGAAGATATCCTTCCTTGCGTTGAAGAGGTGGACGGAAAAGAAGAATATCAGAAAAAACATCGAATCCGTCAGTGTGAAATCAAGTACTTTATCACTTATCTCGAAGAAGATGCCCTTTCTTTTTCGACGGAATACTTTTTTGATGGAAACAAGGTGAGCCTAGAGGAATTCAAGTCTCTTCCAATCGGTGAAAAGAAAGTAGAGAATTTTCTTTCGGCTCTTTCTTTTTTCGAACTGCCGGAAAACGGAAAGTTTGAATCACAGGAAAAAATTCTTCTCTTTTTGAAAGAAGACCTTTATCCTCTGAAGAAGACCTGTACCCTTTATTTGAGTGAAAATCTCGCCCATCGGAAAGTGAATGGGGTTGGAAATATTCGCGTTCAGTTGAAGAACAATATCGATTGGCTCGACATGGATTTTGGCTCGGATCGTTTTTCCAGGGATGAGATGGAAAAGATCCTTTCCGCCTATCGTGAGAAGAAGAAATACGTCCGTATGAAGGATTCCTTCATCTCTTTTGATGAGAGAGATTCTCTTTCATTTAAGAAAATTGCCGATGAATTTTCTTTGACATCCATCACAAAAGAAAAAGTTCCGCTTTATGAAGCGCTGAAGCTTTCCACCTATCAGAGCGATGAGATCAGTCTTCTCTATTCGAAGGAAGTAAAAGACTTGTTCGATGAAATCAGGAATTTCAAGAACCAAGAGATTCCGCTTTCTTCCTTACTGAAAGAACATATTCGTCCATATCAGGAAGATGGCATCAAATGGCTCTATACTCTTTCAAAACATAATCTCAGCGGCATTCTAGCTGATGATATGGGCTTAGGGAAGACATTGCAGATCATTGCTCTTCTTTCTCTCTGCAAGGAGGAAAAACCGATTCTGATCGTTACCCCGAAGGCGTTGATCTACAATTGGGAAAATGAATTTGCAAAATGGGATAAATCAGAGAGAGTCTATGTCTTTGATGGAAATAAGACGACTCGGGAAGCTCTTCTTTCTGAAATTGATCCAAACAAGAAGGAAGTCTATATTGTCTCTTATGATTCTTTGAGAAACGATCTTGATGAGTTTGAGAAATATGCTTTTTCATATCTCATTTTGGATGAGGGACAGAATATTTCGAATGTATATGCCAAGAAGACAAAGGCAGTCAAGGAAATTTACGCGGAGCATAAATTTGTTTTGACGGGAACCCCAATCATGAATTCTCTTGCGGATTTATGGTCGATTTTTGATTTCCTTATGCCGGGTTATCTGATGGGCTATTCTTCTTTCAAGGAAATCTATGGAAAACTTTCCATTGACGATCCACATCAGAAACAGGATCTTATGAAGAAAATTGCCCCTTTTGTGTTGAAAAGAAAGAAGGAAGACGTGCTTAGAGATCTACCGAAAAAAGAAGAACAGTCTCTTATGATCAATCTCAATGATAAGCAAAGAGATCTTTACGATGCCTATATCCAAAAAGCAAGAAACAGTCTTGATTCGAATAAGAATAAAATCTCGATTCTTGCTGAAATCACAAGACTCAGAGAAATCTGTGTTGACCCAAATATGTTTCTTTCTGATTTCCCATCCATCGGCGAAAAACTTCTTTCCTGTCTTGAGATGACCAAGTCTGCCATTCTCAATGGCCACAAAGTCTTGATTTTTTCATTCTTTGCCAAGACGCTTGTGCATATGAAGGAAATTCTGAAAGAAAATCAAATTGAGAGCTATCTGATTACCGGAGAGACGTCTGCCAAGGAAAGACTCATTCAGGCAGACTCTTTCAATACGAAGGATGATATTTCAGTTATGCTTGTTTCCCTCAAGGCGGGAGGAACTGGATTGAATCTTGTCGGAGCCGATATTGTTATTCATCTGGATCCATGGTGGAATTTGGCTGCGGAAGATCAGGCGACAGACAGAGCCCACCGTATCGGCCAAAAGAGAAATGTGACTGTTTTCAAGTTGATTAGCAAAAATACTATCGAGGAAAGAGTTCTTCAGCTTCAAAACAAGAAGAAAGACTTGTCCAGTGTCATTCAGGAAGGCGATAGCGCCATCATGAATATTGACACGGAAGATCTTCGCTTTCTTCTTTCATAGGCTGAATTGCTTTCATTGTATTTTGTCAAATGGATTCTTTTGTGCTCGATTTCCCTTGCTATACGTACGTGAAGAAAAATGGTAGAATAACCAAAAATGAGGTAAAAATCTATGAAGTTAAAGCCGATTGTTGAATCCTTGTTAGATACAGATTTGTATAAATTCAATATGGATCAAGTCATCTTCCATCAACATACTGATTTGACGGGAGAATATCATTTCAAGTGTCGGAATGAGAATGTTGTCTTCACAAAAGAAATGTTAAAAGAAATCAACGAACAGATTGATCATCTTTGCACGCTTTCTTTTACAAAGGATGAATTGGATTATCTTAGAAGCATCCGTTTCATAAAGAATGACTATGTTGAATTTCTTCGTCTCTATCATCCGATTCGTGATTATGTCACAACTTCATTGGATGAAAAGGGAGAACTGAAGGTCGTTGTTCGCGGACCGATGTTTTCGAGCATGCAGTTTGAAATCTATCTTTTGGAAATCATTTCGGAAGTCTATTTCCGTTTCCAATATGACTATGAGGAACTGAAAAAGAGTGCTGAAATCAAATTGGAAGAGAAAATCAAAAAATTCCAGGATGGAGTCTATACATTCTCATTTGCTGAATTTGGTGCAAGACGAAGACTTTCCAGAGAATGGATGGACTATGTTATCTCTCAGCTCAAGGACAGATGCCCCAATATGATTGGAACAAGCAATGTCTATTTTGCTTATAAATATCATCTTAAGCCGATTGGCACCTATGCCCATGAATTCGTACAAATGTATCAAGGTATCGATTCGATTCCACTTGCTTATACGAATCATTGTGCTCTCAAGGACTGGTATAGCGAATATCAGGGAGATAACGGAACAGCCTTGACCGATACCTTGACGACGGATCTTTTCCTTTTGGATTTCAATCGATCCATGGTTAACAACTACGATGGTGTCCGCCATGATTCCGGTGACCCTTACGTCTGGGGAGAAAAGATGATTGCGCACTATAAGAAATACCAGGTTGATCCGAAGACAAAGACTCTTCTCTTTTCGGATTCTCTGAATTTCGACAAGGCACAGAAACTCTATGATTATTTCAAGGACAAGGCGAGAGTCAACTTCGGTATTGGAACATTTATCACCAATGATACGAAGATTTCACCGCTGAACATCGTTATTAAGCTTCAGTATGTCAATGGAAGACCGGTTGCAAAAGTCTCGGATGCTCCTGGAAAGACGATGTCGGATAATGAAGAATATCTTTCTTACCTGAAGAGATCAATCGCATTTCGTCTTGAAAGAGATAAAGAACATTTCTGATATGTCAAAAAAAGATTTTGAACTTGGCTTCATTGTCGGAAGATTTCAGCTTTTCCATAATGGACATAAATCTTTGATTGAGGATTCCTTGAAATATTCAGAGAAGACCATCGTCCTTGTCGGCTCAAGCGACAAGATGAGGACAAAGGAGAATCCCTTTACTTTTGAGGAAAGAAAGAAGATGATTTCCCTGGTTTATCCAAAAGACGTTGTGATTCTTCCTCTTCCGGATATCGGAGTGGGAAATGTTCCCCAATGGGGAGAATATCTTTTCAAGACAATCATCGATTCTGAAAAAAACGAACCGGATCTCTTTGTGTCAGGGAAGGAAGAGAAAATCGAAAATTGGTTTTCTCCTGAAAGAAAGAAGAAACTCACCATCCATAAAGTCGATCGAAACGATATTCTGATTTCTGCTTCACAGTTAAGAAAAGACTTAATTGAAGATAATGAGAAGGAATGGAAAAAATACACACCGAGCGAAATCTATCCGCTCTATTCTGAACTTCGTAAGATTCTTTTGTCTATTTAGCTCTAAATGTGTTAGACAATCCACCGCTATAGGTAAAGAAAAAGGAATTTTCTCCCTCTTTTCATCATCAAGGCTATCATACTATGTATGATAAATACCCTTTTTCTTTTCAGAAATGTTTTACAAAGAAAAAAATTCGGCTATAATACTACCGGTCATAAATAAAGGAGATTTTTAAAATGGCTAATATTGTCAATGTACATGGTCGTGAAGTCCTTGATTCCCGTGGCAACCCGACTGTCGAAGTCGAAGTCCTTTTGGATGATGGAACCAAGGCTAGAGCTATTGTTCCTTCCGGTGCTTCCACTGGTGAAAGCGAAGCTTTGGAACTCAGAGATGGCGACAAGTCCCGTTTCGGCGGCAAAGGCGTTTTGAAGGCTGTTGAAAATGTCAACACCAAGTTGGCTCCAGCCGTCATCGGCTTGGATGCTTACAACCAGGTCTTGGTCGACGAAACCATGCTCAAGTTGGATGGCACACCATTCAAGAAGAATTTGGGCGCCAACGCAATCTTGGGTGTTTCTCTTGCTGTTGCCAGAGCTGCTGCTGAGTCCCTCGACATGCCATTATATAAATATATTGGTGGTGTCAATGCCAAGGTTCTTCCAACTCCTTGCATGAACGTCATCAACGGCGGTGCCCACGCACAGTCCACAGTCGATTTCCAGGAATTCTTTATCATTCCTGCTGGCTTCAAGACTTTCCATGAAGGTTTGAGAGCTGGCGTCGAATGCTTCCATGCTTTGCAGAAAGTGGTCAAGGCCCATGGCTATGAGACTGGTGTCGGCGATGAGGGTGGCTTCGCTCCTTCCTGCAAAGAAGGAAATGAAGAGCCTCTTGCTTTGATTGCTGAAGCTGTCAAGGCTGCCGGCTATACTCTCGGCGAACAGATTTTCTTGGGTATGGACGTTGCTTCCTCTGAATTCTATGAAGGAAATGGTGTCTACAACCTCAAGAAGTCCGGCGAAGGAAAGAAGACAACCGAAGAAATGATCCAGTACATGGAGAAATTGGTTTCTGATTATCCTTCCATCATCACCATCGAAGATGGTCTTGCAGAATCCGATTGGGAAGGCTGGAAAGAACTTACCAAGAGACTTGGCAAGAAGATTCAGCTCGTTGGCGATGATCTCTTCGTCACCAATCCTGAATTCGTCAAGAAGGGAATTGTCAACGATGTTGCCAACTCTGTCCTTATCAAGGTTAACCAGATCGGTACTTTGACCGAAACTTTGGATGCCATCCGTCTTGCTCAGACCAATGGTTATACCTGCATGGTCTCTCACAGATCCGGTGAAACTGAAGATACCACGATCGCTGATTTGGCTGTTGCCGTCAACGCTGGTCAGATCAAGACCGGTTCTGCTTCCAGAACGGATCGTATGGCCAAATACAACCAGCTTCTTCGCATCGAGGAAGAACTCGGTGATGAGGCTGAATACCTTGGTCTTAAGGCCTTCCAGAACCATAAGTTCTAATCGCTTCTATTGATCGTTATTAGGCTGCCTTTTGGCAGCCTTTTATGGTGTTTCAATAAATAATAATTTTTAGTCGAAATAAAAGTCGGATCGTCCATTTCTCTCGTGTTGCTTTCTTCTATTTTTTTGACGAATGCCCTTTCTTGAAGATATGGACATTATTTTTATTTTCTATCTTTACTTTTCGAGAGAATATCGTTATACTTTCGGGCAAAGCTATGAAGAGGAGTAGTACCAGTAGATATATCCAAAGCGAGCTGTCGTTGATGGGAGGACGGCGATTAAGGACTGGGAACGAGCCTTGGAGCTGCAATCAGGAAGTCAAAGTAATGATTGCCGGGAAGCCCGTTATCGCTAGGAATCTGGAAAGGTTCTGAAGGTCATCTATGAAGGTTGATAGTAGATGATGAACTAAGGTGGTACCACGTGTTATGCGTCCTTAGACTTCTTTTTAGGAGTTTGAGGACTTTTTTTAACTCTTAAAAGGAAAGTTTCATTAACCAGTAAGGAGGTATTATCATGAAACTGTCCAAGACGATCAAAGTTGCTGCTTCTCTTCTTTCTCTTCTCTCTATGACGGGATGTAAAAAGTCGGAAGATGTTCTTTCGAAAATCGTTTCGACGAAAATTATGACAGTCGGTACGGAGGCGACCTATGTTCCATTCGAATACACGGATGCGAAAGGAAACATCGTCGGATTCGATGTGGATGTTGTTTCCTTGATTGAGAAGAAGATTGAAAAAGAATACAACATTGATCTGATCATCAAATGGAGCGACATGTCCTTTGATAGCCTGATTGGTGCGATTCAGACAGACAAAGTCGATTTTGTCGCTGCCGCGATGACGATTGACGAAGAAAGAAGCAAATCGGTTCTTTTTTCGGATGGCTATTATGATACAACGACGGCAGTCCTTGTCAAAGACACGACAGAAATCGAATCGATGGACGTTTTGAAAACGAAAAAGTGCGGAGCACAGCAAGGCACCGTCCAGGCAGACTACATTCAGGAAAATGGATGGAATTCTTCCAATATGGTGGTGACATCCGTTGCCGATCTTACCTTGGCTCTTCAGGCTAACAAAATTGAGGCTTTGGTTGTGGAATCCTCCGTTGCCGATGCCATCATCACAAGAACTGATGGTCTGAAAAAATTGACGACAGTTGATTTCAATGATCAGGCAAGCTATGGTATCGCAACGAAACTCGATACTGGTTCCTCCTTGATCAAACTGGTCAACGAAGTCATTTCTGATGCAAAGAAAGATGGAACATTGTCTTCTTTGTACAACAAGGCAGCCGAAGAAGCCAAATCCGCTTCGTAATCTTCTGAGAAGAGAATGATTATGTTTGTCCTTGGCTATTCGCTGGATTTCAAGCCTGTCTTTAATCAGTTCCCGAGATTCTTAAGAGGTTCCCTTGTAACATTGGGCTTTTCGATACTGACGGTCCTTTTGGGAACCATGATTGGTTTTCTCATCAATCTTGGAAGAATTTCTGAGAAAAAATGGTTAAGATCTATCTCTGCATTTTACATTTCCATCTTCCGTGGCACGCCTTCCTTGATTCAGCTCTATCTTTTCTTCTATGGCGTTCCTCTTCTACTGGGATGGAACGTTTCTGCCTTTGCGGCAGGATTGATTGCTCTTTCCCTGAATTCATCCGCCTATGTGGCAGAAATATTCCGCTCGGGTATCTCCTCTGTCGATCCGGGACAGATGGAGGCTTGCCGTTCTATGGGCTTTTCGAAATTCTATTCTATGCGGCATGTCGTCTTCCCACAGGCGTTCCGCAACATCATTCCGGCCATCGGAAATGAATTCGTCACCCTGGTCAAGGAAAGTTCGATTGTCTCCTTGATTGGCATTGCGGATATCACCCATGTCGCCGATGCCATCAAGGCGAGTACCTATCGTGTTTTTGAGGCTCTGATTGTCGCTGCTTTGATTTATTATGTCATTACGACTTTGTTGACTCTTTTGATTCGCTTTGTCGAAAAGAGGCTGAATAACTATGTCACAAAATAAAAACCTGTTTCATGTGGAAGGCTTGACGAAATCCTTTGGCAGCCTTCTTGTTCTCGATGATATTTCCTTTGATGTCGAGAAAGGAAAAGTCTATTCCATCATCGGACCTTCCGGCGGTGGGAAATCGACAGTCCTACGTTGTCTGAATCTGCTTGAGAAACCCAGTAGCGGAAAGATATTTTTTGAGGGAAAGCAGATTTTCGGCGTGAAGAAGACCCGGAAAGAAAAAGAAGTCTATGATGTTCTCATTTCACAGAAGGAACTCAACGCAATGCGAATGCGGGTTGGAATGGTTTTTCAGACATTCAATCTCTTTCAAAACAAGACAGTCTTGGAAAATGTGACGATGGGTTTGATTGATTTGAAAAATCTCGATGAGAAGTCGGCCAAGGAAAACGCATTGACTCTTCTCTCCCAAGTCGGAATGGAAAGCAAAGCAATGGAATATCCAGTCAAACTTTCTGGAGGACAAAAGCAGCGAGTGGCCATTGCCAGAACACTCGCCATGAAGCCAGACATCATTCTTTTTGATGAGCCGACTTCCGCTCTTGACCCAGAGATGGTCAAAGGAATTCTCTCCATCATGAAGAACTTGGCTTCCTCAGGAATGACGATGGTTGTTGTAACTCATGAAATGAATTTTGCCAAGGATGTTTCTGATACAATTCTCTTCTTTGACGGAGGGAAAATTGCTGAAAAAGGTTCTCCTGAAATGATTTTTTCGAATCCACAAGAAGAGAGAACAAAACAATTTCTCAATGCTGTTCTTTGATTGATAAAGGGCGATTGCCCTTTTTTTGCATATTTGCTCACAATTTTCCTTTTGTTTTGTTATAATCTTTTCGATGAATATTATCAAAGGTAAAATTTTTTCTTTTTCGAAAGAGAATACGCCCGTTGATGAACTGACGATTTCCCTGACTGTTACGCCGCAGGTCAAAGTCTTTTCCTTGGGGAGGAAGACGGATATTTCAAAAGAAAGTTATCCGAACCCGACTTTGCTCTATATCCTAGATGGTCATGGCGTGATATCGAATAAGGAAGTTCATCATGGGGATGTGCTTTTTCTTGATTCGAATGAAATGGCGAAAAAGGAAACGGATGATGGTATTCTCTATGTCGAATTCCAATTTACAAAGGAGAGAACAAAAATGACAGAATTGATAAAACCTGGAAATCTTTTTCAGTTGAAGGAAATGCTTCCTTATCAGAAAGGGAAAATCATCAACTTGGACATTTTTCATTCCGAGAAATCCAAATTGTCTTTGATTTCCATGTCGGAAGGCTGTGCTCTTGATCAGCATCAGGCACCGGGAGAAGCACTTCTCTTCGTTTTGGACGGAAAAGCAACGCTGACGTATGAAGGAAAGGATTATTTCCTGCAGGCGGGAGATAACTTTGCTTTCGCAAAAGGCGGACTCCATGCCATCTATGCGGATACAGATTTCAAATTCGCTTTATTCCTTGAACTCTAGTTTCCTTTCCTGATCGAGGATGCCCATCTCTATTTCGTGAAGCACTTTGGATAGGTTTTCTTTGATTTCATGCTCCCAAAAACGATAGACGAGATAATGAAGGCTGACGAGTTGTTCGTCAACACTCATATCTCGTTTTTGATTGTCGGAAATTTTCTTTTCCCAGTATTCCCTGTTGCGCTTTAGATTCTTTTTGATTTTCATCAAATCATATCCATGAAAAAAATCGCCGTCGCAGAAGATGGCAATCTTGTATTTTGTCAAAACAATATCCGGACAGCCTGGCAATGATCGAACGTTTTTTCGATACCGATACCCTTCATGATAGAGTGCTTTTCTCAAAAGAAGCTCAATGGATGTGTCCTTTCCTTTGATTCTGGACATATTATCATGAATCTGCTTTTCTGTTTTCATTTTGTCAGATGATGATAGGCGGCTGATAGGGTATCCTTGTCCGTCTTGTATGTGACAGCGCCGATGGCCATTTTGATTTCCATCCATTCCAAAGAGGAGACTTCGCTGAGTTGAGGAATGAGTTTTTCTTCTTTGACGGTGGCAAGATAGAAAGTGACATCTTTGCTGACATTTTCTTTTGGAGAATATGTGATGGTATAGCAAAAAGTAGTATCAAGATTGACATCCAAATTCGTTTCTTCCTTGATTTCCCTGAGTGCACATTCGTATGGTGTTTCTCCCTTTTCGATATGTCCTTTCGGAAGTGAGGTATGCCCGAGGGCCATATGCTCGATTAAGACAAAGATTTCGTCCTTTTCTTTTTTATAGACAACGGCACCATAGCTATATTCTTTTTTCATTGGTGTTTTCTCCATTTCTTATTTTGAAGTTCTTTTAGAATCTGTCTGAAGGATCGATTCTCGGCAGGTTTTTATTCCGGAAATAATCATCATGTATGAGAATATCATCCGGTTTGTCTGATTGTAAGAAGGCGCTTGTGGATAATAGGAAAACAGTCAAAATTGCCAGATTATAGATGGTATTGTCCACCAAACCAATCAATTCAATATTCAACAGGAAGATGAGATAGAAGCTTTTTCCTTTCAACTTCTTTTGGATAAAATTCCAATAGAGGAAAACCTTGAAGATAAAATAGCTGACAAGGCCGGCGATTCCACCCATGATGGCTGTCGAGAGAAGTGTGGAATTGGCAAGGCTCAATGTTCCGTTATTGTTAACAAGACTGTTGATGGAAGAGCCGAGAGGCAGATTTGATAGGAATTTTTCAACATAAGGGGAATAGAAAGCAATAGAAAAATCTGAGATGAAATTCAGTCGCTGAACGGCTGTGAGAATTCTTTGGTTGAAATCAAGGTTGACTGCAAAGAGAATGCCAAAAATCGAACCGATCAGAAGAAGAACAAACATGATGAAGAAAGGTGAATATTTCGAATAGTCATTTAAGGTCAGAATGACGAGTGGAATGACAAAAAGGAGAATGGATAAGAGACCGGAATCCGTCGATAGGAAGACCAAGGCGGTGAAGACAAAAGCCATCGGCAAGAGCCAGAAAGGCTTTTTTTCGTGGATGAGGGTACAGAAAAAGGGAAGGGAAAGCGTCAAAAAACTGGAAACGGTTTCTCGGGTGTAGGACCATCCGAGGGAAAAATTGCTGCTTGCCAAGGAAAAAGAAGAGTCTTTCAAGAGTACGATAAATACTTCCAGTGCAGCATAGACGGCAAATATGCCATAAGTCATCGAGAAATACTGAAGGCTTTCCTCTTGGCCGAGAACGGAATTCATGAGTGCATGGAATATCAAGAGAGTAAAAAATCCGATGAGATATAAAATACCTGTACGACCGACATTCGTATTGTTGATGCTGGCGACAAAAAAGGAAAGAAGGAACACACAATAGAGAGTAAGCAAAGAGAAGAAAATGCTTCCTGATGAAAATTTTGGCTTATGAACAATTATATAGGCTATCAATGAGATGGCGGCAAAAGAAAGCCCGATGATGAAGACGGGGGAAATACCACCCATAAAATGGATATCCTTGTTGCTGACGATGATTATGAAAAAGAAAAGAGGGAAATATCCTTTTCCGTTTTGGCAGAAAAGCGGAAGAAAGCAGCAAAGGATATAGAGAATCAAAAACGGAAATGAATATTCTAGAGGGATTGCCCAGCATAGGAAGGAAAACAAGCCAATCAAAAGAGGAAAGAAGAGGCTTTCTACGAAACGCTGAATCCGATTAATGATTGAAGTTATCTTCATAAGATTATTATATACAAAACATTTTCTTTCGAAGTAGATTATCTTTCTTTTTCGTGCTTAAATATAGTGTCATATATATAAGGATATAACGCATATGAACTCAGTCTACTATCAAGGAAACAAGATTCTTCATTCTATTGGGGAACATCTTGAGAATCTTCGGACATGGCTTAAGAACAAATTCTTCCACCCTTCCCATGCCATGTTGACTTTTTATTTGCTTGTTTTGGTCTCTCTTGCCTGTTTTGGTTACACCTGGATTTGCAATTCTTTTACCATCCCGCTTGGTGGAGATTACACCCTTCAGGAAATGACGTTCCTTTTCAACGGATACGATGACTGGCACACATTTTTCAGAACTGGCCATTTCCCAACCTGGGATCGGAGCATCTTTTTAGGAATCGACAATATCGGCGGAAATAGCTTCTATTATCTTTTCGACCCCTTTTTTCTTCTCTGCCTGATTTTTCCGCGTGATTGGCTTTTGGTCCTTCAGGGATTGAGCTTTGTCCCTAAGATGGTCATGGCGGGCATGTTCTTCTATTGGTATCTTGGATCTTTTGGCTATTCAGATAAAACAAGAGGCATCGGCGCCCTCTGCTTTGGTTTCAGCGCCTATTCTTTCTCCTATCTTTGGTTCCATTTTATCGACTCCGTTGCTTTCTTCCCCCTCGTCTTGCTCGGCGTGGAAAGAATCCTGAAAGACCGCGACCCAAGAATTTTCCTCGTCGGTTTTTTCTTGAATGCCATGACAAGCTATTTTTTCTTTGTCGAATATATGTTCGGAGCCTTTTTCTATAGCATCTTTCGTTATTTCCAGACAATCAGGAAAAGAGATGCACAACAGAATTGGGACACCTTGGGAATCGGCATTCTCAGCTTTGTCGTCGCGGTTCTTCTTGGCTGCTTTACTCTTCTTCCAGGTGTCGCGATGGCGACGCAAATGCCTAGAGTCTCTTCAGCGAGTTATCTGGAGAATTTCTTCTCTGCGGAAGGGTTCAAGGCGAAATTGGATGCCTTATTCACCTTCTCGAGCAGCAATGCCCATAATCAGGTGACGCCTTTATTGAATTTCCTTTTTCTTTATGACGGATGCTATTATTCCAATCTGCTCAATGTGTATTGGTATGACAATCTTGCAGCCGGACTTTATGCGACGACACCTCTTTTGCTGATGTTCTTTGTTTCGCTGGTGGATTCAATCAAGCAGAGAAAATATTCGCATCTCATCGGAATCGCTCTGACTCTTCTTCTTCTTTTCACCCCGCTGGGATTCTATCTTTTCTCGGGATTCACTGTCGCCTATGCCCGATGGTTCATCATTCCGATTGCCTGGATGATTGTCTATGATTTGAGAAGCATAGAGCGAAGAAGGGAAATTCCGAGAACTTATCTTGACCTTTCCTTCGTCATCACGATTCTCCTGATGGCTGTCTCCTGCTTCTTGATGATCTATGAAGTCAATCTCTATCCGAGTCATTTCTCTTCTTCGGAGTGGGATTACAAGATGATCCTCATTCCGGGAAGCCTCATTTGGGTCGTTGTCTGCTATTTTGTTCTTCGCCATTTTTACCACAAGAGAAAATTCTCCAAGGTGATGTTTCTTCTTTCGAGTATTGATATTATCGTGATGGCCAACCTCACAATTCAGGGACAGGGACTTTCCTCAGCGAGCCAGAATGCCAATATTTCAGTCGAAAATAAGATTGTCGAGATGCTCAAGAGTGATGAAAACAACAATGACTATTATCGTATCTACAATACATCGGCCGACCGCGGAAATATCAATCTCTCTCTGCGTGAGGGATATCAGGGACTGGGTGCTTTCCATTCTGTCTATGCTTACCAGGCACAGAACTTCCTCGATCGCAGCCGTATTCCATATACGTATCATAATTGGTCGATGGGTGTCCACAATCGAAGATACAATTTGGAAACATTCCTGGGAACGAAATATTATATCGTTGACCGCGTCGATCCGTCTTATGTCAACGATCGCGAGAACTATACCCATTTAGGAACGCCACGTGCCTATCCTTATAACCAGAGCAAGGTTTGGGCGAGTGATTATGATATCCCTTATGGATATAAAGACGTCACCACCTTGACAGCTGAGGAAATGAAGGAACTCGGTGTGAACTATTCATCTGAATTGATTGACTATCTCAAGTCGGACAAGTGCAACCGCTCTTTGTATGTGAATACCAATTTCGTCGATTTCGCATTTGCCTATGATCAGATCATCAATGAATACTGGCTTGGTTCGAGCGGATTTATTGATGATAAGGAACCGACTTACAATCTTTATGAAGACGAGAATGAATATCCTCTTCTTCGAGCGGCCATGCTTCCGGATAGCGACTACAAGACATTCCTCAAGCAGGGAAAATACAATGCCGGAAACTATTACATCAATGGACACAATGTCGAAATCGAAACGGCGTCGAAAACCTTGTCTGGACGTGCCAATGTCTTCCGTGCTGCCCAGAGAACTGTCAATAAATATCGCCAGGGAAGCGGTGGAGCCATTCAGATCTATTCCGAAAATGAAAACTATCCATCTCGCTACAAGATGATTGTCTATAGTGCCAACTGGCCGGCGACCGAAGCCACCCCTTCTGGGGAATATGCTGTCTGTGATCCGACGAATGCCAAGGTGACTGGATGCGAAGAGGAATTTGCCAAACTGCATCCGTGGGAAGCAGCCAATTCCATCACCGCGGGTGATACTCGTATCGAGCATGAAATTGGAACTTCTGTCGATCTTCTCTATAATTCCAAAATCGTCATTATTCCAGTGGACAATCGTGGAAATGTTTCTCCAATTCTTCCGGAAGCAGATCCGAGTGATCCTGCAACGGGAGGCTATATCTCCATCTTCAATCAACAGAACATCGAATGGAGACTTTTCGACAAGGATGATAAATGCATCTCCTTTGCCAAGCATTCCTATGCTGAATATAAGCAGGCCCATGGCTATTATGCTGACCGACCGGTCTATAAGATTCTCGGAATCGTTCAGTCCGGAAGCAAGGAGAGTCCAGTCCGCTTGAGCGCTCCGACACTCTATGTTCAAAGAAACAAAGATTATCAGGAGGCGATTGACAATCTCAAGAAAGAGAAAATCACCATCAACAGTCGGGTCGACGATGAAGTGGATTTCACAACGAATTACTCCAAAGATAAATTTGTCGTCCTGAATTACCCGGTTGCCGATGGCTGGTCTTTATACGAATACAAGAACGGCAAGAAGGAGAAGGTGAAAACCTATAAGGCGCAGGGAGGATTCATTTCCTTTGAGGGACTTGAAGGCGAACATCATTATGTCTTGGAATATTCTTCTCCGAATTTCAAAATCGGAATGATGCTGACAATGATGGGTCTCTTCATCACCTTCCTTGCGTTAGTCTACTTTACATTAAGAAATAAATATCGTCATCGATTCGATGATGAAATTTCTTTAGAAAAAGATATGGAAGATGCCATAAGAAAGGAAAGAATTGATTATGCCAACTTCGAAAACGAACTTTGAGAACAATGTCTGTTATTTTCAGTCGGGCGGACCGACTGCTGTCATCAACGCGACGTTTCAGGGACTTTTTGATGCCTATCTGAAAGATAAGGAAAGAGGAAAGTTCTTTGTTTCCCCGTATGGACTCACGGGACTTCTCAATGACAAACTTATCGAAGTGAAGAAAGAGGAACTTCCTTCTTTGGATTATCGTCCAGGATCCTATTTCGGATCTTTGAGAAGGAAACTTCCGCTTGAAAGCACCGATCCCGTCGCAAAGCAGCTTATGAAGAATATTCAGAAGAACAAAATCCGCTATCTCTTTGTCAATGGGGGCAACGACTCGATGAATACGGCCTATCGCATTTCCATGTATGCTAAGGATTACGGCATGGATTTGAAAGTCATTGGTATCCCCAAAACGATCGACAATGATCTCTATGGCTGTGATCATACGCCGGGATTCGGAACAGCTGCCAAATACGTGGCCAATGCTGTCATTGCAACTTCGATTGATGACAAGACCTATCAAAAAGGAAGAGTCAACATCATCGAAACAATGGGACGAGACTCCGGTTTTGTGGCAGCCAGTGCCATTCTTGCTGCCCAAAGAGGGCAGAAACCTGACTACATCTTTGTTCCTGAAGTTCCTTTTTCCGTTGAGGATTTTCTCGAAAAGGTCAAGGCGACTTATGAGAAGAAAGGACGTTGTCTTGTGGTTGTATCCGAAGGCATCCGTGACAAAGACGGCGTTTTGATTGCCACTGACAGCGGAACAAAAGATGCCTTTAACAACGTCACGGTTGGTGGAGTCGGAAAATATCTTGCCAGCCTTTTAGACAAGGAAGGCATCAAGAATCGTGCCATCGAACTCTCCGTCCTGAACCGTTCGAGCGGCTTCCTTCCCTCTTTGGTCGATATCAAGGAATCCAAGGAGGTCTCTTCGAAGGCTTATGAGGCAGCCAAGAAGGGTGAAACGGGCGTGATGATTGCCTTAGGAAGAAAAACTTCCGTCAAATACGCACCGAAATATACGAAAATCAAATTGGAAGAAGTTTCCGACAAGGTCGTCACCCTGCCAAAGAAATATATCAACAAGGCCATGGATAACATCAATCCATCCTACATCGCTTTTGTGGCCCCTCTGATTAAAGGAAATGCCATCGCATTGGATACAGACGGTTTGCTGAAACTTTGATATTTTTATGCCGAGGAATCGATATGAATGAAAATTACAAGGATTATATTGTTGTCAAAGGGGCAAGAGAAAACAATCTGAAGAACGTCGATGTGACTATCCCGAAGAATTCTCTTGTTGTCTTTTCAGGTGTTTCTGGAAGCGGAAAATCGACTCTGGCTTTCGATACGATTTTTGCCGAGGGCCAAAGACGGTATGTCGAATCGCTCTCTTCCTATGCCAGAATGTTTTTGGGTGACTTTTCCAAGCCGGATGTCGATTCCATCGATGGATTGGCCCCAGCGATTTCCATTGACCAGAAAACCACAAGCCACAATCCACGCTCGACGGTCGGCACGGTGACGGAAATCTATGATTATCTTCGTCTTCTCTATTCGAGAATCGGTGTGAGCTATTGTCCGGAACATCATATTCCGATCCAGGCAACGTCTCTTCAGCAGATCTTCAACGCGGTCTATGAGAATGCCCTTTTAAGCAAAGTGACTATTTATGCACCGATCGTCCAAAATGAGAAGGGAACTCATGCCGCAACGATGGAAAAATTCTTTGCAGCGGGTTTTTCTAGAGCGAAAATTGATGATCAGCCATTGAAAAGATATGATTCCATTCCGACTCTTGATAAGAATATCAAGCATACCATTTCCTTTGCAATTGATCGAGTTGTCTTATCAGAGGAAAACAAGAGCCGACTTTTCGATTCGTTGAGAACCGCTCTTGATTTTGCCAAGGGCTATGTCTTGATTGACGTCAATGGAAAAGAAACATTATATAGTGAACACCAGTCTTGCCCAATCTGCGGATTTACCGTTCCTCCTTTGGAGCCAAGACTCTTTTCATTCAACAATCCTCTTGGATGCTGTCCGGACTGCCATGGCTTGGGCGTGAATATTGAAGCGGATCCCAATCTCATGATTGCCGATCCATCGAAATCCATCGATGAGGGTGCTTTGGCCTGTCTTCCAAAAAACAATCATGATACCATCGAATGGAATGATTTCTATGCAGTCTTGGAAAAATACAAGATTTCCACGACAACACCGTTTAATAAGCTTTCCCAGAGACAAAAGGACATCATCATCTATGGACCGACAGAACCTGTTCATTATGTCTATGAATCGTCCAACGGCTCCAAGATCAATAAATATGTGACCGAAGGTCTCAAAGGAAGAATCGACCGACTCTACAATACGACGAAATCCGAATGGATGAAACAATGGTATGGCTCTTTTATGGCGGAACATGAATGTTCGACCTGTCATGGGGCTAGACTCAACAGAACGGTTCTCTCTGTCATGGTCGGCGGATTGAACATCGATGAATTGTGCAAGAAATCGCTTGGAAATATCTACGACTTTTTTGTGAATCTGAATCTGACTCCAACACAGCATAAGATTGCCGATCTCATTATCAACGAAATCAAGAATCGACTGAAGTTTTTGATTGATGTCGGATTGGATTATCTCACTCTTTCTCGTCAGGCTAGCACGCTTTCAGGCGGTGAATCCCAGCGAATCCGTCTTGCAACGCAGATCGGTTCGAAGCTGACAGGTGTCCTTTATGTCTTGGATGAACCCTCTATCGGTCTTCATCAAAGAGACAATGATAAACTGATTCATACCCTGAAAGAGATGAGGGATCTGGGCAATTCACTCATTGTTGTCGAACACGATGAGGATACGATTCTTGCTGCAGACTATGTGGTTGATATCGGAAGAGGAGCAGGGGAACATGGTGGAAACGTCGTCTTCCAGGGAAAACCAGAGGATTTGATGAAGGATGAAAACTCTCTTACGGCCGACTATCTTTCCGGACGCAGGATGATTGCCAAGCCTTCGCTCCATCGAAACTATACCAAGACGCTGACAATCCATCATGCCCACTGTCACAATTTGAAGAATATCGATGTCCATATACCGCTCGGGTGCTTTACCTGTGTCACTGGCGTTTCGGGAAGCGGAAAATCATCCTTGATTGATGATTGCCTTTATAAGACGGTGAAAAGCGAATTGGGCTTCAAGACGGAAAGAGGCGAATGTGATAGCATACAGAACGTTCAATTGATATCGAAAGTAATCAATGTTTCTCAGGAGCCGATAGGACGAACTCCGAGAAGCAACCCGGCAACATATATAAAAGTCTTTGATGATATCCGTGAATTGTTTGCCTCGACAAAGGAGGCGAGAATCAAAGGAATGGACAAATCCATGTTCTCCTTCAATGTGAAAGGAGGACGCTGTGAAGCTTGTCAGGGCGATGGCGTCAGACGCATTTCGATGAATTTCCTTCCGGATGTCTATGTGGAGTGCGATGTCTGTCACGGAAAGAGATATTCCGATGATGTCTTGGCTGTTCAATATAAAGGAAAATCCATTGCGGAAGTTCTTGATATGCGTGCGGAGGATGCACTGGAATTCTTTTCGGCCATTCCTTCCATCAAGAAGAAACTGGAAACTCTCGTCGATGTCGGACTTGGCTATATGAAACTCGGCCAATCATCGACAACGATTTCCGGTGGCGAAGCACAAAGAGTGAAGCTTGCCTATGAACTTGAACGAAAAAGCGATGGAAGGACACTCTATATTCTGGACGAGCCGACAACGGGATTGCATCCCTATGATATCGACAAACTGATTGTCGTTCTCAACCGCTTGGTTGACAATGGAAATACCGTTGTTGTCATCGAGCACAATCTCGATGTCATCAAATCGGCAGATTATGTTATCGACTTAGGGCCGGAAGGCGGAGATAAAGGCGGGAACCTTGTTTTTGAGGGAAGCGTCGATGATCTTCTTCTCTGCGAAAAGTCTTATAC
Source organism: bacterium (assembly GCA_963612025.1). Lineage (GTDB taxonomy): Bacteria > Bacillota_I > Bacilli_A > RFN20 > CAG-288 > Enterosoma. Next base: position 61,206 of record CAVDUB010000002.1, read on the forward strand.
CGGCTACTACCTGAAAAGAGAACTCGAAAAAGAAAAGTATCTCAAGAAGTAATCGAGAAGCATTTTGTGGAATATTGAGCCGATTTGGGTTAAAAATAGATGATGATTTGTTATAATGTTCTTGGTTGAACGAGGTTTTTGATATGCTCACAAATTTAGAATTAGCCAATCATTTCGGCTTCAATGTCATCAATGGAGATTTGCAGGCTTTGCACCGTCCGGTCAAATATGCGAAATTGGACCGACCGGGTGTTGAACTGCTCGGCATTTTTCATTTTCATGAAAAAGATCGAATTATGCTGATCGGCAACAAGGAAGTTGCCCTCATCAACGATTCGGATCCTGAATTTGTGTATCACAACTGTCTTAAAATTTTCGACCCGGAATGTCCGTGCTGCATCATCACGCAGGGAAATCAGTGCCCGGAACCGGTTTTGCGGGCCGCAAAGAAGATGAATGCTCCTTTGTTCTCCTCGGGCCAGGATACATCGACACTCTCTTCGGATATGTATGTTTATCTTTCCGAAGTCTTGGCTCCAAAGACGGCCATGCATGCTGTTCTGATGGAAATCTATGGCATCGGAGTTCTTCTTTTGGGCGAATCCGGTATCGGAAAAAGTGAAATCTCTCTTGATCTGATTCGAAAAGGACATCGCCTGATTGCGGATGACCGCGTCGATATTTCCAATGTGCGCGGCAGTCTGATCGGAAGCTGTCCGGAGAGCATCTCCGGAATGATGGAAGTGCGCGGAATCGGCATCATCAATGTGGAAAGAATGTTCGGCGTCAACTCGCTTGCGGATAAAAGCCGCATCCGTCTTGTCATTCATCTTGTGCCCTTCAAGAAAGAGGAGCCTTTGGAAAGAATCGGCATGAAGACGGACCAGTATGAGATTCTTGGGGAGACCGTGCCCCTGATCAAACTTCCTGTCTCGGCAGCAAGAAGCATGTCGGAGATTGTGGAAACGGCTGTCACGAATTTTAAGTTGAAGGATTTCGGATATGATACTGGATATGAATTCCAGAAGAGATTGAGTGAATTGCACCAAAGAGCAAGGAGACAGAATTCTATCAATGCCTCCGTTATGAATGCCTTGGCTGCCATGAACGAATCGAATGTGCAACTTAAATCGGAACCCTATCCAAAGAAGGAATCCAATGTCGTAACACCTAAGAAGGATGATTAAATGAATTCACTAGCATATGTAAATGGATTCCCAACTTCGAATCCTGTTGTGAGATTTTATGCCCTCTTCATCCTTTTTGGAGCAGGCATTGCTTTCTTTTTGTCGAATTATCGTGCCAGAAAAGCCGGCTATAATTGGAATTTCTTCGATACGGTGTTCCTTGTGGCTTTCCCACTCGGAATTGTCGGAGCGAGAATCTGGTATGTGATTGCCTCTTTCCAAGCCGAATTCCTTCCCGTGTTCCAGAATCGCGGATTTTGGGCTGGGTTTGGAAATATGTTTGCTTTGTGGAATGGCGGACTCGCCATTCAGGGCGGTGTCATACTTGGTGTCATTTCGGGCGTGCTTGTTGTTTTCTTTCGAAGAAAAGGCGTCTCCATTCTCCAAGCGATGGATTTCGCTGTCCCGACGATTTTTGTAGCTCAGATGTTTGGACGATGGGGCAATTTCTTCAATCAGGAAGTCTTCGGCCATGCTGTTTCCCCTGAAGCTTGGAATTTTCTTCCTTCCTTCATCATGAATAATATGCAGAATGGAACGTCAAGCATGCTTTCGGGCGTAAGACTGCCTTATGGAAGTGTTGCCGCTCCGCTTTTTCTTGTCGAAGGTGTTGTGAACATTCTTTTCTATTTCCTTTTGACGCAGGGAATCCCTGCGATTGAAAAAGACCGATATGTCAATGGGGATCAGGCTTTTGGCTATTTTATCGCCTATGGCATCATCCGTGCTGTTCTCGAGCCGCTCAGAAATCCTGCTTTTATCATGGGAACAGAGAATGTGACTTCGTCCCATTCCAATTACAAATCCTTCTTTATGGCAATTGCTTTCATTATTGTTGGCGCCATCTTGATTATCGTCAATCATGTCTTGTATCACCTTTCGAGGAAGCATACATTCGATCAGCATCCGTTCATCAGGAATCTCTATCTGCAGGATCTTTGCGTTGTCGAAGTCAAAAAAGAAGAAATGAGCGAAGAAAAGAAAGAGAACGAAATTTCGGATCTCGAAAAACTGCAGAAGATGGAAAAAGATATTCGGAAATAAGGGGGTGCCTTATGGTGGATGAGAAGGAAGTGGCGATTATCGGTATGGGACCGGGCGGTGTGAGCGCGGCCATCTATTTAAAACGCTATGGAATGAAGCCGGTCTGCTTCGAAAAAGAACTTGTCGGCGGGAAAGTGAATAAGACAGAAAAAATCGAGAATTATCCCGGCGTGAAGGAAATTCAGGGGCCGGTTTTCGGAAGCCTGTTTGAGGAGCAGCTTTCTTCTTTTGATATCCAGCCAATCTATAAGGAAGTGAAAAAACTTTCTCTGAATGCGGATTCGACATTCCATATCGAATATGGAAGCCGCTTCTCTTCGGATTTCAGCTATGTCATCTTGGCAAATGGCCTTACGGAGATGCCTTTTGCGATTCCAGGAGAAGATAAATTCATGAAAAAAGGAATCTCGCGCTGCGCCATCTGTGATGGTCCCTTCTATAAAGGAAAGGATGTCGCTGTGGTCGGCGGAGGAAATGCAGCCTTTGAGGAGGCAATTTATCTTTCGAGTCTTTGCAATCATGTCTCCTTGATTGCAAGACGGAAATTTTTCCGTGCCCAGGAAAGCGTGGTCGAGAAATTCAAGAGTCAGAAGAATACCTCTCTTTATGCTCCGTTCGATGTTCTCTCCTGCGATGGAAAAGAGAGCATCTCCTCTTTGCGGATACAGAACAAGGAGACCATGGAGAAAATCGACTTATCCATCCAGGGACTTTTTCTCTATGTTGGAGAAATTCCTGTGACGGGCTTTGTTGATCTTCCGACATTGGAAACGGAAAACGGGTATATCAAGACGGATTCTTCTCTTGAGACGAATATTCAGAATCTTTTTGCCATTGGTGATTGCAGAAACACGCCGCTTCGTCAGGTTTCGACAGCCGTCGGAGATGGGGCTCTTGCGGCAAGCATGATCCATCAGCATAGTCAGAGGAGATGATATGGTGGAGAAGACATTGTCCTTTGCCAGACAGATCAAAGAAGAACTGACCACGAATACCTACACGACGGAGGAGAAGAAATATATTCTTTCCGGGTTTGTGAGGAACGGAGGCATCATTTCGGGTGGCTTTTTTGGCCAGACGACAGATCTTCAGCTGCATACGGAAGATGGCCTGATTGCCAAATTCATCTACGCCTGCCTGAAGGAATGCTATGATCTTTCTCCGGAAATACAATATGAGAAAGTCACCCGATTTGGACGCGGGCTTGTTTATGTCATTCGTGTCAAGGATGAAAAAATCAATCACATGATGGAAGACCTTGAAATCCTTCAGGACGGGTATTTTAGAATTCCGCCGAAGGAAGGATTGAGAAGAAAGAATCTGAAGTTTCTTCTGATTGGCTGTTTCTTGGCAAACGGATCGGTCAACAATCCGAATTCGAACAAGACGTCCTATTTTGCCGAGATGGCTTTTTCGGATAAGAATGATGCTTTGGCCATCGTGCATAAACTCGATACCTTTAAGGATGAGAAAACAATGAATTTCCGTTATATATTAAGAAGGAATCGACACGTCCTCTATCTGAAGAAGTCGGATCAGATTGCTGTCTTTCTTTCTTATCTTGGTGCGACGGAATCCATGTTCGAATTCGAGAATGCAAGAATGATGAAGGATGATAGCAATACCATCAACCGACTCAATATCTGCGATGCCGCAAACTACAACAAGACGCGCATGACGTCCCAGAAGGATCTTCACGCCATTGATCTTCTTTTGACCAGAAGGAACTTCGAATTTCTGGACGACAAGACCAAGGCGGTGATTTTAGCAAGAAGAAAACTCAATGAAGCCAATTACCGTGAACTGGCAGAATATATCAATGAGACAGACAATATCTCCATTACAAAGTCGGGGGTTGTCCATATTTTGAGGAATATCCGCACACAGGCTGAGGAAATCGAGAAGGAAAATGAGCAGGCCGAAGAAAAGTGAAATTCTTGATTTGCGTATTTTGAGCATATTTTCTTTTCTAAAACGCGTGATATACGATGAATAAAAGTCAAAAATGATAGATTTAAACGAGATAAGGCTTTTTTGATGACGACTTCGCACGCAGAAAGTCAAAAACATGCAAAAAACACGCTAAAAGAGTGCAAGAAATGGATTTTCTAGTAAAAAAATTAAAAAAATAATAAAAAAGGGTTTATTTTTCCGTTTTTGTTAGTATAATAGTGGCGTACTAGGAGGACATTTAAAATGTCAGTTAAAGTAGCTATTAACGGTTTCGGTCGTATTGGTCGTTTGGCATTCAGACAGATGTTTGGTGCTGAAGGATATGAAGTTGTTGCAATCAATGATCTTACCAGTCCTAAGATGTTGGCAAATTTATTGAAATATGATACCGCTCAGGGCGGATATGCCGGTCATATCGGTGAAGCAAAACACACTGTCACCTCGAAGGAACCAATCTTCGAAGAAGATGGAAAGACAGTCAAAGTTCCTGGCTCCATCACTGTCGATGGCAAGGAAATCACCATCTATGCCCAGCCAAAGGCAAATCTTCTTCCTTGGGGAGAAATCGGTGTTGATGTCGTTTTGGAGTGCACTGGTTTCTATACCTCCAAAGATAAGGCCATGGCTCACGTTGAAGCCGGTGCCAAGAAAGTCGTCATCTCTGCTCCAGCTGGCAAGGATTTAAAGACGATTGTCTATTCCGTCAATGAAAAGACCCTTACCACAGAAGATAAGGTTATCTCTGCCGCTTCCTGCACAACAAACTGCTTAGCCCCTATGGCCAAAGCTTTGAATGATGCATTCCCAATCCAGTCTGGTATCATGACCACTGTTCACGCCTACACCGGCGATCAGATGATTCTTGATGGCCCACAGAGAAAAGGTGATCTTAGACGTGCAAGAGCTGGTGCCGCAAACATTGTTCCAAACAGCACTGGTGCTGCAAAGGCCATCGGTCTTGTCATCCCTGAACTCAATGGCAAACTCATCGGTTCTGCTCAGAGAGTCCCGGTCACGACTGGTTCCACAACGATTCTTGTCGCCGTTGTCAAGGGTGAAGATGTCACTCCAGAAGCAATCAATGCTGCCATGAAGGCTCAGTCCAGCGCCTCCTTCGGCTACAATGAAGATCCAATCGTCTCTTCCGATGTCATCGGTATGAAGTATGGTTCTCTCTTCGACGCCACCCAGACTATGGTCACCAAGATTGGTGATGGACTTTATCAGGTTCAGGTCGTTTCTTGGTATGACAATGAGAATTCCTATACTTCTCAGATGGTTCGTACCATCAAGTATTTCGCTGAACTTGCCTAATCTCATTTAGAAATTAGGGTAGCTCATTTCGTAACTTAAAACGGAAAGCGCCCAGAAATGGGCGTTTTCTTTTATTGAAAAAGGAGAAAAAACTATGAAAAAAACTGTTTTGGATATCGCAGTCACTGGTAAAACAGTCCTTGTCCGTGTTGATTTCAACGTTCCGCACAAGGGAGCTGATATCTCTGATGACAACCGTATCCGCGCTGCCATTCCGACCATTGCTCAACTCTTGAAGAATGGTGCCAAAGTTGTCTTGATGTCCCATTTGGGCAAAGTCGCCTGGAAGAAGCTCAAGAAAGGCGAAGCCACGATGGAAGACATCGAAAAGCAGATGAAGAAGAATGACCTCTCCATTGTCATCACTCCTCTCAAGAAATATCTCGATGAAGCTCTCGGCAAAGATGTCAAGGTCACTTTCTGCCCAGCAACTCATGGCGAAGAACTTAAGTCCGCTGTCGCTTCCTTGAAAGATGGTGATGTTCTTGTCATGCAGAACACCCGCTATGAAGCCGGCGAAGAAAAGAATGATGCTGCTTTGGCCAAAGAATGGGCCAGTCTTGGCGATGCCTTCGTCATGGATGCTTTCGGTTCTGCTCACAGAGCCCATGCTTCCACATTCGGAATTCCAGATGAAATGAAGAAAGACGGCAAGGAAACGGCTGTCGGCTTCCTTATGGAAAAGGAAATCAGTGCTTTGGGCAGATGTGTTGCTCCAAAGAAGGAAGAACTTCCTTATGTTGCGATCTTAGGCGGTGCAAAGGTTTCTTCCAAGATCGAAGTGATCGACTCTTTGCTCAAGAAGTGCGATTACATCTTGATCGGTGGTGGTATGTCCTATACCTTCAAGAAGGCTCTTTACGGTATCAATGTCGGCAAATCCTTATGCGAGGATGATCAGCTTGAATATGCCAAGAAGTGCTATGAAACTGGAAAAATCGTTCTCCCTATCGACAATGTCCTTGCCAAGGGACTGAACTTCGATGACCTTTCTTTGAAGGCCGAAGACATCAAGACTCTTTCCGATAGCAATTCCACGGATTTCCCAAGCGAATATGAAGGCGCTGATATCGGTCCGAAGACAATCGAACTTTATATCGATTACATCAAAAAGGCCAAGACTATTTTCTGGAACGGCCCAATGGGTGTCTTCGAGAATGCGGATCTCCAGGAAGGCACAAAGGCCATCTGCCAGGCTTGCGCTGAAGCCACCAAGAATGGTGCTTTCACCGTTATCGGCGGTGGCGACTCTGCCGCTGCAGCCAAGAAATTCGGCTTCTCCAAGGAATTCAGTCACGTCTCCACAGGTGGCGGTGCCTCTTTGGAACTCATTCAGTTTGATGGAAAACTCCCTGGCATCGATGTCATCGAGGACAAGTAATTATGTCTAGAAAAAAGTTTTTGATGGGCAACTGGAAGATGAATCACACCATCGCAGAAGCAAATCAGTTCTGCGAAGATGTCAAGAACGCTTCCTTAGTCAAAATAGCCCGATCCAAGGGCGTCATGTTGGGCGTTGCACCGACTTATCTTTCTCTTGCTGCCGTCAAAAAGCATGCCCACGGACTCATTGTTGCGAGTCAGGACTGCCATTATATGGATCACGGAGCCTATACCTCCAATGTCTCGGCTGATATGCTCAAGGAAATCGATGTCAATTGGGCTATTATCGGTCATTCCGAAAGAAGAACCTATGAAGGAGAAACTTCTTTCATCTGCAATCGAAAAATCAAGACCTTGGTCTCCAAGGAAATGCATGTCATTTATTGTGTCGGCGAAACAGCCGCAGAATATGACGCCGGCATCACCAAGGATGTCATCCGCGAACAGGTCGTCACAGGATTGATGAACTTGACCAAGGATGAGATTCCCTATATCGTTTTGGCCTATGAACCGGTTTGGTCCATCGGTACGGGGAAGAATGCCTCGGTTGAAATCGCCGAAGACATCTGCTCCTATATTCGCGACTTGATTTCGGAACTCTTTGGAAAGGTTGCTTCCCAGAAAATTCAGATTCTCTATGGCGGAAGTGTCAAGCCGAACAATATCCATGACTATCTTCAGGCTGAAGACGTCGATGGCGCTCTTGTCGGCGGAGCGAGCCTTAAGAGCGAATCCTTCAAGGAATTGCTCGAAAACATCTGATGAATAAAACTGCCTTCGGGCAGTTTTTTTAACGAAAAAAATAATAAATATATATTTTGGATGGAAATTTGTATATAATGGTTCTACTTAAAAAGGAGGCCTTTCTTTATGGAACATTTTTCATTTCAGCCTGATAAAACAACAAAGACGGAAAAGGCGATGCCGAATGAAAAGCAGACGACGACCCTTTCCCTTGTCAAAGTTTATCTGTGGTTTGCCCTCGGATTATTGATTACCGGTGTCGTTTCCTTTGCCTTGCCTTATCTGTTCGGTGCGCTTGTATCGAAAGGGACATCTGCGGATACCTTGGCGAATGTCTATATTGGGTTGCTGATCGGCTCAATCGTGCTGATGATTCCATCCTTTATCATCATCAATGTTCAGGGATTCAGAAAGAACTTCCCTGTGATGATGACATCCTATATCATTTATTCTCTATGCATGGGCGTTCTTCTTTCTTCCCTCATCCTGCTCTTCATCGGATCGGGTGAAGGACTCAATACCATCTACCTTGCCTTCTTCATCACCGGTGGAATCTTCCTAATCTGCGGGCTGATCGGTGCCTTGACCAAGAATTCGAATCTAAAGATTGTCTATCCGATTCTCTTCTCCATTCTGGCGGGTATTCTTGTCATCTCTTTGGTCAATATCTTCATCGGTTCGAATACGCTCTATCTCATTCTCGACTTTGTCTTGTTTGGCGTAATGATCATCTCGACCATCCTCGATATGCACAATATCAATAAGATTGCAGAAAAAGGCGGATTCGAGAACGGAAACAATCTTGCTGTCTATTGTGCCTTCACAATCTATGTCGACTTCATCTGGCTTTTCATCCGTATCGTCTATTATCTTCTTCTTGCCAAAAACAGGAACTAAGCAAGGTGGCCATCTGGCCGCCTTTTTTTTAATCCTAGAGATGGTCAACAAGACCGGGCGTGTCAAAAAATGAAAAAAACCTTTGACAAGTCCATTTCATGTGAGTATAATTCATAAAGTCACGTTACGGGCTTGGCCCGCTCTTTTTATGGGAAGAGTTGGAAACACCCGGTAATGTGGATAGGTTATTTATTAAAAATCCGGAGGGAAGAAAATGCCTACTATTAACCAGTTGGTCAGAAAAGAGAGACAGAACCCGCTTTACAAGTCCAAGGCTCCTGCTCTCGGAAAGAGATTCGATTCTCTTAACAAAAAGGAGAAGTCTATTGCTGCTCCTCAGAAGAAGGGTGTTTGCACCCGTGTTGGTACGATGACTCCGAAGAAGCCGAACTCTGCTGCTCGTAAGTACGCCAGAGTTAGACTCTCCAACGGCTATGAAGTCACAGCCTATATCGGCGGTGAAGGTCATAACCTTCAGGAGCACAAGGTTGTCTTGATCCGTGGTGGCCGTGTCCGCGACCTTCCAGGTGTCAGATACCACATCGTCCGTGGCGCTATGGAATGCTTTGGCGTCGAGAACCGTAAACAGGGTCGCTCCTTATACGGAACCAAGAAAGATGGAAGCATCCAGAAGAAGTAAGGAGTAAACCACAATGCCTAGAAAGAACGGTTCAGTTGAAAAAAGAGATGTTTTACCCGATCCAATCTATAACTCCAAGTTGGTTACCAGATTGATCAACCGCATCATGCTCGATGGTAAGAAGGGCACTGCCCAGACCATCCTCTATGGTGCTTTCGAAAAGGTCGAAAAGAAGACCGGAAAGCCAGCCCTTGAAGTTTTCGAAATCGCTTTGGGCAACATCATGCCTGAAGTCGAATTGAAGGCCAGAAGAGTCGGTGCCTCCAACTATCAGGTCCCTGTCGAAGTCACACCTGAAAGAAAGGTCACCCTTGGTCTCCGTTGGTTGGTTACTTTTGCCCGTCTTCGTTCGGGAAAGACCATGACAGACAAACTCGCTGAAGAAATCATCGATGCTGCCAATGGCACTGGTCAGGCTGTCAAGCGTAAGGAAGATATGCATAAGACAGCACAGGCCAACCAGGCTTATGCCCACTATCGTTGGTAATTGAAGTTACGTAACCATAATTAAAGGAGAAACACTATGGCAATGGATAACGACCAGGCGATGGTAGCCAAGTACGAAGCTACCCCGCTTGAAAGAGTTAGAAACATCGGTATCATGGCTCACATCGATGCCGGTAAAACCACGACGAGTGAGCGTATTCTCTTCTATACTGGAAAAACCCACAAAATCGGTGAAACCCATGACGGCGCTTCCGCTATGGACTTCAACGAACAGGAACAGAAGCGTGGTATCACCATTTACTCCGCTGCGACCACCTGTATGTGGAAAGATTATCGTATCAACTTGATCGACACTCCTGGCCACGTCGACTTCACCGCTGAGGTTGAAAGATCTCTCCGTGTTCTCGATGGTGCTGTCTGCGTTCTCGACGGAAAGAACGGCGTTGAACCACAGACTGAAACTGTCTGGAGACAGGCCGACAAGTACAATGTTCCACGTATTGTCTTCGTCAACAAACTTGATGCTACCGGCGCTGACTATGAAATGTCTGTCGCTTCCATCAAGGAAAGATTAGGTGCCAATGGCTGTGCCATCGCCTATCCGGTCGGTATTTCCCAGACGTTGCTTGGTCTCATCGACTTGGTCGAAATGAAGGCTTGGCTCTGGGATCACGATCCGAAAAAGTCTGAACAGATGCAGCCGAACATCGTCGAATTGGATGATCCTCTCTTGGCTGATTTCCAGCACGATGTCGAACAGGCCAAGGTCTATCATCAGATCATGATTGAGAACCTTGCCAACAACGATGATACTTTGATGGAAAAACTCTTGATGGAAGAGACCCCAACGGTCGAAGAAATCAAGGCAGCCATCCGTAAGGAAGTCATCGCCGGCAAGATCTTCCCGGCAATCCCTGGCTCTGCTTACAAGAACAAGGGTGTTCAGTATGTCTTGGACGCTGTCCGTGACTATCTCCCATCCCCGCTTGATGTCCCAGCTCCGGTCGCTCTCAACAAAGAGGGTGGCGAAGTTGTCCTCTCTGTCGATCCAAAGGCTCCATTCGTCGCTTTGGCTTTCAAATTGACCACCGACCAGTTTGGTACCCTTTGCTTCTTCAGAATCTATTCCGGTACTGTCAAGTCCGGTTCTTATGTCTATAATGTCCGTAAGGGTGTGAAGGAAAGAGTCTCCCGTCTTGAATTGGTCAATGCCGATTCCCACGAGAACATCACTGAAGCCAAGGCCGGTGAAATCGCCGCTGCTGTCGGCTTCCAGGCCACCAGAACCGGTGATACGATCGTTGGCGAAGGTGATCCGCTTGTTCAGCTTGAGTCCATCAAGTTCCAGGAACCAGTCATCTCCGAAGCAATCGAACCTGTCAAAAAAGGCGATCAGGATAAAATGGCTGCCTTGCTTGTCAAGTTCACCGAAGAAGATCCGACTTTCCATTATTACACTGATCAGGAAACTGGTCAGGGCATCATCGCCGGTGTCGGCGAACTCCAGTTGGATGTCAATGTCACTCGTTTGAAGAATGACTTCGGCATTGAAACCAGAGTCGGTGCTCCGCAGGTTGCCTATCGTGAAACCATCGAACAGGCCGCTGATTGCGAAGGTAAGTACATCAAGCAGTCCGGTGGTCATGGTCAGTATGGTCATGTCGTCTTCAAGATGGAACCCAACACTGGAAAGGGCAACGAAATTGTCGATGCCATTACCGGTGGTGTCATCCCCAAGGAATTCATCAAGCCTTCTATCGATGGTTTGAACGATGCGTTCCAGCGTGGTATGGTTGCCGGATATCCAGTCATTGATGTCAAGGCGACCTTACATTATGGTTCCTATCATGATGTCGACTCTTCCGAAGCTGCCTACAAGCTCGCTTCCCAGGAAGCTTTGAAGGTCGCTGCCAAGAAGTGCCATCCAATCATCCTTGAACCAATTGTCAAGGCTGAAATCACGACACCTCTCGACTATGTCGGAACTGTCATGGGCGATGTTTCGTCTCGTCGTGGTATGGTCGAAGGCATGGTCCAGAAGGCCAATGCTCAGGTCATCACGGCCAAGATTCCGCTCGCCAACATGTTCGGTTACATTTCTGATTTGCGTTCCATGACCCAGGGTAGAGGTATCTACACGATGGAATTCTCGAATTATCAGAAAGTTCCGGCCTCTGTCCAGGAAGAAATTATCAAGAAGAGAGGTTAAAACACCTCCTCTCTTCTTGAAAATAAAAATCAAAAAGTGTATAGTCATTTAGAATCAAATTTGGAGGAAATTTAAATTATGGCTAAACAGAAGTTCGACCGTTCCAAACCGAATGTCAACATCGGTACTATCGGTCACGTCGATCACGGCAAAACCACTTTGACTGCCGCTATTACCCACGTCCTTGCCAAGAAGGGTCTTTCCCAGGCTATGGACTATTCTCAGATTGATGCCGCACCAGAAGAGAAAGCTCGTGGTGTCACCATCAATGCTGCTCACATCGAATACGATACTGCTACAAGACATTACACCCATGTCGACTGCCCAGGCCATGCTGACTACATCAAGAACATGATCACCGGTGCCGCTCAGATGGATGGTGCTATCCTTGTTGTTGCCGCGACTGATGGTGTTATGCCACAGACCAGAGAGCACGTTTTGCTTGCCCGTCAGGTCGGTGTTCCTTACATCGTTGTCTTCCTCAACAAGTGCGATATGGTCGATGATCCGGAATTGATCGACCTTGTCGAAATGGATGTCCGTGAATTGCTCAACAAATACAACTTCCCTGGAGATGAACTCCCTGTCATCCGTGGTTCCGCTTTGGGCGCTCTCAACGGCGAAGAAAAGTGGGAAGCCTCCGTCATGGAATTGATGGATGCTGTTGATTCCTACATCCCGGATCCTGTCCGTGACAACGATAAGCCATTCTTGATGGCTGTCGAAGATGTCATGACCATCACTGGTCGTGGTACTGTTGCCACTGGTAGAGTCGAACGTGGTATGCTCAAGCCAAATGATGAAGTTGAAATCGTCGGTATCATGGACACCAGAAAGTGCGTCTGCACCTCTATGGAAATGTTCCGTAAGATTCTTGACTTCGCTGAGGCTGGTGATAACATCGGTGCCTTGTTAAGAGGTGTCGATCGTGATCAGATCGTCCGTGGTCAGGTCATCTGCAAACCTGGTTCTGTCACTCCACACAAGAAGTTCAAGGGTCAGGTCTACGTCCTTAAGAAGGAAGAAGGTGGACGTCATACTGCTTTCACCAACAACTACAGACCTCAGTTCTACTTCCGTACAACTGATGTTACTGGAACTGTCACTCTTCCTGCTGATGTTCAGATGGTTATGCCTGGTGATAATGTTGAGCTCACTGTCGAACTCATCCATCCTATCGCTTTGGAAAACCAGACCAAGTTCTCTATCCGTGAAGGTGGTCACACCGTCGGTGCCGGAACTGTCTCCGAAATCATCGACTAATCTCGAGATTTCCATATCTTGAAAACTATCCTACCTCTCCGATCAAGGGGTAGGATTTTTTCTTTTTTCCTTTTATAATATTGAAGGGATTTTTTCTATGGACAAATCAAAAAAAGACGATTATATCTTTCAGAAGAAAGCACTTCTGGTTCTACTCTTTCTTTTTTATCATTCGAACGTCTCCTATGACAGCATTGTCTTGAGATCTTTTGGCTTCCATTTTGATCCGACATGCAATTTCAAAGCCATTGTCCGATCCAAAAAAGATCATATTCATAAATATGTCGCCCATATCTATTCCTCCTTTGCTCGGTTTAATCCGGAAAATATGGATGTTATGGGCAATGTCAACATTGTCAAGGTGAAGAACATGGATTATGATTTCTATCTTCCTGAGGCGAGCATGAATATCTATTTTTCCTCGTCTGATTTCTATGCTATCGGATTTATGGAAGGTGTGAAAGTCTCTTATCGCTATAACCTGAAAAAGACGTCGGTGACCGATGATCTTCTCTATCATCTTTCTCATGACAAGAAGAATGAGAACATCAATGATTCGGCATCTTCTTTTGTTCTCTGGCTGATTCGTCTTTATACGACAAAACTGAATGTCGATCTTGTCTTAGGAGCTGGCATCAACCAGGACTATGGGGCCAAGAATTGGCAGGAACTGCTCGATTCCCTCAACAACGACTTTTATAAGGGCGACTACAAATTTGCTCAGGAGATCCAAACCTATGTTGGAAAGGAACTCTTCACTTCCTCCATGATCATGAAGACATCCGGTTTTGATTCCTATAAGTCTCTCAATCGGGAACTTTATCTTTTCAAGGAAGCCAAAGGTTTTGATGATCCCGATGCGACACTCTATCGATTGGTTGACTATCTGCAGAAGAAGAACAAGACGAGTGTCATCACCTACAATTACGATACGAATCTGGAATATCTTCTCAAGAAGAGACAGATTCGGTATACGGTTGTCTATGATGACAATTCCTTTGTCGACAAGGAAGCCAAGGTGGATATCTATCATGTCCATGGACTTCTTCCTTTTGACAAATATGATGAAAAGAAATATACGGATTCCCTGATTTTCAACGAATCCGAATACTATTATCTCTATAATAATCCCTATAGTTGGTCCATCAGCAAGCAGCTTCATGACTTTAAATTCAATATCTGTATCTTTATCGGCATTTCCTTAACCGATCCAGATATGAAAAGGCTGCTCGAACTTGCGAACAACTATATGAAATTCAATTTTATCTTCCTAAAGAAGATCGAAGGCTATTCAGAGACAGTCTATAAGGATCTGACAGCCTATTTCTTTACTTTCGATCTGATTGTCATCTGGATTGATGAATACAGTGAAATTGGGAATTATCTCGAGAGCATTTGATAATTTTAACTTGACTATTGCTTCGAAAACAATCATAATAAATAGGCTTATTTGTAGGTTTTTGGAGTAGTACTCAAGTTGGTGAAGAGGAGTCCCTGCTAAGGACTTAGTGCGAGAAATCGCAGCGGGAGTTCAAGTCTCCCCTACTCCGCCATTTAGGAAAAATTGTGCTGGGAAACCAGCACTTTTTTCTTTCCTTCTTTTCGTTTATAATGTTGTCTATGAAAAAAGAATCCATATATTCCAATGCACTCATTGTTAAACCAGGAAAAAAACTAGCAGCTTTTTTTATGGACTTTTTTATGGCTTTTTTGGTTTTGATTGCTCTTTTTGGAATATCGGAAGGGATTTTATCTCATACTTCTGTGTTTTTGGAGAATCAAGAAAAGGCAGCGGATGTCACATCCTCTATGCAGAATCTGGTCTTGGAATCTGGATTGGGAAAGCAGAATGAAAAAGGAAGTCTTATCAGCCAGGATAGCATCGTTGAAAGTTATCTAAAATCAATTACGCTTTCCTCATTGAAAATGAATGGTGTGAGCGAAGTCTCCTCTCTTTACCAGAATGTTGAAGAAATCGATGAAAAAAAGGATGGTGTTTTCCATTATTATGTTTCCTTCAAGGTCGAACATAAAGATGAATTTTCGGATGTTTCTCAACAGAAGATGGGCTTTTCCTATTACTGGAGCGTTATTGAGGAATACGGGCTTAAGGATGATCTGCTCTCTATAAATTACCCGTATCTGACGCTTGATGGTGCGAATGCCATGGATGAATATTTTCGCAACGAGAAATATATTCCGGGAAATACACTTTATGATAAATTGGAATCAATGTATCGTTTTCTTCTGTCGGATGGAGTGATGGATATTCAGGCGAATTGTCTTCGCTATATCGATTTGAATCGTCAATATGAGGCGATTTCCTCAGAGATTTATTTTATAAAGGACATTGAACTCTTCGTCTCTTATTTTTTGGCAATCCTTGTCATTTATTTTCTTTTCCCTCTTTTATTTCATGATGGTCAAACGATATCTTATAAGGTCCTTTCGATGGCAAGTGTCGACAAAGAGGGAAAAGAAGCGAGCATATGGCAGCTTCTTATTCGATCGTTGGTTCTGTTCTTGGAGTCTTTTGTATTGATTGGAATCACGATTCTTGTTTTTTACGGTTCTTCTGGTGTCGGGCTTCTTGGACAGAATCTCTTTGGAAATCTTTCCTTGTTGACGGTTTCCATCTATTCTTTTTTGATTTTAATCATCTCAATGACCCTGACTTTTGCCTTAAGGAATACCCATCAGAGTTTATCTGAATTGATTTCTAATCTGACAGTCCGTGATAAGAAGGAATTTGTTGTTCAACCGAAGGAGCTCGATGAGAATGGAAGAAAATAAAGTCATTGAAATCAACTATGAAAAACCAAAGATGGCCCATGTTTTTTCAGCCCACTTTTTTGATTTGTTTTCTCTTTTCATTCTGAGCGCTCTCTTTTTGGTCGGTGGACTGTTCGCTGCTCAGAATATGCCTTTTTATAAAGACGCAAAAATGAAAAGAGAAGAAATCCAGCTTGCTTCAAGACTCTACAGTCAAAATGAAGAGGGCGATATTCTTCTGATCAGCGATTCGATTTTGAATGATAACAATCTCACCTACAAGGAAAAGGAAGAAAAATTGTCTTCGAATATCGAATATTTCTATCTGACATTCCTTAAGGAGACGCTTTCTGTGGAAAATGGAAAAGAAAAGCTTGTCTCTGTCTTGCAAAATGAAACGCTTTCTGACGGGACGAAACTCTTCTCTGACGAAGGAAAGAGAATTTATCCTGATTCTCTCTATGATGAAAATTATGTCTCAGCCTACAAGGATGTTTTAACAAAGAATGCTCTTGGTTATCTTTCCTATGTGGATGGTTACGCTGAAAGTCGTAAAACAATGGTTTTATCAAACCTTGGAGCGATTTATATCAGTTTTTCTTTGGCCTTCTTTGCCGTCTATCTTCTATTGCCATGCCTTTTTTATCGTGGAAGAAGGACATTGGGAATGAAACTGAGCCATATTGGCTATGTGTGCATGGATGGGTTTAATCCGGGAAAACTGAAATTTATATTTTCATTTCTTTTCAAATGGATACTGGTTTTTTCCGCTTCCTTTGTCACATTAGGAATTCCGCTTTTCATCTCTGCAGGTATGTTCTTCCTAGGAAAAAACCATCAGACATTGACAGAATATGTCTTTGGATTTTATCTCGTCAAGACGGATTGGGGCATCATTTATTTGGACTATTTTGAGTACCAAAGAAACAAATTGTGATGAAAGGGCTTTTATCATATGTGGCTTTTTTTCATAAACTTGAAGATAATTGAACTTTTTCATATAATGGATTGAATAATCGACTAGGAGTCATAACGATATGCAAATTCGCTTAGTGGGATTGACGAAGAAATTTGCCGGAGACGAAAAGAAGGGAATCAAGGAAACCATCGCTGTGAATTCCTTGAATATTGATATCAAGGATGGCGAATTGATGGGCTTATTAGGCCCTTCGGGCTGTGGAAAATCCACAACTCTTTATATGCTTGCCGGACTGAAGAATCCTTCAGATGGTGAGATTTGGTTTGATGATGAGGATGTCACGCATTTGGCTCCTGAAAAAAGAGGAATCGGCTTAGTTTTCCAGAATTATGCCCTCTATCCTCATATGACAGTTTATAAAAATGTTGCTTTCCCGTTGACGAATCTTCGCGTGGAAGAAAACGAGAAGAATTTTAAATTGGAAAAATATGCCACTTTCATGAAACTTTTGGATAATCCGATGAAGATTCGTGAAGTCATCTTGAATTCCCAGGTCAATGGAAAGATTGTCAAAAAGATTTCCATCACTGCTTTGACAAATTATTTTAAGATCACTCAATATGTTGCGAGTGAGGTTTTTGATTGGGGATTTGCCTCCTCTTTCCAAGGCAAAGGTGGAAAAGAAACAACTCAGCCTGTATCTGAGGAAGAAATCAAAACGGCCTTAGAAGAAAAAAAGGCAGTTCTTCTTGAGAAATATAAAGGGTTGGATGCGGCAGAAAGAACCAAGATTTCTTCGAAGGGACTCTCCGTCAATGAAAAATATGAAATTATCCAGGCGGATGGGACGATCAAGAAGGTCACAAGAAAACTTGTTCCTGATGAAATCGACGCCCTTGTCCGCTCGACCTCTAGACTTGTTCAGATTGAAGAATACCTCGAAAGAAAACCGAGCGAACTTTCTGGTGGCCAGCAGCAGCGCGTTGCGATTGCTCGAGCCTTGGTCAAACGTCCGAGGGTTCTTCTTTTGGATGAACCTTTATCCAATTTGGATGCACGTCTGCGTATCCAGACAAGAGAAGAGATCAGACGTATTCAGCAGGAAACTGGAATCACAACGGTTTTTGTCACCCACGATCAGGAAGAGGCTATGTCCATCTGTGATGAAATCGTTGTCATGAAGGATGGAAAGAAGATGCAGGTCGGACATCCGCAGGAAGTCTATCGTGATCCGAAGAATCTTTTTGTTGCTAAGTTCTTGGGCAATCCGCCAATCGATGTCTTCAAAGGTGCGATTGTCAATGGTGATCTCTATATCGGAAATGAATTGATTGCACATTCGACAAAACCGGTTCAGGACCAGAGCGTCTATGTCGGTATTCGTCCGGAAGGCTTTTTGATGGGTGACAATATTTCAGAAGAAGAGAAGGTTATCACCCTTGATTGCAAGGAAATTCTGACGATGGGACGCGATCTTACCCTTATTTGCTCGCATCCTTACTTCGAAGGCGAAAAAATCAAGATTATCATCGATAGTGACCTTAAGCCTCAGATTGGAAAAATCAAGTTTGCGCTTCGTCCGAGCAAGGTTTTTGTCTTTGATGCAAATGAAAATAGTCAGGAAAGAATCGATTTCTAGTTATGGAAAGCAAGAATAATTGGAAAGCATGGCTCTATTTGGCCCCAGTCTTGATTTTGATGTCTGTCTTCACATTCTTCCCCTTGATCAATACCTTTGTTGTTTCGTTTTTAAAAGATTATAATTCGGCAAAAGGAACAGCTTCTGGATTCACTTTTTCCAACTATGGTGTTGTTCTCGGCTTAGTTGCCAGAGATGCTTCGACAGGAACTCTTGATCACACCTTCTTTTCATGGAACTCTCCTTCTGCTTTGACGAACACGCTTTTGATTACGATCATCACGGTTCCGATTTCTGTTATTCTTGCATTGGTCATCGCCATCGCCTTGAACCATATCAAGCCTTTACAAAAATTCCTGGAAACCATTTTCTTTATGCCCTATGTTACGAACGTTATCGCTGTCGGTATGGTTTTTGCAGTTATGTTTTCTGGCGGCGGCGTCTTCAATAAGATTTTCGGACTGGGGGATACAGCATGGATAGAAGCTGGAACGACCTGGCCAAAAGCGATGTTTGTCCTGTGTCTTTATATCATTTGGACGGCTTTGCCCTATAAGATCTTGATTTTTCTTTCCGGTTTGCAAGGCATTGATAAGCAGTATTATGATGCAGCAAAAATCGATGGAACGGGAAAACTGAAAACCGAATGGAAAATCACAGTCCCGCTTCTCTCTCCTCAGATTCTTTATATTCTCATCACTTCATTCATCGGTGCCTTCAAGGAATACAATTCTGTTGTCGGATTGTTCAACCGCGGCTATACGACGGATGCCAACACAAAGGATCTTTATACGGTTGTTTATTATATCTATGATAAATTAGGCTCTGGCAATACACAGGTTCAGTATGCATCGGCTGCTGCTGTTATCTTGTTTGTCATCATCATGATTTTCACATTTGTCCAGATGCAGGTCAGCAAGAAGAGGGTGCATTATTGATTATGAATAAACCAGTGAATGTTACGACAAAATTGAATATTGTCATCCCCGGAAATGCCATGTCGGTTGCCGAAAAACAGAAGCGTGACAATTTCTTTCATATACTTGGAATGATTATCACGTATGTTTTCTTGATTTTCATGGCCTTGATTGTCTTTTTCCCTTTCTATTATATGATTGCCGGTTCTTTCATGGCTGAAAGTGATTTGAATGCTGGCAACATCATTCCGACAATGTCTTCTTTCTTCGAAAATATTGCCTACAACTATTCTGAAACCCTTTCGCGATTCAATTATTTCCGCTATGTCGGAAATACCTTGATTGTCGGTGTGTCTACGACGATTCTTCAGATGCTGATTACCATTCTCTCTGCATTCGCTTTTGCCAGATTGAAGTTTCGTGGAAGAGATATTCTCTTTACGATTTTTCTGGGAACGATGATGATTCCAGGTGAAATGATGGTTATCACCAACTATATCACAATGTCGAATCTTGGCTTGATTGGCCATTCCCAAACACGAATTCAGGCTTTCATGGTCATGGTTCTTCCCTTTATTTCATCCGTTTTCTATATCTATCTTCTCAGACAGAATTTTAAGCAGATTCCAAACGAACTCTATTTGGCTGCCAAAGTCGATGGAAAATCAGATTGGTCCTTCCTCTGGAAGGTTATGGTTCCGCTTGCAAGTCCGACATTGATTACCATTGCGATTCTTTCTCTGATCGGTTCGTGGAATGCCTATGTCTGGCCGAAGATGACTGTCAATGATTTGAGTAACAATCTCATATCTGTTGCAATTCGAGGTGAAGCTTTGGCTTTGGAAGATCCAAATGGTATTCTGATCACACAGAATTCCTGGACGTTGGTTGCAACGGTTTTGACTGTTGTGCCGCTGTTGCTTTTGTTTATCATCTTTAGAAAATATATCATGTCTGGTACCGGAAGAGCCGGTATCAAGGGTTGATTCTAAGACGATAATAGAAAAAAGGTTTATTTCAATTAAGGAGGAAAAAACCAATGAAGAAGATTTATGGTATGACGTTAGCGATGTTGGTGACTTTGGGTGGACTTGTTGGCTGCTCTGGCAACAATTCCAGTACCGGTTCTGGCGAAGAATCTGAAACTGGATCGGGAGAAGTCATTTGGTGGAATAACTATCAGACACCCGATCTTACCAAGACGACGGAAGAAGATGCTCGTAAGAGCAGCACGTATCGTGAATACTATTATGCCAAGGACCTCATTGAGGAATTCCAGAAGGAATATAAAGATATCACCATCAAAATGGAATACAAAGGTTCTTATAATGACATCAAGAAGGCAGTGGATGCGGCAACAACGGCTGGCGGACTTCCGGCAATGGCAACATGCTATCCAGATAGCGCTTATCCATGGAATGTAGCAGGTGCTGTTTTGAATATGAATGACAAAGCCAAGGAACTTGCCAAGGATTCGGATTACAACCAAAAGTATCTTTCCATTGAACAGGGAATGTATGAAGAAGGCACCTTATTGACTCTTCCTTATTCCAAGTCTGCTGAATGCTTTGTCTACAATAAGACAGTCTTTGATAAGGTCGGTGAAGGAAAAGCCGGCACTGATACAACAGATAGCAAAGGCAATGCTGTTTATACTGCCCCTGTTGCTTCTGCTTCCAAGACCAAATATACCGTTCCGACCAATTGGGATGAATTAATTGAAACAGCAAGAAAAATCAAGGCTGATTTCCCTGAGGTTTTTGCAAATCAGAGAGATGGAGACAATTTCTTCACTGCTGTTCCATTCTGCTGGGATTCGACTGAAAATATGATTATTTCTCTTTTGAAGAATGCAAACATTCCTTACACGGCAAATGGTTCGACAGCTGCTCAGAGAGTTCTCTTCAACAATGATCAGGCTAAAGCATTGGTTGTCAAACTCAAGAAGTGGAATGATGAAGGATTGATTTGCACACAGAATCAGCTTCCTTATACCAATAAAGCCAGCGGATATCATGCTTATGGAAGCAACTACTTCTGCAATGGTAAGATTTTCATGTCGATTTCTTCCACAGCAGGTGCTCGATATTTCACCAATGACGGATTTGCTGCTGATATGACGAAGACATTGGCCTGGGGAAATGGAAGCCAGGCAACTTCCAAGGTCATTTCTCAGGGACCTTCTCTCTGCTTCTTCAGAAACAAGGATGTCAATGTTCAGAATGCTGCTTTCACTTTCTATAAATATTTGACCAACAAAGAGAATTCTGCCAAGTTGGCTGTCAATACAGCGTATTTCCCGCTTCGCACTTCCGCTTATGAACTTGACTCCGTCAAGTCTTTGACTGACGCAGCGAAAACGGCTCCAGCCGACAACGCTTCCTCCTCTGATAAGGGAAAATATTATGCTGGAACAGTCATGAATCTCAACACCAAGTATACAAATGAAGATTCTTACTTCCTCAGCCCTGTCACGGCAGAATCTGCAACATGCCGTACATCCATCGGCGGCTTGATCAACACTGTTTTCAATACACAGCTTGATACGACTGCTGCTGATTATGAAGATCAGGTCGTTGATACCGTCAACAAGGCCTTCGCTTCTGCCTATACTGAAGTCACAAAGTAATAAATAGTCGATTCCTGCTTTCGTTTTCCTGTGAGGTAAACCAATGAAACAAAGATGCATCCATTGTGGAAAAACATATGAAGGGGATAAAAAATGCCCATTCTGTTCTGGCGACAATGATTTTGATGCGATGAATGACGAAGAAATCCACAAACTCCATCGCCATTGTCATCAAAAAATCAATGAAAACACCGAAATGAAGAATTCCGGTTTGACCTTTTTGACTGTCGGAACCATTCTTTTGATTATTGGAGGCATCTTCTTCTTTCTTTCATTTCGAAAGGATATCATTGGAATCCGTAATTTCACACCTGGAAGCACTGAATTCGTGCTATCCGTTCTTGCCTTATCGACATCCGTTGCATTCCTGTCCTTTGGATGTTATCGGCTGATTCGAGCCCTTAAGAATCTGAAGTTCTATCACAAGGTCATTCAGGATACAAAAAGGTAAATGAGATTGCTTCCCTGCATGGGGAAGCAATCTTTTCTTTCAACAAAAAAAGTGACCGAAAACAAGTCGAAAAGTGGTATAATTTATAAAGATGATTCGATTTATTCTTTCTATTCTTTTTTCGTAATGATCGGATGAGATTATATGGAAAGGGGAAATGATGTTTTCATTGAATGACAAAGTGATGGATAAAAACGGAAAGATTTTTTCCATTGTCGGAATTGAGGAAAAGGATTTTGGAACAAGCAAGGAAGAATATTTTGTGATGAAGCCTTCTTTTCCCTATGATTTCAATCCAGGATATCTTGCCTATATTCCCGTCAAGAAGTCGGATACGCTTTTGAAGGAAATCCTGTCAGAGGAAGAAGCCCTTGTCCTGATTGATTCGATTCCTTCCTTGGAACCTCTTCCTGATATCTCTCCACGAGAAAGAAAAGTCTTTTTCACCAAAATCATTTCCACCGGCGATCGAAAAGAAATTTTCCGTGTCATTAAATCTCTCATGGACTATAAAGCGGATAGAGAGAAAGCAAACAAGCCTTTCTCCGACTTCGACCGAAGACTCTTAGGTTCTCTGAAGGTCATGGTGGACAATGAATTCTCCTTAGCTTTGAATATTCCGCCCGAAGATGTCTCTTCCTTTATCCTGAAGAGAACGGGCTATCAGATCTGACTTATAGGGAGCATCCGTTTGCTTCCTTTTTCGATGTTGCTTTTTTCGTCTTGAATTATTATTCTATTCCCATTATGAATCAAATACATGAAATCAATTGGTATCCCGGACATATGCAGAAAGCAATCCGTCGGATACAGGAAAAACTCAAACAATGCGACGGCGTCATTGAAATCTGTGATGCCAGAGCTCCTTTCTCATCTTATCCGGACTATCTTGACAAAATCACACAGGGAAAGACGAAAGTCATCGTCTTTTCGAAGATTGATTTGGCTGATCCGGCGATTTTTGAAAAGCATAAGAAGATCCTCCTTGAGAAGGGCGTCACGCCCTTTGCCTATGACCTTCGCGACAAGAAGTCCGGCAAGGAACTTCTTCGATATCTCTCGAGTATCAGGACAAGCCAGGATAGGCGATTTGAGAAACTCAATCTTCCCATCCCGACGAAGAGATTCATCGTCCTTGGCATTCCGAATGTCGGCAAGTCCACGTTCATCAATTCTCTGTCTGGAAAAAAGAAGGCAGCGGTCGAAAACAAGCCCGGAAAGACCCGTGCAGAGACTTTGATCCATGTCAGCGATAAAATCTTCATCTTCGATGCTCCTGGGGTTCTTGAGCCGAATTACGAAGATAAGAATGTCATTGCCAAACTGGCTCTTTTGGGAAGCGTCCGCCAGGACATCCTGCCGATTGTTGCCTTGAGCGATTATCTTCTGGATTTCCTTAAGACACATTACCTGAATGGCCTTCTTGAAAGATATGGTCAACTCGACTTCTCCCAGGATGATGAGAACGTCTTCTGTCAGATTGCACAATATAGGCAATTCAAGCAGAATGGTGAATGGGATTCATCACGTGCAAGAATCACCCTTTTAACAGAATTCCGGACCGGACTCTTGGGGAGGATTTCTCTTGATGAATGAAAGAAAAGACCTCAAGGGATTCGATGACGAACAAAGAAGGAAGAATTCCGTTTCTTACATTGCCGGATTTGATGAAGCGGGGCGAGGCCCCCTGGCAGGTCCTGTAAGCAGCGCAGGGGTGATTCTTCCTCTTGATTATGATAATCCTCTCATCAACGATTCGAAGAAACTGACCGATGCCAAAAGAAGAAAACTTTTCAATGAAATAAAAGAAGTTGCTTTATCCTACTTTATTTGTCTAGTTCCCGTCGAAACAATCGATACTATCAATATTTTGGAAGCGGATCGAAAGGGAATGGAAATCTGTTTGGAAGAGATTACGAAAAAGCAAAAAGTGGACTATATCATTACGGATTATATGAGTCTTCATACGGACATTCCTCTTCTTTCGATTCCAAAAGGGGATGCGACTTCCCTATCTGTCGCAGCGGCTTCGATTTTAGCCAAGGTGGCAAGGGATGATTATATGATTGAACTTGATAAGAAATATCCTCTCTATCATTTTGCGAAAAATAAAGGATATGGAACGAAGGATCATCTTTCCGCCATTGAAAAATACGGGTATATCGAAGGTGTTCATCGCCTTTCTTTCGAACCGGTCAAAAGCATGCATTTAGGAATCGAACAACTGAAATTATTTTGACTTCTTTCGTAATTTTGCCTCCTTGCCAAACTATATATAGGTAGGAGGCTTTTTTTATGCTTACAGTACGGCAGGTGTTGGTTGCTCTATCTCTCCATTATGAAGGAAACTATAAATTGATGTTTGACGAAATCGCCAAGAAGAAACATTCTCTTTCCACAGCTGAAATGGAAAAACTCAGCAAGACGGCGATGAAGTCGATGGTCTGTGATTGCACGAGCGAGGATTATCCCGTGTGCTTCAAAGGGAGCACGTATCCATCCATGATCTTCTATTATTATGGAAACCTATCTCTTCTCAATGAAAAATACAGAATCACCTGTGTCGGAACGAGAAAACCGAATCTCTATCAGAATGAAACCTGCTATCGCTTCCTTCGTCAGGCGGAAGAGAAATTCCAAAATCGCCTGGTGGTGGTTTCCGGAATGGCCCAGGGACTTGATCAGACTTTCATGAAAGCGGCAATGGAAATGAATGCTCCCGTTGTCAGCATCATCGGGTCTGGAATCGACAATCCCTATCCAGAAGATAACGATGGCATTTATGACTACTGCAAATCCGGAAAAGGCCTTGTTCTTTCAGAATATCCCTTGGATATCAAAGCCCAGGCGGACCATTTCCTCTTCCGGAATCGACTTTTGGCCGCGGCATCACCCATTCTTTTTGTCGGCGGCGGGAAAAGGAAATCCGGAACATTTGCCAGTGTGAATTATGCATTGGAAGGCGGAAAGAGTGTGGCTGCACTCCCGTGCAATGTTACAGGGGATGACTTGACAAACTTTATCATCAAGGAGGGAGCGACACCGATTTTGGATGCAGATGATCTTGTCAAGGAGATCAAGGAAGCCTGCGAAAACAATCTTTCTTAACTATATAGTTAAGGTGAAATCCCATGAAACAAAAAACTTGACAAGCCCCTCTTACCTTATAATAATAGTAAGGAAATTTGAAGGACGTGTGCGAAATGAAACTTGTAATTGTAGAATCTCCTCATAAGAGTGAAACGATCGGACGATTTTTAGGCTCTGAATATAAGGTCCTTGCATCCAAGGGCCATATTCGTGATTTGGCTTCCTCGGGAAAGATGGGCTTGGGTGTTGATATCGAAAATGGATTTACACCTGTCTATAAGGTTTCCAAGGATAAGGCACAGATTGTCAAGGAACTGAAAACGGCCGTGAGCAAGGCAGATGAAGTCTATCTGGCAACCGACCCTGACCGTGAAGGGGAGGCGATTGCCTGGCATCTAGCCATCGTTTTGGGTTTGGATGTGAAGACGACGCCGAGAATCGAGTTCCATGAAGTCACGGAAAGCGCCGTTTTGAAGGCTTTGCAGAATCCAAGGACCATTGATATGGATCTTGTCGAATCTCAGGAAGCCAGACGTATTATTGACCGTCTGATGGGATATCGTCTTTCGAATCTTCTTCAGAGAAAAATCAAATCCAAGAGTGCGGGAAGAGTTCAGTCGGTCGTTTTGAAATTCATCGTCGACCGCGAAAAGGAAATTCAGGCCTTCGTTCCGGAGGAATTTTGGACCATCGATTCCATGTTTGCAAAAAATGGAGAGAAAATGTTCAAGGGGAATCTTTCTGCTTATCAGGGAAAGGCTCTCAAGATCCACAATGAAGAAGAAGCCAAGAAGATCATCTCCCAATTCCCGGAGGAATTCACGGTGACGAGTGTGAAAAGCCAGATCACCAAAAAGGAACCTCGCGCACCGTTTATCACCGCTACCTTGCAACAGGAAGCTTTCACGCAGTGTCATTTTTCCACAAGAAAGACATCTTCTGTTGCTCAGAGATTGTATGAAGGCGAAGAGATCGATGGCGTGTTGACGGGTCTTATTACTTACATGAGAACGGACTCGGTCCGTTTGGCTGATGAATTCGTCGCTGCGGCCAAGCAGCATATCATCGTTCGCTATGGAAAAGAATATCTTGGCCATGTCCATACCCAAAAGGCAGCCAAGAATGTTCAGGATGCCCATGAAGCCATCCGACCGACGGATATCACCCTGACTCCAGAAAGAGTCAAGCCCTACCTCTCGAGAGATGAATTCCTGCTTTATACCTTGATTTATGACCGTGCGATTGCAAGTCTTATGTCGGCTAGACAGAACAAGGTCACGACTGTTACCCTTTCGGGGAATGAATACGATTTCACCTCCTCACAGACAAAGAATGTTTTCCCGGGCTATTATGCCATTTATGGAAAATATGAAGAGAAGGAGGAAGCGAGCAAACTGCCTGCGGATATCAAGGAAGGAGATAAATTCTCCATCACCGATATCGAAAAGACCCAGCACTTCACCAAGGCGCCGGGCCACTACAATGACGGAAAGATTGTCAAATTGATGCAGGAATCCAAAATTGGAAGACCGTCGACGTATTCCAATACCGTGGATACCTTGGTCAACCGAGAATATGTCGAAAAGCAGAAAGACGCTCTTGTCCCTACTGAACAGGGTGAATTGACCGTCGACCGTTTGGAGGAATATTTCCCGAAATATATGGATGCCGGCTATACGGCAGGCATGGAAGAAGCGCTCGACAACATCGCAGATGGAAAAACCGATCGCAACAAGCTTCTGACTGATTTTTGGACGGAATTCTCGAAATATTTCGAATCTGCCCAGGAAAACATGGAAAAACTTCAGCCGAAGGTTGTTGAAGGCAGGGTCTGTCCGATGTGTGGAAAACCGCTTGTCTATCGTAAAGGACGCTATGGTGAATTTGTTGGCTGTTCGGATTATCCCAATTGCACTTACATTGAGAAACAGCAGCCTGATGTCATCACAACCCATGTCTGTCCCCGCTGTGGCGGACAACTTGTCAAACGCAAGGGCAAGAGAGGTGAGTTTGTCGGCTGTTCGAATTATCCACATTGTACCTATATGGAAGACCTGAATGGAAATCCATTGGATACGGAAAAGAAGACAGTTGAGATTCCATCCGATGCTCCGCTTTGTCCGGTGTGCAAAGTCGGTCATCTCATCGAGAAGACAAGCCGTTGGGGAAAGAAATTCATCGGCTGCTCAAACTATCCATCCTGCCATTATATCCAAAAAGACGAATCGGAACCTTCGACGGGGAAAAAATCATCTCGTCGTCGCTATTCCAAAAAAAAGTAGTATGATAAAAAGGCCGCGAGAAAACGGCCTTTTTTAGGAGCTAAGCATGACAAAGACAGAATTCAAGGAAGCTAAAAAGGGTTTATCCATCGAACGCGATGAAAAAATCGAGAGTGCAAGACAAAACCTTGTCCATCAAAAGGAAGAATATAAAAAGAAGAAGAAGGCTTATAAGATTTCAAAAAAAATCTGCAAGCAGGAATATCTTGCCAAGAGACAGTTCCTTCGAAATGATTTTTCTGGAAACCATGAGAAGGAAACGAAGGTCAAGGAAAGATATCTTTCCCAAGAGGAAATCTCTCAGCTGAGAAAAAAGCAGCAGCTTCCCTTCTATCTTCATAGTGAGGAAGTCTTCAATATGGTCACCCATATTGTGGGAGGGGGACTTTCTGTCGTCGGACTTGTTCTCGGTATCCTCTTTTCTGTTCTGAAGAAGCCAGGCGATGTCGTCTCTCTTCTTTCCATGATCATTTTCGGAATCACAAGCATCACTCTCTATGCAATCTCATCCATTTATCACGGTCTTCACATCAACAAAGGGAAAAGAGTTTTCCAGGTTTTGGATCATTGCACAATCTACATTCTGATTGCAGGAACCTATGTTCCAATCACTCTCATCGGCCTTGCGGAACATATGCCATATAATGTCATACTCCTTGGGGTCGTTGTTCTTCTTGCGATACTTGGCGTTGTTCTCAATGCGACGATGATGCGAAAAATGGTTGTCAAAGTCATTTCGATGGTTTTATATATTGCCATCGGTTGGGGCATTATCTTCTTTTATCCTTGGCTGGTCGATGGTTGCCTTGGAATCGGCGGAACATGGCTTTTGATTGCAGGAGGCATCACCTATACGGTTGGTTCGATTCTCTATGGCATTGGTTCGAAGAAGAGATATTGGCATTCCATCTTCCATATCTTCGTCATTGGAGGAACCATCTTCCAGTATCTCTGTGTTCTTCTTTATGGCATAATTGGGCTATGACAAAGGAAAAGAAGAACAAAATAGCACTTGTACAGGATGAGGAATTCTCATCCTTTTTGGAATATCTTGTTTCTGTGAAAGGATACAGCGAAAAGACAAGGATTTCCTATGGAGAGGATGTGGCTTCTTTTCTTCTTTTTCTTTCCAAAGAAAAAAAGAGCAAGGAGCAGGTTGATAAGAACGTCATTCGAACCTATCTTCTGGAACAGAATCTCGAAAAGAAAGAGAAGTCTTCCATTAAGAGAAGTCTTTCGGCTCTGCGACATTTTTATCTTTATCTTTATACGTTCAAAAATTATAAGCAGAATCCTTTTGAAACGGTCTCTATTCCAAAGAAGGAGAAGAAGCTTCCGGAATATCTCACCTTTGAGGAGGTGACACAGTTTTTGGATGGAAATCAGAAGAGGACAGACTTTCTTAAAGATCGTGATCAGGCGATTCTTGAACTTCTATTTGCCTCAGGATTGCGCTGCAGTGAAATCGTATTGCTCAAGATAGAAGATATCGATTTTTCTCTTTTGCGTGTGAAAGTCAATGGAAAAGGAAACAAGGATCGGATTGTTCCATTTACGAATATCTGTAAGGAAGCCCTTCTTTCCTATCAACATGGACTAAGGGAAAGGCTTGTCAAAAAGAAGGAAGAAACGACCTTCTTTCTGAATCGAAATGGAAATCCATTGACACAGCGAGGATTGGAATATATCATTTCTCAGGCAGCGAAGAAAACAGCGTTTCCTTTGTCAATCCATCCCCATATGCTCCGTCATTCCTTCGCAACGGAATTGCTCTGCAATGGAGCGGATTTGAGGACAATCCAGGAACTGCTTGGGCATACCTCGATCAGGACAACCTCTATCTATACGCATGTCAATCTGACGCAGTTGAAAGAAACATATGAAAGATGTTTTCCTAAAATTATGAATACCAAGAATGAAAATCAAAAAGCCGTCATCTTCGATTTCAATGGAACCATGTTTTTCGATGAAGAAAAGCATGTGCTTTCCTGGAGAGAATTTGCCATGGAAAAATATGGCCGCTTCATCACGGATGAGGAATTCCCAAAATATGTGCATGGCTTCAATAATAAAGCCATCTTGGAATGGCTCTCGCAAAAAGAACTCTCGGAACAGGAAGTTGAGATTCTTTCGACAGAAAAAGAACTTCTCTATCAGAAAATCTGCATGCAGGATGAGGAACATCTCCACCTTGTGGAAGGGTTGACCTCTTTTTTGTCTCTCTTGAAGGAAAAGGGAATCAAGCTTGCCATTGCCACAGCAAGCCGAAAACCAAATGTCGATTGGTATATCAAGACATTTCATCTTTTGGATTATTTTGAAAAAGAGAACATTATTTATGATGATGGAACCCTGACGAAGGGAAAACCGGATCCGATGATTTATCTTCGGGCGATGAAAAAACTGCAGGTCGAGCCTGAGAATGTCGTCATCTTCGAGGATTCCTTATCTGGAATCAGAAGTGCTGTGAAGAGTCATGCTGAATATGTCATCGGAATTCGTCCAAAGGAAGACATAGAAAAGATACGAAACGAAGAAGGTCTTTCCTTTATCATTCATGACTATCTGAATCTCCCCAAGGAAGTGACGGAATTTCTATCTCTCAAATAGTTTGTAGTAACTAATTTGTTTTTAACTCTCATGCAAGTTGTTTTTTAAAAAATTCATTCAAAATCTCTCTGATTCACGTGGAAATGCTTTCTTTTCATTCTATTCATGTGTATACTAAAGATAGATAAACGGAAAATAAAAAATGAATATATTCTATAATTTTGTCTTAGCATCGGGCGGTGAGACCGTCGGACCCTTCACGGCATGGAGAATTGCCGACATTGTTGTCTGTCTTTTGATTGTCTTATTGATTTCTTTCTTCATCTCTTGGAAAATCAAGAGAATGTGGGTAACTATCGGATATTGTGTCTTAGACGTGCTTTTTGCAGTCAGCATGTTTTTGGTGGATCTTACCTACCTTCCATTTCTTGCTCTGATTTCCTTTGGTATTCTGACAGTCGTCTGTCTAAATATCAATGCGGGTATCTTAAGAAAATACATTGCGAAATCCCTCAAGGGAGGCATGGCGATAACGTCTGGGAAGCAGCAGAAATTCGACAAGGAAGAGCTCATAAAAAATGTCTCGGCTGCTGTCAGCTGGCTGAGTGAGAACAAAGTCGGTGCACTCATCACTTTCGAAAAGGATACTCCGATGGATGATTTCATGAAATCCGGAACAATGATCAATTGCCCTTTCACTCCGGAAATTGTGGAAACCATATTCTATGAAGGGACAAGACTTCATGACGGAGCCATCATCGTCAAGGATGATGTCATTGTTGCCGCTGCTGTCTATTATCCTCCTTCCACAAAGGCTGTCACTGGAAAATTCGGTGCCCGCCATCGTGCAGCACTCGGTATTTCGGAAGTCACGGATTCTGTCACCATCGTCGTCTCCGAGGAAACAGGACGTATCTCCATTACCCATGGTGGTATGCTGGATAATATCAAGACGTCTGAATTCGAAAAATACCTCCGCAATCAGATTTTATGAAAACATGGCTATCAAGTGTCCATTCTCAAAATGGAAGGGAATTGATAGCCTTTTATAGTCCTCATGGCATTGCGGATTTGATTTTCTATAGACGTTGTTTTCCAAGGTGACATCAAGAGAAACATCAGGCTTCTATCATTTGTGATATCAGAAACATTTATATAAGGAGCTATAAAAAAAGATTCAGTCTCTCTCGGAACGGATTCTTAACTCTCAATGAAGTCTTTGACATTGTCTTAGCCGGAAACAACATTGATCGTGATGAGACTCTTTCTTCCTCATTTATCTTACTTCGATGATGAAACTGTGAATGTCCGGATCCTTAAGGAAATAAAATCCGTTTCTTTCGAGGCGATAACTATGGTTGAATCGAAGTGGATTCTTTTCTTCGAGTTCATAATCGAAGTTCTTTTTGATTTCCAATGATTTTTCAAAAATATCTTTCAGTGCTTTCTCGTTTTCATCGATAGACCCTTTCAAGACGAGCAGAACAGAGTGCTTCTCATTCGGATTGCTTTTTTTCTGTTCCTCCAAAGTTCGAAGACTCTCTAGGAAATCAATGAGGAAATCTTTTTCGGCATCAATCTGAAAATAAGAAATATAGATTGATCTTTCATTTTCCTTGGATAATTGAATCTGATTGCCGATGGATTTGATCTGATAGGAATTGGGAATCATTCTAGACAGATAATCAGAGAGGATGGTCTGATTTTCCTTTTCATGGAGTTCCTTGACAAAATGATGGTTGAGAAAATCCTTCAGAAGGATTTGAATTTCAACTTCATGTTCAGAAGAGAGGAAAGCTTCATGATATCGATCGCTGATTCGGTGATAGGCTTCGGCAAGACGCTCTTTGACAGTCTGTGGTTCGAGCACTTCGATATTGTCTCCATATTGGAGACACCAATAATAGAAAGCCATTTCATCGCACTGGAAACTGGCAATTGTGGACTCGTCTGTTCTTTCGATTTCGACATTCTTGCCAAACCAGTCTTTGACATAGGCGATGGCTTTCTTGTCTAAAATGAGAATCTTGCAATTCGAAACCACGCCTCCAAAGATATAGATATGTTCGTTGAGATAATCATAGATGCTGAATTTTCCATCTGGAAGGATTTTTTCCTTCGGTGTGAGGGGGAGAGAAGATATTTTGACATTTCTTAGATAATCGACGCGATAATTGGTAAATCCGTTATATTTCCCAGAATTGCCCAGAAGATAATATTTTCCGAAATTGTTGACGAGAAAATAGGGTGAGACTTCATAGACATGATTGCCATAGCGGAGAATCTCTTTTCCTTTTTCGTCATAATCCGCATACTGGAAAGTGATTTTTTTCTTTTTTTCAATAGCTTCATTGATGATTTCGATATTGAGGAAAAAATCAGAATCGCTGTTGCGATTGAGGCTTTCGGATTTATACAGATAGGAAAATTTCTTCCTCTGGTATTTCGAAAGCATGCCATAAAGAGCAGAAGAAAGCGTCTTTGCCTGCTTTCCTGTAATATTCTTCGATGAGAAGATGGCATCGATCAAAAACTGAATCTGAG
This sequence comes from bacterium, assembly GCA_963612025.1. Taxonomy (GTDB): domain Bacteria; phylum Bacillota_I; class Bacilli_A; order RFN20; family CAG-288; genus Enterosoma. The sequence goes on from CAVDUB010000002.1 coordinate 94,080, forward strand.
ATCGGTCAAGTTCTCGACTGAGAAGATAGACGCCGCTTTTTCTTGATTTTTGGTTGATATCATAACCCATGGATTGAAGAATGGAGATATATTTCTTGACTGTTCTTCGATCAAGAAGGATGCCATAATCTGCCTCGATTTTTTTGATGATGTCGGATTGGGTAAGCGAATGGTTCTCATCGCTATATTCCCTGAGTGTATTCAAAACAAGAAGAATGGATATGCTCTTTGTGTCTTCCATGGTCTTTCCCTCCATTGAATGTATTGTATTATAGGAGCATAAAAATGTACATAGAAAGAAGATAAAACAAAAAGTAGAAATTTTCCGTTATTTTGCCAAAAATGAGGAAATGATATAGATAGGAGGACTCAATATGCGTAACATACCTGTTCACGGAAGAATTGAACCAACCCTTGTTCTAATGGATGTCATAAAAATAATTCAAGACTTTGAGAAGACTTTTTCATCTGATGAAATAAAATGGCGAATCGGTCTTCGGCTTGCCCAAGAAGAACTGCTTTGGCGGAACTATAACGGCATGGACGAAGAGACTAAGGAAGAGATTTCTTTTTATCTGTCAAAGACATGCGGAAAGAAATACACAAGAGAGTATCTTAAGGAATGCCTGTCTTTTTATTTGAACCATTTGAATCTGTTCACCGGTTTATCTTCCATAAAAAAAACAACCACGCCTGGATGAGGCGTGATTGACTAGTCATTCTTCAGATAGCCTGTATAGGATGCAGTGTGAAGGAGAGCGTTTGCGTTTTCGATTCTTTCCTGGGTCGGAAGAGGTGTGTCCTTCAAAGGATAATCTTTTTTCATGATATCGTATTTGTGGATTCCAAGATTATGATAAGGAAGAACTTCGACTCTCTTGACATTGCTTAGAGACTTGATGAAGAGATCCGTCTTTTTGAGCAATTCGTCATCATCGGTGATTCCAGGAACCAGAACATGTCGAATCCAGATTGGGAATTTCTTTTCATCGAGATAGTGGAACATATCGATGACATTCTGGTTGCTTTTCCCAGTCAGTTTCTGATGGATTGTATCATCGATGCATTTGATATCCAGCATGATGAGATCTGTGTAGGAAAGAAGCTCATCGAATTTTTTTAGAAATTCAGGAGAACGGTTGAATGGTCCGCCGGCAGTATCGATGGTGATATTGATGGAATGTTCTTTCGCCAGTTTGCAGAACTCGATGACGAAGTCCATTTGAACCAATGGATCGCCACCAGAAAGCGTGATGCCACCATTATCCTTCCAATAAGGCTTGAATCGAATCAGTTTCTTTAGCGCTTCTTCTGGAGTGATCACAAGGGTCGGATCGATTTCCCATGTGTCCGGATTGTGGCAATAGAGACAGCGGAAAGGACATCCAGTAAGAAAGAGGACCGAGCGTACGCCCGGTCCATCAACTAAAGCAAAAGATTCTATCGATTGATAATAACCTTTTGCCATAGGTTACATATGATCGTGGAAGGTTCTGGAGATGACATCAAGCTGCTGTTCTCTGGTCAAAGAGATGAACTTGACGGCATAGCCGGAAACACGGATAGTGAAGTTGGCATATTCTGGCTTCTCAGGATGCTCCATGGCATCGAGGAGTTTTTCCTTGCCAAAGACGTTCACATTGAGGTGGTGAGCACCCTGGTCGAAGTATCCATCAAGGACCTGGACAAGGTTCTGAACTCTTTCTTCACTGGTGTGGCCGAGTGCGTCTGGGTTCATTGTCTGGGTATTGGAGATACCATCGAGAGCAAATTCATATGGAAGCTTGGCAACCGAGTTGAGGGAAGCAAGCAAACCAGAATTTTCAGCACCATAGGATGGGTTGGCACCAGGGGAGAGCGGCTGTCCGGCTGGACGGCCATCCGGCAAAGCACCAGTGGCTTTTCCATAGACGACGTTGGAGGTGATGGTCAAGATGGAAGTGGTCGGTTCGGAATTTCTATAGGTATGATATTTCTTGATCTTGGTCAAGAAGGTGTGCAAGAGTTCGACAGCGATATCATCGGCTCTATCATCATCGTTGCCATAACGTGGGAAATCGCCTTCGACCTTGAAGTCAGTGGTGATTCCGTTGGCGTCACGGACAGCGGTGACCTTGGCATACTTGATTGCGGAAAGAGAATCGACAACATGAGAGAATCCAGCGATACCTGTAGCGAAGGTACGTCTGACATCTGTATCGATCAAAGCCATTTCAGCAGCTTCATAGAAGTAGCGATCATGCATATGCTGGATGAGGTTGAGGACGTTGACATAGATGCCAGCCAACCAATCCATCATTCTGTCATAGGCAACCATGACCTTGTCATAGTCGAGAACTTCATCGGTGATTGGAGCGTAGGCCGGACCAACCTGCTGCAAAGACTTTTCATCGACACCACCATTGATGGCGTAGAGCAAGCACTTGGCCAAGTTGGCACGAGCACCGAAGAACTGCATTTCCTTGCCAGTCTGAGTGGCGGAGACACAGCAGCAGATGGAATAGTCATCTGTCCAGATTGGTCTCATGACATCATCATTTTCATACTGGATGGAGGAAGTTGTGATGGAAATGTGGGAAGCATAATCCTTGAAATTCTTCGGAAGACGATCAGACCATAAGACGGTGAGGTTCGGTTCCGGAGCAGGACCCATGTTCTCTAAGGTATGAAGGAAACGGAAGTCACTCTTTGTGACCATGGAACGACCGTCCTGACCCATACCGGCAACTTCCAAGGTAGCCCAGACTGGATCGCCAGAGAAGAGCTGTTCATAGGAAGGAATACGAGCGAAACGGACCATACGGAACTTCATGACAAGATGGTCAATCAATTCCTGGGCACCCTTTTCATCCAAGATACCCTTCTTCATATCTCTTTCGATGTAGATATCCAAGAAGGTGGAAATTCTACCGACAGACATGGCAGCGCCATTCTGCGACTTGATGGCAGCGAGGTAGCCGAAATAAAGCCACTGGACAGCTTCTTTGGCAGTGGTGGCCGGCTTGGAGATATCGAAGCCATAGCTGTTGGCCATGACCTTCATATCATTCAAAGCCTTGATCTGCTTGGAGATTTCCTGTCTCTGCTGGATGATATCATCCGTCATTTCTCCATGTCCGCAATTGGCAAGATCGAACTGCTTTTCTTCGATCAAATTGTCGATACCATAAAGAGCGACTCTACGATAGTCGCCGACGATACGGCCACGGCCATAGGTATCCGGCAAACCTGTCAAAATCTTGTTGTGACGGACCTTCATCATTTCTGGAGTATAGGCTTCGAAAACTGCATCATTGTGGGTGGTGATGTTTTCGTTGAAGAACTTATCGACTTCAGGATCGACTGTGTAGCCATGAGTCGTCAAAGCCTGCTTGGCCATCTTGTAGCCACCGAAAGGCATGAAGGCTCTCTTCAGAGGCTTGTCTGTCTGGAGACCGACAACCTGCTCTAAATCCTTATACTGTTCAGAGATGTAACCAGGCTTGTGAGAGGTGACATTGGAGATGATGGAGGTATCCATGTCGAGGACGCCGCCCTTTTCTCTTTCAGCTTTCTGAAGCTTCTGTAATTCAACCCAAAGAATGTCGGTTGATTTACTTGGTCCCTCTAAGAAAGAGGAATCTCCGTCGTAGGGATGGTAGTTCTTCTGGATGAAGTCACGGACATTGATGTACTTCTCCCAATGACCTCCATTGAAACCTTCCCAAGCAATTGAATCTTTTTTCATGATTTGAACTCCTTAAATTCAACATCTTGTTTTACGCTTAAAATTATAGCGTTTGACCTTTTCTAATGCAAATGAAATGCTTCACTTGTATGCATGGAAAATGGGAGAAAAGAAGAAATATGGTCAAAAGCGTCCGTTTTCTTTTGACAAATATCGATATGTGCCAAATTTTCTTGTATACAAGAAAAAGAAAGACAAAGGCCTGCCAGGCATAAAAACTCACCTTTTTTGGAAGTCGATTTTCTCAACGATGATTCTTGTTTCTTCCTCGACATGAAAATGGATTTCCATGTCTGAAAAGAAAAATCCATAACTTCTTTTTTCATTATGATGATACCCGGGACGAGGGTCTTCAGCCAATATTTCTCTAAGGGCATTGAACTTGGATTCTTCAATCTGAGAATGATATTCTTCCGGAATGAAGACTTCGAGATGTTTTTCCTTTGTCTCTTTGGTATAGCCTTCCTTGGCATCGGGGAGAGAATCGAAAAGGGGAATATAAGGCTTAATATCATAAATCGGTGTGTTGTCAAGCATATCTGCGCCAAGAACATAAAGGACAGGTCCTTCCTTGGAATGCGTTTCGATTCGTTCGATTTTGACAACAGAAAGACCAAGTGGGTTTGGTCTATTTGGACTTCGTGAGGCAAAAACGCCGACGCTCTTGTTTCCACCAAGGCGGGGAGGACGGATGGTTGGCGAAAATTCTTTTTCCTCATTGAACGAAGAAAATCCCCAGATGATCCAAAGGTGGGAAAAGTCTTCCAGGCCCTTGAGGATTCCTTCCTTTTGGAGTTCTTTTTCAAAAACGATTTTTCCTTTGAGTTCCTTGATTAATTCGCTTTGTCTCGGAATTCCGAACTTTGTGGGAAAGTCGGTCCGGATATGGGCAATCGGCCGGATGGATAAATTTTCGAAATCTTTTGTTTTCATGCTCATAATTATAAAGGATTGAAATGCACCCTCCAAGAAAATTGGTTTCATATTATTCGGGAGTATGTTATTTTTTATATAGATAAAAGAACAGGACCAAGAATATGAGTGAAATCATCATGAGAGCGGATCATGTCTTTAAGACATTTACAAGCGGTGAGAGCGTCGTCCATGCCGTCAACGATGTTTCTTTTCAGCTGGAAAAAGGCGAGATGGTCATCATCCTCGGTCCGAGCGGCGCTGGAAAGACGACGCTCTTAAATCTGATTGGTGGAATGGACACGCTTTCTTCGGGATGCCTCTTTGTCCATGATGAGGATATCGGAAAATATAGCAAGAGACAATTGACCGATTATCGAAGGAATCAGATTGGATTCGTCTTCCAGTTCTACAATCTGATGCCGAATCTGACAGCCAAGGAAAATGTCGAGCTATCCACGGAGATGAAGAAATCATCCCTCGATCCTGAATCCGTCCTGAAAAAAGTTGGATTGGAGAATCGAATGGATAATTTTCCAAGCCAACTTTCCGGTGGTGAACAGCAGAGAGTCTCGATTGCCAGGGCGATAGCCAAGAATCCGGATATCATCCTTTGCGATGAACCGACGGGTGCGCTCGACTATGTGACAGGAAAAGAAATTCTTGGATTGCTGTCTGATTGTGCCAGAAAGGAGAACAAGACCGTTGTGATCGTGACACACAATTCTGCTTTGCAGGAAATGGGTAATCACCTTCTTAGAATCAAGAACGGAAAAATCGTGGAAGACACCTACAATCCTTCGCCAAAAGACATAAAGGATATCGAATGGTGAAAACATTTGCAAAGACAATTTATCGGATGTTTCTGTCCAATAAGGGACGATTCATCGCCAATGTCCTCATTGTTCTGATTTCCATTGCCATATCCGCAGGATTGGCCAATCTTCCTTCGATGTATCAGGAGAGTTTTTCGAGGAATTATTCTTCTGGAAAAGCGGCCGATATCATTCTGAAGAATAAAACAGAGGAAGGATTTTCCGATGAGGATCTTGCGAAGGTGAAAGCCTCGAAGGATGTTGTGGATGCCTATTCTTTTACGTGCATCGATGTGGCTAGTGAAAATGGAATCTATCGAATCTATATCATGGATCTTCATCAAGAGAATAATCGACTGAATCTTCTAGAGGGGGAATATCCATCGAAAGAATATTCATTGAAGGAAGATATTTCTGTTCTAGCTGAGGTCGGAAATCAGAACCGGAATGGCTATGAACTTTCCAGTCGCGTGAAGATCAACACTCCTTCTTTATCCTCGTTGGGGATTTCCTTTTTGAATTTCCAAATCTGTGGCACGGTGAAGAATCCACTCTACAATTCGGTGCAAAGAGAGAATGCCAATCTTCAGAATGTTTCGGAAGAGAATCTGATGAAGACCTATATCGATGCCATCTTCTATGTGGATGTCTCTCTTGTTCCGAAACGGATTGAATATGGAATATTTGAGATTGAGACCTCCACGATTCTAGTCAAGACGGATATGTATGTTTTTTACTCTTCACAGAATGCCTATTTTTCCAAGAAATATCAGAAGGAAATGAATCAGCACAAAGAGGAATTGGAAGAACTTCTTTCGAAAGAAAGAACAGTCGGACTGACCTTGGAGGAAAACGTCTCCTACGCCCTTTTTGAGAACTACAACAGAAAGGTCGAAATCATCGCCTTCCTCTTCCCGTTCTTCTTCATTCTGGTGTGTGCGCTTGTCAATTCCATCACAATTTCAAGACTGATCGAAGACGAAAGAAAAATCATAGCCACCTATGTCTCTCTGGGCGTCAGAAAAGGAAAAATCGTCTTGAAATATCTTCTCTTTACTTTCTGTTCAACCTTCCTAGGGGGACTTATTGGCGTTCTTCTTGGCATGTGGATCATTCCGGTTGTGGTTCTTCCAGCCTATGATGCTGTCTTTGTCATGAATTCCCTCTCTTTTTCCTTGATCAGTCCCTATGGCATTTTTTCAGCGATAGCTGTCGTTTTAGTGGCAATGGCAGTGACCTTGTTCTCTTCGCTTTCTTCCTTGAAGGAAACACCTGCTTCTCTGATGAAGAACAAATCACCCAAGCCAGGAAAGAAAATCCTTCTCCAATCGATTCCGTTCCTCTGGAAGCCACTGTCGTTTAAATACAAATCCTCTTTGAGAAATGTTTTCCGTCAGAAGAAAAACACAATTCTCACCTCGTTATCCATCATCGGGGCAACTCTTTTGGTTTTCATCGGTTTTGCCTTGCTCGACGTGTCGAATTCTTTGATCAATGACCCTCTTTTTGGTAGTGTCGCTTCTTCCATGGGATTGATTTCCTTCGTCATCATTCTTTTTGCTTTGTCGATGGGCATTGTCGTCATCTATTCTTTGGCTAACATGAATGTTTTGGAAAGGCAAAGGGAATTGGCAACACTGAAAGTTCTCGGGTATCATGATACGGAATGTCTCTTCTACTGTTTCCGTGAAATCATCATGGTCTGCACTTTTGCCTGCCTTCTTGGCTTGCCGATTTCCGCACTGATTGTGGCCTTTGTTTTCGATTATCTCGAATTTGGTTCGATCAGAGATGTCAGATGGACTTCCTATCTCTATTCCTTTCTTGTCATTGTCATGATGAGCATAGTCATCAATCTCCTTCTTTATCCAAAGATAAAAAAGATCGACATGAATGATTCTTTGAAGACGCTGGAATAAAAATTGAAGGGGAGGGAATTTATGGCCTATAAACAGATGATGTTCGATCTTTTTCAGAAGGGGCAAAAAATATATGAGGAATATGCAGCGATTGACTATATGAAGGAATTTGAGGAATTCAATGCGCGGACAAGATTTTCTATGAGAAGAGATCCCAAAGGGAATTCTCTTCCTTGGGAGATATGAGTTCTTCTTTCCTCTCTATGATAAAAGATATCGGCACCAGAACCATGCCTTGACGATGACTCCTCCGGAGAATTCGGGCTATTTTGCCTACTATTTCAAGGTAGGTGAGCTGAGATATGTTTCATTGATGATGAAAAATAATGTCCCACCGGATTTCTTGGTCAAGGTGACGGGAAACATGGAGGTTGTCCTGTATCTTTCATCGTCCGATCCCGAGAAAAGGATCTATGCAATTCAAACCAGGGAAGAAGCGGATGGAAAAATCTTCTATACAAAAATCTATGGATGGAAATCGGGCGGTCATGAGGTTGAATACACGATCGACTATCAGGATGGAAGGCAGGATGTTTTTTCTATGTCATCTCATGGCATGCATCGCAATCGCTATATTTATTCTGGGGAAGAGAAATGCTATGTTTTTAAGAAAAGTGATTGTGAATACTTCCAAAGAACGGATGTACCCAAATTATTGCGAGAATATTTAGCAAAAGAACTTGATATGGAAATTCCTCTTGATTCTTTCGAAAACCACATTGTCACGATTGATGATTGGAAGAATGAATCGGCACTTGATGCAGAGTTCAGAACAAAAAGGAAATGAGACGTTTTTATGGACATGGTTATTGTGGCTGATTATAATTTCATTGAAAAGGCTGGGTGTGTTCTATGAAAAAGACGAGAATCATTTCTATCTTCTTTGCCTCCATCTTTTGCTTTGGCTTTCAGTCGGGAAGCGCAAAGAAGGAGGAAGTCTTTGATTGCGACAAAAGACTCGCAGAGCAGTTCGGATATGACTATTCTTCCTCTCAGGGCATGAAGAAGTTCGAGAACGACAGCATTGTCGCAACCGAGACAACGTCTGGCCACGTGAAGAAATATTCGATCAGGAAGAAGGGCGGCTCAGACACGAAGAGAAAATCGGCCAATTCGGATGGTGGGACTGTTAATACGGACATTGAGTATCTCGATGACGATCATATTTCATCCATTAGGACGGACAATCAGACGATTGTCTTTGACTATGACGGTGAAAGGAATCTTCAGAGCGCAACCCTCAACGGGAATATGCTTCTTAGCATCGATGACGGCCTTATTTCATATGCCAACGGGGATACGGCACAGAGATCTGGTGATTCGGATTCCTATTCCTTTTCCTCCGGGAGCCGGAATTACCATATCTCCGTCAGCCAGTCGCAGCTTCCCTCATCGGTGAAGGATATAGAGCATGATGTCACGACGGACTATGGCTATGATGAGAATGAAATCCTGACGGACAGGGAAGTGAAAAATAGGAATCTTTCCTTCCATTGGGATGAGAGTCAGCTTAGCTACCATATCGCAGATGAATCCATGGTGGAGACATTCGATGACGGGAAAATCGAAATCGCAGTCGACGGAAAGTCGTTTGTCTATAAGACGACAGGTGACGCGGATCGTCGCAAGATCTTCTTTGGAAATGAATTGCTCTTGGATGAGACAACAACCAAAAGCAATGACACCATCACTGTCTCAGGGGCGGATAGCAAGAATACCTATCAGTATTTCTATGATGAGGATAAGAGGCTCGTGGGAAAGGACATCGATGGATCCTTGGAGTCCTATGGATATGATGCGCTCGGAAGGCTTGTTTCCATCACATCCCCATCTGGCAACTTTTTCTATGACTACGATTCATCGAACAATGTTGTCACGGCAAGCGGAAATGAGAACCATGATCTGCTCTATGAAAATGAAAATGACACGAACCAGCTCACCTCTTTTGACCAGGATGTGCTGACTTATGACGGATTCGGAAACCTGATATCGTTCAGGGGAAGCACGTTTTCCTGGTCGAACGGATCGACACTTATGGGGATGACGACTTGCACGGATAGCCTTGCCTTCGAATATGACATTGACGGAATGAGGACGAAGAAGGAATCCCTGAGGGATGGGACGAGCGAATACCACTACTTCGACGGGAACCTGATGGCCGTTCAGTCGGACGAGTTCGGCCTGGTGAGATATTTCTATGATGAAGAGAGGACGCCGATTGGACTCTATTATGACGATGATCTCTATCTCTTCGTCCATGACCATTGCGGCTGCATCACGTCCATATTGGATTCGTCCATGAATCCTGTGGTCGAATATTCCTACTCGCTATGGGGAGAGCCGAGCATCATTGACCTTTCCTCCAATCGTCTTTCTGAGGCAAACGTTCTTCTGTACAAGGATTACGTCTATGATTCTGAAACAGGCTTGTATTATCTCAACTCGAGATACTATTCGCCTCTTCTTATGCGCTTCATCTCTAGGGACAATCTTGAAAGGATTTCCAAGGAAGGATCGAGAGACATCTTCTTTAATCTCTATGGATATGCCAACAATAATCCGATTGTCTATTCTGATCCAAGCGGATTTGTGATTGAGTCTTTTGCCATTGCCGGTGCAGGCATTACCAGTTTCATTCTCACATTGGCATTTGCTATTTGTGTCTATATTGTCTCAAAAATGATATTTGATTATATGAGTTCCTCCTCATCTCTTTCATTGGAAGAGAGAACGACAATTAGCAATACAAAAGATGAGTTTTGGAATTTCGTGAAAGCGACAAAAAATGAAATCAAAATGGGCCTTGCTGATTGTATAAATTCCTTATGGAAATGGTGGAGAAAAGATGAAAAAGAAGAAATACATCACATTATTGCACAAGCCAGTATACAAGCAATGCCTGCTCGAAATGTATGGATATATAAATGCGGAAAAAGTATTCATGATCCTATAAATCTTGTTGCTCTAAAATATGCAATTCATAGACGATTGCATAGTCGATTCTATTATAGAGTAATTAACATCATTATTTGTAAAGCTTATAATTCTGGTTTGGTCGTTGGAACCGAAGCGGTTTTGAAGGAAATAAATTTTTTTCTATCCGTGATGAACGCGAAAGGAAATAATAAATAGTTTTATGAACCAAAAAGATTTCATGTTTGACCTCTATCATAAAGGTCAGAAAATCTACGCTGATCAGGTGGGCTTTGATTATGTGAAAGAATTTCATGACTTCAAACCTGATTTCATTTTATATGAAAAGAAATCGCCGTTTGACTATACCTTGCTTGGAGGGTTTGAAATCTATGATTCCAATGGCAATGCCCGTTATAAGCATCGACATTACCCAATCACATCGCTTCCTCCAAAAGAATGTGAGTACTTTATTTACTATTTCAAGAACAATGAACTGAAATATGTCTCAAGAAGGGATAAAAGAGGAAATCCATTCAGTGATTTTGTAAAACTTGATGGGAATATGCAAATTCATATACATAATTGTCAGTCGATAGCAATCGAAAAACAGATTCTTGACATCAGGACATTAGAGGAAAAGAATGGGACGTTTTACCATATGAAAATTTCAGGATATGATACAAATGGACATGATGTCGAATATACAATCGATTCCAAACACGGAATGAAATATGTTTATGCGATGGTTTCCTATAAAATGTATTGCGATAAGCTTGTTTATTCAGAGAAACAGAAATGCTATCTTTACAAAGAAACAGACTGTTCTTATATAAAAAGCTTTGAGAATCTATTGAAAGATAAATACGCACTCTTCGGTGGGATTCCTATGTTGGAAATGTTTTATAAGAGATTCCTTGATGGTGGTGCAGAAATCCTTGATGACTGGGAATGATGTTTCACATAGTCAGAATGGATTTTCAAGAGTTCTATTGGGGGATTGAGCCATGAACTATAAAAAGATGATGTTCGACCTTTTTCAGAAGGGGCAAAAAATATATGAGGAATATGCAGCGATTGACTATATGAAGGAATTTGAGGAATTCAAGGCGGACAAGATTCTCTATGAGAAGAGATCCAATCGTGAATTTGCCATGCTTGGAAGATATGAGTTCTTCTTTCCTCTCTATGATGAAAGATATCGGCACCAGAACCATGACTTGACGATGACTCCTCCGGAGGATTCTGATTATTTTGCCTACTATTTCAAGGATGGTGAGCTGAGATATGTTTTATTGATGAAGAAAAAAGATGTTCCTTCTGATTTCTATGTGAAAGTGATCGGGAATACTGAAGTCGTTTTATATCGTTCATCTGATCCTGAAAAAAAGATCTTCGCGATCAGAATCAGGGAAGATGGTGATGGAAAAGTCTTTTACACGAAAATATATGGATGGTATGCTGGCAGTCATGAGGTTGAATACACAATCGACTATCAGGATGGAAGACAGGATGTCTTCACATTGTCTTCATCCATCATGTATCGTAATCGATATGTCTATTCTGAGGATGAAAAATGGTATGTTTTGAAAAAGATCGACTGCAAATATCACCGAATGTGGGATTTCGACGGACTGGTAGAATCTGTTTTGAATCCGGATTCTGAAGAGACTGACGCAGAAAAAGATTCTAAGAAAGTTGCCATAACTATCGATGATTTTATGACGGAATCAGCAATTTGCGACGAAATGGACCGTATGATCAAGGATGAGATTGATGATGACGAATCAAATCATGAGAAGAAATGACAATATCTTTGACGAATTCATTTTTCTGAACGCGAAAGGTAGTGGATCGCTTTATGCAACAAAAAGATTTCATGTTTGACCTCTATCGGAAAGGCCAACAAATATTCGATGAATATTCAGGTGCTGACTATGTGAACGAATTCAAGGAGTTCAAGCCTAATCTAATTTTATATGAAAAGAAATCGTCATCGGATTTATCATTGCTGGGGAGTTTCTTTTTTTTGATGAACTTCGGGATGCGCGGTCTATGCATCGAAATCATCCAATCACAACAATTCCTCCGAAAGGATGTGATTATTTTGTTTATTATTCCAAGGGCAATGAACTGAAATATGTTTCGATCATGCAGGAAAGAGGGATTCCATATGGCGACGTTGTGAAATTTGATGGTCATGTTCAAATCCTTTTCGATTATACAACGCCAAATCGTGAATATCGGATTGTGCTGATTATGACTGTCGAAGAGAAGAATGGAGAAATTCATGCCATGAAGATCGATGGTTTTTATACGAACGGTCATAATGTTCAATATACAATTGAATATAAAAATGACACAAAATATGTTTATACCCTGTGGTCATACATAATGTATTGGGAAAAACACACTTATTCAAAAGAAGAAAGGTGTTATTTGTTTGAAGAATCTTCATACGGCTATATAAAATCATTTCGAAACCTCTTGAAGGATGACTATGCACTCTGGTTCGAACGTCTTTTCTGGAAAAATCATACAAGCGTTCCCTTGATGGCGGGGCAGAAATCCTTGAGGACTGGGAATGATGTTTCTTTTTTTCGTTATAGAAAAGCATATATTTAGGAGGTATCGATATGCCATATAAAGACTTTCTATTTGAACTCTATAAGAATGCACAGATTACATATGAAAAATATGAGAATGAAAATTATCTGAAGGAATTCAGTTCATTCAATGCCAATTTGGTTTTGTATGAGAAAAAGATGAAAAAGGATTCGTCTTTATTGGGAACCTTTGAATTCTATCAGCCTCTCTATAAACTTTCAGATGCCCATGAATGTTTTCAGATGGTTCGCATTCCTCCTAAAAAGTCACCTTATTTCACATATTATTTCAAGAACAACAAGCTCCAATATGTCCGTTCTTTCAACAAGGATGAAATCGAGTCACCGGATCTTATCCGAGTGCTTGGAAATACTGAAATCCTCATCCATGCTGAATCGGCACTGATGGGCAAAGTCACAATGATAAGAATGAAGGAAGTAAAAGAAGGGAAAGTTCATTATACGGAAATAACAGGGGACAGTCTAAAACAACTTGAGGTGAAACTCGTGATCGAAGATGAAAACCTCGAGGATGATGAATTCGTGATTTCTTCCTATTTTATGGAACACAATCACTATGCTCCCAAGGATGGAAGCGATGAATATGTTCTGACAAAGTCGGATACCCGCTATATGAAAACACGTGAACGCATGCTCCAGGATGAAAATATTTTGCAAATTCTTGGAGTCGATGGCATCGATGCCCGCCTGGAAGAATGGAAGAAGTGCGGAGGCGAAATTCTCGAGGATTGGAAATGAATAGAGTAACCGCTTTCTTGACGGGATATGTTCGCCATGAAAAGGTGAATTGAAGCGTCTCTTCCTATGAAGAAAAAGGAAATGGAAGTCATGTTTTTCTCTACTCACTACTTTCTGAATCTGTGATTTTTTTATGATGCGTTCTCTTCTTTTCTTCCGTCTGATTCCTTGTTTTCTTAGACTGAAAAAGGAAAAGAGCAAGAGAAAGGAGAATCCTATGAAAATTTTAGAGGAATGGAACTCTTTTTCTTTATATTTTTCGAGATTTCCTTTATTATTTATAGAGAACTTACAAAATGGAGGGCTACAGAATGGCGGATGAAAAGAAAAGCAATGGTGGAACCTATCTGATTCAGAAGCGTAAGGCGGATGGAAAATGGGAAGTCAAAGTCAGTGGAGGCGAAAGAGCAATCAAACTGTTTGACACCAAGGCGGAAGCGGTCGCTTTTACCAAAGAAAGAGCCGAAAGAAATGACCGCGGCATGGTTGCTCGTGCATCCAAAGGCGCACATTCCGGAAAATTCCATAAATAGTCGATAAAGAGGTGGCTTTCTCCGCCTCTTTTTTTCTTTTTAATGAATGAAAGTCATTCATTTTGAAAGCAATGGTGAAAAATGTCGAAAAACGGCTTACCTACGCAAAGTATCTCCGTTTTCTTTTTTTATCGTTCTTCTTGAAAATGATGTAGTGTTATCTTATAGTATGCTAAGACTCATTCCGATGAGTGGAGAGGAGGTATGAATGAACGAATACAAACCTATTTTGGAAGTTGCCAAAGAGAACGGCGAAGCATCTCTCATGCGCTTTTCAGGCGATGAAGATCCCTCTCAGAATTCGCCAAGAGGAAACCAGAACAATACAAAGAGACCCAACAATGGAAAAGGCTACTTGCCTTTGATTGCGCTTGGTCTGCTTTTTGTCGGCATTGTCACTTTCCTGATTTACTTTTTTGTGATTCGATCGTCGAACACGGCGCAGTATTATGGAAACAAGGATGTCCAATACGAAGTTGTGAATGGTGATTCAGTCATGAAGACTACGGAAGGCTATCCGGACTTTTCTTTCTATGATTCTACAAAGACGAATTTTTCAGACATTATCGTTTATGAGAAGGATAAAGGAGCTCTTGCCAAGAAGATGATTTCGGCCAGTGAGCAGAACCAAATCATTGTCAAAGTCATCTATTCGAATGAATCTTCTCAGGTTGTCTATCTTCAGGGAACCTATGCAGATGTCAATGAGAAAGGCGCCGCAGTCAAGATCACATATCAGGCTGTCCTGGATCGTTCGACATACGAACATTATGTAAAACCGATTCTAGAAAATGTTGCCTATTTCGAATATGGGAAAACCTATATAAATAGCATCGAGAAGACCCAGGATTTCTCTTGGATTCTTCCGATGATCATGGTCATCATCTTCATCGTCTTAATCGGTATCTTTATCAGTCGTTCCTTCCGTTCAATGGGTGGTGGCGGATCCAACCCGATGGCTGGTTTTGTCAACAATGTTGCTAGAAAGCAGAACGGATCTAAGGTCCGCTTCAGCGATGTCGCAGGATGCGATGAAGCCAAAGCGGAATTGGTCGAAATGGTCGATTACTTCCATGCGACCGACAAATATACGAGACTTGGCGCAAAGCTTCCACATGGTGTTTTGCTTGTCGGCCCGCCAGGAACAGGTAAGACCTTGCTTGCCAAGGCCGTTGCCGGTGAAGCCAATGTTCCTTTCTATTCGATTTCCGGTTCCGACTTTGTTGAAATGTATGTCGGCGTCGGCGCAAGCCGTGTCCGTTCCTTGTTCAAGACAGCGAAGCAGAATGCACCTTGTCTGATCTTCATCGACGAAATCGATGCTGTCGGACGTCAAAGAGGCGCTGGCTTAGGCGGTGGAAACGATGAACGTGAGCAGACACTCAATGAACTTCTTGTCGAAATGGATGGCTTTGAGGACAACAACGGAATCATCGTCATGGCGGCTACAAACCGTGATGATGTTCTCGATCCGGCCTTGACCCGTCCAGGACGTTTTGACCGTAAGATTACGGTCGATCTTCCGGATAAGAATGGAAGAGCCGCGATTCTCAAGGTTCATTCTAAGAATAAGAAATTGGCTCCAGATGTTTCTTTCGATTCGATTGCCTCGAGAACAGTCGGCTTCTCAGGTGCGGATTTGGCCAATATCATGAATGATGCCGCCATTCTCGCTGTCCGCTCGAATCGCGATGCCATCACGACATCCGATATCGATGAAGCCATCGACCGAGCTATTTCCGGTCCGGCCAAGAAATCTCATCTTGAACCAGATGAAAGAAAGCAGGTTGCCTACCATGAAGCCGGTCACGCCGTGGTCGGTATCTTCCTTCCTTATTCGGATAAGGTTCAGAAGATTACCATCATTCCGAGAGGAAGAACGGGTGGCCATGTTCTCATGACACCGGAAAAAGATCGCTTCTTATCGACAAAGAATCAGCTTCTTGCCAAGATTACCGGCTATTTAGGTGGTCGAACCAGCGAAGAAATCTTCTTTGGAGATGTTTCCACAGGCGCTTCGAATGATATCGAAGTCGCGACAAATATCGCCCGTGGCATGGTGACGGAATATGGTATGTCGGAACTCGGACCGATTCAGTATGAAAAGCCAGGAGGAAGTGTCTTCCTTGGAAGAGACTACAATTCTTCACAGTCGAATTATTCTGCCCAGACCGCTTTGGAAATCGATAAGCAGATTCGCATGATTATCGATGAATGCCATGAACAGTGCCGCAAGCTTCTTACGGAACATGCTGAGGATGTGAAATTGATTGCCGAAACCTTGATCGAAAACGAAACGATTACGGCTGATCAAATTGATTATCTTTTACAAAACCGCAGGCTTCCGGATGTCGATGAACACAAGATGGCCAGTGATGTCAAACCGGCGAAGAATCCGAACAACATCATTCTTTATCCGGGATATGAGTGGTATTATGCGACATTGGATAAGATTCTGGAAGGCACGCCGTCCCGTCTTGTCGTCATCGTCGCAGTCGGATCCGGGACCCCGGTCAATGATGTCGCATTCCAGAATGCCTGTGCTTCCGGAGCGAAGGATCCAAGCCATATCGGACTGCTCTTTGTCGATTTCGCCAAGAGTATGCGCATCTCGACTTCAGTTGAAACCTTTGCGGAGCATCTTGAGGCGTATGCCGGTGTTCCGACACTGCTCATCAAGACAGACGACAATACAGTTCGCCATCTTGAGGCAAAGTTCTCCCCACAGGAGAAAAAGGATGAACAAGACCAATCCCAAGAAAAAAGTCAGTCGAATCAATAATTGAAAGGAGAAAATGAAATGGCTGTCAAGAAATTTACAAAACATGCCCAACGCGTTCTCAACCATAATCCAAATGTCGTGAACTGTTCGGAGGCGAAGATTGTCTTTACCGAAGAATTCGCACTGAAGGTCTGCGATGCCCTGAAAAAGGGAGAGGATCCGTTCAAGGTCTTTGAGGAGAACGGATTGTCCATCCGTGTTTTGGGAAAATCGAGAGTCAATGGAACCATCGGCTTATGGAAGTCGAAGTATGAGTTGACCGATCTTCCGAGAAGAAAACCGGCAACGAAGGAAAAGAAACCAGTCGAAACGGCTGCTGAAAGGAAAGAAAGAAATCTCAAGGCGGCAGTCGAGGCTTGCGATCAGCTGATTGCCAATCCATCATCTCTTTCCCTTGATGAGACAGCTTCTTCGGATACTATTCATTTTGCCGCAATCAAGGCTATCTATGATTCGAAGATGCCAGTCATCGTCAAAGATCTCTGTGAACATTATGGATATCCCTATTCCAAATACTACACCTATCTGAAATCCCTTCAGCCGAAAGAGGAATTCGTGAATATCCTCAATCCGCATTCGAAAAAATAAAAAAAGAAAGGCAAGCCCGATTTTCTGGGCTTGCTTTTAAGGTGAATAGAATGAATGTATTATCTTTTCAATCGGAAGAAGCAAAGGAAATTCTGAAAAAAGGATTTGTTCTTGCCCTTCCGACAGAGACGGTTTATGGCTTGGCTGTCAAATGGGATGATGAAGAAGCCTACAAGCGGCTTTGTGAAGCCAAAAGAAGAAATCCGGAGAAACCGATTGCTGTCATGGTTGGAACTAAATTCGATTTCTCGGAATATTTTGAAATCAATTCGGCGACCAAAAGAGTGATGGATCATTTTCTTCCCGGTCCATTGACGTGTCTTGTGAAAGCCAAGGAAAACGCCCCTTATCAGAGCCATCTTGGCACCTTCGTTGCTGGAATTCGCGTTCCCCAAAAGAAGGAACTGCTTGATTTCATCGATGAATTAGGCTTTCCTTTGCAGGTGACGAGCGCGAACATTTCCGGAGAAAGGGCGACTTCTTCCTTCGCAGAAGTCTCTTCCACCTTTGAATGCAGTTCTTTTGTTGAAGGCATCATCAAAGGGGATTGTGATTCGGGGACACCGACCAGCGTCGTCTCGTTCACAGGAGAGAAGCCAGTTCTTCTTCGTCAAGGTGAAATTTCGATAGAAGAAATCGATGATGTTTATTTTGGACGAAATAAATAGTTATATAAATAGAAAGAAAAGGAAAACAAGAAAATGAAAATTGCATTTGCATGTGACCATGGCGGATATATCGTCAAAGAAGACGTTATCAAACATCTAAAAGAAAAAGGATTGGAAGTCCTTGACTATGGAACGTTCTCTTTGGATAGCTGTAACTATCCTGAATTTGCTTTCAAGGCGAGCGAGGCTGTCGCAGAGAAGAAAGCGGAGAAGGGCATTCTGATCTGTTCGTCTGGAGAAGGCGTCTGCATGTGTGCGAACAAGGTAAAAGGTGTGCGCTGTGGGATTGGCTATAATGATGATGTTGCCCATCTGATTGTCGAACACAATCATGCCAATATGATTGCTTTTGGAGCAAAGTTCATGACATTGGAAGAAATTTTAAAAAGAATCGACATCTTCTTGGAAAGTGAACCGCAAAGCGGCAGACATGATGTCCGCGTTCAGATGATCGAAGATTACGAAAAATAAGAATGAATCCCGGGAAACCGGGATTTTCTTTTAAAAAAACCATGCAAGCGATTTCATAGAAAAGAGAGAAAAATTTTCAAAAAAAGACTTGCAACGCGAAATAGGAAGTAGTATCATTAACAA
>CAVDUB010000003.1:0-107050 GCA_963612025.1 bacterium
GAAACGTTTCTTTCGCCATGTGATGAATATCCTTTGCGTTCGTGATAAAATGAAAACAATGAAAAAAAGGAGAAAAATATGCCAACACCACATAACGAAGCCAAAGAAAACGATTTTGCCAAAACAGTCCTGATGCCAGGCGATCCTTTGAGAGCGAAGTTCATCGCAGAGCATTTCCTGACGGATGTCAAGCAGGTCAATGGAGTCAGAAATATGTTAGCCTATACCGGATACTACAAGGGAAAGAGAGTCTCGGTCATGGGTTCGGGCATGGGCATTCCATCCATTGGACTTTATGCTTATGAGCTCTATTCCTTCTATCATGTCGAAAGAATCATCCGCGTGGGGACCTGCGGTGCCTGTCAGGAATCTTTGAACCTTTTTGATATCATCGTTGCCATGGGCGCAAGCACCAATTCCAGCTGGCAGGAACAGTATCATCTTGGCGGAACACTTTCCGCCATCGCTTCCTATCCGGCGATGCGGGATGCCATCCATGCCTTAGACACAAAAGGCTATCGCTATCAGGTCGGCCAAGTCTTTTCGAGTGATAATTTCTATGGCGAGGAATGGGAACCCTGGGCAAAAATGGGCATCTTGGCCTTGGAGATGGAATCTTATGGTCTTTATTCTGTGGCAGCCCAGCTTCACAAGGAAGCCTTGTCCATCCTCACTGTCTCCGATAGCATGATCACCCATCAGGAAACGACCGCTGAAGAAAGACAGAATTCATTCACCCAGATGATGGAAATCGCTCTGGAATCCATAAAGGAATAATATGTACGGTTGGATTTTAGTCGGTCTTGTCATCTTCCTCATTCTTTTGGCTTGGTTTCTTCTTCTCCGCGATCTTTTATCCGATAAAAGAGAGAAGAAAAAACAGAGCAAGAGGGTTTATCGTGTCTTGAAATATTATGCCGATGAACAAGACCATCTTCTTTTGAACAATGTTGCTCTTTATGTTCCATCGGCGGAGACAAATCCTGTTTACTACGATCATATTCTTTTTGCTGATAAATATATCTATGTCTTCCTCGATGTTGTCTTCCAGGGAGGTCTCTATGGAAATATCCAGGATTCTCTTCTTTTCCTGAAGGATTATAAGGGAAAGACAGAAAACGTTATCAATCCAGTTCTTGAGAATGAAAAGAAAGTTCTGCAGCTTGAGGAACTGATGTCTTTGCAGCACTCCGATAAGATGCTTGTGAGTGTGGTCGTCTACAATTCGAAGATGATTGTTCCTTCCACTCTTTCCAAGAAGGAACAGAACAGTTGGTTTTTATCCGTCGATGAGCTCGAGAAGACACTGAAGACGGCTGAGAGGGATGATGTCACATCCATCAGCCATGAAACGAGCCAGGCCATGCTGGATTCCCTGCTTGAAAAAAGTGAGATGATCAAACGGGAAGTGGCCATGCAGAAGAAAAGAAAGTGATGAGCTTTCTTTTTTTCGTTCGTTGATTTCATCTTCTACAATCCTTATAATTATTTAGTTATCCCCTATAGGTGATATCCGAGTTGAAAAATGGGTCAGAATGATTTAAAGAGCAAGTATTTTCAGCGTATAAAAAAAGCCTTGAACAAAAGAATGTTCTTGGATCTTTTGTTGATGCTTTTGCCTATTTTTCTTTTGGTCCTGATTTTCTTTTTGACCATCATCACCTATGGGATGTCCTTATTGCTTGTCTATTTTATTCTTCCGATGTTTTATGCCCTCGACCAGAGGGTGCGATCGGATCTGAATGGAATCGGCAATCCAAGAGAGAGTTTTCTATCTGGCTACAAGGAATTCTTTCAATCGAACAAGGGCGGAATCTTCGGTGCTTTCTTCACGATAATCCGTGCATTGGGCATATTTCTCCTCTGTGCATTGATTGTCGGTTTCTTCATGCCGAATATCGTGAACTGCTTTCCGGATGCCAAGCCGGTCTTCAACGAGTTGGTCGGAAAGTTTACCAAGGCCAATACGTCTCGGCTGGAAATGGTCGAATTCATGTTGGAAAATCTTTTCCATCTGACGAGACCCCTGACCATCTATTTTGGTGTCGTCACGTTCTTTCCGCTGTTCTACATCATCTTTTTTGGAGTCGATGAGAATTTGACCTATCATTATCTTTCTGGCATTCTATTGCCAGATTTGGATCTCAACATCTCTTCGAGCCAGTCGAGAAGCGTTGCCAAAAGCTTCACAAAGGATTTCACAGGCTATCGATTGCAGGAAACAATCAAGGTCAATTTCCCTCTCTATCTTCTCTTCGCAATGCTTTATGCCGTGTGCTTATGGGGATGTTCTTATATCTCTGTTTATCATACGAGCAATGTCTCATTCGTCGTCTTGATTGCTCCAGCCTCTTCTTTAGTCTTTGGAAGTTATATCAATCATTTCTGCCTCATCAATGAGTATGCCATTCTTGAGGAAAACAAGGAAGTGTTGCTCGATTCTCTGCCTTTGGCAATGAAGACGAGCATCTATCAGACATTCCATGCCAAGGAATATGTGCATGGAAAAGAAAGCGAAATCCGTGGATGTTTCATCCCGGAGAAGAACATTTCCTCCACGAAGGAAAAAAGAACTGAATCACCTCATGGTGGGGTCTTCGATTTCAGTCAGAATGAAGGAGAAAGGTAAAAATGATATCTGTCGGCATTGATATTGGTTCGACAACCATCAAGGCGGTTGTCCTAGACGATGAGGATAAAGTCATCTATAAGTCGTATGAACGACATTTTTCGAGAATCAGCGAGAAACTTTCCAGTGTCCTTTCCAGTCTTGAAGAAGGCCCTTTGAAAGGGATAAAGGAAGTTTCTCTTGCTTTCACCGGCTCCGCAGGCATGGGTATTGCCGAAGGATGCAAGTTTCCCTTTTATCAGGAAGTCTACGCGACAAGAGAGACGACGAAGAGATTCTATCCCGATGTGGATAGCATCATCGAATTGGGCGGTGAGGATGCGAAGATTCTCTTTTTGAACAACGGCGTCGAAGTGAGAATGAACGGAACCTGTGCCGGAGGCACGGGCGCCTTCATCGATCAGATGGCCTCTCTGCTCAACGTTCCGGTCACGGAAATCAATGAACTCGCTAAGAATCATGAAAGAACCTATACCATCGCCTCACGCTGCGGTGTTTTTGCCAAGAGCGATGTGCAGCCTCTTCTCAATCAGGGAGCCAAGAAAGAAGATGTCGCTGAAAGCATTTTCTATGCTGTTGTCAATCAAACGATTGCCGGACTAGCCCAAGGAAGAGAAATCAATGGCAAGGTGATGTATCTTGGCGGTCCTTTGACGTTTATGTCGGAACTGCGAAACGCATTCGACAAGGTTCTGAAAGTCGAAGGCATCCTTCCGGAGAATTCCCTTTATTTTGTCGCCATCGGTTCCGCTCTTCTTGCCAAGAAAGATAAGCCGATCAATATCGATTCCATCATGGATTTGGTGAACAATTATCGAAACAGCGAGAATTTTGCCTATCTCGAGCCTCTCTTCCATGATGAAAAGGAATACGGCGAATTTGTCAAAAGACATGATCAGCATAAGGTGGAGATTCTTTCCCTGGATGGATATGAAGGACCTCTCTATTTGGGTGTCGATAGCGGTTCGACAACCCTGAAGGTCGTCCTGGTGGATAAGGATTACAATATTCGCTATACCAATTATGTCTCCAACAAAGGAGATCCGATTGGATTGCTTAAAGATATGCTTGTCGATATCTATTCCAAGATGTCTGAAAAAGCCTACATTGCAGGATCTTCAGCGACAGGATATGGCGAGGAATTGGCAAAGAATGCTTTCAAGTTCGATCATGGAATCGTGGAAACGATGGCCCATTTCCAGGCGGCAAAGCATTTCCTTCCTGAAGTAGAATTCATCATCGATATCGGCGGACAGGATATCAAGTGTTTTCATATCAAGAATGGTGTCATCGATGATATCTTCCTCAATGAAGCTTGCTCGAGCGGATGCGGTTCCTTCCTTCAGACGTTTGCGACATCCTTGGGTTATTCCATTCAGGATTTCAGCAAACTGGCCATTCAGGCGAAGCGTCCGGTCAATCTTGGTTCGAGATGCACTGTCTTCATGAATTCTTCAGTCAAGCAGGCTCAGAAGGATGGTGCCTCTGTCAATGATATTGCCGCTGGCTTGGCGATTTCTGTTGTCAAGAATGCGTTATATAAAGTCATAAGATGCTCCTCTCCCGATGATTTGGGAAAGAAGATTGTCGTTCAGGGCGGAACATTCCTGAATGATGCGGTTCTCCGTGCATTCGAAATGGAACTTTCGGTCGATGTCATCCGATCGAATATCGCTGGACTCATGGGGGCCTATGGCGCTGCTTTGGATGCGATGGAACTTCATCTCGACCATTCAGAGATTCTGACAAGAGAACAACTCGACTATTTTCATCGAAAGGTCATTTCCTATGTCTGCCAGATGTGCAACAACAAATGTCATCTGACGATGTCGGTGTTCGATGACAAGCGTTCCTTCATTGGCGGAAACCGCTGTGAAAAACCAGTGACAAAGAAAGCCAAGAGCAATGGCTCTTTGGATATGTATGCCTTTAAGAATCATCTTCTTCGTTCCTTTGATCATGCATTGGATGATGAGAAGAAATATCCGAGAGGAAAAATCGGTTTCCCGATGGGACTGAATTTCTATGAACTTGCTCCGTTCTGGTCGACCTTCTTCACCGATTTGGGATTCCAGGTTGTCTTTTCGGATAAATCGAGCTCGAAGCTCTATCATTCCGGACAGATGACGATTCCGAGTGATACGGTCTGTTATCCAGCCAAACTGATGCATGGACATGTGATGAACCTGATCGAGAAGGGCGTCAAGACCATCTATTATCCTTGCATGACGTGGAATATAAAAGAAAAGCATACGGACAATCATTACAATTGTCCGGTTGTTGCCTATTATCCGGAAGTCATCAAGGCGAACATGAAAATTTTGGATGCGGAGAAGATAACCTTCATCAATGATTATGTCGATCTCTATGAAAGAGCACATTTTGCTTTCAAGGTTCATGATGAACTGAAAAAATACTTCCCAGACCTTTCGCTTCTTGAAGTTCAGAAAGCCACCAAGGATGCCTTTGCGGCCTATGACAAGTACAAGATGCTGGTTCAGCGACATGGTGAGAATATCATTGCACAGGCTCGAAAAGAAGGAAAGACCATCATTGTCTTAGCCGGAAGGCCTTATCATGTCGATCCTTTGATCAATCATGATATTGATAAGCTCATCCTTCAATACAATTGTGCTATTGTCAGCGAGGATGTGATTGCAAGATTGGAAAAGAATCCCGAGCCATCCCGTGTTCTGAATCAATGGACATTCCATTCGAGAATGTATAAGGCTGCCAATTATGTCTCAAGACAGCCGGATATGGAACTGATTCAGCTTGTTTCCTTTGGATGTGGCGTGGATGCCGTGACGGGCGATGAAGTCCGTGATATTCTTGAAAGACACGACAAAATATATACACAGGTCAAGATCGATGAGGTGACCAATCTTGGCACGGTGAAAATCCGTATCCGTTCTCTATTGGAGGCCCTGAAAAAGAAGAATGCCGCCAAAGAGATGATGAAGAAGGAAGGCAAGTGAAGATGAAAGAAAAAGAAATCAAACTCAAAAGAGACAAGACGGGAAGAATCATCTTCACCAAGGAGATGAAGAAAACCTATACGCTCCTTTTCCCGATGATGGCCCCAATCCATTTCAAGATGTTGGGCAAGGTGTTCAATCATTATGGCTATAAGGCAGAACTTCTTGAGACAACCGGTCCGGAGATTGCTCAGACCGGCCTGAAGTACATCCAGAATGATATGTGTTATCCGGCGATTCTCTCCTGCGGCCAGATGATCGCCGCTGTCCAATCTGGAAAATACGATATCCACCATGTCGCCTTATTGATCACCCAGACGGGTGGCGGATGCCGAGCGAGCAACTATATCAAGCTGTTACGCAAAGGCATGGACCGAGCCGGCCTCGGCTTTGTTCCGACAATTTCAGTGAATGTGTCCGGCCTTGAACCGAATCCGGGAATGAAAATCACGCTTGGCATAATCAGGCGTTCATTGGCTGCCGTCATCTATGGCGATATGCTGATGTGTCTTTCCAATCAGGTCCGACCCTATGAAATAAATAAGGGAGAGACGGATAAGCTGGTTTCGAAGTGGCAGGACGAGCTTTGCAATCAGATGCTTTATGGCAACGGATATAAGTTCAAAAAGATTAAAGAAAATCTTGATAACATTGTCAAAGATTTTGCAAAAATCGAAAAAGACGATACCCCTCGCGTCAAGGTTGGCGTGGTTGGTGAAATCTATGTCAAATATGCCGCTCTTGGAAACAATAATCTCGAGAAATTCCTAGCTGACCAAGGCTGTGAGGTCAATCTCCCCGGCATGATGAATTTCATTCTCTTTAAGATTGACAATCGAATTATTGATATCGATCTCTATGGTGGACATAAAATGAAGAGAATGGTCTGCAAGATGTTATTCGATTATGCAACCAAGATCCAGAACATGTTCAATGAATCCATCGCAAAGAATTCCTCTTTCTATGTTCCTGCGACCTATGCCCATGTCAAGGAACTCGACAAAGGCGTCAACGGCTATGGAAACAGAATGGGTGAGGGATGGCTTCTGACAGGCGAAATGCTCGAGCTTGCGGAATCCGGCTATTCGAACATTGTCTGCACACAGCCATTCGGCTGCCTTCCGAACCATATTTCTGGAAAAGGCATGATTCGAAAAATCAGGGAACTCTATCCTTTGAGCAATATTGTTGCTGTCGACTATGACCCAGGAGCTCCGAAGGTCAATCAGGAAAACAGAATCAAGTTGATGCTTTCCATCGGAAAAGAGAATCTCGAAAAGCAGCTGGCAGAAGAAAAAGAGAAAAAGTCATCTTAAAAAATAGGCTATCAGCGCTTCCTTTGGTCTTGAATGAGACATCGGAAGAACTGATAGTTTTTTGATTCTTTCTAGGGATGAGCAGTTTCACATAAATCGAGCTCTGAGTTTTCTTTTTTGCATTTCTTAAAAATCTTCGGAAAAGTGAAAAAGAAGACGAGCGAAGTGATGATGCCAGCGACAAAGTCCGTGATTCCCTCGGAAAGATAGACACCCTTGAACCCGAGATGATGGGTCAATAGAAAGCAAAGCGGAATCATGATGACGACTTTTCTGTTGACGGCTAGAAGAAGAGCAGATAAGGCCTGACCGAGTGCGACATTGATGTTCTGCAAAGTCATTTGAACGAAGAATATCACGCTTCCCATGAGGAATAAAGGGGCATAATCAACGACAATCTTCTCGACATTTTCACTTGCGGAGAATAACTTTGCGTAGATGAAGGGGAAGAACATCGAAATCGAATAGACAAGAAGACAGAAAAGAAAAGCGATGAGGGTTGTCAGCTGGATTCCTTTTTTCAGTCTGTCTGCATTTCCTTTTGCATAGTTGTAGGAGACAAATGGCTGTACACCATATCCGATGCCGTTCAATGGAAGGGAGATCAGCTGAAGGGCGGAGAGCATGATGGTCAATGCAGCGGTATAGTCTTTGTCTCCGCTTGTCGCCATATTGAGATTCACATTAAAGACAATCTGAATAGCACATTCTGTCAGTGTCATGATGAAAGGAGAGAATCCCAAAGAAAGGATAGAGAAACATCTTTTCTTTGAAAGGTGAAATCCTTTAAATTTTATTCGAAAGAGACTCTTTTTCGAAAAGAAGAAAAGAAGAATCCAGGTAAAGGATATGGCCTGGGATAGTATGGTGGATAAGGCTGCGCCTTCGACTCCCATATGGAATACGAAAATGAATAATGGATCCAGTCCGATATTCAAGACAGCACCCAATAGAATCGAAATCATGGCGATGAAGGAATGGCCGAGTGCCGTGATGAAGGGATTCAATCCCTGAGCCATCAAGACAAAGAGGGATCCGAGCGCATAGATTTTCAGATATCGAGTGGCAAATCCAACCGCGGTTTTTGGGCAGCCGAAAAGAATGACGATGTCTCTTGCAAAAAAGAAGGTGATGAAGGAAAGAAGAAGACCGATTACAAAAAGAAGGAAAACGGATGTATTGAAGATGAGATTTGCTTCCTCCAGGTCATTTTGACCGATTTTCATCGTGGCTCGAGGTGAGCCTCCCAATCCGATGAGATTGCCAAAAGCCTGGATGATCAAGGTGATTGGCAATACGATGCCTAAGGCGGCGAGGGCATTCATCCCGTCGTCGATACTTGAGACGTAAATACGGTCGACAATGTTGTATAGAAAGGTGATCAATTGGGAAACGACGGCTGGGATGATGAGGAGCAAAAGAAGAGGAAGGAGTCTTCCTTTATTGAGTCTTTCTGTCGCTTTATCCGCCATAATGAGCATCAGTCCTCATCAAAATAGGAATCACCATACCCCTCATTGTCTGTTTCATGATGGATGTTCTGATTCTTGTATCCGTATCGGCTTCCTCCCCAGGAAGAGAGGATTCGTTCAAACTGGCTTTTCTCGATGGAATAATAGCGATTGTCTTTTCCGGATGTGACCTCATTGGCTTCTTTTTCTTCCATCAAAAACCAATCTGTGTGTTCACCCCGCTGAAAGAAATGATCCTGATATTCGATGATGAGACTCTCTGGGGAGTCAAAATCATTCTTTTTCCCAAGAAAGAGATAGTACATAATTAGAGATTGTGTTCTTTGATGAGGCTATCGATTCTTCCGACAAGAAGATAATAGGCGGGAATGATCAGGAATAAGAACCAGAAGGGATGCCATTTTCCAGTGAAGGTTCCGATAAAGCAATAGATGCCGGCAATCAATAAGGGAATGCAGATATCACAGAATTTCTTCTTGGTGATAGCGATATAGACACTGGGAATGACAGGGATGAATAAGAAGAGAGGCCAGTAGAGAGCCCATCCATCCGTCATGCAAAATCCTAGAATCAGATAGGTGACACCGAGGATTAGGAGAGCAACAGATCCGATAATTCCGGCGATGATTTCATCTTTGGTTTCTTTCTTTTCTTCTTTTTTGCTTTCAGGTTGATTCATTTTTTCTTCTTCCTTTTCTTTTGTCTCCTTGGCAATCTCATCAGCACTTTCCTCTGTGGAGAGCAACTCATCGAGAGAGATATTATAGATTTTGCTAAGGCATATCAGATTGTCTGTATCTGGACTTGCTTCTGCTCTTTCCCACTTGGAGACCGCCTGACGGGAAAGGCCGAGTTTCTCTGCGAGTTGTTCCTGTGAGAGACCATTCTTTTTTCTCAGTTCAATCAGTTTGTCTGCGATTTTGATATTCATCGTTTTTTCCTCCTTGAAAACCGATGCCATTTTACCTTGCTTTCTTTGGTTTCCTCTACCAAGTTTGGTTTTCGTTTTAGCAACTTTTGGTTGCATCTCTTTTCTGAAAATAAAACGACATGATGAATCTAGAAAAAGTTGTTTCCTTATAAATCAATTGTTGCAATGATATCTTTCGATAAGAAAATGACAGAAATTTTCTTGATGGATTCAATTGGGAAGGATGAAGAGAGCAAAAGGAGGGATTTTTTGATAACTTTTTTATAGCTTTCCAACGTGAATGCATTTTGCCATGTCGAAAAATAGAGAGATGTTTCATTATAAGAGAAGATACCGTTGGAAAGATCCGCATCATCTGGATGTATCTGAAGAGGAAGAATATCACTTCTGGTCAAAAAGGCATGGTAGAGGGAGCGGATGAAAAGGGTGACTTGATTGGTGATGACATCTTTCTTCTTCTTGAATGCCCGGATGGCTTTCCTTTCGGATTCTTTATGTTCGATACTTTCCTTGAGAATGCAAATGGGCAAGAATTTGTCAATCAGTTGATTCAGCCGGATATCTTTTGCGGTGAATAAGAAGTCTCCTAAGAGTCTCATGGCATCATCCTTTATGACTTTCTGATTGTCGAATAAAGAGAGTTCTTTCTTTTGGATCAGATCTTCCCATTGTTTGTCGAAAAGGGAATAGCCGTATTCGCTTTTCTCTTTGCCCTGTGCCTTGAAGATGATGGCATTGGCGATGTAGGAATATAACATATAGGAAATTTCGGTGATCAGATTTCCTTCCTCGTATTGGTTGGCATTTTCATAGTCGAAACGATTCTCGGCTTTTTCATCCCCGACGCTGAAATGTATCTTGCTTTCGTCTGTTATTTCCTGTATGGATTGAATAATTTCGATGTGGTTCATGCTTTTATTTTACCTTAATTGGCTTTTGAAAGATACACTTTTGAAAAAAGTGCCAGTGGTCCTCAAGGATGCTATCCTTCAGGTTCTGGCACGAAATGATTCTAGTGAGATTCTTCTTTTGCTTCTTTTTTCATCATTGAATGGATGGATAAGAAGGAAAGGAAGATAAAAAGAAGAAGGAAGCAGAGAATGATGATCAAGAGACTCCAGGAGAATGGAGAAAACATAATGGGTGTCCCACCTGCCAAGGAGAGAATCAGACTAAGAAGGAATGAAAAAAGGATAAAAGAAATCAGTGTAAAGAGTATTGTCCATCCGAGCAGAGGAAGGAATGAGAAGAAGAGGGAAAAAGAGACTTCTTTTTTTCTGGCGCCCATGTTTCTTAAGGAACGAATCTTATTTTTATTCTTTTTTATTTTGGTGGAACAGAAGTCCCAAATCATGAAGATCGAAAACACAAGGGATATGAGTGCGAAGATGAAAGTGAAATTTCCGAGAAGATGGAAGACATTGTCGATGCTTTCCAACTGCGTAATTTCATCCGAGTAGAGGACATAGTAAGTTCCTTTTTTCACAAAGGAATCGTTGAGCAGATGTGTACCTCGATTCGAGACGGGGTATTCACAATGAAGAGAAGAGATTCTTCTTAGTTTGCTTTTCGATTTTGGATTCTTGAACGTCGCGGTGAAGAATGTCGGCTGATAGGAAAAATCATTCATCATATCCTTGCTCATGGCAAGAGAAGCATCGAGATCTTTCAGGTCGATTCCCTTGATGGTCATTTCTTTATTCGCTATGCTGATTTTTCGATTCTTCAAATCATAGTTCGAAACCAATTCAGGAGACATTTCTATAAGTGTCTCATAACAGGAAGGAAGGTAGGATTCGACCATCTTGTTTCGTTTCTCTTCTGCATTTTTCTTGATCGATGAAAGCGAAGAATACCATAGTTCATTCTCAGAAAGAATCAGAGCAAGATTGTAGGAGAAAGCATCTCTATCACTCGCGTTGTTCAAGGCGGTTTGGTCTTTCTCACTCAGTTCATCAATCCACGAGGGCTTGCTTGAAAGAATTGACTCATAATTGTCATAGCAGGATAAATAGTAGGCCGTCATCTGGAGAACTTTTTTGAGATTTTCTTTTGAAAAAGAGAAATAGTAGACATTGATTTCGCTTTTCAGCTTATCATTGTATTTGCTCTTCTTCACAATGGATTGTGTTGTTTCGTCAAGAGGGATTTTTCTGGAGAGGGAAATTGCCCCGTATTCCTCGAAGAGGAGATTGTTGATAATTTCACGATTGAGAATGAGACCTTCTTTATTGATAGAAACGTAAAGTGATGAGTCGATTGAGTTTTCATTTCTGATTCGATCGATTTCTGTTTTGTTGGAATTTGGAAGAGAAATCGGATTATCGAGAGAAAATGAAAGATTTGCATTTCGATAGTTCTGATAAAATGAATCTGTATAGAAGAATCCATTTGCGTAATAATCATTTCTGGTTTTTTCATAGAGTGAATAATAGAGTTTGGGCAGGCTTGTATTATTGACGAGCGGCGTTTTCAGTGACGAATATTTCGAATAATCGACATTTCCTTTCACGATACCTGTGATTTTAAAGTCGATGCCATATCCAAGATCGACGAAGTGGCCATTCAGTGAATCTTCCTTGATTGTATTTGGCAAAAGAATCTCATTTGTCTTTGTATCTATGAACCCGTTTTCTTGATAGAGACGGAACACGTTTTCCCCGATGGCGATTTCATTTTCTGCTGTTGGCAGATTTCCTGAAAGAAGCGTTTCGATATATGAAGCAGACTGAAAACGTTTTGTCGTGGACATGAGAACTTTGGAAAAATAAGTGTTTTTCTCGCTGAGAATGTTATTGGTGGAATCAAAATCCATCGAGCCATAGATTTCAAGTCCTGTTTCTTCTATTAAATGATCGATTTCATCTGCTGAAAAAGGATATCGGCTGACGGAAGGTGAAAAATAGGTGCTCTTATATGAATCCATGGCTTCGACCCGTTTATTTATCCCAAAGACTTCTCTTTCGCTGTGGGAGAGGGAATAGGCAGTGAGAGATTCGCGGCTGTAGTGATGCATCAAAGATGTAAGCAAAACAAAAAAGAGACCGATGGTGCTGACAATGATGGTCGATAGAGAATTCTCCCTCTTCTTGGGATATATTTTTTTTGATAGAAGAAAGGTATTTTTCAAAGAGGTTTTGCTTTCCTTCTTTTCTTTTTGGCTGTTGTCTTCATCAGTGAAGCAAATATTCTTCTTTATGGTATGATCCGATATTTCGATTGTTCCATCAAAGGAAAGATTAGGGATTTGCGTTGAGAAAAGAAGAACGAGCCTATAATGGGATTCCTCTTGAATCATCTTGAGCAAAGTCTCTGACCAAGTGAATTCATCATAGGAAACCATGATGATGTTCGGATTTTTATAGACTGCCTTGAAAAGAAGGAGCATGGTCTGTTCTTCCTTGTTCAGATTGGAGAGTTTCTGATCTGTTTTGATGAAATAAGGGGAAGTGGTGAAATCCTTGATGACCTTTTCCTTATCGAACTGATAAAGAAGAGCATAGGTTTCTAAGTCATCATGGGTGGTGGAATCATCTATTTCATCGAATTGAGAAACGATTCCAATATCATATTTTCGGAAATCCTCTGCCTTGGCTGATGAAGAAAGAAGATCTTCGTTCTGAAAAAGATATTTTCCAGAGGTTGCTTTTTTTGACAAAGACAGGATTTCGAATAGATGTTTGCATGAATTATCATCACTATGGAAAAGAAAACATCCTTTGTTTGGCAATGTGAAATTGATATTCTCGATCAATTTCTTTCCCTTGTCATTCTGTGTTATATCAATCGCTTGAATCATAGTTCACCTCATATTGTGGTATAGCGGACAGACATGGAATATCCGCCTTTTGTAAGTTCATTTGCATAAGTAATATATCGCGTACCTTCTTTTACATAGGAGAAAACAATTGTCGTTGCAAAAAAGTTTTGAGAAATTTTCACTTCTGTTGAAGATTTAGAATCCATAGAAACAGTCTTGATATCTTTTAAGCCTTTCCATTCTTTGGCATCCCCTTCATAGCACATTTTTTCATTATATTCCAAAGTGACAGAGAATGGATTTGAATTCCTTACGTTGATAAACCATTTTCCAGATTCATATTTGTTGATTGATATTTCTAGGTGGCTGAAAGTCAGTGAAACTTGGTAATTTAGATATCCCCATGTGATTTGAACTGGAAGAAGACCATTTTCTGCAGGATCAAAATCGTAATTTGAAGAATTGGCTATATTCATTCCACCTGCCCAATAGGCTGCAAAAACAAGTTCTGAACAATACCATTCTTGTTCGTTCTCATCGACATCTGTTTTTGTGAAATCGAGGGAGTATTTCTTACCGACTTGATTGATAATAAAATTTTTGGCTCTTGAGATAACATTTAATTCTCTTGCTCTATAGACACGATATATGCAGACACCATAACGGAGAATTCGATTGTCATCAAGGAAGCCATATTGTACACCGCTTGCAACGGCCTCTATTGTTTGAAAATAAGTGGTGTTCCCTTCTTTTTTATGAGTACAATCATATAGAAAGGCTACATGTTTCGCCCCTTGTGCCTCTGATTCATAGATAATATCACCATCCTCTAAAAGTGAATAATTGAAGGCATTCATGACGGGCTGATATTTGAAATAAGTATTCTGAGTTTGATTGTTGGATTCAATCGTATCCGTGCCTAAAATATAGTCGGCGTCTGGTGAGATGATTTCCAGTGTTACTTCCGATACGATTGGCTGAGTTGGATCGAACGTTTCGATAAATTCAGTGATGGAGAGTTTTTGATTCCGATATGCTTTTAAAAAAGTATCTTTACCAATCATTGAATCATGTTTGGATAGAAATTCCTTATAGTAATAATCGAGTACGATATCTGAAGCAGAAATCGTGGCTTCTTCGTCATTTTCTTCTGTGATTTGTGCTTTTTTGATTTGTGCTTGAGTGCTTGTCGATAAAGATATATTGTTTGTTCGGCCGAATATAAGAGATGAAAAGAGAGAAATTGCTAAAATGAACTGTTTTTTCATTTGGAACCCCTTTCCTTGTTTTATACGATTGTATCATATATTAACTAGCTTATCAATAAAGCGAGCAATATTTATTGTTCGCTATTACTGAGTTTGTTAAATATTTAGGCGGCATATAGAACGGGTGACGTATTGGTGATTCTCTTGTCTTGGAGTAAGATAGAATTAATTTTCGAAAGGAGAAAGAAGAATGTGTACAGCAGCATCCTATAAAACAAAGGATACGTATTTTGGACGAACACTCGATTATGAATTTTCTTATGGAGAGAAGGTTGTCCTCACACCAAGAAAGTATCCATTTCATTTTCGTTTTCTTGGAAAAAATGAAAATCATTATGCCATCCTTGGCATGGCGCATGTAAATCAGGATTATCCTTTATATTATGATGCCATGAATGAATGCGGGCTCGCTATGGCCGGTCTCAACTTTGTCGGGAATGCCTTCTATCAGGAAGAGAAGAAGGATGCCAAGAATGTCGCCCAGTA
This sequence comes from bacterium, assembly GCA_963612025.1. GTDB lineage: Bacteria > Bacillota_I > Bacilli_A > RFN20 > CAG-288 > Enterosoma. The sequence goes on from CAVDUB010000003.1 coordinate 14,841, forward strand.
TGAATTCCTACCTTATCTTCTATCCAATTGCAAAAATGTCGACGAGGCGGAGAAAATGATCAAGGAAATCAATCTGACGAAAACGCCTTATAGTCCACAATTTCCTGCAAGCAGTCTTCATTATATCCTTCGCGATTCTAATCGATGTATTGTTGTCGAATCCATGAAAGACGGCATTCATATCTATGAGAATAAAACAGGAAGTTTGACAAACAATCCTCCCTTCAATTATCAGATGGAAAATCTGAAGAATTATTCTTCTTTGAGCAACGAACAGCCGAAGCGGAATTTTTCCTTTGATGATTCTTTCTATTCCAGAGGAATGGGTGGAATCGGTCTTCCGGGAGACTTATCGAGTCAAAGCCGATTCGTCCGCGTCTGCTTTACATCTCACTTTTCCTGTTCTGAGGATGATGAGGCCTCCAGTGTGAATCAATTCTTTCATATCCTTCAGTCCGTCTGGCAGACAAGAGGTCTCTGCAAAATGGAGAATCAGTATGAAATCACAATTTATGCTTCCTGTATGAACTTGGAGAAAGGAATTTATTATTGGAAGACCTATGAGAGATGCCAACCTTATTCGGTCTCTATGCACAAAGAGAATTTGGATTCTTCTTCCTTGATTTCCTTCGAGGAAAAACCTCATCCTTTTGCTGTTGCAATGAATTAAAAATGCAAGAAAAGAAATTTGATTCTTTCATCTTTTTTGTTAAGTAGGTATAATCTCTAGTGGAATTAAAGGAGCTCACAAAGCAAATGAATCAAGATAGAATTCTCGTCATTGACTTCGGCGGACAATACAATCAGCTGATTGCGAGACGTGTTCGTCAATGCCACGTCTATTCGGAAGTCGTCCCTTATACAATCGATATTGAAAAACTCAAGGATCCCTCTGTCAAAGGATTCATCTTCACGGGTGGTCCGAACAGTTGTTATCTGGAAGATTCCCCTTTGATCAATAAGGAAATTTATTCTCTTGGAAAACCGATTTTCGGCATTTGCTACGGAGCACAGATGATTGCTCATCAGCTTGGCGGAAAAGTTATCCATGCTTCGACGAGCGAATATGGAAAGACCGATGTGGAAATCATCGCCACTTCCAAGCTTCTCGATCGCTTTGGAAAGGATACAGAGGTCTTCATGTCCCATACGGACAGAATCAGCGAGGTTCCCGAAGGCTTCATCATCACTTCGAAGACAAAGGACTGTCCAGTTGCCTCCTATGAATCGGTGGAAAAGAACATCTATGCCACTCAGTTCCATCCCGAAGTCAGACATACAATCGAAGGTCAGAAAGCCATTGAGAATTTTGTTCTGAATATTTGTGGATGCGCTCCAACATGGAAGAGTGAATCCTTCATCGAGGAGCAGGTCAAGGAGATCCGAGCCCAGGTCGGAGACAAGAAGGTCCTTCTTGGACTTTCTGGAGGCGTCGACAGTGCTGTCACAGCCGCTCTTCTTGCTAAGGCCATCGGAAAGAACCTCTATTGTGTCTTTGTCGATCACGGCCTTTTGAGAAAATATGAGGCAGAAGAAGTTGAGGAAGTCTTCGGACCGAAAGGAAAGTTCGACCTCAATTTCATCAAGGCGGACAGCAAGGAACTTTTCTATTCCAAACTTGCCGGTGTCACGGAACCTGAACAGAAGAGAAAAATCATCGGCGCCACCTTCTTGGAAGTCTTCGAAGCCGAGACAAACAAATTGGATGATGTCGAATTCCTTGCCCAGGGAACCATCTATCCGGATCGAATCGAATCCGGTCTTGGCATCTCGGCGAAGATCAAGTCCCATCACAATGTTGGCGGACTTCCTAAGAACATGAAATTCAAGGGCCTTGTCGAACCCTTAAAGAATCTCTTCAAGGATGAGGTCAGAGAGGTCGGAACTCTTCTTGGCCTTCCGGATTCCATCGTCTATCGTCAGCCATTCCCGGGTCCGGGACTTGGCATCCGTATCATCGGCGAAGTGACCAAGGAAAAGATCAAGATTGTTCAGGATGCGGACTATATCTATCGTGAGGAAATCAAGAAAGCCGGATTGGATAAACAAATTTCCCAGTATTTTGCGGCTTTAAGCAATATGAGAAGCGTCGGTGTCATGGGGGATAGCAGAACCTATGACTATGCCATCGTCCTCCGCGCTGTCCAGACCGATGATTTCATGACGGCAAAACCGTTTGTTCTTCCAAGCGATGTCATGACAACGATTGTCGATCGCATCGTCAACGAAGTCAAAGGTGTCAATCGTGTCCTCTATGATTTCACGAGCAAACCACCATCAACAATTGAACTTGAATGATTTCGAGGTCTTGAAAAGCTGATAAATACGTGCTTTTTCGAACGGTAAGTCCTTTCGTGGCAACGAAATGGCAACAATTTTCATTATTCTGAAAAATTAGAGAAGAGCTATCTGATTTCATAAGGAAGTCAGGTAGCTCTTTTTCTTATTTCTGGTCTTCTTTATTCAACTGCTCCACCAGGAGGTCGCTGAGCCCTTGGGAGGGAGTAACTTTCTTCCATTGCTCACTGGTGTCATGGTCGGGATAGTGGTAGCGCCAGGCATCATAATCATCCTTTGTGATTTCGCCGGATTTGAGCTTTTCAGCGATATCTGCCCAGGTATGCGGCATCTGCAGAAGTTGACGGGCATCCTGATTGTGCTACATCATATTGCTATTTGCATACAATAAGGTTATAAAATGTGCAAAACGAATACAAGAAGGAGATGATTCATATGGCACAGACAACCATTACTGCACGTGTTGATTCTTCTGATAAAATTAAATTTGACAGCTTTTGTTCCAATGTAGGAATCAATACCTCTACTGCTATCAATATGTTTGTGAAAGCAGTTCTTCGTGAGAATCGTATCCCTTTTGAGATTACACAGACATCTGATCCATTTTTTTCTGAAAGCAATATGGCTCATGTCAGAAAATCCGTTCAGGAGCTGCGTGCCGGTAAAGGCACCGCTCACGAACTGATTGAGGTCGACGATGAGTGAGAAAATATGGTCGGACGAGGCCTGGGAAGATTACCTGTATTGGCAGTTACAGGATAAAAAAACTCTGAAGCGCATCAACCAGCTCGTCAAAGACATTGAGCGCAATGGATGCATGGATGGAATTGGAAAACCAGAGCCTTTGTCCGGAGATCTGCAAGGCGAATTCAGTCGTCGAATAGATAACAAAAACCGCCTTGTGTATCACATGGAAGAAGGCCGTATCTACATTGCACATTGTCGTGGACATTATGGAGACAAATAGTTTGAAAGTCAGTGGGGGGATGGTTGACGAAGCAAGTACCTGTGAAGTACTTGCTAAGATTATAGACAGAATAGCGCTGGCAGCAAAATAGAAAAAGATGAGTGCTCTCCTAAGCAATTCGGTTTATAATCTGAATAGAAACATATTGCTATTATCCACAGTTACGGAGTGCGTGTTATCAATACCGATAACAAAATGATAAGATTAGCCCATACAGGCAGGATAATATGGATGAATCAAAGAATCAAAAGAAAAGCAAACACGACAGAAAATAATTCCTAAACAAAACTGATTAAGGGTTGTCGAACTCGAATAATCTAGGAATACGTTTAAATCCATTCTTTATTCATTCAAGACAAACAGAGCCCCTCGCTGTGAGTAAAAGACTCATGGCCGAGGGCTTTTATCATTTTTTTGCATAGAAAAAACCATCCTTTCTGTATATATTTCAGGATGGTTTCTTTTTGCGTTTAAAGTTTTATCTTGCGATTGAGCGTTGGTGTTTTGAATCTGAAATTATCATTTCCGTATTCGCCGACGAATTTCTCATAGCATGGATCAGGGAATTCCCAAACGTCTTTATCGAATCCACAGACATCGAAATAGTAGTTGATATCCTCGAGTAATTTCACAGTGTCGGTTTCGCCGTTGTAATAGGAATCATTTACCAGGGCATTCTTCTGCTCTTTGATGCAGTTTTGGTATTCAACGAGACTGCCCGTGTATTCAGTGAGGTAGAAGGAGTTAAAGATGCTGACGGTTTGTATTCCCAAGGTGGAGATACCCTTTCTGGTCGATAAATCGACCATGTGATTGACCTTGAGTGTGCAGTTTTTTGTCATATTGATCGTCATAGTGGAATAAGAATTCTTCTTTGAACAGTTGATATCCACAAGAAGATCGGAGACATAAATTCTGTACTCCGTTGCGTATGAACTTAAAACATAAATATTGAATGAACCGCTTCCAGTGGCATTGGCATTCGAATAACTGAAATCAAGGATGTTTCTCTTGAAGGTCGCGAAATTTCCTCCTCCATAGAAAGCGGAGACAAGACCGGTAACATTGTAGGATTTGTAAGTGCTCCAAAAAATCGCAGAAACTCTCGAATCATCGATGATGATATTTCCTTCGCTTAATCCAATCAGGCCTGCGGCATGCATATAATTCTGACCGTTTGCGCCACCGAGCTTCATGATGCAGGACTCATCGATGTTGACGTTTCGCACGCAGACATTCGATGAGCTTCCGCTGAGGAATCCGAAACGTTGAGCTTTGCCGCTTAAGGTGTTGTTGCAACAGATGAAGGCGTTTTCGAATGCAAGATTATCCACGAATCCTTCCAAGGAAGAGAAAAGACCATAATTTCCGCCCTCACTCTGTGCAGCCGTAATGGTGAGATTCAGATTCTTAATCTTGTGGTTGTTTCCTCTTAGGACGCCCTTGAACGCAAATGGAGTGTAGTCGACATTGGTGAAATCAAGGTCGGCATCAAGACGATACGTCTTTCCCTCTTCCATCGCCATAAACTGTTCGACATTCGTGATGGATATGGCTGTCTGATTCGGTAGGACGTAATACTGAATAATCTGATCATGATAGGCTTGGCTTGTTTCCTCATTCTGCGTGTAATTGACGGCGGTGATGTGATAGCTATGGAGTCCTGCTGTATCGCTTGGGAGTGCGACAAGATACTCGCCGGCATCATTCTTTGTGATGGAAAGCGTTGTCCCATCACTCAAAGTTACACTCGTCAGCGTCTGATTGAGAACGTTCTTCACGTTGAGCTTGGCATGGATTTCATCATTGAGATTGCAGTAATCCAGTTCATTGTCAGACTGGATATTCTCGACTTCGATGGCTGCTTCGTATTGGAAAACAAAATGATTTTCTTCCGAAGAAACAAATTCATAGGAATAGGTGTTTTGTCCGTCTTTCGCTTGCAAGGAGGTGACAGAAAGCGAATTCTCACCCGCCTGGAATGTATCCGAAGGAATCACATAGCTTGCCAAAACATAGTTGTTGAAAGCGACAAGGGAACAGGAGACGGAGTTGATGTATATATTGGAAATCGTCAGATTCTTGGTATTGTGAAGACCGATTTTCAATTCGATCGTTTCACCGGCGGAATATTTTTCTTTTGGAGAGATTGTATCAATCGATGCGATCGTGAGAGATGGGTTGGTATGATACTGGAATTCTTTCTGACCGGTTTTCTTTCCTTTTCCGTCATTGAGATCATAGGAATAGTCCACAAGAACGCTATAATCCGTATCCTCGGATAAGGAATCGAAGATGGCTTTGCTCTCGTTGACAATCTTGACAACAGCTCCATCCTTCAAAAGTGTCAGACTGTCGATGGTTCCGATGTCTTGATTGGATAATTCATAGCTGACGGTGAGGGAGTCGCAACCCTTCTTGATTTCGGAGTTGATTTCCTTTGCGACTGGGACTTCGCTTTTCAGAGTCGAGAAGGTCTGCTGAATCGATTTCTTGGCTTCGCCTTTTCCATCTCTGGCATCATAGGTATAAGAAAGGAAGGCTGTGTATTTCGAATCGGACTTCAGATTTTCGAAAAGGTAGATGTCATCTTTCTTTGTCGAAGCCGCCACATTGCCACTTTCATCATAAAGAGAAAGATTCACTGAAGAAAGAAGTTCATCTTCATCCGTCTGGGCGATCTTTAGCTCCAAGGAATTCACCGTTGCCGTCTGACAGGAAAGCGAAAGACTTGGCGTCTTGTAGGCTGCGGATGTGAAAGAAGTACGGACGACTTTATCCGTCTTCTTTTCATCGGCGATGTAATGGAGGGCAAGAGTATATTCTGTATCGGAGAGAAGATTGCGGAAACTGTAGTTGCTTTCGCCTGTGATGGAATCTTTGACATCGCCATCGATTTCCAAATCGATTCTATTGATGCTGGTGGAATCAAGACTGTATTTCTTCTTGAGGTCGAATCGGACTGAATTCTCATTGTATGTCACATTTTCGAAATCATAGACGTCATCGGTCATGAATTCTTCCTTGGCGAGCCATTCATAGTGCTGACCTCTTCCATCGGCCATATCGACCTGACCTAAGACACCAATCTGATAGGTGTTGCCGCAACTGAGAGTGTTCAGGCTGATCAAGTTGTTTCCGACCTCGAGTGCTTTTTGACTGATGATATCTTTTCCATCGGAGATATATAGACGAAGAGACTGTGAGGCAATGAGATTGTCCTTATCCGAGACCTGAAGGTTGGTGGAGAAGGAAGTGGCGGAGATTTTCATGTCATTGAATTCTGCGACCGGCGAATTAGTATAGCGGACACCGACACTCAATGTGTTGTTCTCTGCAATCGAGAGGTCCTTGACGGTCGTCTCGTCAAGATATTTCATATTTTCCAGGGTATAGGACTGATATCCGCTTTCGACAGGGGCTGTGACTTCGATATAGATGTTCTCCAAATCGCTTCCTTCTGCGAACATATAGGAAGCATATTTCTTTCCGTTGAGCGTCAAAGATTGGATTTCGTATTTTGAAGGATTGGATAAACAGACATGCAGACGAAAACTTTCGCCGGGATTTACGTAATAGCGGATGGTGGGGTCGTTAACGACGTTCTGTGTTACGAGTTCAGAAAGATCAACTCTTTCCTTGACGGAGGAACTCTGAAGATTCGAAGTGGTCGTACGCGTGACGCTCATGCCTTTATAGGAAGGAGAGACGTCCTGTTGAACAGTCGGCGTAGAATCATTGTTTGAGCATCCATAAACGGCAAGTGTAGATAAAGATAAGACAGCAAGCAGAAATTTCTTTTTCATTTTCTATAGGTCTCCTTGAATCACGAATCGATATAGAATGAATCGATGCGAGGTGGGGTATTTGTCGACTCATCTTGGCTTTCCTGTATGGAATCTGAACTGGATGAAGAGGTATGGGAGTTGAAATGGAGAACAAGATTCAATGCGATAATCATTCCAGCGATGGCAAGAATGATTAGGATAAACACCCATATTTTAGTTTGTTTTTTTTCTTTTTTCTTCTCTTCTTTGATTGTTTCTTTTTTCTCAATTGGTTCATTCTCTTCCTTTGAAAGAGAAAAATAAAGTTCTGAACAAGACAATTTATAGTAATCTGCTAAAATTTGTAATTCGTTTATATCAGGAAGTGAAGAACCTGTTTCCCATTTGGAAAGTTTTTGTTGAGAAATCCCTAAATCTCTCGACACTCTTTTTTGGGTCAAATCTTGCTTCTCACGGAGAAAGCAAAGGTAATCGGAAAACTTTTTTTCTGAAAAAGTGTATTTTTCGCACAAATCGTTGTTCTTTTCACCTCGAATTCTTAAAAAGGATTCAAGGTCCACGTTCAAAACACGGCAAATATCACCGAGCATGCCCAAATAGATGGAAGATTTTCCATTTTCGTATTTGCTGATCGCCTGAGGGGTACAATGGAGTGCCTCGGCAAGCGTATTTTGCGTGATAGATTGATCTTTTCGGCGTTTTTTTATAAATTCGCCATAATTTATGTCTTCTTTTGTCATTTCTAATATTGTATATATTTTCAATCGAAATATAAAGAAAAAAAGAAAATTCAACGAATTTTCCTTTTTACACTCTTTCGTTGAGTTCCTTTTTCTTTTGTTGATAGTCTTTCTTTTTCATCTTTGCGATACTTTATGTAGAAATAAATATCGATGTCCTGAATTTGTTTCTTCGCTTCAGACCTGAGCAATCTGAAGATTCAAAAAGGGTTATGTTGGAATTGAAAGAAGAATATCTCTCTAGAAGAAATGATGTTTCATTCTTGGAAGAGATATTCTTTTTTTTGTTTTGGATAGAGAGGCGACTTTGTCAAAAAAGACTTCTGATTGTTTCTATTTTTGGTTTGCGATTTTATATAATAGGGATATGTTCAATACAAAAATCAAACTGATAGCAACTGATATGGACGGGACGCTTCTGGATAGCCATAAAAGACTTCCACCGACCTTCAAGACATGGGTCCTTGCCCATGGGGATATAAAAACCGTCATCGCCAGCGGACGACAATATTATGCTCTGGAACGTGATTTCAGAGATATTAAGGATCATCTCATCTTCATTGCCGAAAATGGATCGCTTGTCTTTCATCGCGGAGAAATCATCTTTGAGAACGTCATGAAGAAGGAGGATGTCTTTCGTGTCCTCGACCTTCTTCAGAACGTTCCATCCTGCATGCCTCTTTTGTGTGGCGTGAATTCCGCCTATCGACTCGTGAATGAAGACAAGGAACTTTTCCAGGCGACGATGTACTATGAAAGACTGAAGCAGGTGGAAAATCTTTATGCCGTCGCAGAGAAAGAGACAATCGTCAAACTGGCGATCTATTTCCGTGAGCAGAAAGCAGAACAGTCCAGTGGCTATTTCTCCTCGCTCCCAGAACATCTAAAGGCTGTCGTCTCAGGTGTTTCCTGGATTGACATAGCCAATGCTGATGCCAATAAAGGAAGGGCGTTATTTGCCATCATGGAAAAGTATGACATCAAGAAGGAAGAGAGTATGGCTTTTGGAGATTATTTCAATGATGTGGAAATGCTCGACGAGGTCAAATACTCTATCGCCACAGCCAATGCCCATCCGGATATCAAGAAAAGAGTCAGCTATATTACCCTGAGCAATGATGAGCAGGGCGTCATGAAGGTGCTTGAGAAAATCAGGTAATCTATTTTCTTTCCTCGTAGTCCTTATCCACGTCTTCTCTCCAATCGGAGCAGAATGCCGAACAGGTACGCATATTTCTTACAGCCTTGCTGACTGCCTTGAAATTCAGTTCGATTCCCTTTTCGTCATTGTGAAAATTGACCGCGTCCATCGCCTTGATGCCAATCGAGGAGGCTTCCTCGATGGCGGAGATATTGCTAGCAAGGAAGATGAATTTCCATCCTTCTTCCTGTCGGACGGATATCTCTTTTTTGATAGTCGGATAATTGTATCGTCTGGATGCATTCTCTATGCCGTCGGTGATGATGACATAGATGACGTTTCTCTTTTCTTCTTTTTCCTGCAGATAGGAATCCATTTCACGAAGAGATTCTCCGATTGCATCTAATAGGGCAGTGCATCCATCCGCATGAAAATCCTTCTCTTCCATATCTTTGGTTTTCCATAGGGACTGGTGAGAGAGAATCTTCTCTTGTTGATCGGAGAAGAGGATCGTCGAAATATAGACATCCCCTTCTTCTTTTTTCTGGCTTTCCAAAAACGAATTGTATCCTTTGACAGTGTCTTTTTCGAGTCCTCTCATGGATCCTGATTTGTCAAGAATGAAGACGACTTCTGTGATTTTGCAGCTTTTCATAAACTGACCTCCTTGTTACGGGTATCAGTTTAGATTCTTTTCTTTATCATTTTGTCGCTTGGGAAGGGACAAATCTCTCTCCGAGTATCGGTTGGTCGTAAAAATACAGGATTTCATTGATGGTAAAGATATCGTATTCCTTCTTTTCGATGCAATGGATAAGGATGCTATCTGTCAGAAGAGAGCGGCTGAGAGTATAGCCAGCAGATTCGAGAAGATGATCGGTCTCTTTGAGATCAAGCTGAAGTGCAATCGCACAGGAAAGGATTGTGTTTTTGCTCGGATGGTAGTCTTTCCCCTTCAGTTTTGAGAAAAGCCTCCTGTCCATGTTGGCCTTGTGATAGAACTGGCTGTCTGTCATCCCTTTTTGATCGATGTAGGAAAAAAGAAGTTCACAGAAGGATTTCCCTTCGATGGTGATTTCGGGCATGGCAAGAGAAGAAAGGCTGCAGGAATAGAGCCTCCTGTTTCTTGGTGCTTCCTCGAGCGGAATAAAGGATTCTTTTATAAGTCCGTCGAGTCGATTTCTTGTAAGATAGAGGGTGATAGAGAGTGAGTCCTCATATTCATCAAGGAAGGAAAGAATCGCTTCCTTTGCAACCTGATAGGCTTCGATATAGGGGTAACCATAGATTCCGGAGGAGATCAGAGGAAAGGCAATCGATTCAATGTTGTTCTCTTTGGCTAATTTTAAGCTTTCCCTGTAACAAGAATAAAGAAGTTCTTTTTCATGATGATTTCCATCTTGGTAGATTGGACCGACGGCATGGATGATGAACTTGGCTTTTGAATGAAATCCAGGCGTAACGCAGCAATGTCCTGTCTTGATCGGTGCAAGAGAGGAACATGCTTCGTAAAGTTCGCGATAACCTGCTGCCTTGAAAATCGCACCACAGACACCCCCTCCGGAGAACAGGTTATGATTGGCAGCATTGACGATGCAATCGTATTCTTCTTTCGTTATATCACCTGAACGCAGATAGAATGGCATAGGTTTCCTCCTTGATAATTCTTTTTTATTATACGAGAAAAGGAAGGGTTATCCTTCTAAATGCTATTTGCAACACGACTTTTTCTAGACTGTAGAATGGCTTACGATAGAAATAATGAATAAATAAGGAACAAATCTCATTATTCATCTATATCGACGAATGATCCTCTATGAAGGAACGAAAAGTATTCGAATTATTGAACTATCGTGATAGAATAGTGCAAGAATATGTTTACTGCGAATTATCATACTCATACGAAAAGATGTGGTCATGCGACCGGGGAAGATGAAGAATATGTTTTGGAAGCACTTGGACACGGACTTCGGCATCTGGGATTCTCAGATCATGCGATGCTTCCTGGGTTTTCTGAACCATACAAGAGAGGAGACTATGTCCTTTTTGATGACTATGTGAAGTCCATCAATTCATTAAAAGAAAAATATAAGGACCAGATTTCCATCTATCTTGGATTCGAAGCAGAATCCTTTCCTTGCTATTTCACTTTCTATCATGAATTGATCGACAACGGTCTTCTTGACTACATGATTTTGGGAAACCATATGGCGATGGATGATCATCATAACATTACCTGCTCCTTTTCGAAGATTACGAGTGCATCCCAACTCTATCTCTATAAGGATCTTGCCTTGAAGGCACTCTCGAGCGGACTCTTCAAAATCTTTGCCCATCCGGATTATTTTATGATCAATATCTCTGATTTCGATTCGGACTGCAGGAAAGTCTCCAAAGAAATCATTGAGGCAGCGATTGCCTATGATATTCCCTTGGAAATCAACTTGGCAGGCATTCGCTCTGGAAAAAAACAATATAAGGACAAAAAAAGGTGGGTCTATCCGACTGAGGAATTCTTCTCTCTTGTCGGAAAATACCATGCACGCTGCGTCTTTGGAGATGACGCCCATGCTCCGAACCAACTTCGGGATGAGGCGGCCAGCTATGCCGCAGTGGAGTTCGCTAAGAAATATTCGCTTGTCGTTTTAGATAAACTCGATACAATAGGTCAGCACTGAAATTATGGATATATTCAATACAGTTATCGGATGGGTTAACATCCTTGTCATCATTCTTGTCGCTTCTGTCTTTCTTTTTCAGCTTCTTTTCATGTTCACTTTCTTTATTAAGCCGCGTCAATATAAGAAGGCGAAGAAATATCATGACTTCACCATCATCATCCGTGCCCACAACGAAGAGGACGTCATTGCCGATAGCGTGACTTCTGCTTTGAATGCCGACTATCCAGAAGATAAGAAGCATGTCGTCGTTTTTTGCCACAACTGCACGGACAACACAGCCAAGATTGCTGAAGAATGCCATGCAAGGACGATTCTTCTTACGGATCATGATCCAAAGCATCAGAAAGCATCCTACTGCATGAAGCTCGGCATGAATGCCCTCAAGGAAGATAAAGAACATACCTACGAATATTTCCTTTTCATCGATGCGGACAATCAGATCGACAAGGACTATCTTCTTCGCTGCAATGATGCTGCCGATGATGGCGTCGAATTGGGAAGAACTTACGAGAACAGCAAGAATCTGACGGACAATGTCATCTCCTGCATGACCGGATTATGGTACTGTCGAGACGATTTCTTTGCTTGCCGAAGCCGAAGCGCTTTGCATCTTGGTGTCGTCATGAACGGATGCTGCTCGATGGTCAAGGCTGAATATGCTCTCGATTGGGATGCCATGTCGAGTTCGGATGATATCGAATTTACTCTCAATCGACTTCTCAAGGACGGAAAGAAAGTCGAATATATCGATCAGGCGATGGTCTTTGAAGATCAGCCGACGACATTAGGGGATATGTACAAGAGAAATTCCCGAATGGGGAATGGTCTCAGCAAGCTTTTCTGGAGCACGGGTGTCAAATGCCTTGGAAAATTCTTCAAGACCTTGTTCGATCCGAAAGTTCCCTTCTCCTTGAAGATGACTTATCTTGATCAGTACTTCAATATTGCGACCATTCCAGCCAGCGTCTTGGCTGTGCTGTGGTTTGTTCCCTACTATATCTATTGTCTTGTTTATACCGGACTTGGCAACACAATGACGATTCTCGGCATGGGCAGCTTTGACTTCTGGTGGTTCCTCATCTTTGTTCTTGTCGTTGCGGTTGGATGCTATCTTCTTCCCTTCTTCCTCCAGCCGATGATTTCCTGCATTGTCGAAAGAAAAAAACTTGTTATTAAGAATAGAAAGACGGTCATTCTCTCCGTTCTTCTTTTCCCAGGCTATATGCTTCTTCAGGCAGGAAGCATCATTGCTGGCATCTTCTCCAAGCCAAAATGGGCGAAACTGAAGAGAAGTAAAACGAAAATCGAGACAAAATAAAAAAACTCATGACTTTTCTGGATATTCTTTTCATTGTCTTTTATTACATCAATTTCATTGCCATCCTTCTTGTGACTTTGGGTTTTCTCCCTCAGGCTTTCTATTACCTTTTTTTCTGGCTGAGAAGAAAACACTTCAAAAAATCAGAGAATTATCATTCTCTTGCCATCTATATTGCCGCACACAATGAAGAGAAGACCATTTTTCATTCAATCACCTACCTGAAAGAAGAGATGGATTATCCAAAAGATAAATATCGAATCTATGTCTGTGCCCACAACTGCACCGACAAGACGGCTGAATTGGCCAAAAAAGCCGGAGCTATTGTCTATGAATATAACGACAAGGAAAAAGCACATCACAAAGTTTCCTATCCTTTATCCTATATGCTCAAAAGGATTCTTCAGGAAGACAAAGAGAGTGAAGTCTTTATCCGCTTTGATGCCGATAATATTCCTTGCAAGTCTTTCTTTAAGGAGATGAACAACTCCATCGCAGCAGGTGCGAAGATTGTCCGTGCCTATGAAGCGGCAAGCAATATGATGCAGAATGTCTGGACTGAAACTTGTACAATCTTTTCGATCAAGGACAGCCGTGCACAGAACAATTTCAGACAGTTCTTCAATATGACCACGCTTGCCCCTGGACCTGGCATGACGATGACAAGGGATGTTGTCGAAAAAATCGGCGGATTCGACTGTTTCTCTGGAATCGAGGATGTCGAATTCTCTCTCAAGAGACTCTTTGAGGGTTACAAAATCTACTTCAATACGGATGCGATCGTCTATGAAGATCAGCCAAGCACCTATCAGGATACCAAGAATCGAATGGTGCGAATGGGAAGAGCCCTCAATCAGATTTATTTCAAAGACGGATGGCGAATGCTCGTTTCTTTCTTTCGGACGGGCAATCCGATGTATCTTGATCTTCTTCTCCAGGTGCAATTCAATCCGGTGAGTGTCATCTGTTTTGTCTGGTTTCCGTTTTATTATGCTTTCTATGCAATATTGATGCTTGTCGGAATCTTTTCGAAAAGTCCGTTTTCGGATTCTTTTTTTACGTACAATCTCTATAGCCTGAACAATCTATTCACACTTCAGCCGACCGGAAATATCATCTTTACGGATCCATCCACGGGGGCCTACTATGCCTCCTATCTTGGCATGAAATTCTTCTATGACCCCGTATCCTGTGGATCGTTTTCATCCTGGGCAAGCGGGCAGGCTTTCATTGGATTGCTCAATATGGCATGGATTGTCATTTTGACAATATCGATCTTCTGTATCTTCCAAAGCTTCATTGTTCTCTTCATGGATCATCAGAAATTAGGTCTCTCACGTTCCTTGAAAGGCATGTGGAAGGGAATTCTTCTTTCACCGATCTACTCTCTCATTTATGGCTTCTGCAACTGTCTCGGACTTCTTTGCAAGCCAAAATGGAAGGTTGCCAAAAGAAATCCGGAAAAAAGCGACATTCTTCCTTGCATTCCTACCACGGAAAAGATATTCTTTTTTGAAATCAGCGAAAAAGAAAAGAAAAAATTTTCAGGCTCGTGGTGGAAAAAATGATTTTTTTCACAATTATTATATAGAGACGTTCTATGACGTCTGTTATTCAAAGGAGGATGGCTTATGGAAATCAAAGAAGGATATTTGCCATTTCGGGAATATCAGACCTATTATCGGATTGTCAATCCGGATGGAAAAAAGACCCCTCTTCTTTTGCTTCACGGAGGACCGGGGTCAACACATAACAGTTTCGAATTGCTCGACCATATCGCCTTTGAAGATGATCGCCCGCTTGTCATGTATGACCAATTCGGATGTGGACTTTCCTCCATGGATGATGAAAAAAAAGAACTTTACTGCAAGGAAACATGGGTTGAGGAACTCATCAACCTCAGAGAGAAACTCTCTCTTTCGAAAGTGCATCTTCTTGGACATTCCTGGGGAGGCATGCTCGAAATCATCTATCTGACGGATTATCATCCGGAGGGTGTCTGTTCGGCTGTCTTCTCCTCGACTTTGGCCAGTGCGAGTCTCTGGAAGAAGGAGACCCATCGCCTGATTGGATATCTGAGTGAGGAAAAGCAGAAGGATATCCTTCAGGGCGAGGAAAAAGGAGAATTCGATTCACTCGAATTCACACTTGCCACCGAGGACTATCTCCATCATTTTGTCTCAGGCCCATGGGCGGATGATGTTCCGGAATGCATGCGAAGAAAAAAGAATTTCGGTGGTGTTTCCTATCATACGGCGTGGGGGCCGAGCGAATATGCGCCGCTTGGCAATCTGAAGGATTATGAATATCTTGAGAAACTCGAACGGATTCTATGTCCGGTACTTCTTTTCAACGGTGTCAGGGATGAATCGACACCTTACCAGAACCTGAAGATGTATGAAAGAATCCGAAGCGAGAAAAAATGGGTCATGTTTTCTTCCTCAAGGCATATGTCGCTTTATGAGGAACACGAAAAATATGTCAAGGAGCTGTTATCGTTTCTGAATGGCGTGGAAAAAGAGGAGATATGAAAATGCATCTTATTGTCAAAAATAAAATCAGTGATGGGAATTTCTTGCTTTATTATAAAGAAAAAAAGATCATCGTCGATTCCTTGGGACTTCATTTCCTCAACGAGAGGGATGAAGAAGAATCTTCGATTATCGATTTCTTCAATGCATCAGATGGAAAAATCTTCGATGAACACTATCTGATTCTGAGAAATCGAAGAATCGGATTCAAGGTTTATGATTTGGAGAAAAGAGAAACGAAAAGCAGTCTCTTTTTGAATGAGAATGATATGACTTCTCAGGAAGGCTATTTTCTGAAGGATGGAGAACTCTATCTTCTTTTGGGGTCTGCGAATACTCGGTTCATGGAATTCATCACAGACTCATCCGATATGTTCGATTCGAAAAAACAAGATGAGAAATGTGTTGTTTCCGTCTATTCCTTAGACGATTTCTCCTTTAAGATGCAATATACCTTGAAGGGAGAATTCGACTCAATCTACTATGTTCCTTTCATGGACCGCTATTTCCTTTTGGATGGTGATGGCAAACTCTATGAATGGGATAAGAAAGAAGTCAAGGAAATGCAGATGATTCATTTCAAGGTGGAAGGACTCGAATATTCTCTCGCAAGAAAAGAAGTTTATCTTCCGGGCAGCAAGAGCGTCCGTGTTTATGATACAAACTTCCGTGAAATCAATAAAATTGATGTTGTCGAAGAGGATTTCACCAAGGACGTCAAACAATCGGAAATCAAGATTCCGGCTTTTGCCGCCATTCCTGATTTTTCCTTTCATCAATATCTCGATGATGACGCAATCTATGGTCTATGCTTCTTTGACGAGAATACTTTTCTTTCTGTGAAGAACCTCAATATGGGTGCCCTCTATTGCATGGACATCATCGACATCAATACAGGAAAGAAGCTGATGAGCCAGAATTTTGGGTTCAATCTCCAGAGGGTTGATTGTCCAAGAGAAAGAGAGATTACCATCAAGAATGGTTCGACTTTGCTTCTTTTGGGGGTGGAAGATGACTGATGAGGAAATCTATCTCGACCTTGTCGAAAAGACAAAGGATCTGAAAATTGAAAAAGTCAAAGGGATGTACAATATCTCTGAACTCTGTCTTCTTCTGAGCACTCTTCTTGTCTCGAAGGAAACGCTCCAGCAAGTCGGATTCTCTAAGCATGAAGAGGAGTTTGCCAAGCTATTCGAAGACTATTATCCGAAAAAGATTCTTCGTAACGGGCAATATCTTTCTCAGCTCAACCGCGTCCTGGATCACTTCAAGCCAGAAAACCCTTCACCCTATAAGAAGGTGACCCAGGCAATCTTCCTGACGGCACGCTATTTCAGCCGATACGACTCATTTGAGTCCTTCCGCAAGGAAGTCTATCTTTCCTGTACGGATGAAAAATCGACCCTTGACTATCTGAAGAATTTTAGAAAGACGTCCGGCCTTTCTTTAGCCTATTTTGGAAAAACCTGCACATTCTTTTCAAAATCCGGACTCTTGGATGTTCCTGTCGTCTCTAAGGAATGCAAGGATTATTTTCTTCCACTCTTTGGCCTTGCGGATGAGAATAATCTTCTTTATAAGCGCTTATCTTCCTTTGCAAAGAAGAATCATATTTCCTGTTATGAACTGAATCGGAGAATCGAAGCACTGCATGCTTGAAATAAAAAACATATCGAAGAAATACCCAATTGAGAAAGAGGAATTCTTGGCCCTGGACAATCTTTCCCTCTCTTTTCCGGATGTGGGATTCGTGTCGGTTCTCGGCCCCTCGGGATGCGGAAAGACCACCCTTCTCAACTGTATCGGTGGATTGGACAAAGCCAGTTCCGGTCAGATTCTTTTCAATGGGAAAGATGTTCTTTCGATGAGTGAAAAGGAACTCGACAGTTATCGAAACAATCAGATCGGCTTTGTGTTCCAAAATTATTTTTTGATTCCTCAATTGAGTGTTCTTGACAATGTCAAAATCGCTTTGGAAGTTCGGAATTATTCTCCGCGTGAAGTCGAAAGACTTTCTCTTGAGGCACTGAAGCGTGTTTCCATGTATGATATGAGAAACAAGAAACCGAATCAGCTTTCAGGTGGACAGCAGCAGAGAGTGGCATTGGCTCGAGCCATCGTCACCTCACCGAAAATCGTTCTTGCGGATGAACCGACCGGAGCGTTGGATAGTGAGAGTTCTCTTTCTATCATGAATCTTCTTGCTGAGCTTTCTCTAGACCGGCTGGTCATTATGGTGACGCACAATGAGGAATTGGCTCGGAAATATTCTTCCCACATCGTCTATCTAAAGGATGGACGACTCGAAAAAGAGGAATCTCTTCATCCGGCCAAAAACGAGGAAGGAAAGGAAATCATCCTTAAGAAAAGCAAACTTTCTTTACGTATGAGTTTGAAGCTGGCCGTCAAGAACGTTCTTTCCAGAAAGGTAAAAACAATTCTTGCGGGAGTTGCCAATTCTTTTGGCATGATAGGAATCGGTTTTTTCTTGGCTATCAATTCCGGATTTAGCAATTATTCGAACAATCTTTCTGCGGCTTCGGCGACTTCGCTTCCTGTCGTCGTCACTTCCTATAATAGGAAGTCGACAAGCGACCAATACGCGGATAAGAATGCCTCCGTCAGCTATCCGGATACGGATGAAATCTATCCGAAGGTGGATTTGACAAGCCAGTATTCATATACCTATAACCATTTTTCCAAGAAATATCTCTCGTATCTAGAATCTCTCAAGAAGGAGGGAATCCTCAGAGAATATACTCTTAACTATGGAAATGACTATTCTTTTAACCTTGTCACGAAATATCCACAAAGCCTGAATGGACAGTCTTCCTCCTATTATGAAATGGTGGATACCTCTTCGACAAACTACAATTACTATGCCTACCAGGCCGACCTTCCCTACAATATCTTCCATGTCCTTTATGGAGATCTCGATCAGTATGATCTGATCTGTGGAGAACTTCCAACGGAGAAAAACCAGCTTGTCTTGGTTGTCGACCAATACAACTCCATCGGGTTTTCGATTCTGCAGAAGCTCGGCTTCTATAATAAGGATGATCGACAACAGGATGTCGAAGATGCGACTCTGGAAACAAAGGTCAAGCCAATCAAATTCTCTGATATCCTGAATAAGGAATATCGAATCTATGCTAATGACGAACTTTATGGAGAAGAGGAAATTCAGAAATTTACTGATGCTCTCGGCTATGAAAGGGACACCTATCACTATACAAGAAAGACACTCGACGAGGAGTTCTTCTCCGAGAATGGAACATCCTTGAAGATTTCCGGCATCATCCGACCAAAGAAGACCTCTCCATTTACCATCCTTTCTCCTTCGCTCTGCTATCTGCCTTCGCTTCAGGAGGAGATGACAAAGAAAAATGAGGAAAGCAATCTTTCGAAGAATATAAAGAAGAATCTCGTCTTCTCCCGTCCGAGCGACCTGGATAGTTCCACTTCAGCTCTCGAGGGCTTTCAAAGCGAACTCGAAAAGGTCTTGACGAACTACAAGAATTCGAAAAGCACGATTTTGCCGACAAGCGAAATCAATTCCATCTTCAGCCGATATTTCATCTACTGGATTTTCGATCGGAAGGATGGAAGTGGATACTATGGCTTCCAAACTTATCTCTCCACATGCCGAAAATATGGAGTCTCCTTGGTGAAAGAGGAACTTCTCGGAAAAGACCTTTCCGATGAGGAAACACTCCAGAATGAGCTGGATATCCTTTCTCAGGCAGCCATCAAAGGAGACGTGGACACTTTGTATTCCACAATGATATCCCTTCTTGCGTATAGCAATGCCTATAGCAATATTGAAAGTCTCGTTCTCTTTCCGACAGACCTGACGATGCGAAGCGTGCTTCTTGCTCGATTGGATGAATTCAATACGATCAGCGACGATGAAAGCCATGCAACGAGCGAGGAAGAAAAAGTCTACTATGTCCAAAGCGATGGAAATACCATGCTCGAAGAGGTCGGAGAGATGATTTCCCTTGTCTCTCTCATTCTTCTTATCTTTGCGGCGATATCCCTGATTGTCTCCTCTTCCATGACTGCCCTTCTGACTTCCAACAATGTTCTCGAAAGGAAGAAGGAAATCGGACTTCTCCGTGCCATCGGATCGAAGAAGAGCGATGTCGTAAAGATCTTCGAAATCGAGGCTATTCTTCTTGGCGCATTGAGCGGTGTCATCGGATCCCTGATGACTTTTGTCCTTTCCTTCCCAATCAATGCCTTGATTAATCATTATTATTCCTATTATCGAGTCGGAACCATCTGCAATTTCACATTCCCTCATGCCATCATCATCGTTCTCTTTTCGATTTTGGTGGGAATCCTGGCCTCCCTGATTCCTTCTTTGAAGGCGAGTCGTGAAAACCCCGTGGATGCTTTGAGGAGTGAATGATTCTCTAAATTCGAAAATTAGAGTGTTCTTGCATTTGACCTCTTTTCATATTAAGAAAAAGAATGTTGCGATTGCGGTGGAATAATTTTTCTTGAAGAGTGGATAGGATGTTTCTATAATATTTTGGTAATGCACTTTTATAGTGCGTAAAAAAGAAAAATAAAGAGGTAAAAACTATGGGTAGAGCACACGAAGTCAGAGCGAAGAAGATCGCTCAAACCAATGCTGCCAAATCGGCATTGTACAACAGAGCCAGCAAGGAAATCTATCTTGCTGCCAAATCCGGTGTCCCTGATCCCAAAGACAACCTCGCTTTGCGTTCGGCCATCGAAAAGTGGAGAGCTCAGCATGTCACCCGTGATGTCATCGACAGAGCGATTGCCAAGGCCAAGGATAAGGATGCGGCTGCTTTCGTCGCCGGAAGATATGAAGGATTCGGCCCGGGCGGTGTCGCCATCATGGTCGATACATTGACCGACAATGAAAAGAGAGCTTTTGCCGCTGTTAGAGCCTGCTTCACGCATCATGGCGGAAAAATCGGCAACTCCGGTTCTGCAGCCTTCAACTTCCAGTTCATGGGCTGCATCTCCTTCGACACAGACAAGAGCGTCGAAGAAGTCGAAGAAGACCTTATCATGAATGAAGTCGATGTTCAGTCCGTCGAAAAGGATGAGAACACAATCTTTGTTCAGGTCACTCCATCTGGTCTCGATCATGCCCGCGAAGTTATCGTCAAGGACTTCAATTTGGGTGAAGATGGTCTTTCCGAATGCGAGAACACCTATATCCCATCGGGTGACAAAGTTCATATCTCTGATGACGATAAGGCCAAATTGCAGAACCTTCTCGATGACATGGATGAAATCGAGGATGTTCAGGCTGTCTACAACAACGCTGACTTATAAAGAATTCTGCCTGTCGTCTGACAGGCAGTTTTTATCCCTATGAAAGGAGACCTATGGAAAAAGAAAATTATCTTTCCCGTTTCAAGAAGATGAACCGGGACACGTATATCATCATCGCCTTCATGACTCTCATTGCCTTGCTAGGCCTCTATTTCTCCATTGCTTTTTCTGTCAAGATGTCTTCAGGGTGGACTTTGTTTGGCAATAGCAGCCAGTATTCGAACACCGTCATGGAAGAAAAAGGACCGACGAGTGCTGATATCAGCGTGTTGATTCTTTTCTGGGTTCTGACGATTCTTGTCCTTGCGACAGATATCTATGTCGCCTTCTTCAAGAAAATTGAAAACAAGAAGGTCATCCGAAAAGAAATCGTTGATGGAAAAGCCGTTATCGTCCAGGAGGAAAAGGAAGATGAAACAGGAAGAACTGCTTGATTTGAATCGGCTTCTGGAATGTGAAGTCATACGCTTCGAAAAAAAGGAGAACGATCTTCTTCTCTTGGTTGTCGGAGACAATGAAGAAGAGGAAGACCATCATCATGAGGATGAAGAAGAGGATGAGTGCTGTTCAGGACTCAATGGACATCTCTTTCTGCTCCATTTCCATTCCGTTTCTTCGTTTTCGTTATCTGGAGAAGAATGCGATAACTACAAGACAAAGAAAGTCGAATGTTCTCCTCACAATCTTTTCCTTGAGCTTGAAGGAAGCAATTTCACTTCCGAAGATAATGATGTCACAATTTCCTTCTGCTTTGATACCTTCTCTGTCCATGACAGGGGCGAAATCAAAGGACCGGATGCATAGAGGATATAAAAACCAAGACTGGCTGAAAGGCTGGTCTTTTTTAAAGAAAATGACAGAATGTATATCTGTTTAATTCGATATCCATCCGATGGAGATTGCTGAATCAGATTTTCTTTGTTGAAACAGAGGAAATTAGATGATTCTAAAAAGAACTTATTGTGCTTCGATGAAATAGACTGAGAAATCCCGGTCTTCCTCATCGGAGTTTTTTTGTACATGAAAAGGAATGGAATGCCTCGTTCAAAGTCAGTGGCTAATATTATGAGACAGAGAAAAGAACAATGAGGAAGGTCATAAGTGAAAATTGATAAATAATGCTTGACAAGGAAATGCGGGGGGGGGGTAAAATTTTTGAAAGAAAAGGATTCGTGTTGTTCGAAGATCACAAAATCCGTTTCTTTTTGTCTAGACAGACGATCGTCAGCATGTCTGTTTATAAGCAAGGAGGTTATGGATGCCAGCACTTGAAATCATACTCCTTATCTTCTTGATTTGTCTTCTTTCGCTTGGAATTCTTGTCGTCATCTATTTTATTTTCTCTATGAGGGAATGCTCTCGTGAAGCGAGGATGAGAAGACTTCTCACGAACAAGACTGATGCAAGAAGAGCAGAGCAGGGAGGGAAAGATGAAAAGGGCGTATAGGGTTCTTCTCATCCTCTCGAGTGTGTTTCTTCTAGGCGCCGTCGCGAGTGGAAGCACTCTTCTCATCAAAAGAATACAGGGGAATGAAACCGAAGCAGTCGAAATCAGATCCGATGATTCGCTTATCGCCAATGAAATTGATCTCGGCATCATCTCGCCGGGTGAAAAGAAGGAGCAGAAGATTTCTGTTATCTCTCTCATCGATCTCGATTCTGTCTGTTCTCTGAGTTTCTCCATGGAGGAACCACCCAAGGCAACGGACTACCTAACTGTGAAAATGGAATGTGAAGAAAAGAAGGAAGAGAAGAAATTCAAAGATGCTATCTGTAAAGATGATCTGTTTATCTTTAACGTCCCGTCGAAGAAGACGAGAAGCCTTGTAATCACTTATACGCTTGCAGAGGATGTTGCCGAGGAGATACTTGAAACGAAGATGAATTTCACTGTCCAGTTGAAAGCTAAGACAGCCATCTAGAAAGGAAAGAAGCTATGTCAGAAAAGAATAAGCCATCCACATGGAAACTTGTCGCTTCATTGGGATGCATCGCCGTATTTGGGGGTTTGGCCATCGGAACGACCTATTCCCTCTTCACGTCGTCCAAGAACATCAATACACATCTGACGATTGCAGGAAGTGATTCTATTAAAGCAACTCTCTACCTCAAGGAACTCAAGCAGGATGTCCTCAATGATGATGGTCTGATAGAGGAGCAGAGCATGCTTGATACTATCAAAAAGGAAGATGGAAGCGTGATAGTTCCTGATGAAAATACAGGACTTGTCGATCTCACGGATTATAAAGGAAATATTTTTGAGACAGTCAAGCTTGTTCCGACCATGAAGGGATCGGCGACATTCGTCCTTATGAATACTGGAGAAGTTGCATTCAACTATAGTGTCAGCGTCATGAAGTCTTTCTTCAAGAAGGATGGAACGACAGTGGATGAGGAACTTGAAAAGCAGATTGTGTTCACGGCTCCAGATGGGACGCAGGAAGAAGCACTCAAGAAGGGTGGAAAGAAGGAAATCAACATCAGCTACGAATTCAAGGATGATAAGAAGAACAACGCTGTTCAGGAATCCACATTTGCAGCCAATCTTACCTTCAATCTGAGCAGTGTCAGCAGAGCAGAATGAGATAAGACGTCAAGAAAAATATAAAAACCGAAAGGAAAAAAAGGAAAACTATGAAAAAAATGTCCAAAATGGGAAAGTCGATTCTATTGTCTTCTCTTGCCATCGTTGCCTTTGGAGGCATTGCGGCAGGCACGACCTATGCTTTGTTCACGAGCAATGCGGAGACGACGGTCTCTGTTTCGACAGGCAAGGTTAAAGTCGATACGAAAGTTTCTGATATTCATCTTTATTCTTTGGATGAATCTACGGATACGACGAAAGAACTTGCTGAGGGTGCAACGACCTTCACCAATGGTGGAACCTTCGCCTATGATGAAAACACTGGGGCTATTGAACTGGATCGACTTACTCCAGGCGATAAAGTCGAATTCACAATTACAGCAACGAATAGTTCAACTGTCAACATCAAGTATCGTACTGTCTTGAAGACACTCGATAAAGGATTGTTCCAGGGATTGAAAGTTATTGTCAATGACACTGAATATGATGGAACAACCGCTTTTTCGAACTATGCGGCTCTTTCTGCTGAGACTGATTTCACGGATAAGGAATATAAATTCTCTGTCGAACTTCCAAAAGATGCCGGTGACGAATATCAGGAAAAGAGTTGCGAGCTCAACTTCAATGTCGAAGCGGTTCAGGGCAATGCCGCAGTGAAAGATACAGATCCGACTCTCTATGAAATCTATACTTCATCCGATTTAGCTGCTTTTGCAAAGAAAGCGAATGCGAACACACTTACATGCACAAAGGCTATTTTGATGGATGATATCGATATGAGTGGCATCAAGTATGATTCACCGCACTTCAGTGTTGAGAGCATTGAATTCGATGGAAATGGTAAGACAATAAAGAATTTTGCTCCTTCTGTCCATTTTGATGGAAGCAATCCATATTTAGGCTTAATTGGTCAACCGGCTAATAATACAAAAATATACAACGTTAACTTCGAAGCGGCAAAGGTGGAAGGAACAACAGCATTTGACACGGAAGATCCTGCCCTCAATGCAGGTGTTGTCGTTGGTTATCTTGATAATGGTCAAGTCTCATTGGAAATCAGCAATGTTTCTGTTAAGAACTCCAGTGTTTCGAAAGTAAAATATTCAGGAGGTATTATTGGATATACATCTTGCAATGACGTGAAACTTGAAAATATAACTGTAGAGAATAGCTCTTTTGAAGGATATACTGTCGGTGGCCTCATTGGTCAGGTTGGTGGTGGAAACACTGTCATTAACAACGTCGTTGGAACTGCAGTCCATTCCAAGGGCTATAAACGAGAGGGTGGTATGGTTGGAGCAGTCACTGGTGCTTCTCTTGATATCACTTATGATCCAACAAAATATTCTTCCAGCATCTCTGGTTCTGCAATTTCGGCCAAAGGCGCTGTTGTCGGCCTTCCAGGGACCAGCACCAAAGTCAATGGAGTTTTGTTGTCATAAATCTAAAACCAGAGGTTCGATATCTTAAAAATCATATCCTTTATTTTAAGAAAAAATGTTTTTGAGTTTTGCAAATCAAATTCCACAGATAAAATACATTATTGAAAGAAGAGCGGATTCGCTCTTCTTTCAATATATTCGATTCACATTCATTTGTTTAATCTGAGATGTCCGTTGTTTATTTCATTCATCGCTTATGGAAGAGAAAAAAGAATCGGTTTGTTTATCGAATAAGAAGATCCTGAAAAGGATAGGAAATATTGTTTTCTACGTCTTTTTGTTTCTTTTCTTTTTTCTTGCTTGCTTTTCCTTGATCACAAGGATCACAAAGGGAAGAATTTTCAATAGTCAGTTTTTGGTCGTCATATCTGGATCTATGGATGGAGAAAAGCAAGAAGAATATGACATTAAGACAATTCCGATAAAGTCTCTAGTGAAGGTCTCCCTCATAGAGGAAGGAAAAGAAGCGGAATTCTACTCCTCTCTGAAAAAGGGAGATGTCTTGACGTTCAATTATCTTGCATTGAACAATGCGACAATCACCCATAGAATCATATCTGACCCGGTTGTCCTCGATGATGGAACCTTCAAATATGAGCTTAAAGGTGATGCTGTCGATGGAAATGAGATGCAGACTCTCTATAGCGATGGAAGAAACGGCGAAATCTTAGGAAAGGTGACATTCGTCTCCCTTCCATTGGGACAAATGTACTTTTTTATTTCCTCGAAAGTGGGAACACTCTGCCTCGTTGTTCTTCCATCCACGGCAATTGTCTTATTCGAAATCTGCAAAATCATCTTCATGGTTAGCGAGAATTCCAAGAAAAAGAGCGAAGAAAAAAGCAGGAAAGAAAAAGAGGAGAAGGATAAGGAAATTGAGGAACTGAAAAGACAACTTGAGGAATCGAAAAAGGAATGCAAGTAGAGAGAATGAATCGTTCTCTCTGCGCATTCTTTTTTTTGATGCCCAAGATTGAGCAAGTCGTATCTATTTTTTTCGATTGTTTGATTCAGAATCCGATTCTTCACCACCATAGATCATCGAAGTATTTCACGAATAAAGCAAAACCTTCGTTGAGACATTTTTCTCTATAATCATGATTTTCATCATTTCTGGATTCAGAAAAGAGAAACATCATTCGCGTTAGAATTTCATTCCATCGCTTTTCGCACCAGGTGGCTGCCTCTTCATAAATAACTTTGTTTGCCTCATTTTGTCCAAGAGAGAATTCTTTTTCTGTTCCGACAATTCGATCCTTATTCTTTTGGTAAAATTCGGCAAGCAAAGTGGTTGGATAGTTGTTTCTTTTTTTGTTTAGTTCATCGAGCATTTCTGGGATGATGCATAGAAACCAAGTGTTGATTTCATCGACGTCTCTTTCGCAATATCCTTTTCTCGCTCTTTGCTTTGCACATTTTTGGTTATTCAAAAAACCATAATGTTTATCATAGACATCTAAGATGCAGTTCTTCTTCATTTTAATTCCTTCTATTCGGTACTGAATATTCTTTCAGTACCAGAGCCATTATTATCTCTATTCTATCGACAGCATCGAAATTCGGCCATTTATTTGTGACTTATGAATAGATGTTGCTTGCCAGATTCTTATTTTACAGTTATATTGAGGACCTTTCAATTGGTGAAATCACGATGCATTCGGAATATGATTTCGAATGATTTTGATACTTTTGAAAAGTGTCTTCGCAATGACTGGACACAGGCATGAATGAAGATGGGGCATATCGCATGCGAGTCGATTCAATATGAAAGAGAATCGATTTTTTGTTCACGGATAGGGAATTCGTGTTCTTGCTTTTTATCTTGGAGGTCAATGGAGTGATTTGAGATGAAATCAATTGAGATAACTACCAAACTCTTTTGACCGTCCTTCGATAGAAAATCTATGAATTCTGTCTTATGCGAGTGTCCTCTAGAAAGAGGAATGAAGGAAGAAGGATCCCTTCTTTATTTACAGAATCTTGTTCGAAACACCCTTGGAAAGCCGTGTTTTTGAACTTCATCGTCAGTTTTTTGTGGTATATTTTCCAGAAAAAATCTGCTTCCAAACGTCATTCTCCATGAAAAAAGACGATTCTAGATGGGAGTATAAGAATCGCCTTTGTCCTTCTAAAAATGAATCAGTGTTTTTCGGTCAATCTTTCCAATGGCTGTTCTTGGAAAGTGGGGGAGACAGGTAATGGTCTCTGGAAGAGAATAGCGGATGAGATGATCTTTTAGATGGGACATGACTTTGCTTGCCAGTTCCTGGTCATTGGCTGAATGATTTTCCAGATAAAGGTGAATATAGGGATGATCGCCATCCACAAAGATGGCTGCTGAATCCACAACGCCGCCGACTTCATTGGCTAAGGCTTCAATATCGGAGGGAAAGACATTGTATCCGGCAATTTTGATCATATCGCGGTTTCGATTCTTGAAGACGATATATCCGTCCTTATCGATATGGCCGATATCGCCGCTGCAGACATAAGTGACTTTCTTGCTGTCGGTGAAGAAAGGCTGATGTCGTTTGTCGCAGTTGAGATAGCCAAGGCAGTTGCTCGGTCCGTTAAGAAGGATCTCGCCATCTTCTCCTAGAGGCATTTCCACTCTTCGATCGGATGGATTGACAATCTTGACTTTGACACCTCGCAGTGGCTTTCCAACTGTATTGGGCTTGTGTTCCTTGATGGTGTTGACGATATCCACCGTCACGACTTCCGTCATGCCATAGCCTTCATAGATTCGATTTTCGGAATGGTTTTCCTTCATCAATTTGTCGAACTGATCGATGAGGGAGGCTTTGATTTTGTCGGCTCCGACAAAAGTCATATAGAGATTTCTCAATTGGGCTTTCTGGAACTTCTTGCACTTAAGAAGCTTCTCAATCATATATGGAACACCGATCAGGATATTGATCCGATTCTTGTTGATGGCAGAGGCGATTTCCTCTGGATCAAACCGTACCATCAGATAGGAAGCGGCATGGTTCATCAAAGGTGCGTGGATTCCCATGGCTAAGCCAAAGCCGTGGAATATGGGAAGAACACCAATCATGCTCATGGTGGTAATATCTTTTCCTAAGATCTCGTTTGCCAGACTTCCAGCATAACGGATAGCTGCATCATTTAAGATGACCGTCTTGCTTTTTCCGGTGGTTCCTCCTGAACGGAGATAGAAGCTCGGCTTGAGAGAATCCATGTTGATCTCAACGTCGATGTTTTCATTTTCTTTGAGTGGATCCTTGGAAGAAAGAACTTTTGACTTGTCAATAAAGGAGAGCTCTTTCTGGTATTTCTTTCGGACAACCTTCTTCTCAAAATAGCCGAGATCCGCAGACGTAGAAATGAAATAGATCTTCTGGATGACGCCATCGAGTTCTTCCATATATTCCATATAGCGAACATCCAAAAGTATCGTATATTCCGAATTTGTCTGACGGATGGAATCTGAGAGCCCTTTGACTGGAATGAGAGGATGGAGAATGCTGATGATGGCTCCGATCTTGTCGAGAGCATAGAGTGTGATGATGGCTTCCGGAACATTGGGAGAAAGAAGACTGACGACACTGTCTTTCTTGATGCCCAGAGAAGCGAGCTTTTTTGCCATCACATCGATTCGATGGTTGAATTCGCTGAACTTTATTTTTCTATTCCGAAAATAGAGAGCGACTTTTTCGTTGTCGTTCTGGTAGGCGGAAATATCCAAGTAGAGCGTATTGATCTTTTGATTCTCATTCATAATCTGAACCCCATGCTGAAAAAGACGATAAACAGGACAATGATGATGACTGGCTGATGGAAGATATAGACGTAGAGTGTATGACGGCCGATGAAACAGATCGGCCGGAAGATATAAAGTGAACGTAGGAAGGGAACACGGCTTTTCCTTTTTTCTCCATAGAGAAGTTTACCAAAATAAGCTCCGAAGAAAAAGACGCCGGTATAAGGAAGGATTGGCCACCAGTCAATCGTTCCTGCATATTTTCCAAGGGCTTCCAAGAAGAAATTGGAAAAAGAATGGTCATAGCGTTTCATTGGAAGGCCATAGATGAGTTTCACATACCAGGGATCAAAGGAAGTGCCATCAAAATGATAGCCGGCGTTCAGATAGATGGAAACGAGGAAGACAAGTCCGGCTATCCCTAGGCAAAGGTAAGGACTCACCTTCTTATGGAAGAGATGATAGATTGTTTCGATGAGAGCATAGAATGTGACACTGAAGGCCATCAGGTGGAGGACACCCCAATCGATGAAGCAGTCATCTTCAATGATGGAGGATATTAGGAAAGTTCCAAGTGAAATGGCACCTGCGCAGAGAATCAGAAGCAGAGCTCTTTTCCAATTGTTCTTTGAAAAGACACAGGAGATTCCTGCGACAAAGATAAAAAGCCCGCCTACAAGAGGAACGATGAAGGTTTGGATGAGGGTGCTATTCCCACCGAGAATGCGATCGGAAAGAAAGAAAGTGAAGTCTTTGATATTTGGATATTTCAGGAACATTTCCTGTGTGTTTGAGAAAAGAAAAATGATTTCATAAAACGACCAGCAGAAGTGATAGAGGACGACAAGAAAAATCGGAATGCCTCTCAGGAGGTCGATTTCTTCGATTCTTTCTTTTTTATTTAGATTTTTTGTCAAAATTTCTTTTCGGTTCATGTGGGATATTATACATTCTAAAATCTATATATAAAAGAAAAAAGAAAAGACGAATCAATTATACATGTAATCGCTTAGAAAAGTTGTTTCTTCTCGTTTCAAGAAGTGAAATTCAAAAAAAAACCTTAATGTTTTATTGTATTGGCACCCGATTGACATTATAATTTTACAAGGTAGAAAAGGTGGGTCATGTTTTGAACAGATTATTTGATAAAGTGCCGGAGGATCTCTTCTCTCCGCTATCTAGAAAATACAAGTCGATTTACGCATTCTGTCTCGTTTCTCTCTATCATATGCTTCGTCTCTACAAGACGGACATCAAGAAGAGCGATTATGTTTCATTCCTCAGAAGCCAAGGAGAAGAAATTCTCTCGCTTTTCAGTGTGGAAACCGATCGCTTGGATGACAAAGATGAAGAAGAAATGGTCGATATGGAGAATGTTTTGAATTCCGAAGACAGTTCCTCTGTCTTGTTTGCCAAGGTCAATTACATTGTCCGAAAATTGTCTAAATGTGGATGGTATATCATCTCCAAGGATACCAAGACAAAGGTGGAATACCTGTTCATACCAGCTTATTCCATCCAGTTTTTGAAACTTCTCAATGACTTGACCAGCGATGCCGGAAGTTATCTTCCCTTGGTTCATCAGACCTATGCGGAACTCAAGATGGAAGATGAGAAGGAAGACGACTACATGTATCGTTCCCTTCTCAATGCCAAGAGCAATGCCGATGAATTGGAAATGAACGTCACCTTGCTTCGCCAACAGATCTGCGTCTTTGGAAACCGGTTGACGAATGTTCTCGATCCCAATGATGCTTTAAGACAGCATTTTGACGAATACCGTGTGGACGTCTCGGAGAAATATTATCATCCGATGAAAACGTTCGATTCCTTAGGCCTTTATGCCCAGCCGACCATTTCCATTCTCAAGAAATGGCTCAACAGTGAAAGAATCATCACCCTTCTTGTCAAGGAAGCCAAGACAGACAGTGCCAATGCCGGAAAAGAGATTTCGGAAGTGACCACGATGGTCATCAAGCTCATTTCCTCCATCATCGATGTTTTCTCCCGCCTCACGAGCGCGTTCAACGAAATCGATCAGGCCAATGCCAACTACACTGAGGCCGTCCAGAAGAAGGTCAACTATCTTTCGAGCACCGACAAGACCATCAAGGGAAAAATCGATCGCATCATCTTGGCTTTGGCCAATGAGATCAAGTCCAATCCTTCCCTTCGCTATGAAGAGATGCCGATATTGGAAAAGGCCACGAACTGCCTTTCCTTCACCCGTCAGGGCTATCTCGATTCCTTCTCGATGACGATGCCTTTCAAAAGAAAGGGAACCAATCTTGATGAGGAACCGCTTGGCATGGATGATGATATATTCCCTGATGAAGTGGGCGACTATATGACCAACATCCTCGATGATGAACTCAATCGCTTCTCGGATTCCGCCATCGTGGAATTCATCGACCGAAATATGGAAGGGAGAGAGGAAATGCTCACCACGGATATCAAAGTCGATAATACGGATGAATTGGTTTTGACAATCTTGGGAACCTTGAAGGCCATGATGGGACTTCTTCCCTACAAAGCGGAAAAGGTTTCTGACCGTGTCGAATTTTCGGGCTATTACATGCCGTTATACAAATTCACGAAAGTGAAGACGAAAAGAGGGGGTAGATAAAAATGTTTCAGGAAGAATATGAGAAAATGAGCCGAGGAGACCGCAATCTCTTTTCGGAAACAGTCAACGATCTGCTCTACCAGTGCTTCATTGTCCGCAAGAGCTATGATCGAAAAAGCAAGATGTTCCGTGCGGATCCGGGATATCTTTTCATCGAGAGATATTATTCCGTCTTTGAAGAATATCTTTCCTATATGGATATGACCTTATCCAAGAATGACGAAGATGGCATCATCTTTGTCACATCCGCTGTGGAACGAAATCATTACCGCATGGATCCGACGACAACCCTGGTCGTTTTTGCTCTTCGCAGCTTCTATGAAGGCCAGGTCGAAAAGACTCCGGAGCAGACAGAAGTCATGATGACCTCTGCCCAGATGATGGCACTTGTCCAGGAACTTGGACTTTCCAACCTTTCCAAGCGTCTTTCCTTTTCGACGATTGCGTCGATTCTTCGCACCTTGGATGGCTTCAATGTCGTCAATCGAATCACCAACAACTACGGCGATCCGACCTATTCCTTCTATATCCTGCCGACAATCCGCTATGTTCTCTCCAGCGAAAAACTCAATTCTCTCTACACCTATCTGACTGCACCGGAAGAGACAAATAGCGAACCTTCTCTTTTTGATCTGAACGAAGGAGGAAATGACTGATGAAAACATTACAGAGACTTCGTCTCATCAACTGGCACTACTTCACGAATACCACCACGGATATCAAGAATATCACGTTTTTGACCGGTCCGAATGGAACTGGAAAATCGACAATCATCGATGCACTTCAGATTCTGATTCTCGGTACGACGAGATCGGACAACTTCAATAAGGCTGCCAATGAAAAAGGCCGAAGTGGAAGAAATATCCTTTCCTACCTCCGCGGACAGACGGGTGTGAGGGATGACGGCTCCATCATCACGCTTCGAAGCGGTACTTTCACATCCTATATCGCTATCGAAATCTATGATGATGTCGAAAAAAGAACATTCACATTGGGCTGCTGCTTTGATGTGGATGCTTCCTCGGATAAACCAGACAAGCACTACTTCTATCTCGATTCCCCATTCCCAGAGAATGGTTTCTCCAACAGCGATACCGCCAAGGACAAAGACAAAGTGCGTCCAATGATGTATAAGGAACTTTCCGCCTTTGCCAGAGAAAACTACAAAGTAAATCATTTCCGATTCTTCGAGACGGATGCGGATTACCAGGCCTTCATCAAAGAGGCTTTTGGAAACTTGCCGGATAAATATTTTTCACTTTTCAAGAAGGCTGTTTCCTTCGCCCCGATTTCCAACATTTCTTCCTTCATCACGGAATATATCTGTGATGCGGATTTGAATGTCGATATTTCGCCGATGGAAAAGACCATCACCCAATATCAGCTTCTGGAAGCTCAAGCCAAGAATCTTAAGACCAAAGTGGAATGCCTGACGAAGATCTCCGAGACCTTCAAGGAACTTCGCTCCTTTGATCGAAAAATTGACATGCTCAACTATGTCAACGCCCGTGTTTCCTATGAGGAATCGAAAAAGAAAATCGATACGCTCAATGAAAGACTTAAGAAGGACAATGAAAGACTTTCCTTCATCTCTGATGAAATCGGACACTTGGATAGCCAATTGGAAGATTTGAATTCCGATCTGAACTCCTATAATGCCAAGAAGCTCCAGAGCGACAACTATTCCCTTACGGAAAAACTGTCTATGAAGAAGGAAGGCATCCTCCGGGAGATTTCCTCCATCCAGATGCAGGTGAACAATGTCGTTTCGACCATCAGTCAGTACTGCAAGGCCTATGGAGAAGTCTGCAATGAATTTGCTCGCTACTATCAGGATTTCGATGCCAATCGCCTTTCCGATAAAATCAAGGAACCTTTTGACGAACTCGTCGAACTGTGTCGTGATGTCTCTTCGGAATGCACGAATCTTCTTTCGGGAATCAATGAGAACGAACTTGATTTCGAAAGCGTGAAGCTCTTCCGCAATGACATGGAACAGGTCAAGAACCAGTCGATCGCACTGAAGAGTCTTCTCAATGCGGAATTCTACAACACATCGAGAAAGTTGCAGTCTCTCCAGTCGGATTTGGCTGCGGTCAGCCAGGGAAAGAAACCGTTTGATAAACTCGGTCCTGTTTACTTGACTATTAAGGATAACCTGGAAAAATCCCTCAAGGCCAGACATTCGGATGCCTATGTGAATATCTATTGCGACCTTGTCGATGTCAATGATATGGAATGGACGATGGCTCTTGAAGCTGTTCTTTATTCCCAGAAATTCAATTTCTTTGTCAATCCGAACTACTATGAAGAGGCAAACCGTCTCTTGAAGGAATTGGCTGAGACGTATCACTATTATCATGTCTCCCTGGTCGATACGGAAAGACTTCTCCAGAATGATATCCATGCCAACCCGGATTCGATTGCTAAACTGATTGATACTTCGGACAAGGGTGCAAGAGCCTATACGGACTATCTCTTGGGAAAAATCAAGAAGTGTACGACCTTCGATGAGGCGAGACGGTCTGGATCCGGTCTTCTTTCCGATTGCACCGGATATCGATCCTACGCCACATGGTATCTCAACAAGTCCAATGCCCGTGTCTTCTTCTTGGGAAGACAGGTTTCCAGCAATGCAAAGGCGGTTTCCAGCGCGGACTATCAGAGCGTGAATCAGCAGTATTCGCTTCTTTCGGAAGCGCTGAATAAGCTTGAGAACCTTCTCAATCTCAAACTCATGTCGGATAATGAATGTCTTGCCTATGAGGAAGATATCAAGAGAAGCAAGGAAATCACTTCCCGCCAGGATCAGATCAATGAGATTGACATGGAAATGAAGAAGATCGCCCATGGTGATTTGACCATGGTCGATGAAAAAATCTATGAAATCCAGAACACCATCCGCGAACTCAATGACAAGAGAAATAGTCTTCTGACCGAGCGTGGACAGATTCTTGCCGATACAAAGAGAATCAACATGGAAGACCTTCCTTCGGCAAATAGCGTCATGAAAGACAATACGACTGCCCTGTCCAAGTTCGATGAAAAGGTCATCAACGAGGAATATGAGCCGTTCTTCAACAAATTGCTCGATGAACAGGGCCTTACCTTGGCCCAGATTCGTGTCGAAGCCTATCGTGAAAGCATCCAGGCTCAGAACAAGACGAATCGTGACCGCGGTGCCTTGATGAAACTGAGAAGCGACTATTGCGCACAATATCATCTCAACTATGATGTTCAGAACGAGAAATCCAACGAGGAATTCGATAAGGAACTCGAAAATATCTCTAAGGTCATGCTTCCGGATTATGAGAAGAAGATTGCCAAGGCCCATGAAGATTCCATCCGTGAATTCAAGGATGACTTCATCTACAAGCTGAGAACAGCGATCGAGACCGTCTATTCCCAGATCGATGAACTCAATAAGGCGCTCGAGGATTCCCATTTCGGAAGAGATTCCTATCAGTTCAAGGTTTCCCCCAACAAGGACTACATCCAGTATTACAACATGATCATGGATCCGCTCCTTCTGAAGGCGGGCGATGCAGAAAGTCTCTTCATGGAAAAATACAAGACGACCATGAATGACCTTTTCGGTCTCATCTCCTCTTCGACGAGTGCCACAGGCGAACAACAGGAACAGATTCTGAGAAACATCAAGACGTTTACAACCTATACCACCTATATCATCTTTGACCTTCTTGTCACCAGAGGACAGGAACAGGGTGCACCGACAATCTCCTTGGGACGTTCCTTCACCTCCCAGTCGGGCGGTGAAACCCAGACGCCGTTCTATGTTTCCATCTTGGCATCTTTTGCCCAGATGTGCCGTGTGAATAATGCTGCGGATAGCAATACTCTCCGTCTTGTCTTGTTCGATGAGGCGTTCTCGAAGATGGATGCCACACGTATCATGAAGTCGACACAGCTCTTGAGACAATTCGGTCTTCAGTGCATCATGTCGACGCCGAGTGAGAAGCTCCGTGATCTTGTCTCCTGCGTGGATATCATCCTTGTCACCATCCACGAAGATAAAAGAAAACGCTCCTATATCGACATCTATCAGGAAAAGAAAAAGAGAGAAGGACAGGTTGAAGAACCAGTTCAGAAAGAGGAAGAAGGAACCCAGATGCGGATTCCGGACGCTTCAGCAAAATCGATTCAGTGACGAAGTGGGCCATTCAAGCCTTCAGGTAAAAATGCCTGAAGGCCTGATGCCCTTTTTTGGTGTCCGAAAACGAAATGAAATGGGATTTTCGTCTTTTTCCGTTATTTTTCCTTCTTCATAGCCCATATCTCTATGAGGAGACATAAAAATGGACTCCAATCCGAAAGAGACTTCCCGAGAGGATGAACTCTTCCTTACGGAGGAAGAGACAAGAGAAGAGATGAGGAAGACCTGCCTGATGTCGGATATCGTCATGAACTATGCATTCAGCGGAAACACAGAACTGACGCAGTTCATCCTGAGGATTCTTCTTGAAAGAAATGACATCCATGTCGTGAACGTCAGAACGCAGGAAAGAATATCCCTCATCGATTCCGATTCCCATTTCGTCGTCCTGGATATCCATGCCTCAGACCTTCCCCAGAGAGGGATGATTTATGGTGGGCATCTGCTCAGCCGTTATTTCCGGAAGGGAAGAAAGGATTACCGGAAGATGCCCAAGGTCTATGTCATCTTCCTCATCGACGACTGCAGATTTCCGGAAAGCAAGCTCTGCGAGAGATACTCCATGACCAGGGAAGACACGCATGAGGAAATGGACCGATCTCCCGAAGTCTATCTCTTCAACATGAAATACAAGGGAGAGAAGAAGAAATTCGTCACCCTTTTTTCGGACCTCGTGGAGAGCGAGGATAGGAAGATCAAGTATGGAGAAGTTAAGAAGACTATGGTACAATATCACCAAATAAACGGAGGAATGAACGATATGATCAACCATCCGCTCGAGAATGCGACGAGACGAGGCATGGAATACGGGATGAAGAAGGGAATGGAAATGGGTGAGATGAAAGCCAATGAGCAATGCTGTCTGTCCCTATTAAGGGACGGTCTCTATCCAGAAGAGAAGATTGCCGAGCTTCTTCATATGCCTCTATCGAGAGTCCAGGAACTGAAAAAGACGATATAAGCATAGAGAATATCATTCTTTAGACTTTATTCGAGATACTGAATGATGGATTTAGAGTATCCGAATGAGGCTTTTCGATTTGAAATCGCAATACAATTCTCAACAAAAGTATAACAATCATAAAAAAATGTAAAAAAAATCGAAAAGGGCTAGCATACTTATAATAGTATATATATAATATATAAGTTAGTAAGCGGTTACATAAGGAGGTACTCTCTATGAAACAAGAAATGGTAGCCATGATTCTCGCCGGTGGCAGAGGAACCCGACTGAAATCATTGACAGCCAAGGTCGCAAAGCCAGCTGTCTTTTTCGGTGGTAAATATCGTATCATCGATTTTCCTTTGAGCAATGTTGCCAATTCCGGCATTCAGTCTGTTGGTGTGGCAACACAATATGAGTCTACGGATTTGAACAATTATATCGGTTCGGGTAGAAACTGGGGCCTCAACGGCACCAATTCTTTGGCGAGCATTCTCCCTCCAAGAGAGACTCCGGATGGCGCAAGCTGGTATTTGGGAACTGCCGATGCCATCTATCAGAACATCGATTGGCTCGATAAGACACATTGCGAATATGTCGTCATTCTTTCGGGCGATCACATTTATAAGATGGATTATTCGGATATGCTGAAATTCCACAAAGCGAATACAGCGGACTGCACGATTGCCTGCATTCAGGTCCCGATGAGCGAAGCGAGCCGTTTTGGCATTGTTGTCGCCAATGAGGAAAACCGCATTGTCGAATTCCAGGAGAAACCAAAGCAGCCGAAATCGGATTATGCATCCATGGGTATCTATATCTTCACTTATGATCTTCTTAGAAAGACATTGGTCGAAGATGCCAAGGATGAAAAATCCGAGCATGATTTCGGAAAGAATATTCTTCCGACTCTTCTTCATGCCGACAAGAGACTGTTTGCCTATCCTTTCAAGGGATATTGGAAGGACGTTGGAACCGTTCAGTCTTTATGGGAAGCCAATATGGACTTGCTCAGCCCGAACTGTGAATTGCAGCTCTTCTCATCAAAGTTCAAGGTCTATTCCGCTGATACGGCCAGCAAACCGCAGTATATTGCCCCCTCGGCCAAGGTAGAGGATTCCATTGTCAACCAGGGAGCCCAAATTTATGGCAAAGTCACTCATAGCGTCATCTGCAATGAGGCTGTCATCGAAAAGGGTGCCAAAGTCAAGAACTGCGTGATTCTTCCCGCTGCCGTTATCAAGAAAGGCGTCAAAGTTGAAAATGCCATTATCGGGGCCAAGACGATTGTCAGCGAAGATGTCTTGGGCAAAGAAGATGATGTCGCATTGGTCAACGACGTCAAGTAAAGGAGAATAAATTTATGGCATACACTGTTGCAGGTCTCATCGATTGTTTCCAAAACCCATCTTTTGGTCCATTGACGCAGCATAGACCGATTGCGTCCACATCCATCCTGGGAAGATTCTCTTTCATGGATTTCCATTTGAGCAATTTCCTCAATTCCGGAATTCTCAATATCGGCATTCTCTGCCAGAATCATATCCGTTCTTTATCTAAGCATGTTGGAAACGGAAGATCCTGGATTACCAATACGAAGCGTGGTTCCTTGGTTGTCCTTTATGATGAACCGATGGTCTCCAACCCGGCATACAACACCGATATTGCAGATATTATCGAAAACAAAGTCTTTTTCCGCGAATGTCATCCGGACTATGTCGTCATTTCCATGCCGAACTTCGTTTATGAAGCCGATTTCAAGAAATTGGTTGATGACCACATCGCGTCTGGAGATCGCATTTCGCTTCTCTATACCCATGTCGACAAAGGCTTGAAGAACAATTTCATCGGTGCGAGCAAATTAGGCATTTCCCAGAGAGGAAAAGTCAACCGCATGGAAGCCAATATTGGCGATGAGGATAGCGGAGATATCTCCCTTGGCTGCATGATTTTGGATTATCCAATGCTTGAATCCCTTGTCGAATATGCAAGATCCACCTCTGTCTTCTTCAATCTTTCAGATTGTCTGAAATATCTTGCACCGACGGTCATGATCCGTGCGGTGAAATTTGACGGCTATGTCCGTGATTTCGATTCATTGCCGCATTATCTTGAATATTCCTTGGAACTCCTCGATCGCAAGGTCTTTGATTCCCTATTTATGGAAGGATGGCCAATCCATACCAGTACCTATGATACGCCTCCAGTTCAGTATCGTGTCGGATCCGCCGTCACGAATTCCTATCTTGCCAACGGCAGTGTCATCGAGGGTGAAGTCACCAACTCGATTCTCGGCCGTCATGTGAAGGTCGGAAAAGATTGCAAGATTATCAATTCCATCATCGGAAACGATGTTGTCATCTCTGATGGCACACATATTGAAAATGCCGTCATCGACCGTGATGCCCAGATACTTCACGTCTCCGAAATTGTTGGAACGAAGGATGATCCGATCTATATCGCCAGAGGAGACATTGTATAAATATGAAGATTCTTTTGGTCACACCGGAATCTCTTCCCTATGCGAAAAGCGGAGGGTTGGGAGATTTCATCTATTCCTATGGCAAGGCTTTAGCCAAACTTGGACAGGATGTTTCTGTCATCATGCCGCTTTATCTTCCGATGCGTTCGAAATATCCCGAAATCATGGAAGGATTCTATGATCAGTTCGATTTCAAGATGAGCTGGAGAACCCAGGGCTGTGGCGTCTTTTCCTTGAAGAGAGATGGAATCACATTCTATTTCTGTGCCATGGACCGTTTTGATCGCGATCAGATGTATGGCTATGGCGATGACAACGAGCGTTTTGCATGCTTTGTGATGGCCGTCAACACATTCATCACGCGGCACAACGACTATGACGTCGTCCATTGCAATGACTGGCAGGCAGCCATTCTGCCTCTGCTTCTCAAATACAATCCGAAATCCATCAAGACTGTTTTGACGATTCATAATCCAGCTTATCAGGGATGGGCAAAAAGGGATGATCTCTCATTGTATTTCAATCTTTCGGTTGGCTATTATGATTCGGGATTTGTCCGTTTGGGTGATTCGTTCAACTTCTTAAAGTCGGGCATCATGTCCGCCGATAAAATCAATACCGTTTCCAAGACCCATGCAAGAGAACTCATCAGCGACCACAAGGGTTTTGGCGGAATGGGCGCTATTATCGATTGGTGCCGCCACAATGATTTTTCGGGCATCGTGAATGGGCTTGATATCGACATTTGGAATCCAAAGACGGACAAATATCTCGCAAAGAACTATTCTTTGGAAGATGTTGTCGAGGGCAAGAAAGCCAACAAGCGAGCTATCTTTGAGAAATTGGGCATGGATGTTGATTTCTCAGGACCGCTCTTCTCGGCTATTACACGTCTTTCTGCCCAAAAAGGTGTCGAAAGAATCCTTTCTATCATGCCTCATCTTGAGGAAATGAATGCGAAACTGATTGTCATTGGCACCGGCGAAATGGAAAATCAGTTCTTGGCGAGCGCCTTGCAGTATAAGAATGTCTATTTCGTCAAGAGATATGATGAAATCCTGGCCCACCTTCTTTATGCAGCCAGCGACTTCTTCCTTATGCCTTCGTATTTCGAACCATGCGGAACAAGCCAGATGATTTCCATGCGTTACGGCACGCTTCCGATTGTCAGCAATGTCGGCGGACTCAATGATACCGTCTTCGATGAGACGAAAGGAGACATTGCCAACGGCTATACTTTCTATAATGATGACTACTTCGGCTGCCTGAATGCCTATTATCGTGCCTGCAAAGCCTATCACGAAAATCGCATTCACAAGATGCAGGAAGTCGGCATGAAAGGCGACTATTCTTGGGCGAAATCGGCCAAGGAATATCTTGCCTTATATGCATCCATCACGTGGAAATAAACAATTCATTGCTGCATGAAGTAAAAAAATGTTTACTTTATTGCAGTCAGGTCTTATAATAAACCTTGCGTTTTAGCATAGTTTGAAATTGGAGGATAAGACATATGGCAGTTCCAACCAGAAGAAGAGGCCACGCGAAACAGGGAATGGTCAGACAGAATACCGCTTTAAAGGCTGTTAACACTGTGACTTGCCCAAATTGCGGAGCTGTAATCAAGCCTCATCACGTCTGCCCGAGTTGCGGTTATTATAACGGCAAGAAGGTCATGGACGTCAAAGAAAAGGCTGAGTAGTTTTAGCCTCTATCAACTTTTGATCAAAGAACCCATCTCGTATGGGTTTTTTTGATAACATCACAAAGGAGTCAATGACTATGACATATTTAGAGTCCATTACCTATCTGACAGGAAACTTCATCCAAGTCAGCCAGTTTGTCCTTCGGAATGCTTATCGTGTCATTTCCCTGACGGCGGCCAAGAATAAGGAAAATGCCTATCTTTCTGGCGGAATGAGTCAGATAGAAGCTGCCGAGGCAATTGCCAATGCCTATATTCTTCAGAATAAGGGAATGGGACTTGGCTCATTGCTGAAGTTCTTCGAAATTCATCCGGGACTCAGCAAAAAGGATTCTGATGATCTTCGGTTTGTCCTCAACAAGAGAGAATATCTGATTTCTTTCTTCTATATCGAGAATTCCAACCGCCTGGCTATGGAGGATGTTGCTGTCTATGAGTCGATTATCCGCGAACTCAAGGAATATATCGAAAAGGCCAACAACCTCAATTTATCCCTTTCGAAAGCCTGTGATCGGCTTTATAAGGCCTTTTAGGCTTCTCTTTCGTTTTAAAATTGTTGAGTTTCGTATATAATGAAAGATGAATAAAGAGGTCTGAATATGTCTGATTATGTCCCTGAACTGAATGCCCTGACTTTGATTCTCCTTGAGAACAAGAATTACCATCAGGCAATCTTCAAAACGAATATGGAAGAAAAACTTTCCCAGATTGGGAAAAGAAAAATGCAGGAAAATGTCCAAGGTGTCTTGCGCCATTATTTCCGCCTTTCTTTTGAATGCCTGGACCTTTTCAATGATTCAAAAGAGAGCCAGGAACATATCCTTCTTTTGATTGCCTTATATGAATTGAGATATCATCCATCCAAGAGCAGAGATGAGATCAGGGCTTCTTATTTGGATGCTTTTAAGAAGATGCGTCTTTTGGGCGACTGTGAAAAGAATGTCTTGACGCTTCTTGAGGCGAGCCAAAAACCTTATGTCTTCTCGGAGGAAGTCAAAAAGGCACCCTATTTATATAATTCGCTTCTCTTGGAAGCCCCGGAATTTCTATTAAAGAAACTGACCCTGGATTTTACGCCTCAGAGAAGCCTAGATATTCTTTCCAATCTGAAAAGAAAGCCGACCTATTTCTTTGCCCTATCCGACAAAGGAAAACAGGAAGAGATTCTTACGAATGAGAAATTCCAGTCCGTCATTCTGGAAAATCGAAAGGTTCTTTTCAAGACGGAATCTCCGCTTCCTTTGAAGGATGCCAAGAAACTGAATCTCTATCCGGTGGATTTTCTTCAGTTGTTGGCCTTCTCAAGAATTTCCCTTCCTTCTTTGACACCAAAGGTTCTTTTCACGGGATTTGATGATGGATTTTCTTTCCTTCCGATTGGTTTCCAGGTCGAGGAATACTATCAGGGAGAACTGACGATTGCCTATGATCATCCAACCTCTTATCGGGCTGGAATGGATTGTATCCGTCATTTCCAGTTGAAGAAATCCAAGGCGATTGAATCGAATCTCTCTCTTTTGAAGACCTATGTCCAGATTGAACATTTTGATTTGGTGGTCTGCCTTGGAAAGGATACAAGGATTGCTCTTTCAAGAAGAGATCCATCGATTCTCCCTTCATTGAAAGAAGATGCTTTCCTTAAGTCAGAGAAAAGACAGGTTTCCGATCTTCTTGAAAACGCCCTATTCGTCAAGGAAGGCGGCACTCTTCTTTTCATCAACCATTCCCTTGTCAAGCAGGAAACCTACGATGTTGTCAATCGTTTCCTTGAGAAGAGAAAGGACTTCATGCTGATCAAGAAGGAAATCCTATTCCCTGGACAGATGGATGCGGACGGCGGATTCTATTGTGTTTTGAGAAGAAAGGAAAAGCAACATGACTAGCATATATTCCTATTCCCTGGAAGACCTGACGAAACTGATGCAGGCGATGAACCAGTCCTCCTATCGAAGCAAACAGATTTATTCCTGGCTTTATCAGAAAAGAGTGCATTCTTTTGATGAAATGAGCGATGTCAGCAAGGATTTCAGAGAAAAACTGAAGGCAAATTTCGATTTTTCCTTGCCGTGTCTTTCTCTTAAGCAGGAAAGCGCAGACGGAACAGTCAAATGCCTCTTCAAGCTCCGCGATGGCGAAGAGGTTGAAGGCGTCCTGATGCATTATGTCTATGGTTATAGCGTGTGTGTCTCTTCTCAGGTCGGCTGCAATATGTCCTGTGCCTTCTGTGCCTCGGGTCTTCTTAAGAAGAAGAGAAACCTCACGCCAGACGAAATGCTCGGACAGGTCCTCTTTTTTGACGAACTTCTCAGAAAGAAAGAGGATGGATCCCATGTCACCCATGTGGTCGTCATGGGAACCGGCGAACCATTCGACAATTATGATAACGTCTTATCCTTTATCCGCATCATCAATAGTCAGTTTGGCCTCGATATCGGTGCAAGACACATTACGGTCTCCACATGCGGTGTTGTTCCCGGAATCCTCAAATTCGGCAAGGAAGGGCTGCAGATCAATCTTGCCATTTCTCTCCATGCGCCGAACAATGAAATCCGAAACCGCCTCATGCCCATCAACCAGGCTTATCCTCTTGAAGTGCTCATTCCAGCGATTTTGCAGTATTCCAAGGATTCATCAGGACGAAGAGTCACATTTGAATATATCCTTATCAAGGGTGTCAATGATACAATAGAGTGTGCCCGAGAATTGTCGAAGCTGATTGCACCGACTTTCGGGTATGTGAACCTGATTCCCTATAATCCAGTCATGGAAAACGGATTTGAGCGTTCGACGGATGAGAATGTGGAACTTTTCCATAATTTCCTCCTTCAGAAGCATATCAAGTCTACAATCCGAAAGGAATTCGGCAGTGACATCGATGCAGCATGCGGTCAGTTGAGGGCAAAACACAAAAATGGAAACGAATGAAAAATTAGCGGCACTGAGTGATATCGGACTTCGCAGAAAAAACAATGAAGATGCGGCCTATGCGGTCAAAAACCAATATGGCACGCTTTTGGTTGTGGCTGATGGCATGGGCGGACATCGAAAGGGTGAAGTCGCATCCAAGATTGTCGTCGATACCCTTTCCATCCGATTCAATTCCGAACATCATGTCTTCAATGCCCGTCGAGGCAAGAAATTTTATAAGAAACAGATGAAGAAAGCCAATCAGGAAATCTACAAGATGTCTTTGTCTGGCGATGAATATCGTGAGATGGGAACGACTCTTGTTTCTGCTCTCATCGATGAAAAGGAAACCCGTATCTTTTCAGTCGGTG
This sequence comes from bacterium, assembly GCA_963612025.1. Taxonomy (GTDB): domain Bacteria; phylum Bacillota_I; class Bacilli_A; order RFN20; family CAG-288; genus Enterosoma. Next base: position 58,582 of record CAVDUB010000003.1, read on the forward strand.
ATTCAAGATGCTATCTTCTCGGCTTGGATGGAATCCTTAAGCAGGTTACCCGTGACCAGACCTACGTTCAGTTTCTTTTCGAAAATGGAAAAATCACCAAATCGGAAATGGCAACCCATCCACAGAAAAACCTATTGATCAATGCCGTTGGCATCAATCCGGATCTGACGGACTGCGAAGAATTCCTTTTTGAGAATGAGACCTATAAGAGCATCCTTCTTTGTTCGGATGGCTTATATAACATGGTCAATGATGAAGATATTCAATCGACGATGAACAAAGAAATTCCTGCGATAGACAAGGCACGCGAACTGATAAAGAAAGCTTTGGATAAAGGTGGAAATGACAATATAGCTGTTGCAATTTACGATAACTGAAAATATGGACGAATTTACAAGAGATAATGAAATCATCGATGATCGATACAAAATCATGGAGACAGCCGGCACAGGGGGCATGGCGATTGTTTACCGTGCCCATGATCTGATTTCCGATCGGGATGTGGCTATCAAAATGATGCGCTCGGAGACAGCCGCCAACCAGATCAATCTTTCCCGTTTCGAAAGGGAAGCGAGATCGGCTGCCAGTCTTTCCCATCAGAATATCGTCAAGGTGCTCAATGTCGGATCCTATCAGGGACTTCCCTATATCGTAAATGAATATATAGATGGACAGAACCTGAGACAGGTTTTGGATGTCAGGGGAAAGTTCTCTTTCATGGAAGCCTGCGATATCATGTATCAGCTCTGCTCGGCGGTTCTCTATGCCCATAATCATGGCGTTATCCATCGGGATATCAAGCCGCAGAATATTTTCCTAAATAGCGATGGCATCATCAAATTGGCCGATTTTGGCATTGCGACATTCCAGAATTCCAGCCATGTCACAAGACAGGATTTGGTTGTCGGAACGATTTTATATATATCTCCGGAAGTGGCCCAGGGAAACCCGGCGACAGTCCGAAGCGATGTCTATTCCATGGGCATCACCTTTTTCGAGTTGATCACAGGAACTCTTCCTTTCTATTCGGATAACAACTATACCCTTATGATGATGAAAATCAAGAATGATTTTCCGTCCATCAAGAAATACAATCCGAAGACGCCCGAATGCATTGAAAACATTATCTACAAGGCCTGTTTAAGAAATCCGAATGATCGCTATGTCTCAGCAGAAATGATGAGAAAGGATATTGAGAAAATCTTGAAGAATCCGTCGATGCTCGAAAAGAAGACGACCTCCCGCTTCTATGATTTCTTCCATCCGCATTCACCCTCGGCAATCCAAAGAAAAGAAGAAAAGAAGCAGAGAAAAGAACTTCTGCGAGCGACGAGACAATCCAGGAAGGAACGTGACAAAAGTGGCCGATAATATCTTTCGCGTACTCAATTCCACATCGCTTGGATATCAGCTCTTTTCGATTGATGATCAATCGATTTCGGTTCATCCAAACCGGAAGAAAATTACGTATCATGGAGATAAGATCGTCATCGGCGATTTTGTGAAAATCGATGATCAGGGCATGATTCGAGAAATTCTTCCGCGAGAGAATTATCTCGAGCGTCCTCGGCTTTCCAATTGCGATCTTGCCTTTGTCCTCGTCTCTTTGAAGGAACCGGACTTTTCCTCTTATCTTTTGGATAAATTCCTCTCTTTTCTTCATTATCATCATATCCATGCTGGCATCATTCTGACAAAAACAGACCTTTTATCGAAAAAAGAAATGAATGAGATGAAGAAGAGGATTGAATTCTATAAGAAACTATCCTACGACGTCTTTTTCGTCAATGCCCATGATGAGAAGGCCTATGATTTTTCTCTTCTCAAAGAGAAAATAAAAGGAAAAAGCATTGCCTTTGTCGGACAGACAGGTGTTGGAAAGTCTTCTCTGATCAATTCGCTCTGCCCCGACTTCCAGAGAAAAGTGGATGCCTTATATGTCACAAGCGGAAGAGGACGACATACGACAAAGGAAATCATCCTGCTTCCTTTTGGGGATGGGTTCCTTTTCGATACGCCCGGATTCTCCGAACTTGAATTGAGGGATGTCAAGAGCCTTGATTTTGCACATTGTTTTCCGGGCTATGGGAAATACCTGAATTCCTGTTTTTTCAAGGATTGTCTCCATCTTCCTTCCTCGAAAGGCTGTGAAGTCATAAAGGCGATAAAGGAAGGCGAGCTTTCCTCAGATTCATACGAAAATTACCTCCGCATCATGGAGGAAGTAAAGGTAAACGATTTATGGAAAAAGAAAATTTAGTGCGTCCGTCATTGTTGAGTGCCGATTTCTGCCATCTTGGGAAAGATATTGAGGAATGCCTTTCTTTGGGAATCACGCATATCCATTATGATGTCATGGATGGAAGCTTTGTGGACGATATCTCTTTTGGTGAACCGATTTTCAAGAAGGTCGAGGATGCCTATGGAAGCCTTGTCACTTTTGACGTTCATCTGATGACTCTCAATCCGATCCGGCAGATGATCCAGTTTGCCCGTCTTGGCGCAAAGGAAATCTGTTTCCATTTTGAGACACTCACTTTGGGTGATATTCCAAAGATCAAGCAGGTTAGGGAAATGTATCCGTCCCTAAAAATCGGATTGGCTTTTTCTCCAGAGACGAAAGTCGATGAAATCAAGGCACTGCTCAGCCTCTTCGACTATGTCTTGGTTATGTCGGTCGTGCCAGGAAAGGGAGGACAGAAATTCATCCCCGGAAGCGAAACGAAAATTGCCTTGTTGGATGAATATCGAAAGACATTCTCCTTGTCTTATCAAATCGGCGTGGATGGCGGCATCAACGAGACGACGGGCCCTCTTTGTGTTGAGGCGGGTGTCGACTTTTTGGTGGCGGGCTCCTATTATTTCCGTTCGACTGAGAAGAAAATTGCCTTGAAAGCACTTCACAGCCAAAAGGCAATACGCTAAAATGATGGTATGAATCTAAATATTGCCGCAGCTCTTCTCATCATCGGATTCGGTTTCTTCCTTGCCTATATGGCTCTTCTGATTTATCAGAATCAGCTTTTGGATTCATTGAATCGGAATCACTTTCGGAATTCCTTTCCCTATAACTACTACATGGCTGCGTCGATGAAGGTCCGTGTTCTGCTCTATTCGTTTTTGGCGATATCGACGTTGACGAACATGACTGGCATGAGTTTCTTCTTCATCTATTTTTCGACGGGATTCAGTTATATTCTCTCTGTCTTGATGCCTCTTTCTCTTCTTGCCTTGACAGTGGGCAATCTTCTTTCCTTGGAACACTACAGGATTCATATCATCTCTTCTGCTGTCAGCTTCTTTCTTTTCCCGCTGACCTGTCTTCTTTTCTCTTTCTCGACTGTGATTCCAGGTGCTCTTCTCTATCCAGAGAGAACAATCCCTTTCATTCAAGTTCTTTTGGGCGTTGTTGGGGGTATCCTTCTTCTTATTCTGATCAATCCGAAGCTGATGGATTGGTATAAGATGGAAAAAACGGAGGAGAACGGAAAGACCTATTACGTGAAGCCTAAAATCAACGCATTTGCATTCTATGAATGGGTTTATCTCATCTCGATGAATGCTGTCTCCTTCCTTCTCTTCTTGACGGCCGCTCTGGCTACAAAATAGTTCAAATAAAAATACGATCCCCTGATTTGTGCCCTGTGATAGGGCATAGAAAGGGATCGTTTTTTGTTTGTGTGATGGGAATACAAAAAAACGAACCGCGAGGGTTCGTCAATTTGTCGTACATTATCCGAGAAGAATTGCCCATCCTCCTCGATGTATGGAAGATTACTTGGCTTCTTCGACAGCTGGAGTTGCTTCAACCGGCTTGGCAGCAGCTTTGGCGTTCTTTCTTAAAGTACGTAAGCCAGCGGCAGAGACTCTGATTCTCTGTTTTTTGCCATCGACAACGATGGTGGTTGTCTGAAGGTTGACGTTCCAACGTCTGCAGGTATGTCTCATAGAATGAGAAACATTCTTGCCAGACATCGGCTTCTTTCCAGTGATAGGGCATGTTCTAGACATATTAAGTATCCTCCCAATTAAAGCACAATAAAACAAATTCTTAAAAAACGTGCTTATTGACTATATCATGTTTCCATTTTTTTATCAAGAAAAATTTGTCAAAGTGATTCTCGGACTTCTGTTTTGTCCTTGATGAAGTCCTCAGACAGCGGTGCTATAATCAAGAGAAATAGGAGAATAATCTATGGAATACAAAAATCCGATTCTTCAGGAAGACTTCTCAGACCCCGATGTCATCAAGGTCGGAGATGACTTTTTCCTTGTCGCCTCGTCCTTCAATTATATGCCGGGCATTCCTATACTGCAGTCAAAGGATATGGTTCATTTCCGTCTGATTAATTATGTCTATGACTCCTTAGATGAAAGATATGACAAAGTCATCCATGGAGGAGGAAGCTGGGCTCCTTCTTTACGATATCATGACAAGACCTTCTATTGTCTTATTCCAATGCCGGATGATGGCATCTATGAGACCCATACGAAGGATATCTATGGAAAGTGGTCCAAACTTCGCCTTGTCATTCCTCAAAAAGGATTGGAAGACCCCTGCCCAATCTGGATCGATCAGAAATGCTATGTTGCGGTGGCTTTTGCCAAAAGCCGCATGGGGTTCAATTCGAAGATCGGCCTTTACGAAATGAGGGAGGATCTGAGCAGATGTGTTTCAGAAAACTATGAGATTATCTATGATGGACAGAATCAGAACCCGTTGATTGAAGGACCGAAATTCAACCAGAGGAATGGTTATATCTATATTATGGCACCGGCTGGCTCAGTCACGAGCGGATGGCAGGTTGCACTGCGCAGCAAGAATATTCATGGACCATATGAATCGAAGATTGTCCTGATGCAGAAGGATTCCTCGATCAACGGACCCCATCAGGGAGCCTTGGTCGAATATGAAAAGGATAAATGGGCGTTCTATCATTTCCAGGATATGGGACCATATGGAAGAGTCCTTCATCTTGAACCTGTTTTATGGCATGATGACTGGCCTCTTTGCGGAGAGGTGAATGATCCCCTTCTTTCCGGTCAGCCGGTTTCATCCCATGAAATGTTTCTGAAAGAGAAAAAAGATGATTTCATCGATCATGACTGCTTCTTCAATAATGAAATCAATCCCTGCTTCCAAACACCAGCCAACAAGAAGGAAGGGTGGTCGACATTGACAGACCATGGACTGATTCTCCATTGTGTGAATTCCATCAAGGAACTGCATCTCCAGGAGAACACCTATTCAGAAAAGATACCGTATCTGAATTTCGATGTCCGGGTCGAATTCGAACTGAATCTTGAAAAAGAACTCGATGAAGTTGGCCTTTTCCTGATGGGGGAGGAATATTCGTATCTTTGTGTGGTTCGTCGCAAGGGAAGAAATTATCTTGAGGAACGAACCGGTGGATTTTCTCATGCTGAAAAAACAATTTCCTCTTTGCCGATGAACCAAAAAAGCATCATTCTGTATCTCGAGGGAAGAAAGAAAAATCAACACGATCTTTTCTATCGCTTCGGTTATGGAAAAAGAAAATCAGACCAGATTCACCAAGCAATCAAAGGCAGGTGGGTTTCTTCTCGAATTGGATTCTATGCCAGAGGAAATGAAGGTGGCTCGGCTCGGATTCTCTCTTTTCAGATTAAGGAAAAATAGTCCGTGCGCACTTTTTGCACATAATTGAATATTTTTCTTGATGAATACGCATTCACGCTTCAATTTATCCTAATTTTGCTCATTTTGCATATAAAAGTATTGTATACGAATGCACGTTTTGATTATAATCTTGTCAGTGAAAATAGGAGGTATTGCACAATGGATGAACAATTAGAACTGCAAACCAGCGAAGTATTCAACAAATTATTGGAGAAGGTCAGAAAAGCGCAGGAAGCTTATTCCACCTATACCCAGGAACAAGTCGATAGAATTTTCCAGGCTGCTGCCATTGCCGCCAACAAGGCTCGTATTCCGCTTGCCAAGGAAGCGGTCGAAGAAACCGGCATGGGTGTCTTGGAAGACAAAGTCATGAAGAACCATTTTGCCGCCGAATACATTTATAATGCCTATCGTCATTCGAAAACATGCGATGTTCTCGAATCGGATGAAGACAACGGATATCAGACGATTGCCGAGCCTTTGGGTGTCTTAGGTGGCATTGTCCCAACGACCAACCCGACCGCCACGGTCATCTTCAAGTCCCTTCTTGCCCTCAAGACAAGAAATGGCATCATCTTCTCACCCCATCCAAGAGCGACGAAATGCACGATCCATGCCGCCCAGATCATTCTGGATGCTGCTGTCAAAGCCGGAGCCCCTGAAGGTATCATCGGTTGGATTGAAAAGCCATCCATTGAAGCCTCTGGCTTGTTGATGAAGTCTTGCGACTGCATTTTGGCAACCGGTGGCCCAGGTATGGTCACTGCTGCCTATTCCTCTGGAAAACCGGCAATCGGTGTCGGCCCTGGCAATGCCCCGACCATCATCGATGATTCTGCCGATGTCAAGATGGCTGTTTCTTCGGTCATCCATTCGAAGACCTTCGATAACGGTATGATCTGTGCCTCGGAAAACTCGGTCATTGCCTTGAAGGGTATCTATGATGCCGTCAAGGAAGAATTCATTTACCGCGGCTGCCATTTCCTGAACAAGGAAGAACTTGAAAAGGTCAGAAAGACGATTATCATCCATGGTGCCATCAATGCCAAGATTGTTGGCCAAAGTGCCTACAAAGTCGCTCAAATGGCTGGATTCGAAGTTCCGGAATCGACTAAGATTTTGATTGGCGAAGTCGAAAAAGTCGATCTGAGCGAAGAATTTGCCCATGAGAAGCTTTGTCCGGTTCTTGCCATGTACAAGGCTGAAGATTTCACGGATGCCTTAAGCAAAGCCAAAGTCCTTCTCAAGGCCGGCTGGGGACATACCGCGGATCTTTATTGCGATGTCTTGAATCATCATGACCTCATCGATCGCTTCAAGAATGAAATGCAGGCTTGCCGTCTTTTGGTCAATACTCCTTCCTCTTTAGGCGGCATCGGCGATATCTACAACTTCAGAATCAAGCCTTCCTTGACTCTGGGATGCGGTTCCTGGGGTGGAAACTCTGTTTCTGGACAGGTTGGCATCGAAAATCTTTTGAACGTAAAAACATTGGCAATAAGGAGAGAAAATATGCTTTGGTTCAGAACTCCGAGCAAGATCTTCTTCAAGCCTGGATGCTTGAATAAGGCTTTGGAAGAATTGAAATACGTCTATGATAAGAAGAGAGTCTTGATTGTCACCGATAAGTTCCTATTCACTTCGGGAATGGCAAATAAGGTGGTCGCTCCTCTTCAGAGATTGGGCATTCAGACGGAAATCTATTCCAATGTCGCACCCGATCCGACTCTTGCCTGTGCAGAGGAAATCGTTTCTGTCTGCAAATTCTTCATGCCGGATGTCATCATTGCTCTCGGTGGCGGTTCTCCGATGGATGCTGCAAAGATTGCCTGGGTCATGTATGAACATCCCGAGGTCAGCTTCGAAGATATGGCGATGGATTTCATGGATATCAGAAAGAGAGTCATCTCCTTCCCGAAACTCGGAGAAAAGGCCATGCTTGTCTGCGTCCCGACCACAGCCGGTACCGGTTCGGAAGTCACTCCTTTTGCCATCATCACTGATCAGAAGGATGGAACGAAATATCCGATCACAGACTATGAATTGATGCCGAATATGGCCATCGTCGATTCGGATTTGATGCTCAACATTCCGAAGGGGTTGACGAAGGCTTCGGGTATCGATGCTTTGACCCACTGCATGGAAGCCTATGCTTCGATGTATGCGACGCCATTCAGCGATGCGATGGCAAAAGAAGGCATTCTTGAAATCTTCAACTATCTCCCGAGAGCCTATCACAATGGTGCGACTGATCCGGAAGCCAGAGAACATATGGCTCATGCCGCCACAATCGCCGGTATCGCCTTTGCCAATGCCTTCTTAGGAATCGATCATTCCATGGGACATAAGCTTGGTGCCTATCATCATCTTCCACATGGCATCTGCGTCTCGTTGATGCTGGATGAAGTCATGAAGTATAATGCCGGTGAGCAGCCGACCAAGATGGGAACCTTCCCACAGTATAAATATCCACATACCTTAAGAAGATATTGTGAGATTGCGGAGATGCTCGGCATCACAGGAAAGACAGACGAAATCAAGTTTAAGAAACTCATCGAAAAGATCGATGAACTCAAGAAAGATATCGAACTTCCTTTGACAATCAAGGAAGCCGGTGTCGATGAGGCAAAATTCCTCGAGAATCTCGATGAAATGAGCGAGGCCGCTTTCAATGACCAGTGCACGGGTGCCAACCCACGCTATCCTTTGATTTCTGAATTAAAAGAAATCTATCTCAAAGCTTTTTACGGCGAAGAGGTGTATAATAAGAATAAGAAAGCACTTACAAAGGAGAACTGATCCATGGCTACTAGAGAATTAGGCGAATTGGTTGTCGAACACAACCATAAGAAGATTTTTGTCAAAGATGGCGTCATCACAAAGGTTTTCGACCATAAATTCTATGATGGTTCCTTTGCGATGAAGGAAGCAATGTATCAGCAATATGCTTACGAAAGCAAGATTTCCGTTCCGGAAGTCTACGAAGTCTTCCGTGTTGGCGATGACTGGGCCTTTTCTTCCCAGGAAATCAAGGGAAAGACCCTTGCCCAGATGATGAAGGAAGATCCGGAGAACAAGAAGAAATATGTCGTCGAATTGGTGAAAATCCATATTCAGCTTCTTTCCCGTCTTTCCTCCAACCTGATGCTTCCGAAACTCAAGGACAAACTCAATGCCTACATCTCGGATTCCGGATTGTCTTCCTCAACTCGATATGATCTTCATGTCAAACTTGAGAAAATGCCGAACCACTACAAGTTCTGCCATGGCGATTTCTATCCACAGAACATCATTTTCGATGAATCGGGAAAATATTACATCCTCGATTGGGCTCATGTGACAAGAGGCAATGCCTCAGCCGATGCAGCCATGACATATCTTCTCTTCTTGTTAGATGGCGATGAAAAATCAGCCAACACCTATCTCAAGGAATTCTGCAAGAAGACTTATACGAATGCAAATTATGTTCAGCAGTGGATTTCTGTCTGCTCTGCTGCGAGACTCAAGGCTGTTCAGGATGAAGCTCAGAAGAAACTTCTTCTGGACAACATTGATGTCGTCGAATATTGAGAGTCCCCCTTTTCCATAAAAAAAGCAGTCCGTTTGGACTGCTTTTTTGGTCATGTTTTTTCTTTTTCTAGAAATTGCTTCCGTTCCATCCCCAAGAGGGCGTCTCTTCATATTCGACGTAGATACGATCTGGCTTAATCTTCAAAATATTTGCGACTTCCTTGGTCAATGCTTCCGTTAGGGAATCGTAGGAGATTCTTCCTCCTTCGTGATAGACCTTGACTTCCAAGATGGCACAAGCCTCGTCGCTTCCCTGGAAATAGAGTTTTCTTTCATCTTCAATTTCGACCATGAGCCAGGCTTCGCTCTTCCCAGGAAGCAGAGAAATTTTCTTTCCGAAAATATCTTTTAGTATGATTTCCTCCTCTTTGGTGACGCTCTTGTTTGTCTTCAATTGGATATAGGGCATATTTCGCCTCCTTCTGATAAAAATATCATAAGGCATGAAAGAAGAAAAAACGACATAAAGTATCGTTGAAAATGAAAATGTTTGTTTTTGATTGCTTATGTTCGAAATATGCTTGTATTATGCTTTTTTATCAATCGAATTGTCAAAAACGATTTTTAAACCGGTTTCATGGTATCATATAACCAATGAAAAGGATGGGAAAAATGAAAGTCATTTCGATTGACCTTGGGGCGACAAGCGGAAGAGTGATGACGGTATCTTACGAAGAAGGAAAAATCTCTTACGAGGAAAATTATCGTTTTGAGAATCGAACGTATCTCGATGAAAAAGGCATTCTTCGTTGGGATTTTCAATTCCTGATAGGGAATGTCCTCTCAGGCCTAAAGAAGGCGCTTGGAGCACATCCGGATTGCAAGTCGATTTCCATCGATACATGGGCGGTGGATTATGGACTTTTAAAGGACGGAAAATTGCTCTTTGATCCAATCTGCTATCGGGATGTCCATTCTTTTGAAGCTCAAGAGAAGGTGCTCCGTAGAATGCGATTTGAAAACATCTATCAGAAAGTTGGCATTCAGAACCTTCATTTCAATACAATCTACCAGCTTGCCGCAAATCAAGAGGAAATTGCAAAAGCGGATTGTCTCTTGATGATTCCAGACCTAATTGCCTATTTCCTCACAGGCGAGAGGAGAATTGAACAGACAAATGCATCGACAACATCTCTTTATTCTCTGGGACAGGATGGATTTGATGCTTCGCTGCTCGAACTTATCCATGTTCCAAGGGAAATCTTTCCAAAGATGATTTATCCTGGAGAAATCTATGGAAAACTTAAAAGAGATATCTATGATCTCGATATTCCTGTCATTGCATGCTGTAGCCATGATACGGCGAGCGCAGTCTTGGGCTGTTCCGGAGAGAATCATTTTGCCTATCTTTCGTCTGGGACCTGGTCTTTGATCGGAACAGAACTGAAACATACGTTGATTAATGAAGAAGGTCGAAAAACGAATTTTACCAATGAGGTCGGATATGGAAATACCATTCGTTTTCTTAAGAATACAATGGGAATGTTTTTAATCAATGAAATTCGAAATGACTTTAAAAAGAATGGTAAAAATATAACGGTAGATGAAATCTACAATCTTGTCTCTAAAAGTAAAGATGTTCCATCAGTGCTCGATGTGAATGCTCCATTGTTTGAGACACCAGGAAATATGATTTGGAAGGTGAATTCCTATCTTGAGAAGACGAATCAGGAAAAGCCTTCGACAGAGGGGGAAATGTTTCGTCTCATCTATAAATCCATGGCACTTTCCTATCGGGATGTCATTCATCATCTCGAAAATTTAACGGGCGAGAAGTTTACATCCATTCTGGTTGTGGGCGGTGGAAATAAGGCAACGTATCTGAATCAGGCTTTCGCCGATGCTGTCAATCGAAAAGTGGAAACCGGTGCAAGCGAAGCCACGGTTGTTGGAAATGCCTTCGCTCAGTTTCTCTCCCTCGGTGTAATCAGGAACGTAACAGAAGGCAGAAGAATCATCAAGGATTCGTTTGAATGCCAATCATTCTTTCCAAAGAATTCGAAATATTACGATGATGAATATCGACGTTATCAGGAAATTTGTGCAAAATAAAGGAGAAAATGAAATGTCTATCGAGGAAAATTATCGCTTAGCCAAAGAAGAATTCGAAAAGATAGGTGTTGATACGGAAGAGGCTATCAACAAGGTGATGGGAATTCCTCTCTCTGTCCATTGCTGGCAGGGAGATGATGTTTTGGGCTTGGAAGGAAATTTGACGCTGGAAGGCGGAATTCAGACGACCGGGAATTATCTCGGAAGGGCAAGAAATAAGGAAGAATTGATGGCGGATATTAAAAAAGCCTTTTCTCTTATGCCGGGAAAAAAGAGACTCAATCTTCATGCGTCCTATGCGATACTTGGGGATGACCTCGGAAAAGTGGACCGTGATCAATATACCTACAAATATTTCGAACCATGGGTTGATTTTGCAAAACAGATAGGTTTGGATGGCATCGACTTCAATCCGACTTTCTTTTCTTCTTCGAAGGTCAAGGATAATCTCACTCTTTCCAGCCTAGACGAAAAGACAAGAAGATTCTGGATTGAACATGGAAAAAGATGTCTGGAAATATCCTCGGAATTGGGAAAATCATTCAATAAGCCATGCATGATGAATATCTGGATTCCGGATGGGTTCAAGGATGTCCCAGCCGATCGATATTCTCCAAGAAAGAGATTGGTTGAATCCCTCGATGAGATACTCTCTTCAAAAGGTTGGAATCATGATTATGTGATTCCGACGGTTGAATCAAAGGTCTTTGGCATTGGCGTCGAATCGATGACCGTGGGAAACAGTGAATTCTATCAGAATTATGCTTCGACGAGAAACATCACCTGCTTGATGGATATGGGGCATTATCATCCGACAGAAGTTGTTTCGGATAAAATTCCATCTATGCTCTGTTTTTATGATAAAATAGCACTCCATGTCTCTCGTCCTGTTCGATGGGATTCGGATCATGTTGTCTTATTTGATGATGAACTGAAGGAAGTCGCTAAGGAAATCATTCGCAATCATGCTGAAAAGAAGGTGTTGATCGGATTGGATTATTTTGATGCTTCCATCAATCGCATTTCAGCTTGGGTTACGGGAGAGAGAAGCATGGAGAAAGCACTTCTTTATGCCGCTGTTCTTCCAAATGAGGAAATGGCAAAATTGCAGGATGAAGCGAATTTCACAAAATTGATGATTCTTCAGGAAAAAGCAAAGATGTTGCCTTTTGGCGCTATCTGGGATGAATATCTGAGAAGACAAAATCTCTCGGATGATTATTATGAAGATGTTATGCAGTATGAAAAAGACATCTTAACGAAGAGGAAATAAAAGATGAAAGATATTTTAACAGCACCATTTCTCGTCGAATTTGTCAAAACAGCGAGCAATATGTATCGCCTTGGTTGGGATGAGAGAAACGGAGGAAATATCTCTTATCTCCTCAAGGAAGAGGAATTGAAGGACTATCTTGACCTTGGGAAAGTCATCCGAGTCATACCGATGGCAGGCATTCTCAAATCAGATCTTGATTTCACTCCTTTGATTGGAAAATATTTCCTTGTGACAGGAACCGGAAAATATTTCAAGAACGTCGAAAGCGATCCTGAAAATTGTCTTGGCATTTTCCGTATTGCCCCGGATGGAAAAAGTGTTGAATTGCTTTGGGGATATCAGGATGGCGGAAGATTCACGAGTGAACTGCCCGCCCATTTGATGAGCCATATGGCAAGACTGAAAGTCGATAAGGAAAATCGGGTTGTCATGCATTGCCATCCGACAAATATTCTGGCGATGACTTATGTGCATCCACTCGATGAAAAAAGTTTTTCACATACATTGTGGACAATGTCGACAGAATGCGTTGTCGTTTTTCCAGAGGGCGTTGGCGTTCTTCCTTGGATGCTTTGTGGAACCGATGAAATCGGTATTGCAACAGCAAAAAAGATGAATGATTTCCGTATAGTTCTCTGGGCCAATCATGGCATCTATGGCGCTGGAAAGAACTTGGACGAGACCTTCGGACTGATTGAGACGGTCGAAAAATCGGCGCAGATTTACAACCTTATCGGCAATCGTCCGATTCTGAACAATATTTCAGATGAGAATATGGTCGAATTGATTCATATCTTCAAAATTGAGAATCAAGTTCGTTGGGAATTTCTGGATGTCAAAAAAGAAAACTGAATTCTTTTGTTTTGACAATTTCCTCTTCCGATAAAATGCATTCAAAAAGCGATTGAATTCTCCGTATGATTCTTCTTGAATCTCGGATGAATCATCGCTTTTTTTCATGTCAAAAAAATAAAGAAAAAACCGGAAGAACCGGTCTTTTCCAAGATGACAATATAGGATGTCGCTTCGAATTGGTTAAATGCGAACAACCAATTTGTATTTTATTTTGAAAGAACACAACTTTTTGTATGGTTTCCTTGTTTGAGTTCCATTTCACTTCCGTCTGGAAGAACAAGATGACATGTGGTAAACAAGGGAACATGGACGACAATCTGAAAGTCTGTTTCTTTCTTTTCCCATCGGACATAGATTTCTCCATAGGGTGAGATTGTTTTTGTTTCTGCAAAGGTCAGGTCTCCGCCTAGGATTGGACGGACTTCGAATGATTTATAGCCCGGTTCCCTGATGCGAAGACCGGCGATTCTCGTATAGAGGAATTCGCCGACGGACCCAGAGGCATAATGGTCAAAGGAAATCATATTTCCTGTGCCGTCCTTGCTTGGACGGACCGTGCCGTCTTCATTCATGCCATCGAATTTTTCCCAGATGGTCGTTCCGCCGACCTTGACATTGTATAACCAAGAAGGGGCTTTGGTATTCAAGAGCATCTTATAGGCAATGTCTGCATATCCGTTGTCAATCAGGACAAATAGGATATAGGGTGTCCCCGGGAATCCGGTCATGATGCAATAGTCGTTCTTTTTGATGAGGGAGACAAGATTTTCCAATGCGTTTTTCTTATCTTCGTTTTCGAGCATATCGAAGGCAAGGGGGAGAACATATCCTGTTTGGAATTCCTTCTTCTTTAGTTTCCCCTTCTTCATCAGAATGGTGCGATAGGCTTCTTTGACTTTTTCAGACAGTTTCTTATAGTCGGCTTCATCCTCTTTCTTGCCGAGAATGGATGCGATTTTGCTTAAAAGAGCGCTGCATCGGCAAAGGCTTGCTGTCGCTGTATATTTTGAACGTTTCTGCCATTCAGACATTTTGTCGACATCGGGAGAGACCCAATCACCGAAGTGAAGGAAACTCGGTGTATGCCAGATGTAGCGATGTTTTCCGACACTAAGAAGATTCGCCCAGAATTTCTCGGCATTGACGTATTTCTTCATGCAAGAATAGTATTCGGATAAAACTTGCCTATCGCCGGTGTTTTCATAGATGGAATATGGGACGGTCAAGATGCAGTCGCCCCAGAAATCAATGGCCATCTCTGGCATGGTCGCCGGCATTTTGTAGCCATGAATGGGAACAGTGGTCGGAATTCCGCCTGTCTTCAGCTGCTCGGATTTTACATCGCGGAGCCATTTTTTTAAAAAACGGCTCATTTGGAAATTATAGCAGGCGGTATTGCTGAAGATGGAAATGTCACCTGTCCATCCCATTCTTTCATCTCTTTGTGGACAATCTGTTGGAATGTCCATGAAGTTGTTTCGGCTGGACCATAAGATATTCTCGTTGAGACGGTTGAGCATCTCGTTTGAGCATGAAAAAGATCCAATTTCTGGAATTTCACTCGTCAGGTGATAGGCAAGGATTTCGACCTGATCGAGAGAGTCAATGCCGGAAATGGAGATATAGCGGAAACCCATGTAGGTGAATTCGGGAGTGTATTCCTGATTGCCTTCCTTGCAGATGTAAGTCAGAGTTGCTTTTGCGCTTCTCAATAAGGAGAGATCGAGATCGCCTTCTTTGTTGAGGACTTCAGCATGGTGGACGAGAATTTTTTGACCTTTCTTGGCATTCTTGATATTCAGATGGATGATGCCACAGAGATTCTGATGGAAGTCGAAAAGATATTTGTCTTCAATTTTCTTCAAGAAGGTCGGCTTCAATGTGCATTTGACCTTTATGTCGCAGGAATCATCTAATATGAGGTGAGGCGAAAAACTTAAAGACATTGTACTTGCCTTGTGGTAGTCAGCGAGATTTGAGGTATCTCTTCGGCAATCAAAAGTTTCTCCATCGTATAGATCAGCCATACGATAGGGACCTTCTGTGGAGACAAGGAAGGATTCATCCGAGAAAAGCTTTTCCTCTTTTCCGTTCTCATATTTAAGCGAAAGAGAGAGGAGTAGACTTTGCTTTTTTTCATAGACTCGATTGACTCTCGTGAAGACAAAACTTCCAACAGCCCATCCTCCAGCTACGTGGACAACAATTTCATTTTCACCTTCTTTCAAATAATCTTTCAGGTCATATCGTTGATAGAGGAGATTCTTTTTATAAGAGGTGAAGCCAGGCTTTAGAAAAGAATCGGAGACCTTCTTGTGGTTGATTTCCAGCCGGTAGACACCGATGGCTGTGATTGAAAGAAGAGCTTCCTTCAAAGAGGGAGAAATGGTGAATACCTTTTTGAAGGTCATTACTTTGGGTGAGACTTTCTTTTCTCTGAAGGTATAGGATGGATCGGTTATCCATTTTCCTTCGGAAAATGAATCTTTTTGGTTTCCGGTGGTGAAGAATAAATCCTGTTTGTCTGTATTTCCTTCCTTGTCATACACAACAAGCGTTGCCTGATACTGTGTATTGGGTTTCAGCTCTTCTCCCTCATATCGATGAAACACTTCTTTTTGGAGTGTTTTTTGATAGCCGTTGGACAATCGGAAAATGGCATGGGAAAAATCTTCCTCCTTTCCTTCATAGAAAAATGTGAAGAGAGGATGGGGATTATCGCTCTGGCTAGGACCTGGTCGTCCATCCATTTGGAAATTCTTGATTGTAATCATATGTAGGCTCCTTTTGATTGAATTCAGAAAAGTCTTCGCTGACGATGAAATCAGCGAAGACTGAAAAGGGGTTCTTGGTTATTCAGAAACTTGCTCTGGCTTTTTTGTGAGTGAGAAGAAAGGGGTGATGACAGAAACAAGCCATGTGACTAAATAGAAGATGAAGGTTGTGATGCTCAAGGAAGCGGAATGAAGATTATCGGCTGTCTTGACTTCTCCGGCTAAGTTGGCATCAGAGAAGAAGATGTAGCCGAAACCTTCGGCACGGCTTCCGATGATGTTCAAGGCTGTTGAGATAAGGAAGACGCTTGCGCCGATCAGAAGGATGGATTGAACAATGGGAAGAATCTTTTCGAGCGCTCCTTTTTTTGGAATGAATGAGATGGCAATAGCAAGAAGAAGGCATAAGAGAGCAAAAATGGTGAATAAGACGACGAACGCCACAGGAACCTGATGAAAATATCCAGCAGCTGAGACGCTGACACCATATAGAATCCAAGAAATGATTGTGAGAATGAAAGTGGCAAGAGCCAAATAGGTTGCGATACCAAATTTTTTCAACATGATACTATTCTCCTTTTAGACCGTTTAAGACGACCATGACGCCGCCAGCCAAAGAAAGAACACTGAATACGACGATGCATGTGACGATGGTTGCTTCCCACCAAGGCGTGACACGGACGGTGGTGACATTCATCAAAGCGGAATTGGCAAAGGCAAACAACTGATATTTTAAGTTCTGTCTGGCCTGTTCGACAAGAGCGTTGTCGTTCTTGATGGCTTCGGGAGATAAATATCCCCATGTCTTGTCGGTGCCGGAATTGTCTTTGGCCTGATTTAGATGGTTGTCGTTCGCGGCGAAATCAGCCATCATGGTGATTGTCGCCATGGTTGCGGATTCTGGATTGAAGTAGTAGGCATTGTTCATCATATCCGTAGAGATAAGGCCATTGAAATTCCATTCGCTGCGGAAGATGCCTTTGATGAGGCCGATGTTATGTGAGACGTTGGTCGCTCCCAATCTGTTGAATGCGACCATCATACCTAAGGCACCTTCATCTTCGATGGACATCTGGAAGCCTCTGAGATCTGTTTCACGGACTTTCTGTTCCGTCATATAGACCTGAAGACCGGAACGGTCATGCTCCTGATCGTTGAAGCCGATATGCTTTGGCCCGACAATGATGCCATATTTCTTCGAACCGCGGATGATGGCGCCGCCAAGGATATTGCAGAGCATCGGATCTTCACTTGGATATTCCGTATTTCTTCCGTTGTAGGCTGTACGATGATAATTCAGCGCGGCACCCCAGATTTCGAATTTGTTGACCCATAATCCGGTATTGCCGAGTAAATCGCCCCAATCTTCAGCTAGTTTCGGAGAGAAGCAAGAGCCAAGAAGGGTCTGTGAATTGATACAGGCCTTGAATTTGCCTTCTTCAGATTCGGGATCGACATAATAGGCGTCGCCTTCCTTGCTGTCTTTTTTGGCTAGAGTCGTTGAGTTAAATCCGTTTGGACCATCGTTCTGTCCGACGATTGGATTCTCTGCGCCGGTCAAGGTGTCGGATTGGTTTCCGCCATGTGCAATGGCGCCAAGCGCTTCTTCGGCTGGAATCTCATCAACAAGCTTTGTCCAGAAATCGGAATTGATGTCGGTCAAGGCATCGCCGGATGCATCTGCAAATTTGACGCCATGATCGATGCCATCGAAATTCTTTACTGGGTCATCTGTCTTGACGGTATAGTTCTTGTTCTGCAGATTCTTTATCCATTCATCTTTTTTCGGCGAAGATGCGATGGTAAATGCGTTTTCACTCTTGTTATAGTTCTTTGGATAGGTCGTATCCCAAGCGCTTCTTGTCAGGTAGGTAACCTTGTCTTTCTCATCGAGGAAATAGTTGATATCTGCGTCATCGACCTTGTTGGTGATGGCAGATCCGGAAGCGGATTTCGAGAACGTGACTGTATCGGTGTTGGATTCGGTTCCGTTATCCCAGACAAAGACCTTTCCTTCATCTCCTTCGACAGAGTAGCCTTCTTTCTTGAGGACGTTGTTCACAGCTTCATGGGAGCCATTGCCTGTGGCGAAATAATATTTTCCTCCATCAAGGATATAGGTCTTGGCTTTTTTATAGTCATAGGAAGCAAGATATTTGGTTGGGACGCTCAACGTCACCTGCTTTGTAGCACCTTTTTCGATATGGACTTTTTCAGAAGAAAGGAAGTTGATGGCTGATTTTTCGACAAGATTTTCCTTATCATAATCTGTATAAGGCGTATGAACATAGAGCTGACCTAAGAAATCACCGTCCTTGTCGCTTGTATTTGTGATTTCGATGGTTGCGACGACGTTTCCGTCAACCTTTTTGTCGACTGTGACATTGGTGAGCTTTTCGGTGTAGGAAAGATAGGATTGACCATATCCGAATGGATAACAGACTTCATGGTCATAGGTCCATTGGCTGTCGCCAGGGTAGGAGATGCCGACATTTGCGGAAGCATTTCCGTATTTGCGAATGACATCATAGTATCTCGTTTCGTAATACATGTATCCGGTATAGATGGATTCGGCCTCGACGATGTAATATCCACCGCTGTAGGAGGCGGATCCACCGAATGAGCCGGTGACATCATTGGAAATGTCGACATTCCATCTTGGATCCTGTCCTGCTTTCGTGGCAAGACTTTGGTAGTCGGTGAAGTATCCGCCACCGAAATTCTGCATGGCCGGGTTGACAGCAGTATCATAGGCATAGGTGTCGGCTAAGGCACCAGTAGAATTGTATTCTCCGGTTAGAACCTGCACGATTCCAGTGAACTGGTAGTCGTTTGGAATGCCGATATAGGCAATGCCATCGACTTTGTGTTCGCCTTCCAATAATGGCCCAACTTCGATTGTGCAGGAGGTGTTGAGCAGAACAACGACTTTTTTGCAGGTTTCCTTGGCCAAATCGATGATGGCAAGTTCTTCGGGAGAAATGGCAAGCGGATTCTGATCGAGCTTGTTTCCTTTGGCATCCTTGGAGACACCAGGATAATAGGTTGTTCCCTCTCCGCCTGGCCTCATAAGGACGACAATTCCTGTCTCGTTCTGATTTGCTTTGACTGTTTCTTTCCAGTTGCTTTCCGCCTGGCCCCCTTCTCCTTTTCCTAAGGTGAAGTAGGAGGTGTCGATTTCCTTGACTTGGAATCCTGTATCATCATAGTCTCCTGCGGAGGTGTTTGGAGCGAATTTATAGGTGCGTTTTTTCTCCATTTTGCCTGTCCATCGATTGGGGACTTCGACCTCCGTATAGACATCGAGCAAGTTCGTATAGATGCTTTTGATGGTCGGATCAAGTGTGACATTGCTCGACTCGAGTGCGCTGACCAAATCAACTTGATCTGTGTTTCCGGCTGCGGAGAAATAAGGAGAATAAGCGGCATTGCCAAACAACGCGACTTTCTTTCCGATTGGGAAGGACTGATTGTCATTTTTCATGATGACTGTTCCTTCTCTTCCTTCGCGGACGGCCAATTCTTTGGCCGCATTCATCACTTCTTTTCCGGTCTTGTACTTGGATTTGTATTTTGTGGAATTGTTGTCGACCTTGTAAGACTGGGAACCCAATGCGTTGTCGACCTGCGTTCTAAATCCGTTTGCGATGCCATAGCCTAAGCTTGCCATGACGACCAAGGATAAAGACACGCCAGTCAATCCGCGCCACAGATTTGATTTTTTCATAGACGTTTTCCTCCCTTTGATTGAAAGTCTATTGTCGCGAAATGGGAGCTTTTCATTTGAGCATTGACTTACGAATTGTTTTTGAAAACGCTATCATTCCGATGACGATTGTATTCTATCATGTTCTTTCATGTGACGTTCGATTATTTTTGTTTTGAAAACAAAATAGATAAATAAGCATAGAAACGCCTTGTTATAGACATAAACAATCAAAAATAAGCAAAAAATAGTACGTAAAATTATAGAAAGTGAATTCTATGAAACGAAGCAAGTGCTTTCATTTTCAGTGATTGGAGATTTTGATTCCGTTTTCTTTGTAGGCTAGGATTGTTTGATCGCATGCGTTTGTATAGATTGCATCATAATCCGAAAGCGAACAGGTTCTGTATGGCTGAGAAAAACTGAATTTGTTTTTGTCAGCCAAAAGAATTTTCTGGTTGCTTCTTTTCAGTGCGTTGGATTTGAGTTCCATGGTTTCCAATGTCGGTTCATAGCTTCCATCCATTTGAATGGACGCGCAGCTGACTAAGCTGAGATCGAACCGGAACCGGCTCAGCATGTCATTGGCAAAACAACCATCTGTGGAGTAGGACACATATTGGACAACACCGCCAAGAAAGATGATTTTCACATTTGGCTTATTGAAAAATTTCATTGCCAGATGCAGCCCGTTGGTGACGATTGTCTTGTATTGGAAATCCATTTTTTCAGCTAAAGCAAGACAGGTCGAAGAATTATCGATGAATATGGTATTGAAGGCAGGTAATCGGCTGAGGGCAATTGTGGCAGTCTTTTCTTTATCGGAGGCATTCTTCTCGATTCTCACAAAAATATTCGGCTCATTCTCTTCGCTTGTCAGAAGGGCTCCTCCATGGGTTCTTTTGACCATGCCAAGTTTTTGCATTTCATTGAGGTCTCTGCGAATGGTCGCTTCTGAGACATAGAGCATTTTCGAGAGTTCTTCGACGGTTGCACGCTGATGCTTTTTCAGGTAGTCCTCAATCTCCTTGAATCTTTCCGTGGTGAACAAGACATTTTCAGGCATGATGAAAGGCCTCCTTTTTTCTATTATTATGATTGTTGATGATTGATATTGCAAATTTTTGCTTGGTCATTTTCTTTGTGCTCTAAGAACAAAGTTTGACAAATTAATTATAGGTATATAGTAGAATGGTGCTAGAAAAGTTTGTGACCCAACTATTTTTGTGCTGCGGGCACAAAATAAGATGTAAGGGCTTTAAACTTGTATACAAGAAGTCTATAATTTGTGGAAGGGCAATGCCCGAAAAAGGAGAAAAAATATGGATACAAATGCATTCCGTCTAGATGGAAAAGTCGCTTTGGTCACAGGTGCCAGCTATGGCATCGGTTTTGCCATTGCTTCTGCTTACGCTCAAATGGGCGCCAAGATTGTCTTCAATGATCGCAATGAAGAAAAGCTTCAGGCCGGTATCAAGTCCTACAAGGAAATTGGCATCGATGCAAAAGGCTATATTTGTGATGTCACCAAGGAAGATCAGGTTAAGGCCATGGTCGAAGATATCATCAAGGAATTTGGTCACCTTGATATCTTGGTCAACAATGCGGGTATCATCAAACGTATCCCGATGACGGAGATGTCGTCTGAAGATTTCAGAGGTGTTGTCGATGTCGACTTGGTTGCTCCATTCATTGTCTCCAAGGCTGTCATTCCTTATATGATTAAGGAAGGCCATGGAAAGATTATCAATATCTGCTCCATGATGTCTGAACTTGGAAGAGAGACTGTCTCTGCCTATGCAGCTGCTAAGGGTGGTTTGAAGATGCTCACCAGAAATATCTGCTCTGAATATGGTGAAGCCAACATTCAGTGCAACGGCATCGGCCCTGGCTATATCGCCACTCCACAGACTGCTCCTTTGAGAGAAAAACAGCCCGATGGTTCCATGCATCCATTCGATGCCTTCATCCGTGCAAAGACACCAGCTGCAAGATGGGGAACTCCGGAAGATCTTCAGGGACCGGCTGTCTTCTTGGCTTCTGATGCGTCGAACTTCGTCAATGGACATATCCTCTATGTCGATGGCGGCATCTTGGCCTACATCGGCAAACAGCCTAAGTAATCTGATTTGTTTTTGAAATTCTCTTGCCTAGACAAGGGAGAAAGGATTCTTCAATATGAGAAATAACAAAAAAACATTATCCATGTTTCTTCTTGCTATCAGCACGCTTTCGATGACGGGCTGTGCAAAGGAAATGAAAGTCGATGCCTATGGTATTAATACAGGATGGAAAAACCAATATTATGGTGATTCCGTTTTCATGACCCGTTCTGTCGTGAAGAGCGGAAAATTCGTTTCCGCCTCTCTTGAAGAGACCTATACTCCCAATGTCTGGGCAAGAATCGAATCGGATGATTTGTCCAAGGTCGGAGAGGACGACTATCTGACTGTGAAAGATGTCAAACTGGAAACAGGTGACACTGGCAATTTGTATTTTGCCAAATATATCGAAATCAACGGCACAATCTGGACAGGAAATATCCGCGATGAGGATGACAGATATTACAGTCATTATGAATATGTTCAGTATTCGGCTTCGGACAATACCGAATCTGCTGATAATGACCTTTTGAGATACCTTTCCGTCAAGGATGCTTCGACTTATAAGTTGGGTGATAACGTGAAAACTTACTACAATGCGGTCATTGATGGAAACATCAAGATTATGAAAAAGACCAGTGAGGACAAATACGACGATTCTACAATCGCTCCGTATTTCCCGAACGGAAAGAAGCTCAAGAGCGAGAATATTGAAGTTTGGAAGAACTCTGCAAAGGCGCTTTGCGATTACTTTGTCGGAAAGGGTTTAAACTACAAAGAAAAAATTGAAGATCCGGCCTTCGACACGCATTACACTCTGAAATTGGATGACGGAACATGGTTTTACAATCCGGAACTCTGCAATATCAATAATGAAAAACAGAAACAAGTGAACGAAGCGGAAAAGAATGGATGGGAAGAAATCAAGGGATGCACGAAAGATGGCATCAATTCCATTGAAATGGACCTTTATTTCTATACCTTCAACCAAGCCTTTGCCTCTGTTGAATACGATTCTCTTTCATAAAGATAATGGAATACAGACTTCTTTATCCGGGATATAAAAAGAAAGCTGTCACCTTCTCATATGATGATGGCGTTATCCAGGATGTGAAACTCATCGAAATTCTCAATCGCTATTCCCTCAAAGGAACGTTCAATCTGAATTATGGACAATCCGGGGAAGGAAAAGTTCGCCTGGACAAAGATGGAAAAGAGATTGATTGTTCTCATCTTCTTCTTGATGAGAATGTCTCTCTCTATCAGAATCATGAAATTGCGAATCATACTTATCATCATCCTCATCTTGAGACCATTGATGAAGAGATGCAACTTGAGGAATATAAGACCAACAAAGTCGCCTTGGAAAGAGTCTTTCAGAAACCGGTTCTTGGAGCCGCCTATCCCTATGGGACATACAATATGGATAGCATAAAGGCCCAAAAAAAACTTGGCATCGAATATGACAGAACGACGCGGTCGACTTATTCCTTTGCTCTTCCGTATGATTGGCTCTTGTGGCATCCCACAATTCATCATCGCGATCCGAAGATGATGGAAATTCTTGAAAAATTCTTTGTCGCAGAAGATGAATTGGCCTTGCTCTATATATGGGGCCATGCCTATGAGTTTGCAATCGATCATAATTTTGAACTGATGGAGGAAATCGGAAAGAAATTATCCGCACACTCCGATATTGCCTACATGACAAATCATGAAGTCTATGCTTATGTTCATGCGGCTGGCATGGTTTATTATCGAAATGAGAAGTTTGTGAATCCAAGCGAAGAAGATGTCTATTTAATGGTCGATGGGACAATGATTCTTGTTCCTGCCAAAGGGGAGGTAACCTATGTTAGATGATACGAAGACGGTCATCGGATTGGGTGAATTCCTGATTCGATTTACTGCGGAACGAGGAACTTTGATCCGTGAAGCAAGAAACTATGTCGCCAACTATGGTGGCAGTGAAGCAAATGTCATTATTTCCTTGTGTCATTTAGGACATAAAGGCCGATACATCACCCGAGTCAGCAATGATGAATTGGGTTTAGGTGCTATTGATTATCTGAAAACTCAGGGCGTGGATACTTCCTTCATTCAGATGAGAGGCGAGCATCCATTAGGAACAAGCATTGTTGAGGAAGGTGAAGGATGCAGACCGAGCGTTGTCATTTATAATCGAAAATGGTCTTCTGCAGCCCAGATGAAGCCGGAGGATTTCGATATTGAGGGCTTCTTGCAGAATGGAAACATCTTCCATGTCTCGGGAATCACTTTGTCCATTTCCGAAAAGGCTAGAAATACGGCAATTGCTGCCATGAAAAAGGCAAAGGAAATGGGAATGAAAGTCTCTTTCGACTTCAATTATCGAAAGAAGTTGATGTCCCTTGAGGATGCAAAGAAGGTTTATCCTTGCATTGCGAAATACGCCGATATTGTTTCCGCCTCCCCATGGGATATAAAAGAACTTCTTGGTTTCCATCCGGATGAGGAAAATCAGGATAAATTGTTCGAAGATGCCTGCAAGGAATTTGGCTTTGAATATATTTTCACTAGAAAGAGAACAATTATCTCTTCCCGTGTGCAGAAACTCCAGGCTTTTGCCTATACAAAGGACAAGAAAGTCATCGGAAAAGAATATCAATTCGAAATCTTTGATCGCATCGGTGCTGGTGATGCCTTTGTGGCTGGATATCTGCATGGCTTGCTTAAAGATGAAGACGATTTGGCTCAGGCTATGAAATATGGCATGGCCAACTGTGTTTTGGAACAGACAATCCTTGGGGACTGCTCGAGGTTTTCTGAAAAAGATCTGGATCGTTTCTTAGAAACATCCGGACTTCAGGAGGTGGATCGATGAATTTGATTTTCCTAGGTGATTCCCTTATGCAACCAAATGGGATGGACACCTATCCTCAGAAAGGTTGGCCTCAGATGCTTGACCCTTATCTGGCAGATCCAGAAGAAACAAAGGTTTTGGATTTTGCTCTCAATGGAAGAAGCACGAAATCTTTCCTTGATGAGGGAAGATTCAAGGAAGCACTTGATGCTGCCAAAGACGGAGATGTCTGCTTCATATCCTTTGGACATAACGATGAGAAAATCGAAGATCCAAAAAGATATACGACCCCTTATGGAACCTATATCGAAAATCTTGCCTATATGGAAAGCGAAATGAAGAAGAAAGGCGTTCGCTCGATCTTCTTAACAAGCGTCACAAGATTGAAATATGATGAGAATGGTCTCCTACTTCATACGCACAAGGAATATCCGACGGCGATGAAGGAATTGGCTGAGAAACTCCATGATCCACTGATCGATTTGGAAAATCTCACCTATGATGATCTACAAAAGCATTCGAAAGAAGAGAATTCGAAATATTATATGATCCTAAAGCCGGGCGAATTCGAAACGTGTCCGGAAGGAAAGAAAGATACGACTCATATGAGGGTCGAAGGAGCAAAATGGATTTGTTCCCTTGTCGTTCCGGAAATGAAAAAGATTCCGTTTGTCGCTTCTTGTTTCAAATAAAAGGAGGCCTATAGAAAATGCCACTTGAATTAAAGAATATTTACAAGGTTTATCCAAATGGATACCAAGCCATTACGAATTTCAACCTCAAAATCGAAGACAAGGAGTTCATCGTTCTTGTCGGCCCGAGCGGTTGCGGTAAATCCACAACGCTTAGAATGATCGCTGGTCTTGAGGACATCACACATGGCGACTTCGTCATTGATGGAAAGAAAGTCAACAATCTTCCACCGAAGGATCGTGGTATCGCCATGGTTTTCCAAAGCTATGCCCTTTATCCGACGTTGACTGTCTATGAGAACATGGCATTCGCATTGGATTTAGCTGGCTTTGATGAAGATGTCATCCGCAAGAGAGTTGAAAGCACAGCCAAGATTTTGGGCCTCGAACCCTACTTGGAAAGACTTCCGAGAGCTCTCTCAGGCGGTCAGAGACAAAGAGTTGCCTTGGGAAGAGCCATTATCCGCAATGCAAAAATCTTCCTTATGGATGAGCCTTTGAGTAACCTCGATGCCAGACAGAGAGTCTCCATGCGTTCTGAATTGGCAAGAATCCATCGTGATGCCGGTGCAACCACCATCTACGTCACACACGATCAGATTGAAGCAATGACTATGGCTTCGAGAATCGTCTGTATGGATGTCGGTGTCATCAAGCAGGTCGGCACTCCTGAAGAACTCTATTTCCACCCGAAGAATCTCTTCGTCGCCGGATTCATTGGTGACCCGCCGATGAACTTCATCAAGGGAAAAGTCAAAGATGGTACCTTCAAGTCTCTTGATGGCTATTATGACTTCGATCTTTCTTCCTATTCTGCGAAAGCCCGTGCTCTCCTTGAAGGAAAGAATATCACCCTTGGCTATCGTCCGGAAAACGCAGTTATGGAAGACGAAGTTGTCGATGCAAATGATTATCTTAAGATGAATGGTATCATCGAAGTCTATGAAATGCTCGGTGACTTGCAGAACGTCTATCTCAATGTCGGTTCTGAAAAAGCCATCATCAAGGCCAAGCCGGAAGTTGAAATCAACATCGGCTCTGAAATGATCTATTACATTAAGAAAACCGATTTCCGTTTCTTTGATTCGGATACAGAAGATGCTATCGAATTTGATGATGAACCAATCGAATCCGTTTCTGAAAAAGCTGAAGAAGTGAAGGAAACGGCTCCGGAAGCCTCTCTTGAACAACCGGAAGAAGCACCTGTACAAGGAACGCTTGAATCGAAATGAGCAAAACCACGTTTACCATCAGTAAGAAAGAATTGAAGCGAAGAGATTTTATTCTTCATGGTAATTTGTGGAAGGTTGTCTTTGTTATCGCATTACCATTATTCTTCTATTCTTTGTTCAACTATGCCTATTCCATCATCGATACGATTATGTGTTCAGGCATTTCGAAAAGTGCTTTGAATGCGGTTGGGGCGTTAAACCAAGTCAACAATATGATATCTGCCATCGGCGCTGGTTTGGGCGCCGGTGGTTCTATTCTGATTGCCCGAGAAATCGGGAAAGGCGATTATAAAAAGGCAAAAAAACTTTCTTCGACTGTCTTCTTCTACGTCTTCATCATCGCAGCGTTGACGATTGCGATTGTCTTGCCTTTGACTGCGCCGATTCTGCGATTGATGAATATCGCAGAGGAATCCATTGCTATCGGGTCGACCTATTTCATGATATCGGTCTGCTCGAGTGCGGTCGTCATGATCAACACAGTCTACATGGGTGTCGAAAAAGCCCATGGGTCGACTTTGCCAATCACCCTGCTGAATGTCGGAGTTGTTGTTGTGAAGGTTCTTCTGAACGTCTTATTCATCTATGCACTTCAGCTGAAGGAAATGATGTATGTTTCCTTGGCGACATTGATTGCCAATGGATGTCTGACTCTGTTTATTCTCACTCGCCTTTTTTTCACCAACTATATCTTCCGTTTCGATTTCAAGGAAATCTCCCTCAATTTCAAGATGCTCAAGAAGGTTTCCATCATCTCGTTTCCAATCTTTCTTGGAAAATTCATCTTCTCTTTAGGGAAGGTGGTCATCAATGGCCTAGCCAATGAATTTGGTTCGGATGTCGTCGGTGCCTTAGGCGTTTCCAATAATATGGGCGGATCGGTCACCAATCCTCTTTCATCTATTGAGGATTCGTCTTCGAGCATCATCTCTCAGAATGTTGGTGCCAATCAGGTGGATCGAGCCATCAAGACATTTTTCGTCGGTTTGGTCTATTCTCTCTCGATTGCTGTCATCGGCGTGGCGATTGTGACGATTTTCGATAAGCCGATTACGATGTTTTTTGCAAGAAGTGCAGACGATGTCGAAACGTATGCTAATCATATTTCGCAGGTGTTCTTTTATGAAAAGATGGGTATCATCACTTTAGCCATCAACTCCTCGGTCTTGGGCCTTCTTTATGGCTTGGGAAAGACGAAAGTCGCTTCAGTGATGAATATTGCAAGAGTCTTTGCTTTCCGCATCCCTTCCTTTGCCATCTGCAATGCCTTAGTGAAAGCGGGTGTTCAGTTCCCAGGCGTCGGAAATGAAAACCCGGGATTCATGGTTGCAGGCATCTCTATGGGTGTCAGCAACATCAGCATTGGCCTTGTTGCCATTGTCGTGGCGATTGTTGAGATTCGTTCGATTATGAAAAAGAAAAAAATCCAGGAGGAAAGTATGACACTCAATGAAGATGAATTGAAGAAGGTCGATGAATTTATCCGTTCTTTCTTGACAGAATACAAGCCTTACAAGAATGGAACATGGTGCTATGAGGACGGCGTTGTTCTCAATGGCGCTTGGCAGATGTATAAGGCCAAAAAGGATTCGTTCTATCTTGATTTCTGTGTGAAATATTTTGATACACACATTCAGGAAGATGGTGCTTTGAAGGGTTTCGATGTGAAGAACTGCAATTTGGATGACTTGGAGGCAGGTTATGCTCTTTATCATGTCAACAAGGTTCATCATGAAGAAAAATACGATAAGGCCATTGCTCTTCTCCAGTCTCAGTTTGCTGTGCAGAAGAGATTAGAGAATGGGGCTTTCATCCACAAGGAACGTTATCCTGCCCAATTATGGCTTGATGGCCTCTATATGGCAAACCCATTCTATGCTCTTTATGCTGCAGATGAACATTCTATCAAGATGATGGATGATTTGAAGAATCAGTTCGAAAACGTCGAAAAATACAATGTCAATCCAACGGACGGATTCTATTATCATTGCTATGATGAAAACAAGGTCATGCAGTGGGCTGACAAGGAAACGGGAAGAAGCCCGAATGTTTGGCTCAGAAGCGTTGGCTGGCTTGCCATGGCGGATTGTGATGTCTATCAGATTGTCTCTGATTCTGTCATTGGAAAGATTCATGCTCCTTTCTATAAGAAGCAACTGAAGAATGTTCTGTCTTCTTTGAAAGATTATGAGGATGAGACGACAAATATGTACTATGATCTTCCTGTCCTGAAGGATTTGAAGGGGAATTATCTTGAATCTTCGGGCTCTCTCATGTTCGCCTATGGCTATTTGAAAGGATCTCGCCTGGGTATGCTTCCTTATGAGGAAAGAGAGCACGGATGCAAGATCTTCGAAGGCGTTGTTCGCAATTGCCTCAAGGACAATCATCTTGAGAACATCTGCAAAGTTTCCGGATTGGATAACGAAAGAAGAAACGGAACGGTGGAATATTATCTCTCTGAACCGATTGTCGCTGATGACAGCAAGGGTGTAGGCCCTTTCATGATGGCTTACAGCGAATATCTTGCTCTGCCGAAATTATAGATGGTATGATATTTTAGTATCCATAAGTAAAATATAAAGGGGAAAAACAATTATGGAAAATCTTGAAATTCTGTCGAAGAAGAATCACGAAAAGAAGACGGCTCCGATCAAAATTATGCAGTTCGGTGAAGGAAACTTCCTTCGTGCTTTCGTCGACTGGTTGATTCAGAAGATGAACGATTCCGGAAAATATGAAGGTCATGTCGTTGTTGTTCAGCCACTTCCAAACGGAAGAGTTCAGAACCTTGCCGATCAGGATGGTCTTTATACTCTCATCCTTCAGGGAATCAACGAAGAAGGAAAGGCAGTCAAAGAACATCAGATCATCGATGTCTTGGATGACTTTGTCAATCCCTATGCTGATTATCAGAAATTCTTGAAATATGGTGAGTCTAAGGACTTGGAAGTCTTGGTTTCCAATACCACTGAAGCGGGTATTGCCTTTGATGAAAATGATACCAAGATCAATATCGATGTCCAGACTCCGACTTCCTACCCAGGAAAGGTTTTGGCATTGCTCAAGCATCGTTATGAGACTCTTGGCAAAGAATATGGTCTTGCCTTGATTCCTTGCGAATTGCTCGATGACAATGGCGATAAGCTGAAAGCTGTCCTCAACCAGTTGGCCACCGCAATGCATCTCAGCGATGACTTTATTGACTATATCAACAATTCCTGCCACTACACCTCCACCTTGGTTGACCGTATTGTTCCTGGTTTCCCAAGAGATGAGTTTGGCGAACTCTGCCAACAGTATGGCTATGTTGACAACAACATGGTCAAGGGTGAATATTTCCACCTCTATGTTTTGAAGGAAGAAGCCTATGTTGAAGAAAAATTCCCGGTTCATAAAGTGGGACTTCATGCCATCTATGTTCCGGATGTCCATCCATACAAGCAGAGAAAGGTCCGCATTCTGAATGGTACACATACCACTTTGGTTCCTGTCAGCTACCTTGCTGGCTTCAACGAAGTGAGAGAATCTCTTCTCAATCCGGAAATCAATCAGTTCATCCTTTCTGAACAGAAGGAAGAAATCGTTCCGACTGTCACCACCAAGGATGCTCAGAAATTCGCCGATGATGTTCTTCAGAGATTCCTTAATCCCTATGTCCATCATCAGCTTATGTCCATCGCTTTGAACTCCATTTCCAAATTCAAGGAAAGAGATCTTCCGACGATTTTGGATGATTTCAAGAAGGGACTTGTTCCTTCCCATATGTGCTTTGCCTTCGCTTCCTTGATGAAGTTCTATGATGGCTATCGCATCGTGGATGGCAAGAAGGAAGAAATCAAGTTGGCCGATGATGCCAAGAATATCGCTTGGTTCAGAAAGACCTGGGATAGCTATTATGCTTCCAAGGATGTCCATGCCTTGGTTGAAACCATCATGAAGAATGAGGAATTCTGGGGACAGGACCTCACTTTGGTCCCTGGATTTGAGAATGAAGTCGAAAAGTGGATGAATGTCATCCTTTCGAGTGCTACGCACATGGATGCCATCAAGACATTCTTAAAAAAGTAAGCTATGAACGATTTCATTAAGATCAATCCAAAGGATGATGTCATCG
The DNA here is from genome assembly GCA_963612025.1 of bacterium. Classification (GTDB taxonomy): domain Bacteria; phylum Bacillota_I; class Bacilli_A; order RFN20; family CAG-288; genus Enterosoma. The sequence continues at coordinate 89,459 of CAVDUB010000003.1, forward strand.
TTGCCTTGAAAGATTTCAAGAAAGGGGATGTCGTTGATGGCATCACCCTTCTTGATGACGTCAAAATGGGCCATAAGATTGCCCTTCATGACATGGAAAAGGGACATCATCTCATCAAATATGGCAATGTCATCGGTGTTTTGAACGAGGATGTCAAGAAAGGAACTTGGATCCATTCCCACAATCTTCACACCTCTCTTGCCGAAGGGGAGCCGACCTACCATTATGATCGCCATCTTCCGGAACTTCCCAAACCGAGTGAAAAGACTTGGAAAGGATTCCTTCGTGAAAATGGAAAGGCCGGAACTCGAAATGATTTCTATTTCATTCCGACGGTCGGCTGCATAAACAATATTCTGGAAGATATCAAGGATGCTTTCGTTCTTGCCCATCCAGAAATGAAGGGCCGTGTTAAAGTTCTTTCCCATCCCTATGGCTGTTCCCAGTTGGGGGATGATCTGAAGAATACAGCCAAATTGCTGGCTGGCCTTGCACACAATCCCAATGCCGGCGGCGTCCTGCTTGTTGGCTTAGGATGTGAGAACAACCGTATGCAGGATTTCCTCTCTGTCCTTGGAAAGGTCGATGAAAAGAGAGTGAAATATTTCCTCTGTCAGGAACACGAAGATGAAATTGGCTATGGTCTTTCCTTGGCTGAGGAAATCTATTCCATCATGAAGGATGACAAGCGCGTCGAGCTTCCGCTCAGCAAGATCACTTTGGGTCTCAAGTGCGGTGGAAGCGATGGCTTCTCCGGATTGACGGCTAATCCGTTGGTCGGACTTGTCAGCGATGTCATCGGTGCAAGCGGCGGAAAAGTCGCATTGACCGAAGTCCCAGAAATGTTCGGTGCTGAACAGATGCTGATGAACCGTGCCAAGGATGAAAAGACATTCGAGAAGGTTGTTGCCCTCATTGAAAACTTCAAAGGCTATTATGCTGCCAACCATCAGCCCTGCTACGAGAATCCCTCTCCGGGAAACAAGGATGGTGGAATCACGACGTTGGAAGAAAAATCCAATGGCTGTGTCCTCAAGGGCGGTGATTTGGAAATTGATGATGTCTTGGATGTCGGCGAAGAAATTAAGGCCGATAATCTGACGCTCGTCAATGGCCCAGGCAATGATTTGGTTGCGTCGACCAATCTGGCAGCCAGCGGATGCAACATCATGTTCTTTACCACTGGAAGAGGAACTCCATTCGGCTGCGTCATTCCGACCATCAAGGTCGGCACCCAGCATAAGGTTTCTTCCTTCAAAAATGATTGGATTGATTTCGATGGTGGTAAAATGTTGGATGAGGATATCTATGCCGTCCGCGATCAGCTGATCGACCTTCTCATCAAAGTCGCCTCGGGTGAAGAAAAAGCCAAGGCGGAAAGAAGCGATAGAGGATTGATTGCCTTGTTCAAGACAGGCGTAACCTTATAGGAGATAACAAAATGAAAGAATTTTTAGGAGACGATTTTCTTCTTGATTCCGACTTGGCAAAGAAACTGTACAACGAACATGCCAAGAAGATGCCGATTTTCGATTTCCATTGCCATCTTGTCCCGCAGCAGATTGCTGAAGACTATCATTTCAAGTCTATCACGGAAGCCTGGCTTGGCGCCGATGGCTATGGCGATCACTACAAATGGAGACTTCTCCGTGAGATGGGTGTCGATGAAGACTACATCACCGGAAACAAGTCCGATTGGGAAAAGTTCGAAAAGTATGCTCAGTGCATGCCTTATTTCATCGGAAATCCAATCTATGAGTGGACTCATTTGGAATTGAAGACCTATTTTGGCATTCATGAACCTCTCAGTTCGAAGAACGCCAAGAAGATTTATGATGCCTGCAATGAGAAACTCAAGACCCTTTCTGCCAGAAAGATGATGGAGCTCAACAATGTCGCCACGGTCTATACGACAGATGATCCTGTCGATGATCTTCACTACCATGAAGTCATGGCCAAGGATCCGACTTTGAAGACCAAGGTCTATCCAGCCTGGAGACCGGATAAGGCCATCAATGTCGAAAGAGATACCTTTATTCCTTGGGTTGAGAAGCTTTCTCAGGTCACTGGAAAGAAACTTGGTGATTTACAGTCCTTCCTTGATGCTATCGATGAAAGACTCAAATTCTTCGTCGATCATGGCTGCACAGCTTCTGATCATGCCCTTGATGTCCTTCACTTCAAGAAGGCCAGCTATGAAGAAGCCAATGCTGTCTATCTCAAGGGTCTGAAGGGCGAAGCCATCTCCTTTGAAGAAGAAGATATCTACAAAGGATATGTCATGCTCCATTTGGGCAGAATGTATCACAAATACAATATGGTTCAGGAATATCATATCGGTGCTTTGAGAAATAATTCTCTTCGCAATTACAAGAGAATCGGTGCTGATACTGGATATGATGCGGTCGAGGACAAGGATTTTGCAGAAAAGCTTTCTGCTCTTCTCAATGCCCTTGATGAGACCGATGAGCTTCCAAAGACCATTCTCTTCACTCTGAATGAGAAAGATTATATCGTCTTGGCCACTTTGAAGAATTGCTTCCAGGGTGGAATGAAGGGAAAGATTCAACTTGGCACAGCTTGGTGGTTCAATGATCACTATGATGGAATGGATGCCCAGATGAAGAAACTTTCTGCAGACGGATTGATTTCCTGCTTTGTCGGCATGCTGACGGATTCGAGATCCTTCCTTAGCTATCCTCGCCATGACTATTTCCGCAGAGAACTCTGCAATTTCTTGGCCAACCTTGTTCTTGCTGGACGTTATCCGCTTGATGAGGAGACCTTAGGCAAGATTGTCGAGGACATTTCCTACAATAACGCCAACGAATATTTCAAAAGATAATCGTTTCTGATTCGATTGATAGACCAGTCTTCATCGGCTGGTCTTTTTGTTGGAATGAAAAATGCCAACTCTTAGTTGGCATTCGTTTCTTCATCGATGGCATCGCGGAGCTGTTTGATGGCAAGCGTATATTTCTCGGGAAGAAGAGAACCTTTCTTGTTATATGTCCAATAGACTCTTCCTTCCTGGAGAGGATATTCTTCAAAACGAGCTGTTCGAATACGACAGACATTCGACCAATCGTGGAATCCCTCTATGGAGATATGGTCTTCATATTGGCAATAGGCAAAGACAGCTTTTCCATAGTCGCGCCATGGACGAGCAAGAAAGATGGTTTCTTTTTCGACACCATTGTCCTTCTTAAACTTGCACTGGTAGAAGAGATAGCCGAAATCATCCTTCAGAGAATGGGAGGGTGCGACGACGTAGGATTCTTTTCTCTTGTCGGCGACCGTGATGAGCGTGCAGTTGTCGAAGATTGCCCTTCCGGCACCAAAGATGAAATCGATGCTTCCATAGATCTTGCAGTCGTGGAAATAGTTGGTCGCATTTCCATCGAAGTATCTTTCATCCTGTGGAAGAAAATCGATATAGCGTGTGCATAAGTCATCAGGAAGAGGGCCGACAAAAAGGGTATCCTGGGTTGATTTTAGAACGCATGAGAGAAAGAGATTATTATCCCCATAGACACCTAAGGCGACTTCCTGGCCTTTTGTTTCGGGTTCAAAGGCGACATTTTCAATGACAAGATTCTCAAAGAGGTTATCATTTCCAGTCACTTTCAGGGCAGCTGTCTTCCAGGTCGTCAGTTCTTCATTGTTTTCGTCTTTCATCTTGGCATAGCGAGTCGAGACGAGGCTTCCCGAGAGAGAGACGATTCGGAACTTGGAGAAGGGAAATTTGAGATAGCCGACTTCTTTTTCCTTTCCTTTTATATATATGCAGAACGGTTCATCTGGATATTGGAAACGGAGTGTCTGGCAAAGAAGAATCATCTCCTGGTAAGAGGAAACGGTATATTCTTTTGCTCCTTTGAAGAAACTTTTCGAAATCATGCTAGCCTCCCATGTGTAAAATCAGTAAAATCAGTATTATTATAAAAAGGAAGGGAGAAAAAAGAAAATGAATTTGAAAATTGGTGTCCGTGCCCATGATTTGGCTGACAAGACGACGATTGAGGAATTAATCCGCTCCGTCAAGGCTTTTCCTCTTGAGAATATTCAGTTGGTTTTTCCAAAAGCCCTGAAGGATTATTCCTATGAGGATGAATTTGTCATCCATGTCCGGGACGAACTGAAAAAGAACAATCTGAATGTCTGCATGCTTGGAGCATATTTTAATCCGGTCCATTCGGATCGGAAGGTCGTCGAGAAGGGAATTGAGAATTTCAAGGCAAATTTGCGAATCTCCCATTTCTTTGAGAATGTTCCTCCGGTGGGAAGTGAAACGGGTTCCTATAATGATTCTCCATGGATCTACCATCCGAAGAATCAGACGGAGGAAGGATATCAGGAGACAAAGAAAGTTTTCAAGGAATTGCTAGACTATGCATTATCTATCGATAGCAAGATCATCATTGAATCGGCGTGGGGACATGTCATCTATTCTTATGAGCAGCAGGCGAGGCTGTTGAGGGAACTCGATTCGGATCATCTTTTTGCCACGGTTGATTTGTATAACCTTCTCTATGAGGGAAACTTCGAGAAAAGAGATGAAATCTTTGAGGGTGCTTTGAGAACTTTGGGAAACAAGGTCAAGGTGATTCACATCAAGGATGGGGCTATGGAGAACGGGAAACTGATTCAGTTGGCACCGGGCGATGGCAAGTTCCACTATGGGTTCATGCTCGATTGCGTCAAGCGATATTGCCCGGATGCAACGCTTGTTTTCGAGGGCGTGAAAAAGGATAAAATCGAACAATCATTGCAAGTGCTTTCCAAGGCAATCTAAGAAAATGGAAGGGATTGCATCGACTTCGAGATGAAAAATCCTTGCAAAAACACCTCTAAAAGTAGAAGAATTGCAATGTATTCTTGCAATAACTTGTATACAAGAAAAGGGCTTGTCAAGAAAAAAGTATAAAAATTTATTTCGAAAAATGCCGATAAAATCGGCGTTTTTTTCTTTTTTTAAAAAAACTCGCATAAACTTTTTTTGGTCTTGTGGTACAATACGTGTAAGCGATTTCACTTGGACAAAGAATTGCAAACTAAAAAATGACAAAACAAAACTACCGCTTATTCGATCTTGCTGTCTTCACACTCATCGCCTGTGTCGTCGAGGGAATCAATGTTCTCGTCTTCAACCTGATGAAGGTTCAGGTCGGGAAATACGCTCTCAATCAAGTCTACACATTGTCATTTGCCTGCATGCTTGGCATGATTGCAATCTATCGGTGGAACGCGTATGGTCTCTTCGTGGCACCGTTGGCGGGTGTTGTCTCCATCTGCTGCAGAATGTTCCTTCAGCAGAGTGTGACGACGAACCTCTGGCTAAGCTTCTCCATCGGCTATCTCGGATTGGCGACTTGTCTCTTATTTTTCTATAAAAAGGACAAGGACAAGCTTCGGGAAGATAAAGGAAAAATGATTCTCTACTATTTATCTGGTTTCCTTTCGGTGGAAGTTCTAAGGGCCTTCTGTCAGATTGGTGCGGAGGACTATTGGCTTCTTCTTCTCAATTATGTTTCCTTCGACATGATCAACATCGTCTTTGGGGGGCTGGTTTTCTATATCGCCCTCAGGCAGGATGGATTAGTTGTCGATATGGAATCCTATCTGAGGCATATGAAGGACGTTCAAAAGAAGTTTGCCGGTCAAGAATTCGCTAGCAAAAATGTCAACATCAATGTCGAAGAACTTGCGGAAGCGGATGAAATCAACGAAGCGGCGCTTCTCGATGGCGGAACCTTATCGACCGAAGACCTAAAGAAGATGGAAGACAATCGACGAAAATTAGAGAATCGGCAGACGAAATTCGATCAGGAAAATCAGGAATTGGAAGCCTATAGAAAGGCTAAGGAGGCAAAACATGGCAGTCGCTAAATCATTACCTAAAGCTACTGAAGAAGAAGTCCAGTCCATGGAGAGAGGGTATTGGAGAGAAAAATTCCATAATATTCTCGCAGATTGGAGATTATACGTTCTTTTCTTCCCACTCTTCTTCTTCCTTGTCGCATGGAAGTATTTCCCAATCGCATCCATGGTCGTTTCGTTTAAGTATCTCCAAATCGATTCCTCATTTGGAGGCGGAACCTTCACATCGGATTTCATCGGATTTGATTCCTTCATTTATTTATTCAAAAACTTGGATTTCTGGTCTGCGTTCAGAAATACCTTTGCACTGAGCTTCTACGGATTGGTCTTCGGATTCCCGTTCCCAATCATTCTCGCTCTCTTCTTCTCTGAAATCAGAGTGAAATGGTTCCGTTCGATTGCACAGGTCTTCTGCTATCTTCCGAAGTTCATCTCCATCGTTGTTATGACAACCTTGGTCAGCATGCTTCTTCAGTCCTCTGATCCAATCTATGGCGTCAAGGCGGGTCCGATTGCCGCTATCTTTGAGGCCATGGGCGTCAAAAAAATGATTAGTCAGCCAGGTGCCTTCCGTTCCATTTTCACCGTTTCGGGTATTTGGTCGGATGCGGGTTATGGTTCCATTGTCTATTTTGCCGCAATCTTAGGCATTTCGCCAACAAGTTATGAAGCGGCAAAAATTGATGGCGCCAACAAGATGCAGCAAATCAAATACGTCACCTTCCCAGGTATGGCTCCGACATTGGTCATCATGTTGATTCTCAAGATGGGCCAACTTCTCACCATTGGTTATGAAAAGGTCTATTTGCTGCAGCAGATTGGATGTTCTTATGTTACATCTGAAACTGTCTCGACCTATGTTATTAACAAGATTATGTCCAGCGCTCAGATGAACCAGGGTATCGGTGCTGCCGCTGATATGTTCAACTCACTCCTGTCTATGCTTCTTGTCATCGGTTCGAATAAGATATCGAGAAAAGTCTCTTCGACTTCTCTCTTCTAAGGAGGTTATCTATGGCTGTAACAAAAACCGCAAAAGGCCTCAATAGAAAAATCAAGGGGTCATCCGGAAGCAATCAATTGGATTCTTCTGAAATTATCTTCAAAGTTATCTCCTATACGTTTGTCGGCATTTTTGCTCTGATGTGTCTTTATCCGCTTGTCTTTGCATTTTCTGCTTCTATTTCCTCCGGACAGGCTATGTTGGATGGTAGCGTCGTTCTTTTCCCAATCGGCTTCCAATTGGAGGCCTTCCAGGCCGTTGTCTTGAATAAGCAATTCTGGATTTCCTACTGCAACACATTCTTCGTCACGGCTTATGGTACTGTCTACTGTATGGGATTATCCATCTTTGGTGCCTATGCCTTGAGTAAGAAAAGACTTTATGGACATAAACTCTTCAACTTCCTTCTCATCTTCACCATGTGGTTCTCGGCCGGTGTTATTCCGATGCATTTGAACTATCAGTCTACAAGAGACATTCTCACCAGCATGGGAATTGTTGATCAAAAGTGGTTGATTGTCATTGCTATGGGTATGTCAGCCTTCAACATCATCTTATTGAGAAATGCGTTCGAGAGCGTTCCGAAGGAAATCGAAGAAGCTGCCAACGTTGATGGCGCAAACGACTTCCAGATTATGTCGAAAATCTATGTTCCGATGAGCAAGGCCACTGTTGCCACCGTCGGTTTGTTCTATGGTATCTCCCGTTGGAATGGTTACTTCTGGGCGATGAAAGAAGTCAGTCAGTCGACCGACTTGCCGCTTCAGGTCGTCATTCAGACACAGATTTCCAACTTCCAAACCGATATGGCTGATAATGGTGCGACTTTGATTAATGGTGTCTATTCGATGCAGTCTCTGATTTATGCAATGATTATCTTTGCAATCATTCCTATCCTGATCATCTATCCGTTCATTCAGAAATACTTTGCAGCTGGTGTGAACTTGGGCGGTGTGAAGGAGTAGTTGACAATATTATTTGGACGATACGGGACGATTTACATGGATTACATAGGGGGAAAACAAATGAAATCCAAAAAAATTAGTTTGAGTCTTTTGACTCTTGCTGCCGCTTGTGCCGGATTGGTCGGTTGTAAGCCGGGAACAACGAGCAGTTCGACAGCTGACGCAGATACGACCGATACGACTGAGGAAGAAAAAGTTTCTTTGACCATGTCTGTCTATTATGATAATGATGACAGACATATGAAATTCATCGAAGGCGCTGCTGCAAATTTGCCATATTCGTCTTGTGATGGCAACACCTATAAGGCTGGCGACTTCAAACCGGTTTGGAAGGCAATTCAGAAGAATTTGAACTTCACAATCGATGATCAGTCTCCGACTGGAAAAGTTTCAATCAAGGACAACTTCTCGACTCTTGTCACACAGGCATTCAAGACCAATTCAAAGGATATCAATATCGCTCAGGGTAACTCCGATCAGATTCTTTCTGAAGGTACAACAAACAAAACCATTCTCGATTTGAACCAGTATTTGAGCAAGATGCCGAACTTCAAGAAATTCTTGGAGGATAATCCGGTTGTCAAGAAGACAATTTCTTCTGCTGATGGAAAGATCTTCTATGCTCCATATTTCGATGGTTTCGATGATATCGAACGTATGTTGATGCTCCGTCAGGATTGGGTTGAAAAACTTCTCGATGGTGATTTGCCAACGACTTTGGATACAACTTCTATTGAAACAAAGTCCTATACTCCATTCTATACGACAAATATTAATTCTACGGTTGATGTTTTGAAAGCCGATGAGTCTGGCAAAGAAACGATTACAAAGAATGTTCCAGCTGCCAAGAACATCATCAAGCAGATGAATGATGCCGAAAACTTGACGGGCGCCTCTGCTGTCAAACTTCTCAGAGATTATATTGATGAAGTTTATGGAAGTACCTATGGAACAAAGAGAAGCGACCTCTTCTGCTCAGGCAGAGCTGTCTATGATGTCGATGAATTGGTTGCTTTGTTCCGCTGCGTCAAGGCCAATGCAAAATTCTTGACTGGAAAGAGCGATGTCACAATCACTCCATTATTCCCAAGAGCCAAAACCTCTGACAGAACGACCGATTTATATCGTTTCCTTCAGTTCTTTGGAATCCGTGGAACAGAATCCAGAAATAACTGGTTCTACGTTGACAAGGATGGAAAATTGTGCGATACCCGCGGCACTTCCGAATTCGCTGATGGTCTTGAAAAACTTCATGAGATGTATGAAGAAGGCTTGATCATGCAGAACTTCACAGATGCTCAGATCAACAAAAAAGATGATTATCGTGGACCGATGTATACCTGTGCTGATGGTACAACCAATATCGGATTCGCAACCTATGACTACAACCAGACAACCACCATCTATAACGATACAACCAAGGATACGAAGATGAAGTTGATTTCTGTTCTTCCTGCCGTTGCGGATTGGGATGATGGAACGGAAGGCAATTTCATCCACTATACGGAATCTTGGAGATCTGTCAAGACCCAGGGATGGTTCATTACCGCCAAGACGGCCAGTGATGAAAAGAAGCTGAACAAAGCTCTTCAATTATTTGATTATCTCTATAGCGATGAGGGCAACCGTTTGATGTCTTATGGTCCTGATGGCTATTTGAAGAAAGATGCATCGGGCAACATCGCTACGATGGATTATCAGGGAAAACAGGTTCCGGTCCTCTCGGATGACTGCAAAAAGGAATTGAACGATTCCAAGATCGGTAATGGTAACTACACCAACTATTATCGTTATTATTTGGGTGCTACATTGCCAGTCGGCTATGTCAAGGAACAGGGTATGGAATATCAGACTGTTTCCAAGACTGCTCAGCCTTCCCTCAATACCATCAACAAGGCCATCCAGCATGGTGTCTTACAGCATGTCAACCATACGACAACCAATACCAACCATCTCTACGATATTGTTCCAACCACTTTGCCATTCACGCAGGCTCAGAACACAACCTTAGGTGATGGATTTGTTGACCTGAATACTGCATTCACTTCGGATAAGAGCAAAGTCATGACCATCTCCAAGATTGTCATCAACGGCTGGTCTACACAGGATAAACTTGATTTCTCCACCAAAGAGAAATATTTGGACACTGTCAAGAACCAGTTGAAGGTCACTCAGTTCGAAAATCTCTACAACGAAGCCTATACGACTTATAAGAATCTTTAGTTTCTTGCCGATTATCAAGAGTTAGGGACATTTTGTCCCTAACTCATTCCTGATATAAATATTTGGAGGAAAACAAATGAAAAAAATAGTATCTATTTTTCAAAAATACAATGGCTATATCTCGATTGTCGTTTTTGCTTTAATGGCTGTTTATGCTTTGGGTATGGCTACACCTGCTGCTCCCTGTAAAAAATATCAGGAAACCTATGAATTCTATAGTCAGATCATGCCTTATAACAATACATTCTTAATTCTGAGTATTGTCGGTTTGCTTCTTGCGGCATTCTACTTTATTTTGAGAAATCATGTGAGAATTGTTTATTACATTTCCAATTATGTTTGGAATGGATTGAATATAGTTTTCTCCTTGACTTCCAGCATCATTCTCTTTATGGGTGTTGCTTTCTATCAAGGAAAGTATATGGCATTGGATTTCACTGCAATCAATGAATACTTGGATGGCGTCAGCAAGGGCACTGTTCTCAATGCGAACACACCCGTCTTTGTTCTTGGATACATCCTTGCCGTTGTCGTTCTTCTTTCTTTGATTCCACATGTTTTGGTCTTGGTTGACAAAGTCAAGCTTTCGATTCGCTACAATGCCAATCGTAAGGCTGGAATCCCAAATGCTGTCTCTTACAATCCCAATGCAAAGGAGGCGAACTAATTTTATGAAAAAAGATCAGGAAAACGCGACTTTGGAAGCCGTTGACGAAATCGATGAAGTTGTCAAGCCGAAGAAAGATCCTCTTTCGGTCCGTGCAAAGAACTACTTCAATCCCGAAGGCATCCATTTGGAGATGCTTCGCTATCGTCCGAACAAGACTTCCTATATGTTAGGTTTGCTTGCTGCCTTATCCCTTGCTGTTGGATTCTGTGCATTCTATTCTGGCACGGAATTGGATAAGATTGCCGGATTCAGTCTCTTCGGTTCTTCCATGCCGGGTCCATGGCTTGGCCTCGATATTGTCATTAATATTCTTATGCTTCTCTTCATGCTCTTCTCCGCAATGAGAATGAAGGATTATTCTATTCAGATGGGCGGTGTCTCCATCGGTCTTGGTGTCTTCCAGATTGCCAGAATCTTCATGCTTCCTTTATCATTGAGAATAATCGATTGTATGTCGGCACCGATCTTCACGGTTTTGGCTATCTTCTATACGATTTCTGGAGTTTGTAGCATCTTTGCCGGCTTTTTGGCTATCAAGCTTGGTCTTTCCTTGATTGCATACCTTAAGACTGTGAAGCCGATTGAAAATGAAAAGGTTGGTAAGTAATTATGGCAACATTAAAACTTCAAAATATCAAGAAAGTCTATGATGGCGGCAATATTGCTGTTCATAACTTCAATATCGACATCAAGGACGGCGAATTCATTGTATTGGTCGGTCCTTCTGGATGTGGTAAATCCACAACCTTGAGAATGATTGCAGGTTTGGAAGATATCTCGGATGGTACATTGATGATTGGCGACAAGGACTGCACAAAGCTTCCTGCCAAGGATCGTGATATTGCCATGGTCTTTCAAAACTATGCTCTTTATGCAAATATGACGGTTTATGAGAATATGGCTTTCTCTTTGACTCTGAGAAAAGAAAAACCAGAGATTATTCATGAAAAGGTCATGAGTGCAGCCGAGAGAATCGGCTTGACTCAGCAGCTCAACAAAAAGCCAAGAGAATTATCCGGTGGTCAGCGTCAGCGTGTCGCTATGGGACGTGCCATTGTTCGTGAACCGAAGGTCTTCTTATTTGATGAACCTTTGAGTAACCTCGATGCCAAATTGAGAAACTCCATGCGTCGCGAAATCAAGCTTCTGCATCACAATCTTGGCACAACCATGATCTATGTTACTCACGATCAGACAGAGGCTTTGACCTTGGCCGATCGTATTGTCGTCATGTCCATGGGCCGTGTTCAGCAGATTGGAACACCTTATGAGGTCTATCATAAGCCAGCGAATGCCTTCGTCGGTTATTTCATCGGAAATCCATCGATGAATTTCTTTGAAGGAACAATCAAGGATGGAGACTTTGTTGGAAAGAATGGATTCGTTTATGCGCTTGATGAAGCGGAGAGAGCAAAACTTGATTCCTATAATGGGAAGTCCGTTTTGATGGCCACTCGTCCTGAATCCATTTTCTTGGATGGTGATTATGACTTCAATGTCGACTTGGTTGAACATCTTGGTCAGTATTCTCTCGTTCATGGTAATATGTATGGATACCATGTCATCATCAAGGTCATCGGCTGGAAGAACATAGCCCATAATGAGACCATCAAAGTCGGATTCAATAAGAACAAGGTTTGCTTCTTTGATATCACCAATGGTGCCAGAATTGGAGGTTAATCGATATGTCAAAAGAACTTGAAGAAACAAAAAAGAACGAAGAAGAAATTGATCGTTCTGGTATTGAGTTTCGTTCCGATGCCGATACAACCATCAATTCCTCGGACCTGAAGAATCAGGAATCTTCCGGTGACGAAGCATCTCTTGTCGATGCGATGGGACAGAATCCGTTCATCCTTTTCCTTACGCGTACGATCATCAAGGTAAAGAACCATGTCAGCATCATTCCTATGCTGTTTGTCATTGCCACGATGATGATCATCACCTTTACGATTCAGGTGCATGTTCAGGCTGATGTCGTCTTGCATAACGATAAGATGAATGCATTCTGGTTCTTCGTCAATGTCATTCTCTCTCTTCTCTCTGTCTTAGCCTACATCAACATCAATTCCAAGAAGACGGAAAAGAAAAAATGGATCATCATGATGGTTCTCTTCTATGTCATCATTGTCTGTTCTGGACTGATTGATATTCTCTATATGAGAGACATCGGCATCGAACAGAACATGTTCAACGCCTTAAATAAAATCGATGACAAGGAGAATATGGTTGTCCGTTCTTACGGCTATACGATGACGCATTTGATTTTCTTGATTGTTGACGGCGTCCTTGCTGCTTTGGCACCGATTGTCCAACCTTATACGAGAAAGATTCAGATTCATAAGAAAAAACAATAATACATCTAACAAAATGAAAAATAATTCAAACGAAAAAGAACAGCTCATGGATGAAAATGGAAATCCGATTTCCATGAATCCGGATGCGAGCAATAACCAAAAAGAAAATTTGGTCGATAAAAAAACTTTGAAGAAATACAAGGTGCATTGGTATCAAAGGATTCCATACCCTGTCAGAGCTCTTTTTATCAAATATTGGTTCTTCGGTTTGAATTATTTTTTATTTGAAATGGGACTTGGATCGATTTCCATTTTCCGTGAATCGACCGGTGATACCTTTGCTGCGGCTTCCATGATTCTCATTTTGATTTCCGGCATTGCCTTAGGTGTCTTCAATGATCTCTTTGTCTACAATATCTTGGACGTCATAGAAGACTATCCAGGACAGAAGAAGCCCTACGTCATCTTCAAATCCAAGAAGGTCTATTCTCTTTTCATCAATGTGATTTTTGGCATTGTCGTTGCCTTCCTCGGGCGTTGGCTTTCAGGATTGATTGCTCTTGCTATCGATCCGGAATTGACCAATGTTTGGGGCTGGTTCAGAGAGCCGCTTACTTGTGGATTGATGATGTTTGTTGTGGATGGTGCTTTGATTTCCATAAAGAATTTTATTGTCTATTTATATCATTATTTTAGAGGTGATACGGGAAGTGAATTGGAATAGGAGGAAAGAATATGAAGTTTTCAGTTTTGAATGTGACGTGCTGTTCTGTGACGCTTGAATTGGAGAATCATGCCATCTACAAGGTTGATCAGCCGTTTGATGTCAAATTGAATGGTCATATTCTTTTTTCGACGGACCGAAATGTCTTTACGATTTTTGATTTGAAGCAGGATGAGGATTACCTCATCTCCATCGGTGAGGATTCTCTCACTGTTCATACTCTTCCTGTTTCCTATATTCTTCATGCGAGAGACTTCCAAAGAGGTGAGAACGAATTGGATGATACTCTTGCCCTTCAGATGGCTATCAATATGACTCCGAAGAACGGCTTGCTTATTTTTGATGAAGGAGAATATCACGTCACTTCGCTTTTCCTTAAATCGGATATCACGATCGAATTCAAGAAGGGTGCGTTCCTTTTTGGCAATACGGATGTTGATCAATATCCTTTGGGACCTGGAGAAATCAAGCCGCTCAGAGAAAACGAAAAACCATTGGAACTTCTTTCCTGGGAAGGGAATCCCTTTGTTGGAAAGCCGAGCTTGATTTCCGGATATGAAGTGGAGAATGTCACTTTGGTCGGACAGGGTTCTATCGATGGGCAGGCTCAGAAGTCAGACTTTTGGAAAGATGTGAAGAATCTTCCTTGGGGAAGACCGCGTCTTTTCTTCCTGATGCGCTGCAAGAACGTCAATGTTGTTGGTTTGACATTCCAAAACACGCCATGCTGGACGATTCATCCTTATTTCAGTGAAAATCTTGGATTCTATGATCTTTTCATCTCCAATCCGAAAGATTCCCCGAATACCGATGGCATGGATCCCGAGGCCTGCAATCACGTCAAAATTATCGGTGTCCGATTCTCTGTCGGCGATGACTGTATCGCTTTGAAGAGTGGAAAAATCTATATCGGCTCGACCTTCAAGCAGCCCTGCAATGATATCGTAATCCGCAATTGTTTTATGAACGAAGGTCATGGGGCCATCGTCTTAGGCTCTGAAGCGGGTGCCGGATTGACAAACCTTCTTATTGAAAGATGTTATTTCAAACATACGGATCGTGGCCTGAGAATCAAGACGAGAAGAGGAAGAGGAAAAGACTGCCATATGGACAATATCGTTTTCCGTGATATCTATATGGAGAATGTTCTCACGCCTTTGACTGCCAATATGTTCTATTTCTGTGATCCGGATGGAAAAACAGAGTATGTGCAATGCAAGAAGGCATTGCCAATCGACGAACGTACGCCCTATCTTGGAAAGTTCACCTTTGAGAGAATCACCTGTGTGGATGCTGAAATTGCCTTAGGCTTATTTGCTGGGCTTCCAGAACAGCCAATCAAGGAAATCGAAATCATCGATTCCACCTTCTCTGTCAAAGAAGATGCCAAAGAGGGAATGCCTGTCATGATGTGCGATGTTGAAAAAATGAAAAAGAAGGGATTCTATTTCTTTAATGTCGAAAGAGTCATTCTTCATAATGTCAAAAACGTCGGATATGATGGTGAGGAGCTGAATTTAGAAAATGTCAATGAAGTCAAACGCGATTGAGGGCTTTATCCTCCTGACTGTCGAAAGCGAGGAAGGTTTCCAAAAATTGCAGAAGATGCTTCCGCGGATTTTGACAGGGGGTGTTTCTTTCAAAAGAATGGATAAGAATCTCGTTCTTCTCTCCTTGAACGATTCCTTGCGGGATATTGCGATATTTAAGGCTTCTTTCCCAGCTTTGCTGGTCGATAATGATTTTTTAAACAAAGCTCTTGTTCTTCCAAGCAATAATTCTCTCTTCTATTCTTTTCTGAATCTGGTGGATGAACAGACTTGCATGGACCTTTTCAAGGTTGCAAAAAAACATGCGGAAGTCTATGATGAATTGTATGATTTGGTTGGCAACTTCGACAAAGAGACCTTGCATACGATTCTTGTCTATATTGAAAACAACTGTTCGCCTTTGCTTTCAAGTTACGCTTTATTTGTACATAAGAACACTGTGACCTATCGTGTCAACAATTTTGTCAAGAAAACTGGCATTCATTTAGATAATTTTGCCAATCAAATGTTTCTTTATCAATTGATTGCCTCACGTGAGGATCCGGAATTGGAAATGTTCTAAGTGACTCTTACGGAGGATTTATCATGACGAAAGATATCAGTCCGATTTACGATACGATTTCAAATGCAATCATCACGCTTAAATTGATTCCTGGAGAAAAAATCAGTGAAATTGAGGCAAGCCGGAAATACAATGTTTCCAGAACACCAATCCGCGATGTCTTCAAGAGACTGGAAGACAATGGACTTTTGGAAATTCGCTCCCAATCCGGAACGTTCGTGACGAAAATCAACATGTCGAACATTGCCGATATTGTCTTCATTCGAAATTCCTGTGAATTGTCCGTTCTGAGCCATCTTTCTGGAAAAATCAGCAAGGAGAATGCCAACTATCTTTATAAGAATCTGGAAATGCAAAAAAGACTCTCCGAGGCCAAGAACTCGTCCGATGAGGAATTCGCTGCCAAATATTTTTCTCTAGACAATGAATTTCATCAGTATATCTTCTCTCTCGCTGGAAAGGATGGGGTTCTGCGCCTGCTCAATTCCAGTCAGCCAAATTTCCAAAGATATCGTTTTGTCACGTTCTTGAGAGACGATGAGGAACTCAAAAGACTTTACAACGTCCATAAGAAAATGGTTGATGTTCTTTACCAGAACGATATTTCCTCCTTGGCGGATATTGTCTATGAACACAATTATTCTGGCTTGCGTGGCATCGAAAAAGTTATGGAAGAACATAGTGATTTCTTTGATATGAGCCGTTCGTAATATCATAAATATATATAGAAAGGAAAATGATTATGGAACTTAAGACAAGAGATTATTCGTCTGAAGAAGATTTCAAGCATTATGACACGGCACGCTTGAGAAAAGAATATGTCGTGGAAGATGTTTTCGGAATTGATGATCTGAAACTGACTTATTCTTATATCGATCGTATTGTTTTCGGTGGCACGATTCCTGTTGAGAAGGAAGTCGTTCTTTCTTCCGCACCGGAGCTCAGAGCCGAACATTTCCTCGATCGCCGAGAAATGGGCGTCATCAACATCGGCGGAGATGGCATCATCTTTGTTGATGGAAAGAAATATGTGGTAAAGCATTGGGAAGCCTTGTATATCGGAAGAGGAGCCAAGGAAGTCAAATTCTCCTCAGTCGATAAAAAGAATCCGGCCAATTTCTATCTTGCCTCCTGCCCCGCTCATAAGGAATATCCGACGACCTTGATTCCTTTTGACAAGGCAGATCATCGCCATGCCGGTGACAAGGAACACTGCAACGAAAGAACCCTCAACCGCTTCATCATTCCAGAGAATGTGAAGACTTGCCAGCTTTCGATGGGTTTGACGCATCTTGAACCGGGTTCCATCTGGAATACCATGCCGGCACACACACATGCGAGAAGAATGGAAGTCTATTTCTATTTCGATATTGACAAGGATCAGACTGTTTTCCATTTCATGGGTCCAGGAAAAGAGACAAGACATGTCGTTCTCCACGATCGACAGGCTGTCATTTCTCCATCGTGGTCGATTCACTGCGGTGCCGGAACAAAGAATTACACCTTCATCTGGGCGATGTGCGGTGAAAATCAGGATTTCGATGACATGGATAACATTGCCATCGAAGATCTTCTTTAATCAGATAACCTAAAATGCCTTGGCTTAGTCCAGGGCATTTTTTGTGCTACAAAATAGACATTCGTACAAAGTGAGAAAAAAGCAAAAAATTTTCAAAAAAAGACTTGCAACGCGAAATAGGAAGTAGTATCATTAACAA
>CAVDUB010000004.1:0-96889 GCA_963612025.1 bacterium
AAGACTCGATGGCCGCATCTGCTTTTTCTATGGAAGAATCAAACAATGCATCGATGTCTTCCTTTTCATCCTCAACGATGGTGTTCGCATTCAAAATTTTTCCACATCCCAATGATATAGAAGCCTGTTTAGCGCCCAGAAACGTCTTCCCATTCCACGACAAAAAACATAGTGGAAGGATGAAGAGCAACATTTTCTTTCTCTTTTTCATTCGAAACTCCCTAACTTTCTATATCCATTATAGCATTCTACAAAATCGCTTCAATCGTTTCGTTTACACTTATAACATAAAAACTAAAGCATCAATACATTCTATTGATTATTATTCAGTACAAAAAATATATTGTATTCTATTATCGGAATCCTTATATTAGAAACAGAAAGGAGAAAGCTTCATTCTCTTATGACCATCAAAAAAATGTTTTATGCAGCCATGACACTCTTGCTTTCCGGTTCTATCCTATTGGCAGGTGCATGCATTGGAAAGCCAGCCGACACATATGTATTTTGCTTTGCAGATTTTCTTTCGATTATCGGATTCATCTTCTTAGGCTGTGGTCTCGTTTTCATGCTGATTTCCCTATTTAGGAAAGATCAATAGGTTTTATTTTCAATTCATCATGCGACAATTCAGAGCTCTGAAATGAGCTTTTTTTTCTTTCTCATAATTCAGACAAAGAACAAAACCGATGATTGCTCATCGGGTGGCTAGCTGACGCTAGCCTTTTTTTCGGTTCCATGATAATCCAAACTCATGAGAAAGTTTTTTTCCGCACACGGACTACAGAAAAGACACCTTCTACAAGAAGCCAAACTATAGCGACCAGCTCCAGAAGGCCAAGACGGCTGGCCCGGCTGTTTTCGCAAACACGGTCAGGAAGCTCAACAACTGTCAGCAGGCAAGAAGGGAGCGTAGCCAGATAAGGATCGTCGACATCCTGAAGCACGGGTGGGAGGAATTCAAGAGGAAAAACATCCGGAGGCTGACCAGGGCCGGCGTCATCGCCAATGTCGAGAAGGCCATCGGATGCGGGACGCTGGACAGCGGATACATGATCGTGGAATGTGGGCACATGTCGATGATTCCGAAGCAGGTCATCGAGGAGACAGAGGCCTCGGAAGAAAAGAAAAAGCACCTAGGCAGACCGAAAAAGAAAAGAAATTAGATAGAAGTATAGTATCTTCACTGCCTAGGCTCAATTACAAATTCCTAAACAACAAAGCAGAAATCCTATCAGAATGGTTTGAAAGAACAGTGCTGATAGAACTTCTAAGTCGGATTGGCTATATCAAAAAAAGAAAATAATAACATCTTCTATTCATCACTTTCTTTTGTGTATCGAATAAATAAAATATTTCCACTCCACACAAAGAAAAGAAGAATGTCTATCAGTTCCTGACGAATATCAAACCTGATGACAATTCCCTATTTGGAGACCTTGTCCGTGTCAGGCCTTATTAGTTTTCTATCTGCCTTTTTGAACGAATACCAAAAGAAAAATCACCAGTGTGAAACGCATTCATCATAATCCATCGCTTCCAGTTCTTTTATTTCTTTCGTTTCAGACAATGTATAAAGGTACATCCCTATACAATCGTTTATATCATCTTCATATATGGCAATTACCATTTTTTGCTTTTTGTTGAGTAAAATCAGATCACCAAATTCATACAGACAATAAATCTGTTTTCTATCAGAAGCCTTTTTTTTATGCTGATATGTACCCGGATGTTTTTTGTATTCCTCTTCAAAAGAAAACGGCGAAAAATAAGGATCCAAAACCATCTTGGTCTCCAAAAATTCCAGTTGATTCCAAAAGACGCTCTTATATTCACTGCCTTCCAAATTTTCATGAAAGTTCGTTTCCTTATCAAATCCGCAATCAGACTGAACATGAAAACTATAGACTTTTTTATCAGGATAATGACTATTCAAAAAGCTTCTATAAGGACATTTCTCTTTCGCCTTGAGTAAAAGACTACAATCGGGAGAATAGGTGACCTTCATCACCTCAAATGAATATTGTCCTTTGAAAAACAGATTCAGAAGTGTTTTACCTCCAGGCATGCAATAATCATATCGACCGCGACAGGTTTCCTTTTGCTGATAAAGATTCAAAGGGAAGACAGACAGAAGACTGGAAACCTGTTCCGGACAGAACCAGCAATCAATCAATTTGATACATTCCTCTGTATCTTCCATCGAATTCAGTGATGCGGTTATCATACTCAGTCCTTGTCCAATCGATAGGGCAGACCATAAAAGGAATGGTTTTCCTTCTTTTTATTCGATATCTTTTCATATGCGTGGAAATGATGAAAAAACCATCCAGTGCCATGTTCTTTCGTCGCATCATCATGGACTGTGCAACCGGGAAAGGCGTTTTTCATCACCCTTCTTGCCCGACTTCTTTTCGGTGTATAGACATTATGATAGAAACAATCTTCAGAGTTGTTTCTCATCAGATTCTCAGCTTCTTTCTCCGTCATGCTCTCAAGCTCGACATAGGCATATTCGATATTCAGTCCCGCTTCCAGGAATTCTTCTTTGTTGTCTTTTCCGCATATGATTGTTCGGTGATAATCACGATTTCCATATTCTTCGAGTTCTTTTGCAAAAGCTGTCGTCAACGCTCTTAATAAGAGCTTCTTTCCTTCTAAGTCAAAAGAAATTTCCCCTTCGCTTTTTCTTGTTTTTTCAAGAATTGAAGTAAATAAACTTCTTATCTTCTCCTCGAATCCTTTGGCAACCGAGACAAACATGTCTATGATTGCATTAGCAATCATTTTGATTTGTTTCCAATAAGTTACAAAAACAATCGTCAAAGCAATAATTGCTGCAACAATAATGGCAAGTTTGGCAAGAAAAGTCATAATACGTACAACGGCTGCTTTTATAGATAAAAAAGACGTTTTGATTGTTTCAATTGCGACATAGGAAAGACCCTGATTGGCTAGAACAGTCGACAGGTTCGCAAGAGCAAGTTTTATTCCAAGATTGCAGACGGACGGGTCATTCGAAATGGTATCTGCTTCATCCGTATCATCCTCTCCGCTTTCTTCACGATCAAGGAGGACTTCACTATAGACACTATAAGCATCCTGATATTCCGGATTCAGAATTTCTGTCGGTTCTTCATAGCCGAAATCGGAAACAAATCCACCATTGAGGTCTGTGATGAAATCGATCATTCCCTGATCGCATATGAAATCCTCTGTAACGACCAGGTCTCCATTTTCAACATTCATCTCTGAAGAAAAAATAGTATTCAGATTCGAAAAGCACGGAACGCTTTCGCCATATTCTTCCAAATATATTTGTGCATCTTTCGTATATTCAGAAAAAAAAGACATCCTCTCTTTCATCTCTTGATGATAAGGCTGCAATTGTGCATCCCCATCCGCATAAAAGTTTATGTATTCTTTTCCAATGTTCGTCTTCTCATAATCAAAACAAGACTCGATGGCCGCATCTGCTTTTTCTATGGAAGAATCAAACAATGCATCGATATCTTCCTTTTCATCCTCAACGATGGTGTTCGCATTTAAAATTTTTCCGCATTCCAATGATACAGAAGCCTGTTTAGCGCCCAAAAACGTCTTCCCATTCCACGACAAAAAACATAGTGGAAGGATGGAGAGCAACATTTTCTTTCTCTTTTTCATTCGAAACTCCCTTACTTTCTATATCCATTATAGCATTCTACAAAATTGCTTCAATCGCTTTGTTTACACTTATAACATAAAAACTAAAGTATCGATATATTCTATTGATTGTTATTCAGTACAAAAAATATATTGTATTCTATTATCGGAATCCTTATATTAGAAACAGAAAGGAGAAAGCTTCATTCTCTTATGACCATCAAAAAAATGTTTTATGCAGCCATGACACTCTTGCTTTCCGGTTCTATCCTATTGGCAGGTGCATGCATTGGAAAGCCAGCCGACACATATGTATTTTGCTTTGCAGATTTTCTTTCGATTATCGGATTCATCTTCTTAGGCTGTGGTCTCGTTTTCATGCTGATTTCCCTATTTAGGAAAGATCAATAGGTTTTATTTTCAATTCATCATGCGAATATTAGAGCTCTGAAATGAGCTTTTTTTCTTTCTCATAATTCAGACAAAATGAAAAAGGAACCATCCCTATGAATGATTCCTCAATCTTCGTCGTAATAGAATGTTCTTTTTCTCTTCTTCTTGGCTTTATCCTGAAGTTTTCTTGCATCCTCCACAGAGATTGTCATCTCTTTTTTATCGACGCGAGGTTTATCTCTGGAGAATCCATATCCAAGAATTTCAGTTGTCGACATGAAGGTGACAAACGCATTCGGATCAATCTGATAGATGGATTGCTTAATTAAGGCATAGTCTTGTTTATCAAAGCAGGCTTCGACAACCGTGATGTCCTTCTTTGTATATCCACCCTTAGAAACAAGAAGCGTTGTTCCTCTTCCAAGCTGTTTGTTAATGAAATCGTTTATTTCTTCCCATTTTGATGAGACAATCTGAGCAAGATAATATCGGTTGTTTCCTAAATAGACCTTATCAATCATATAAGAACAGATGAAGGCAGCCATCAGTCCGACCAACGTCGGAACAAGGTTGTATCCATTGGCAAAGAATCCACCTGTAATAATTAGAAAATCCATTAAGAAAGAACTTGTGCCGATACGGATTCCGAAATATTTGTTGTTGAGAATATTGATGACATCTGTTCCGCCGCTCGATCCACCTCCAACGAAAGTGAAACCGATGCCTGCGCCGGTGATGGCACCACCGAAGATAGCGGCGACCAGATAGGAGATGGCAAGCATGCCATCGGAAGAAGCAGGTATAGTGCTGCCACTCGCAAAGATGATATCCTGACTGATTTTGGATAAATCAAGAATGGGCACGGAATTGATGACAGAGACATTCAAGACCCATTCGAACAAGAAATCAAAAAGAGGATAGGCAATAGAGAAGACAAGCTGCTTTAGAGAATATTTCAGACCAATCGTAAACAATCCAATGGCAAAGAAGACCCAGGTGATGATCAAGACATAAGTCTGAACGGATAGAGCCTGAAATCCAGGAAGGCTATGAAAGATAAGGGAGAGAGACGTGACGCCTCCGCAGATGACACCCATTGGAATCAGAAAGAAAGAATCGCCAATCGAATACACAAGAGCACCAAGAAGAACAAAAAGAATATTCTTGATGATTTTCTTTGGAGGTTCCGATGTGAATTCCTTGATGATGATGTTCTTTTCTTTCTTAAGCCAATTTGTCAGCTTAGCCATTTTTCACCTCATGCGTCGGATGAAGACGCTTGAAGTCCCACTTCAGATATTCATCGATGAAAGACTGGATGTTTCCATCCATGACGGACTGGACATTGACTTCCGAATAGTCATCGCGATGGTCCTTGACCATCGTATAGGGGCAGAAAACATAGGATCGAATCTGACTCGAGAAAGAGATATCCTTCTTGACGCCTCCGATTTTCTCCTTTTCTTCCTGTCTCTTCTTTTCCTCAAGCTGGAAAAGCTTCGACTTGAGCATTTCCATACAGAATTCTTTGTTGGCCAACTGGTCTCTTTCGATCTGACAGGAGACGACAATGCCGGTCGGAAGATGGGTGATACGGACAGCTGATTCTGTCTTATTGACGTTCTGTCCACCCGCGCCCGAGGAATGATATGTATCGATGCGGAGATCTTTCTGTTCAATCTGGATATCGACATTCTGATCCATTTCCGGCATGACATTGACGGAAGCAAAAGACGTATGTCTTGAACCACCGGCATCGAATGGGGAGATTCTCACTAATCGATGCACACCATTTTCACTTCGAAGGTTTCCAAAAGCGTTCTTTCCTTCCACAACCATCGTTGCAGAAGAAATACCAGCTTCTTCGCCTTCAAGAAGATCCACAATTCTGTATTTGTATCCCGCAATTTCACAATAGCGCTGATACATTCTGAAAAGCATGCTCGCCCAATCGTGAGCTTCGGTTCCACCCGCGCCGGGATGGAATTCCAGAATCGCATTGTTGGCATCATATTTTCCAGAATAGAAAATTTTCTTCTGGAAAACATCGAAATCCTTATTCAGGGATACGAGCTGCTGATCGCAGTCATCAAAGATTTCCTTGTCCATTTCCATCTTCAGGAATTCGATGGACTCGCTGATAGAAGAAAGCCTCTTCTTAAAATCCTCGATGGAATTGACCTTATCGTTAAGGTCAGCGATTTCCTTGTTGATTTCCTTCGCATAGGAAGGATTTTTCCAAAAACTCGGGTCTTCGGTTTTGCCAAAGAGCTCTTTGGAACGTTCTTTCAGTGCAGGGATGTCAAAGACAGCCTTGCAAATCAAGAACCTGATTGTTGAGCGATGTATAGAGATTGTTCAACTCAAATAATTCTTTCATTGTTCGGCACTCCTTATAATTTATCCGATAAGCGAATTAGTTTATTTTTGCAGTCGGATTGCTGCGATCGATGCCATCATCATCTGGTGTGACATTGGAAACATCTTCCGGATTGAACTTAACCTTGTTTTCTTCTGTTGCTTCGCCTTTTTGGTTGATTGGAGCTTTCTGAATGTTCTGATTGACCGCCTGCTTGTTTTCTTTGAATGCAACATGGAGAAGCGTGCGGACAACATCCGAGGAAATCAGATGATTCATCTGTTCGAACATAGCGAAGCCTTCATTGGTATAAGCCTGAAGAGGATCCGTCTGGGCATAGGAACGAAGCCAGATGGCATCTCTCAGTTTCGACATCTGATCGATATGCTTTGTCCATCTGCGGTCGATGCAGTCCAAGGTAACTGTCTTTTCAGCAAAATTTCTCATCTCTTCTGTCCAATCCTTCGAGTGTTCCTTATAGGCACGCTGCAAACGGGCAGAAAGAAGTTCGTTGGCATCTTCAATCGAAATTGCATCGAAAGCCTCAGCCGGGCAGATAGACGGATCGACAGATAATTCCTTAACCATCGTCGCCTGCAATTTCTTTCCATCGACAACTTTTTCCTGATCTTTCACATAGGAAGCTTGGGCACTGATGGCCTTGGCAGCAATGTCGAAGTAAGATGGAATCGTATCGGTGACCGACTTGGAATAGAGAATATGATCTCTTCTTTCATACATGATCTTTCTTTGACGGGAAAGAACATCATCATAGTTCAGAAGCTGTTTACGTGTATCGAAGTTCTGGCCTTCGACTCTCTTCTGAGCAGAAGTGATGGCATTGGACATCATTCTAGATTCGAATGCCTCATCACCCAATTTCTCATAGAGGTTCTTGGTCGACTGTGGGGCAAAACGGATGAAAAGTTCATCCTGCAAAGAGACATAGAAGCGGGAATATCCTGGATCGCCCTGACGGCCGGAACGGCCCTTGAGCTGGTTATCGATACGTCTGGATTCATTTCTTTCGGTTGCCAAGACAGCCAAACCGCCCAAGTCCTTGACGCCTTCACCCAATTTGATATCCGTACCACGGCCTGCCATATTGGTCGCGATGGTGACAGCACCTTTCTGACCAGCCTGTGCGATAATGGCAGCTTCACGGGCATGATTCTTTGCATTGAGAACATCGTGTGGAATATTCATCTGAGTCAGAAGGTTATCGACAATTTCGGACTTTTCGACAGAAGGAGTGCCAATCAGAATCGGCTGTCCTTTTTCATGTCTGACTTTGACTTCTTCAGCCAGGGCAGCATATTTTGCCTTTTCCGTACCGAAAATCAGATCACGATCATCGTATCTCTGGATTGGTCTGTTGGTCGGAATTGTAATGACACGCATGTTGTAAACTTTACGGAATTCTTCTTCCTCGGTTTTAGCTGTACCAGTCATACCCGAGATCTTATCATAAAGACGGAAGAAGTTCTGATAGGTGATTGTGGCCAACGTGACCGTCTCCGGCTTGATTTCGACATGTTCCTTCGCCTGGAGAGCCTGCTGAAGACCATCAGAATATTCTCTGCCCTTCATGACACGGCCCGTGAAGGAGTCAATCAAAAGAATATCATTGTCTCCAACCATATATTCAGTATCGCGCTTCATGATATAGTTGGCTTTCAGAGCCTGCGTGATACGATGGGTCAGATCCGCCCATTGAGCATCATAAAGATTCTCGATGGAGAACATCTTCTGGACGAATTCGACACCTTTGTCTGTCAAGGAAGCGACTTTCTTTTCGACATCGATGGTATAATCTCTGTCCTTTCTCATCATCTTGACAACACGGTCAGCTGTCACATAGGAAGAAGCGGTGATTCCGCTTCCGCCAGAGATGATCAAAGGCGTTCTTGATTCATCAATCAAAATGGAGTCGGCTTCATCGATAACGCAGAAGTGAAGTCCTCTGAGAACTCTGTTCTGGACCGATTTTGCCATATTGTCTCTCAGATAGTCAAAGCCAAGTTCGGAGTTGGTGGAATAAGTGATATCACACTTATAGGCTTCCTGTTTTTCCTTAGTCGATTTTTCTCTGAGGTTGACACCGACTGTCAAACCGAGATAGCGGTAGATGTTTCCCATCCAGTCCGCGTCACGGCTGGCAAGATATTCGTTGACAGTGACGACATGTGTTCCTTTTCCTTCCAAGGCATTGAGATAGACCGCCATGGTTGCCGTCAAGGTCTTACCTTCTCCGGTTCTCATTTCGGCGACATCGCCTTCATTCAAAACGGTAGAACCAAAAACCTGGACCGGGTAAGGGAACTGTCCGAGAATACGTTTGGCAGCCTCTCTGGCTGTGGCGAATGCTTCTGGAAGAATATCATCGACACTTTGTCCTGCGGCCAATTTCTTCTTCAGATAAGGTGTCATGCTTTTCAGCTGATCATCTGTGAACTTTGAATAGGCATCTTCGTACTGGAAAACGCGTTTCGCCTTCTTTTCAATCTTCTTGAAAGAGCGTTCATCGATACGAAATAATTTGTCAAGAAAACTCATGAGACTTCTCCTTTGATTGAGATAAATAGCACATGCAAATATCAAATTTTGGCAAAAGAAAACCAAAACAGATTTTTCGCACATAAAACTATAACATTTTTAAGAAAAAAGAGAAAGAAGATATCATAATTGAGTCTGTACTTTTTTTCGTCCTTAAAAGAGGATTTTTAGTGATTCTACGCTTACTGATAAGTCAATAATGAGTTTGTTTTATTTTTAATTAAGCATTTCGAAGCTTCATGCAATTTTAAAAATTAATAAATCCCGAACAAAAAAGTCAGGTTTCAATATTATTTTTATGAGTGCAATCAATACCAAAAAAATCAAGGAAAGCCAACATCTTTGACATCCCAAGAAAGTCTGATGAAAAAATACGCTTTTGAATACAAAAAATAGATTGACAATAAGAATAAGGAATTTGATCACGAGCGATTTACACAACAGGTTTGTTATAAAGATTAATTTCTCCATTTTCTTCGTTTAATTCGATTTCTATATTTTTATTCCTTTCTAAATCTAAAGTTCTTAATGATTCGATGTGACTGTGCATGCCTTTCTACTGGCAATTTTACACCCCCAAAAAAGGTCAAAATCAATGGCTTTCGTTTTTTTCGGCCTACAACGTCGATTTCCGATTCTCTTTCACCTTGAAAACTGAGGTGTCAACCATAAAAATGACTGTTTTGTTGCTTTTACCCTGACAATTAACCTAAAAAATAAAATTGTATCCATGTCTATATAAAATGAAACATAATTGCACAATTCGTTACTTTCCCCTTGCAATCCAAATTTTATATGATATGATATAACCAATGAAACAAATTGTTATAAAGTGTAACCTATAAAAACAATAAGGAGACAAAACCTATGAAAAAGAATAAATTATTCACAACAGGAATCGCTGCTCTATCACTCTTCGGTGCCGTATCATGCGGTGGAACAAAGAGCAATCCCACAGAAGCATCCATAATCAATGAGCAAGAGAAAGAAGCAGCCACAATCGATGAAACAGAAGGCAATGGCATCCGGTTTGATTCCTATAATCGAAAAGGATATTTGACTGGAATCGAAGATGATGATTTCATTCTCGATATTTTCAATTCCTTAATCTCGAAGGGATCTGATTTGATTGTCGGTGGAATTCAGACATAAAGCAAAACAGTCATCATCAATCTTTTAAAGGAATGCGGCTTTGATTTCAGAGATGCGACCACAAAGACCTTGGAGAAGATGACCCATCAACTTAATGTCATCGCTGCGAAGATCGATGCATTAGCCGAACAAGAGGATCAGCATTATTCGCAATCAGTGCTCTGTAAAGTTCTTGAGAAAATCAAGAGAGGACAGGAATACGCCGAAGCATACGTTGCTGGCGGACTTGGTACACTGATCGATATGGAAAACGATCCCACGAAAACAGAGGAAGAAATCGAAGAAAAGAGAAAAACATACTATAAGAATACCGTTTCGAAATTGAACTTCGATGGCAAGCCCTTTGCAAGTTTCGTCAAAGAGATGGCAGAAGATGTCTTACTGCCGAATCTTGCCGATTTATCAAGCGATATCTTCACCTATTATAACAAGACATTAGGTGTCTATAACACATGGTCAACCTTCACAATCGATAACACCTGTAAATTCATGGCGCAGATTCTCGAAACCATCGTCGCCTGCACCAACCTGGCAAAATTCCAGATTTACTATTTGACCCTTGGAAAAGATGAAGCGACAATCAAGACATATGAAACAATCATCACTGGAATGATCACTGCCGTCAATACACTCAATGAAAAATTCAAGAATTATGTCTCTCAGGTTCTCCAGCCAATGATCGACAAGAGAAAGCAAGGAATCAATGTCTACATGTCGACGAATAAAGAATATTCATTCCGTATGGCGACATTGACATTCAACCTCGACGATAAAGTCGATGATGATACAAGATGTGCGCTCTATATGGACTACTATACGAGAGAAGACGGTGGTTGGGGACAGAATGATTCGCGAGTCCTCGAATACACACCGGATAAGAGCTTCATCGCAAGTGTCGCCAAGGATTACCGAACATTCGCAAATGCATTCTATGATCCGAATTATACAATCAGAGATTACCTGAAATCCGCAGGATTCTATGCAAACAACCAAGACCTTTTCGATAAATCTGTCGGATTATACAATGCCAACGGATATTCGGATGGTCATGGACTGAATTACGATGACAAAGATATTACAGCAACCTACTATAATCTGAATGGAGAATACACAAGAAATCTTGTCTATAAGGTCGATGCCTATCATAACTGGAACTTAGACGTGAGAGACACAGTATTGCACAATTGTGATTCCAATTACTATCTCTGCTTTGCAACCATGAAAGATGGAAAGCAGGTCTTGGATGGAACCTATGAAAAATTGTATATCGGTGATGTGAAATACACACTGAACAAAGCTCTTCCGTACAAGAAATATAACTATGATGCGATAACCGCAAATAGAAATCATACTTGGTATTTACACGATTGCTGGTAAAAAAAGAGAAAGGAGAATCAAATGGGGTTAAGGCTTCGTCCTTAACTCCATTTTGAGTAGGACAGTGAAAAAAATCATTCCACAGGCAAGACATCTTGGCTGCCAAAAGAGGGAAAGTTCATATTCTTACTATTATCCTAGTCAAAATAGACAAAAAGAAGAAAACATGAAAGAAAAATGATATGATAGTAAGGCTAAATTTGTTACGGGAGGCTCTCATATGGCTGATAACAAAAAGAAAAATTTTTACATTACCACTCCGATTTACTATGCATCGGGAAACATTCACATCGGACACACCTATTGTTGTGTCGCCGCTGACACTATTGCGCGCTACAAGAGATTGGCTGGCTATGACGTCCGCTTCATGACCGGTTCAGATGAACATGGGCAGAAGATTCAGGAAAAAGCCTTGGCTGCCGGCATGAATCCGAAAGAATATGTCGATCAGATTGCTGAATCCTTCAAGAAAGTTTGGAAAGCTTTGGACATCTCCTATGATTGGTATGTCCGTACCACAGATGACTATCATGTCGCCTTGGTCCAGAAAGTCTTCACTGAGCTTTTGGAAAAGGGAGATATCTACCTTGGCGAATACAAGGGATGGTATTGCACACCAGACGAGACTTTCTGGTCCGATAGCCAGGTCATCGTCGATGAACACGGAAATCATTTCTGTCCGGACTGCCATCGTCCCGTCCATATGGATTCCGAAAAGGCCTACTTCCTCAACGTGAAGAAGTTCGTTCCATGGCTTTTGGATTTCTATTCCAAGAATCCGGATTTCTTTGCCAAAGACAAGATGAACGAAATGATCAACACCTTTATCAAGCCCGGATTGGAAGACCTCTGCATCACAAGAACCAGTTTCAGCTGGGGTATTCCGATCAACGAAGATCCAAAGCATGTCATCTACGTCTGGATTGACGCTCTTCTCAACTACATCTCCGCTCTTGGATACAAAACGGCGGATGAAACACTCTTCAAGAAATTCTGGGGCGAGGACTGTCAGATTGTTCACCTCGTCGGAAGAGACATCACCCGTTTCCATACCATCTATTGGCCGATTCTTCTCAAGGCACTCGACGTCAGAGAACCAGACAAGGTCATCGTCCATGGTCTGTTATTGACAAAATCAGGTGTCAAACTTTCCAAATCTCTTGGAAATGCCATCTCTCCATACCCTCTCATCGAACGCTATGGTGTCGATTCCTTACGCTACTATATGGTCAGAGAAATCCGCTTTGGCGAAGATGGAAACTTCACGCCGACCCAATTCGTCGACAGACTCAATTCTGATCTTGCCAACTCTTATGGAAATCTTGTCAACCGCACCCTTTCCATGATCAACAAATATTTCCAGGGTGTCATTCCGGAATATCGAGAACCGACAAGCGATATTACCAAAAAGCTTTATGCAGATATCGAAGAGAAACTTCTTCAGTACAACGCCTTCATGGAAGATATGAAGATCACCGATGGTGCCGAAAAAGCCATCGAACTTGTCAATCTCGGAAACAAATACTTCGATGACATTGCTCCATGGACTCAGGCCAAGAACAACAATATCGTCCTTCTTCAGGAATGCCTCTACGCGGCAAGCGAAATCATCCGTATCGGTTCGATTCTCCTCTCTCCGATGATGCCAATCAAGACAGTGGATGCTCTCAATCAGGAAAATGTTCCCGAAGAACTCAGAACATTGGACTCCACCCATGTGATTGGAAAATTATCCAACATCTCCATCAATCCTCTCAGCGCCCTCTTCCCACGTTTGAAGAAAGAAGATGAAATCAAATATCTGACGGAACTGATCGACGGACCAGCAAAATAAAATCAAAAGGCTTCATCAACATAGGTATCGAAAAGCAAGGTACCAATGCCGATGAGCCTTTTTTCTTATCTCAAAAATCCAACTTGACTACATAAGAATATTTACAGCTACAGCAAATGATTTTTTCCAATATTCGTGATATGGCAAGGATGAAGAGATAACCATTGCCAAGATCATCCATATGAGATCATCAGTCTACTATCAGTCTACTCATTAGTCTACTTATTAGTCTACTTATTAGTCTACTCGTTTTTTAATCCATCTTTTTCGGATGACTTTCAATCGAAGAAGCATAGCTTTTTAAACAAATTCTTATTGTGTCCATCTGCCATTCTTCTTATTTCCTTCGCGCTTAATCAACCCGTCTTGTTTCAAGGACTGAACGATTTTCTTAACACCGCCAAGGCTCAAGGAGCAATTCATGGCGACTTCTGATAATTTCGCATCCGGATTATTCAATAGATAAGTCAGGACCTTTCTATGTGATTCGATAAGTCTTGTTGATTGTTCTTCCAGTTTCTTTCGAATGGCCACTGTATCTGGAACAAAGGAAAATGGAATCGTAACCACAATCATATTGGAATCGAAATTAAACGCCTTTTCAGTATAATTGCTTACAATCGTCGGAACACCATGTCCACTTTGCTCGGCAAAATCTGAAAGTGTGAAAATATTGAAAAGTGCTTCATTCACTGGCTTGCTTCTTCCATGAAAAAATTGCTCTTTTGTCATGCCGAAAGGAGGTTGACCATACGAAGAAATCTCAATCCTATCATCATAAAGAAAGACGGAAGGCGGAAGCATATGAATCCAGTCATTATGAACGATAGCGTTTATCCACGCCTCTCGAAAAGATTCCATATTGAACAAAGGAGTTTCCTTCCTGAAGCCATTTGTCAGATCGATTTTTTTTACATCCTGGCTTCTCATGAATTCGAGAACCATGCGGCAGGAACTCAATATGCATCTCCTTCCATATTCCGTCCTTTCAGACATCGAAGTTTTATCCGTTCCTTTGAAACGGACTACTTTAATAGATATGTTGTTATTATCCGATAAAAGATATGCAACCAAGTTGAATTCGTTTTTTGAATTCAATAAGCCAAAGTTTCCCAAGAATTCTTTGCCTTCACGATAATGAATTCCATTGCTTATGAGATATTCCTTTAAATAATTGAACGAAAGATCTTGATAAATAGACATTGTTTCTCTCATTGCATCATAGGAACCGGAAATGATTGCCCTTCTTATGCTCTGATTATCCATTAGGTCGTCAGATTTAACATTTCGAATGTAATATCTGCCATCGCAGCTATAGGGTATGTCATTGCCACGGGCTTCGACCTTCAGAAATTGGTTTCCATTCTCATCGGATAAAACAGTGACTTCATAAGCGAATTTTGGTTGAACAAGAATCGCAATTCTTTCTCTCACGTCATCAAGGGATCTTTTACCCAACTGAAGTCCTTTAACAGTCCCATCATCGTATGTGCCAAAATAAACTGTTCCTACAAAATGCTTATTCAGCATGGCTGTCAAAGACTTGATTCCTTTATCCAATTGAGCAAGACTTTCTTTGTTTTCAAGGAATTCGCTTTCCTCTCCTACATTCATAAACTTATATCCCCCATACCATTAGTCTACTTATTAGTCTACCATTAGTCTACTTATTAGTCTACTTATTAGTCTACTTCCATGATTCTAAAAGAAACAAAAGCAATAATAAGTCGACCAAAAAAGGCTGTGCATGAAGATGAATCCACGATTCATATAGTTAGCAGCAGCCTTTTATTTCAGATTCATAAGAAATGGATTCGTTTTTCTTTCGATATCCATTCTCGACATCTTTCCATGTCCGGGATAGATGACAAGATTTTCACTGAGCGAAAGCAATTTCTTCAAGGAAGAAGGAACTTGACTCGGATCGGATGTTTCCAAATCCGTTCGACCAATGGATCCTTTGAAGAGGGTATCTCCAGTGAAGAGGGCGTTGTCATCCTCAAAAAGATAGCAGACACTTCCCTGCGTATGGAAGGGAGTCTTGATGACCTTGAAGCGAATCTTCGAAAGAGTGATTTCCTCCTGGTCATGAACCGGCGTCGTTTGCACATCCATGGAGACTTTCTCTCCAGTCAAAAAAGAAGAATTGATTTTCGGATCATTCAGCAAAGGAACATCCTCCTCTGCCAGGAGGACAGGTGCATTTCGATATTTCTTAAGCAGTTTTGGAAGACCGCGGATATGATCAAAATGAGCATGCGTCAATAAAATGCCAGCGACACCCTCATAATGGGAATCGATGTAATCAAGGACATCATCTTTCGTCGATCCGATATCCACAATCAAGCAATTGAAACCGATTTTCCCGATGACATAGGTATTCGCAGAAAACTCCGTTGGGTTATCCTCGAAATTGAAAACTTTGACCATATTTTTCTCCGTTATCATTATAGCGAAGAAGGTAAGAAAAAAGAATAATGTTTCACAATAAATTCAAAATGGAAATGTCGTATCAGCGAAATATTATTTCTTTCTAATCGAACCTGTTTTCGATATAATACTAATGTTTTATTTTTGAAAAAAGAGGTTCTTGAAAATGACAGATAATTCGAATGTTTATGAAGTCGAAACCAAAGAAATCGACTGGAAACTGATTTTGTTCCTTATCTTCTTGGGTTGGCTTGGAATCGATAAGTTCTACGCCGCAAAATCTTTCAAGAAAGGATGGAAGTTTGCTCTCGTAAAATTCCTTTACAACATCATCGCTCTTGGTGAATTATGGAATATTTTCGATATCATCCAGGCAATTAGAGGAAAATACGAACTGGATTTCAGGGAATATTTCCGTTAAGCGTTGTTTTCGATTTCCATTCCACTCTATGATAAACTACTCTCAATAGGAGGAAATCGTCTATGGTAAAATTCTTCAAAGATGTTCAGACAAAAGAAGTGAGAATGGTTCTTCAGGATGAAAGTCCAAGAGAAGGAGAAACCGAACTTGTGGCAAATACGACGGATGCCGCTAAGGAAAAGCACGTCCCCGTTGTTCTTGTCGATCAAAATAAAGCCCATGTCACCATCGGAAGCATTCTTCACCCCATGACAGAAGCTCATCATATTGCATTCATCGCACTTGTCAGCAATCAGAAAACAGTTTTGAAAAAACTCGATTTGAATGGTTCTCCGGAAGCAGACTTCTTTCTTCAAGAGAACGAAAAGCTTCTTCATGTCTATGAATACTGCAACCTTCATGGACTTTGGGTCAAATCCTTCGAATAAGAAACTTAAGATGGAAATAGCAAACCTATTTCCATCTTTTTATTCATTCATTTCGTTTTCATCTTTCCATTCCATTGGAAGGAAGGATTTTTCCTTTTCGAAAAGGAAACCAAACGTATCCAATAAAATCAATTGGATGCCCTCAAAGCAAACAAGATAAGTTTCCAATTCGAAAATCGATGCGATATCCATTTCATGATTAAGGAAAACATCTGGGAAGATAGCATATTCCTCTTTTTCTTTCTGAAGAATAAAAGAATATCGTTCATCATTCTTTCGAATCTCATATCCCTTCTTCTTCATCTCTTCCTCAAAATAAGATAGAAAATCATTTGGCAAAGACGAGAAAGGAATGACTTTGTTGTAGAGATTATTTCGTGACAGGATCGTGTCATGATAGGTCTGCGTTCTTCGATCCATCTCCTTCTTATAATTGATAAAAATTCGATTTTCTGCGATTCGGAATGCAGAAAGAAGATGAAGCGGAGAAAATTCGACGCTGTTCAAAATCAGGACATGATCGAACAGATCATCATCGATGAAATAGAGATCATCAGTTGAGGCCACATAGGCCACCTTCGAGGAAGCTAGGATTTTTTTAGCCTCTTTCTCATCCGTTTGGTTATGGGAAGAAAGTCCATCTCCCATTCTTTTCTTCAGTTCAGGTATCTTATCATTTCTCAGCCACTGGATTCTTTTTTGATATTCCGACTTCATTTCCAAAGCAATCGTATCTCGATTCTCAAAAAGGGAAGAAAAATAATCTTTCCGGATTATCCTGTAATCCTTCTCATAGGGTTTAAAATTTTCCTTTCCGTTCTGATAGGCGGTATAGAGAATCGAATAGGAAAAATCATCCTGCAATGTCGAGAGAACGCGCTTTTTTCGTATGTATCGGTTGATGATGATAGACAAAAGTTCACTCGCTTCGCTCTTCGCTTTAATGAAGGAGACATATTCCATAAATTCCTCATACGTATTCATGTTCTCCACAACAAATTTCTCTTTCAATTCCTCAAAAGAAAGGTCATAAAGTCCATCATTGGGAATATCCCGATAGAAGCAGATATATTTCGTCAGATTATCCTTGATGTGATCATAAATCTGACTGGCCTCCTCAAGAATTCGAATCGAATTCATACGGAAATCTTTTTCCCTCAGTGCACGCTTTATGAATGGATGATCGATATTGAAAGAAGGATGTTCTTTTGAGAAGGATAAAAACTTTCGCACGTATTCCAGATTGCTTTCGATTTCGACTAAGCCATTCATCGTTAAGATGCTCTCGCCGTACACATCCTGATAAACAGGACGGAGAGTCGATAGTTTCTCTTTTGCGTCCAGATATGTCTTTAAAAGATAGGTGAATGTCTCAAAATCAAAATTTCCCTTCATCTTCAGATAAGGAAGCAATTCTTTTTGTGCTCTTTTTTTCATTCTCCTCTTCGTAGAAGAAAGTCCTTGATAGATTTTGTTTAGATCACATTCAAAAAAAGAAGGCTGACAGAGGTTCTTCAGCATGAGAGTGGAAGAAGAGACAGCCTGATAGGCTTTCTTCAAAGTCAAAAGAGGATATTTTTCCTCTTCCTCAAAGGGGAAGCGAAAATATCTTCTAGGAAATCCATTGTACTGCATGATGAGTCGACCACATTCAAGAAGATAGGCAAAATCATTCATCGAGGAAACCTTCAGTTCATATTTCTGAATGAAATCTTCCTCCTTCACCTTCTGAATCATCTCTTTGAGATATTTGATGAGGTTGATCAAAATCAATTGGAGTTTTGAGTAATTTTCTCTTTCATATGAACAGGTCAGTCCATAATAGGGATGATTGGCAACATAGGAATTCCGAATCGTCGAAAGCTCGTTAAGAACAGAAAAGAAATTCTCATCCCTTTTGGCATCCATTTCGGTGTAATGGCTGAGGTCCAGATTGAGAAGATAGCTTTTCTCATTATGAAATTTCGTCAGATACTCGACGTTGCAAAACGGCTTCAGAGGAAGATAGGCTTCTTCCTTTTTGTTTACGAAGGAAAAAAGGCGTTCTTTTTTCATATGGGCAAAGAAGATCTTTTTTCTTTCTTCCGCTGTTATATCTTCCGAATCGATTTCATCCAAGCTTGAAACGATTTCCTCGTCATCTTGATATTTCACTTCACCGATAAAATCACGAAGATGATATTTTTCCAGTATGTCAAAGATAAGATTCTTTTCTTCAGGACTTGTCAGAATAAGAGTGCTTTCCTTCTTTTTTTCGTTGTTGAAAAGAGTACGCAGCAGAAAGGCCTCCATGATGGAAGGTTCTGTGATGGACAAAGAACTTCCATGATAAGCTTCCTCTCTTTTATAAACACGTTCCATCTTGCCAAAAAAACCGAATGTATTTTGAAGAATCCTTTCTTCTGTCTTATGATCCTCTGTCTCCTTAAAGAGAGCATCATATTTTTCATCATCCTTGAAACCAAAAATATAATTTCTCAGAAAAGAAAAAATATGGTTGGATTCGATTGTCTTCTCATCTCGAAAACAAAGATAAGGAACAAGACGAATTCGATCCGTCATCATGGATTTGACGATCTGATTGTTCAGTCTCGTATAAAGAACCTCGATATCCTCCAGGGAAATTTTTGAATCGAAAAGGAGGGCTGCTTCATCCAAGAAGAGCAGAGCGGCCTGATTGATAACTGGCAGCGATTTTTCATAAACAAGAGTATTTCCTTCCTGTTTCACTCTAAAGAAGAGAAATGGATAATATGTATCATTCAATAAATCGACTAACAAAAAAGGAGAGAGAAAATTCTTCTCCTTGATACAATAGATTTTTTCGCCCTTCATGAAGGATTTCATCATGGAAAGCTCAACCGATTCATTGATGTTCTCGATTTCCTTTTTCTCGACAGTCAGCTGAGAAAGACTTTCTTTATAGAGCTGAAGCAAGTCGAGATTATTTTGATTGTCTTGGTTCATAGATAAGAATATTGTACTTTATTTAGAAGAGAATTGTTAGAATTCAGAAAGACGAAATGCAGTACAATAGAAGAGAGGAAAACAATTATGGATAAAGAAATTTACGAAAAAATAAGAAAATTCAATGATGAGAGAAATTGGGAACAGTTCCACAACGGAAAGGATCTCGTCCTTTCGCTCAATTTGGAAGCAAACGAGCTCTTAGAAGTCTTCCAGTGGTCCGGATTGGATCTAGAGTGCGAAGACAGACTCGATGACATCAAGGAAGAACTTGCAGATGTCTTTTTATATGCGATTCAGATTGCAGATCATTATGGACTGAACATCGAGGATATCATCCTAAGAAAAATCGAAAAAAACGGCAGGAAATATCCTGTCGAGAAAGCCAAAGACAGCAAAGAGAAATATGACAAGCTGAACTAAAAAGACTGCAACCCGAAGGTCGCAGTCCTTGTTTTTTACTTATTTTCAGCTTTTTCAAGTTTCTTACGGAACTTGGCAACACGGCCAGTATCCGCAGTGACGTTGATCTTGCCAGTGTAGAAAGAATGGCACTTGGAGCAGGTATCGACTCTCAATTCCTGTTCAGTCGAACCCGTTTCGAATGTGTTACCACAGGTCATGCAAGTGACTTTGGCACGATAATATTTCGGATGGATATCTTTTTTCATGAAATTTTCCCCCTTACAATCCGACTTGGATACGTAATCGAGCGTATCAAGCAAGTAAAACTATATCACAACAGAAAGTCTCATACAAGGAAATTTTCATTGGATTCCATCTTTTCACTTCTTGGAATGGAGACTCTTTCCGCATTGACGGCAAAAGAGTTCTTTCTTTTGATTCATTGTATGACAATGGGGACATTCAATTTCCTCATAGCGAGAAGGATCCCGAACCTTGAAAACCCGGTAGAAGACCTGATTGAGAACAAAAAAGACAATCGATAAAATCAGAAAAACAAGTGAAACAATAGCATAGACGTTCCAACCATTCGACTGCTTCATTTCAAAGACAAAAAAGAAAGTTGTCAAAAGAAATAGAGAGAGGGAAATATAAACAAAAATCTGATAGAGACTTTTTTTCATACGCGTTTTTCCTGAATATATTTATCCGCTGGATTCTTGTTCTGAGCAGTTCCAAAAGATGAAAGCGTGGGTGTATAGAGAAGCTGATAATTGTCATATTCGCTCTGATACGCATAAAGAAACTGAACAGAAGAAATATCATTTCCATCTAGATCGATATGGATACCATGATAGGCGTTTTGTGTATCGATGGTGGCTTCACCAAGATACCAGGATAGGAAATCCTTGCTTGTCGATTCACTTCTTGTGTAATGATACGTCGGAAGACCGTTGAAGATTGTAATCTGTGACTCCGATAAGACATTCATCCCGTGGTTGAGGATATAATCCGATGTCGATAGATAATTCGGAATCTTGTATTTCTTCGTCAGATTGAAATCTACCTGCCAAAGTTCAATGTTTTCTGTGTTTTCTTCTTTGCTGACAAGACTGATTTTATCTTGTTCATTATAAGGCTGATATTCGAAAAGATAGATGCCATCGCTCTTCTTCATATATCCGAACCCATAGGGATTCATCTTCTCGCTCCCCGCCATTTCCATAAGGTCACAAAGTTCTTTCGAATAATAGGCCATGATATACTCTTTTGTATAAAACACCATGAAAGAAGCTTGATAGAGCTTATTCGTTGTTGGATTCTTCCAATAAATTTCTCTTTGGAATACGTAGTTGTTTTCATCAATTTTTTTCTGCAGCAACTCAAGCTGATTCACAAGAGGTGGCAATGAGGCGCTCACCGTAGGCAAATACTCTTCCAATCCTGTGACAGAAGAGCAATCTGTCGAACCGATATCCTTCATAAGAGAGACATATTGATAATTCTCATCCTCCCCATTGATATAGGTTCCATCCTTATATGTCAAAAGGAAAGAGACACTTTGCACGCTATTGGCCTTGATTTTCAAGTCAAAGCAATCGACGAGATTCACAATGCTTTTCTCTTCCGGATGAAGCGAACTATAAACAAGTCTTCCCACGGGGTCAATCAATCCCCAAAGAAGGTATTTCACGTAATAGGATGTCAAATCATCCTCGTATCCGACAATATCATAGACATTCTTAACTGTCTTGGACTTGGAAAGCCAGGAAGGATTGATTGCCTGCAAGCCATAGAAGATTCCGACATCATTCATGGAAAGGCTGTTTTCCTTGAACCCAAGGAAATTCTCTCTTGTCAGAAATCCACGTTCCGTCTTTGCGATGACATTGTCGTTGTAGACTTTTCCGTCCGAAGAAAGAACAATCGGAAAGGCATAGCCATTCTGATCGATTCCATAACCAAGAAGATAGGCATCCGCTCCGCTATAAGAAAAGACCGGCGTCGCATAATACCCTTCCTCATCCTCATCATAGGCCAGACCTTCAAAAAGAACAGCATTCTCGGTGACAACAATCTGACTGGAAGGAATCGCTTTGGTTTCATCCTCTTTGGAAACCTTATAGTTGGCAAGGGTGTAGTTGTTCAACTCATTGATATTCTGCCAGACTTTGTTCAGGGCCGGGATATGCTGAATAACTTCAATCTCGACATCGCAGGAAACATTCTTGTTTGCCAAGCAGGTCGCCTTCAATGTTGCTTTCCCTAGATTTTTCCCAAGCAAGGAAATCGTGCCATCGGAAGACGTATCCTTCTCATCGACAAAGGAAACAATATTGTTTTCCTGCACCAAAGAGAAGGAAACAGCTTTGCTGATCGACTCATCCGCCGTTGTCACATTTGCCTTCAGTGTCAGATAGGAACCCCGTTCAAGCTGATAGGAAGAGACATCAAAAGAGATGGAGAGATCCTCCATGGCCGCTTCCAATACATCATCATCAGCCATCTTAGCCGGTTTGACCTGGCAAGAGGATGAAAAAGGAAGCAAAAAGCTGAACAAAATGATTCCAATGCGATTCTTCATAAAAAGTAAGAAAAGGGAAGTGGATAAGACTTCCCTTTATTTTATTCGAATGATTCCTTATTCGGCTGGTGTGGCTTTGGCGTTGATGGCGTCAATGATTGTCTGATGATAGTTGTTGGCAGTATGTCCATTGAACGTCAAGGTCGTTCCATAGCAAAGACCGGTTCTCGATCCATCGGTGAGACTACCCAAAGCAATTTGAACACTCTTGGCAGTGGTCACATTCGTTCCATCTTCCTGCTGTTGTGTATCTTTGGAAACGACAAAGTGTGTATAGTAGCTTTCCAATGAGATACCAGTCTGTGAAGCAACAACCTGGTCGAGTGTATATCCACCGAAGAATATGCTGCAAAGATCATCGCTGACAGCTTTGCTGTAAGAAATGTTATAAGCTGTGCCTGAATCAGAATAGCTGGAGAAAGAATAGATTAAGCCAGTTTCTTCAGAGAAGCCAAAGGTCTTACTCGCGGAATAAGAGCCGACAGCGGCAGCGAATTTCAATTCCTTGTCATCGCCAGCAAAGGAAATGACTGTACCGCTAGAATTCGTCAGCGGAGTGCTTCCGATTGTGACAGAAGCTGGAGTTGTGACAACTCCTGTATCATCCTTGACTTCATCCGTCAAGGTGAAGCTGTAAGCATAATCACCAACCAAGACAACACCACCGGAAGTCAAAGTCTTGCTATATGTCTTCTTATACCATGCGATATAATTGGCATCATAATAGTTGAAATAGTAATTCTTATAGTAGTAGGTATAGGATGTGCCACGAGAGGCATTGCTATTATCCTCATAATAGTCATTTTCAGCAAAGGCATCGACAACCAATTTGGCATCGCCAGTCAAGGCAGGAGCCGTTGTCGTCGCTGTTCCCAAATAGGTATCCAGAGCAGCATCATTCGTGGTCGTTCCGATATCCGAAAGAGTGGCACTATAGGTGATGGAACCTGTATCTAAGGTGATGACAACATTGTTGCTTGCAACAACCGTGATGCTCACTTCGACGTTCTGAGCGAGATCGACATACTGTGTCGAGGTCGAAGAGTTGACTGTGGACCAATAGCTATCGAAGTCGATGATCTGCCACAAGGCAACCTTCGTGAAGGCAACATAGCCCTGAACGGAACTCGACGCTGTGGAATCGGCTTCGATGGCATATTCATTGGAATAATCCTTCGTGAAGGAAGATAACCATGTGGAGTTGACAGTTCTCATACCGCCAAAGGCAATCGCCTGGGTTTGAGAAACAAGCGTCACGAAAATATCATTCGGAGAAGAGGCATCATCGCCATAGCCCGAAAGATCTTCGCCTGAAACATAGCCTTCCGAACCCGTGATTCTGGAAGTGCCAGCGGAAATATATCCAGTCGAATCCTTACCTAAAAGGAATCCATATCCATCCTTATCGGTCGCAAGACCAAGAACGGAAGTGCCATTTGCTTCATAGGTGGCACCCCATGTCGGAGAAGTCAGATCATCGCTGACAGTGGCTTTTTCAGCAATCAAGCTATTTTGGGTAACCTTGATTCTCTTGGATGGAACAGCAGCATCGGCATCCCAGCCATACTGAGAGATTTCATCGCTCGTCGCTGTTCTAGTAACGTTCAGAGTGTAGTTCTTCAAATTATTGATGTTCTTCCAGGCAGCAGAAAGGGAGCTCAATGGTTTGACAACATTGAGTTCAACTCTGCAAGTGCTCTCCGGATTGACAGTCGAAGCAGCAACCAAGGTCGCTTTGCCGATAGCCTTTGCATAGAGCGTGACATTGATGCCGGTTGTGGTGATGACAACAGAAGACTTGTCGCTGGAGGTGACAGAAGGCTTGTTCTCATTGGCATTCTCCAATGTGAAGCTCAATGTCTTGGCAGCCGCAGAATCTGTCGAAGTGACATTGAAACGGATGGTGAAGGATTCACCAACTTCATAGGAATCCTTGACACTTGCAGCCGTGATGGTGAAAGTCGGAGCTGTCGGCGTGGATGGCGTCACTGTGGTATTGACCGTCGAAGAGGTATCACCTGTACTGGAGGTAGCAGATTGATTATCCGATGTGTTCGAGCAGCCGACCAAAGCTAAGGAAGCGATAGCAATTAATTTTACAAATTTGTTTTTCATTTTATTATCCCCTCATTGATTTATGCTAAAGATTATCGCAAAAATGATTTTCAAAAAGAATAACTTAAAAAAGAAGAAAATTTCTTTCTGTCAAGATGGTTTTTGATTATTCTTTTATTTTCTATATATAAGTATTATAATGCGATATATATAACTTATATTTCATATCTTTTTCGTTATTGTTTAATTTACTTGAAAACGCTTTCTATTTTAGAAATATGTTTTTTTTCTTTTTTCTTTTAAGAATTAAAAAACTGCAGCGAAATCCTCAAATAGGATAAACATCTGCAGTTTTCAAAATCGATCTTAGAATCCCAAAAGCGCATGAACCTTATTCGTCGTCGCGCTTCCGAAGCTGTTCAATTCGAAATAGTCAACGCCATAGGTATGCTGTGTAATATTGTTGTCCGAACCATCAAATGGCGTATAACCTAATGTGCCATTGACCGTTGCGACATTGCCACTGGCATCGATGGTGACACCGAGGCCTGCCTTGGTGTTCTCGATAACATCGGCAATATCCTCTGGTGCATAGTAGTTGATGAAGTCATTGAAGATCGCTCTCGAGGTCGTCATATAGTACTGAGTCGTGTGATTCGACCAGATTTTTTCCTGTGTCTGACCGAATGCATATTTGAGATCGGAATTGAAAGTCGAAATTGTCGAGAAATATTTTTCAAATTCGACAAGAGACGTCGAGGCATCTGTATTGGCTTCTTTTTCAGTGGCGAGGGAAATCGTATTGGCCGTCTCATTATATTCGAACTTGTAGATGCCATCGCTCTTCTTCACATAGCCATAAGGCGCCTTGTCCCATTTGGTCGTGTCTGTAGAAAGGTGGGTATTGTATTCTTCCTTGAAAGAAGCATTGCAATCATAGAAAACATAGTTCGGCGTATAGTAGGTATTGAACTTCAGTTCCGTCTTATGATCCGGGAACATGGAGTTGACCTGGACATAATTGTTCGTCTTGATGGCAGCGATGCCTTTTTCAAGGCTATCGGCAATCTTTGGAGAACTCGCTTTCGAAGAAGCAGCGAA
This sequence comes from bacterium, assembly GCA_963612025.1. Classification (GTDB taxonomy): domain Bacteria; phylum Bacillota_I; class Bacilli_A; order RFN20; family CAG-288; genus Enterosoma. The sequence goes on from CAVDUB010000004.1 coordinate 25,708, forward strand.
TGTCGAGTCGATATCGACAAGGCTGTCATCCAAGGACGTATTGTTGATATCATTCATCGTGATGGTGAAGATATCATTTCCATATTCGACATCGACGGAAATCGAGTTGCTGTTCACAACCGTAATCGTCGTATCGATCTGATCTGCAAGAGAAAAGTAATAGTCTTCGCCTAAGGATTCCACAGCAGCCGTATAGGAATCAAGATCTGCCAATTTCCAAAGGAGAGCTTCGACATAGGCGGCCTGAATATTCGTGGCCTTTCCATCCGTATCGGTTTCCTCACCTGAAATGACATAGGTATTGTCTTCACTCTTTTCATCGCTTACCCAAGCTGGATTGATGGCATCGAAAGAATAGAATTCTCCGACTTCGAAAGCCTGATTGGCTTTATCCTTGGCACCTTTGAAATTCGTCTTCGTCAAAAGTCCGGCATTGGCCTGGACAAGAGGAGCTGAGGTCGTATTCAGGACATTCTGCTGTTCTTGGATATAGACAACCTTCCCATCGCTCAGAACGGATTTTCCATAGAGCGGATTGCCATTTTCATCATTGATGAGAGCCGTCCCATAAGGATCGGTATAGAGAATCGTATTGTTGAGGACCAATTCCTTTGCTGTATCTTCGTTATCCCCATTTACGACATTGTTCGAGGAAATATCCAAAGTATAGCTATCCAATTTTTGAATATTCTCCAAGACCGTTCTCAACGCTGGTTTTTCCTTGATGACAGAAATGGAGACCGTTGCCTTCACATTTGGATTGACAACAGATGTCGCCGTGATGGTGACACTTCCTTCCTTCAGTCCCTTCAAAGTCACTTTGTTTCCCGTTTCGGCAACCGTCATGCTCGCCACAGAAGGATCCGAGCAGACAAAGTCGCATTTTCCCTGGGATACAACAGCCTTGACATCCAAAGTCTTGCCGATTTCCAGTTCAGTCTCCGTCGCCTTAAGCTGAAGAATGACATTCGGATAGGAAGATGTTGTCGAATCATCAATAGGAGTCGTTGCAGAAGCTGCCGACGTTGTCGAATTCGTGTTCGAGGATGTTCCTCCAGTCGAACAGCCGGCTAAGAATAACGTCAATCCCACAAGGGATAATGTTCTAATTTTTTTCATGATAAAAACCTCTTATTTCTTTATTTTTGCAAATCTCGTCTCATATGTGAATAAAAAGCGAAAGATTTTAAGATATCTTTAAGTCAAAAAATCATTAAAAAAAGGAAAAAGACAAGAAAATTGATGAAAAACTACAAAAAAGAAAGAGAATTCAAATAAAGTTGTGAAAATGTGTAACCGCTACCACCATTCTTATAGAAAAGGTGTCTGACGAATCAGACACCTCATACTAGTATTCGAGACCTTTTTCTTTTCTTTCCTGCTCTTTCTTGGCATTCAGAATGTCATCTTCCTTGATCATCTCTTTGTACTTTTCGATTTCAGCAGAGTTGGCTAAGACAAAGTGGCCTGGAAGAATTTCCTGGAACTTCGGTTTCTCTGTGGAATAGTCGTGTTCCGTCTTTGGATTGTAGATGATACGGACACGTTTCTTTTCCAAAAGAGGATCCGGTCGAGGAATGGCAGAAAGAAGAGAACGCGTATAGGGGTGAAGCGGATGGGCAAAGAGTTCATCCGAAGTGGCCAGTTCGACCATTTCACCAAAATACATAACCGCGATACGATCGCAGAAATACTTGACGACAGACAAGTCATGGGCAATGAAGATCAGTGTCAATCCATGATTGACCTTCAAGTCATTGAGAAGGTTGATGATCTGAGCACGGATAGAGACATCCAAAGCCGAAATCGGCTCATCACAGATCATCAGTTCCGGTTTCATGACAATCGCACGGGCGATGCCGATACGCTGTCTCTGACCACCGGAGAATTCGTTTGGATATCTTGAGCAGTAGTCAGAAATCAAGCCGACTTCCTCAAGAACCTCGCAGGCTTTCTGATGATTTTCCGCCTTGTTTCTCTGTCCCTGAATCTTCAGACCTTCCTGAATGATGTCTTCGACGGTCATTCTCGGATCGAGCGAATCAATCGGATCCTGGAAGATCATCTGCATCTTGGACATAAGCTTCTTGTTGACATGAGTGTCATCGTATTTAATCTGACGAATCTTTTCCTTCTGGAAATGGACAACTTCCTTCAGGTTCTTGTTGATTTCATCAATCTTCACCTGATATTTGTCTTTGATTTCCTTCGTCTTGGCTTTTCCTTCATCGGTGACGTTGTCGACATTCTCCAACTCAACAGCCATTTGGCCCTTGAGTTCCTTGATTTGGTTCTTCGCACGGATGGTGGACCACTTGATTTCCTTTTCATTCCATCTTGATCCTGCCGCGATACGATAGCCTTTGAAATAGACAGAACCGGATGTAATTCGATGGAGTCGGATGAGACTTCTTCCGGTCGTGGTCTTTCCGCATCCGGATTCACCGACCAAGCCGAAGCATTCGCCCTTCTTCACATCGAAGGAAATATCATGGACAGCCTTGAGTTTTCTTCCACCGCCCATCGGGAAGAACATCTTGAGATGTCTGACCGAAAGGATCGTATCATTATCGACTAATTCCTGCTTGTATTTGACGAATTCAGATGTTTCCAAGCTTGGAATATAGACAAGAATGTAATCAACGACAATCAATCCGGCTGCAATCAGAAGAAGAATTCCGACGATGATCGGACCTGCCGTGATGGAATAGATTGTCTCTTCCATGGAGGCAGTCTGTGCGCTTCCGTTGAGAACATTGTTCATGCCAGAAAGCGGAAGGGCAGCGAAGTTGAAGATGGCCATCAAGACAAAGAACAAAGCGCCTAAGAAGGCAAGAGCGAAATACTGTTCTTCACAATAGACATAACTGATGAAGATGAGTCCTAAGAAGAGAAGAGCGAATCCGACAATCAATCCGCCATTCACGCCAAGCGTGTAGGATGATTTCGCGAATTCCGACCAGCCTTGCAGGTTATCGTTGAAACTTCGCATGACATCGACCGTTTTTCCAAACATCATGTCATATCCGGAGAAGTTTCCAATCAATCTTGTCTCATTGACATAATTGATGCTTTCTTCCGTCACCTTCGTATAGGATTCAAAGTGAGCATAGGGAACAAAAAGCAGGAAGAGACAGAGTATGGCAATACCTAAGGCGATTCCAAGATAGAAATGTTTCTTCAAGTGTGTCAGAATCGCTTTTTTATGATTATAGTTATTCATGTTTCACACCTTCTCTTTCTAAGGAAGCCTTGATACGCTGAGAAACGATCTTTGGCATCGTGGTCTTTGGAGCACGCTTGTCAAGAAGCCAGGTCGCTGCATAATGGGTATCCGTGACTTTGAAGAACGGAGGTTCTTTTTCAAAGTCGATAGCCATCGCATATTTGTTTCTCGCAGCGAATGCATCGCCTTTCGGCGGGTTGAGAAGATAGGGTGGCGTTCCTGGAATCGCTTCGAGATGCTCATGGGAATCCAAATCCGGAATGGAGGAAAGAAGTGCCCATGTGTACGGATGGCAAGGATTGTAGAACACTTCATTGGCCGTTCCGACTTCGATGATCTTTCCAGCATACATGACGGCAACTCGATCTGCCATATTGGCAACAACACCCAAGTCATGGGAGATGAAGATAACCGACATGTTTCTTTCCTTCTTGAGTCTGTTGATCAATTCAAGAATCTGAGCCTGGATAGTAACATCCAAAGCGGTGGTCGGCTCATCACAGATGAGAACTTCTGGATTGGCTGTCAAAGCAATAGCGATGACGATACGCTGTCTCATACCACCCGAGAATTCGAATGGATACTGGTTGTATCTGACTTCCGGCTGTGGAATGCCGACTTCCTTCATGACCTTCAAGGCTTCAGCTTTTGCCTGTTCCCTTGAGATGCGGAAGAGCTGTTCGTATTCCTTCTTTCTCTTCGCGAACTGTTCCTCAGAAGCATTCTCTGCCTTGAGTTTTTCGACATCGGCTAAATATTCGGCTTTCTTTTCTTCTTTGTATTTTTTGATTTCAGCTTTGGCTTCTGCCTGCTTTTTCTTCAGAGCTTCCTTCAAGGCAGGCGAATCCATCTTGAATGCCTCGTTGGCCTTGGAGATGATTTCCTTGGCTTCGAGAGAGCATTTCTTATGTGCTTCTTTCTTCTGAGCAGAAAGATTTTTGATCTCGGCAGAATTCTTTTCCTTGATGGAAAGATATTCTTCCGTTGCCTTCTTTCTTTCCGACATCATGACATCAAGATGCGGCTGCATCTTGACTTTCTTTTCTTCTTTCAGACTCTTCTTTTTCTCGGAATCTGTTTCCTGACGGATCTTAATCTCGTATTCTTCATCCAAAGCCGCCATTTCCTTGGCATGGGAATTGACAGTCGAAGCCTTATAGGATGCTTCGTTGATTTCCATCTGGAGAGCGCTGATTTTCTTAGAATAGAATTCATCAGAATTCTCAATCAGACGCTGCGCCTTGCTATATTCTGCTCTCTTCTTGGCTAAGCAGGATTTATAAGCCGCTTCTTCCTTGGAGATGAGGCCATCGTATTTTCTCTTGAGAAGATCTGAATTGACCAGCATGGCTTCGGTAATCTGTTTTCCGACCTTCATAATCGGATTGAGAGAGGAAAGCGGATCTTGGAAGACCATACCGATCTTATGACCACGGATACGATGGAATTCCGTTTCATCGATTTTTGTCAGATCTTCTCCCTCATAGAGAACCGATCCTTCTTCGATGACAGCGTTCGCTGAAAGAATACCCATAATCGTCTTGCTGGTGACGGACTTTCCGCTGCCCGATTCACCGACGATGCAGAGGGTTTCTCCCTTATATAAGTCAAAGGAGACACCACGGACTGCATGAACCAAACCTTCATCGGTCTTGAAGGAAACCTTCAGATTCTTGACTGAAAGAATGGGCTGATTATCTTTTTCCATAATTAGTCTTCTCCTTTCAGTGATGGGTTGAAGGCATCACGCAAACCGTTTCCGAACAAATTGAAGCAGATCATCAGCAAGGAGATGATGACGGATGGGAAGACAAGCTGATAAGGATACTGAGAAAGCTGACTCTGGCAGTCATTGAGGATGACACCCAAAGACGAGAGGTTGGTCAAGCCCAAGCCTAAATAGGCGATGGTTGCTTCTGAGAAGATGACAGACGGAATCATCAAAATGGAACGGGTAACAATGGTACCGACAGCATTGGGAAGAATATGGCGGAAGATGAGTCGCGGTGCTTTGGCACCCAACGTTTTTGCCGCCAAGACATATTCTCTTCCTCGATATCGGTAGAATTGGCTTCGTGTTGTCGAAGCTGTTCCAATCCATCCCGTCAAGCAGAGAGACAAAGCGAAGACAAAGAAAGTGGTTCCCATCTTGATTGTCAAAACTGTCATCAAGACAATATACGGAACACCGCCGAGAATATCCGTGATACGTTCCATGGTAATATCCACCATGCCACCATAATATCCGCTGATACTTCCCCAGATGATACCGATGAGAATGTTGATGAAAGAGACAACGATACCTAAGATGAGGGAGGTTCTCAGACCGGCAAAGACGTATTTAAGCATATCTCTGCCCTTCTTCTCGGTTCCGAAGAGATGAAGAGGAATAGAAGAATAGCCAAGGTACTTATACATCATGAACTGACCCTGAATGTTGTAAATCGGACGGGCCGGATCTGTATCGTTCTTGGTCATCGAAGTGATTTTCACCAAATAGACTTCGCTGCTCTTTTCACCTTCTTCTGTCAAAGCATAGGAAGAGGGCTTTTTCAGAAGATCATCGAGCATGTCGTAATCATCGTCAGAACTTGTCTCCCAAGTGACCAAGCCTGCCTTTTTCCATTTGAGGACAGTGGACTGGTTGGCATCCATATTGTTCTTCAAGCCATAAGCGATCTTATACATATCATAGGTGATATCCGCTTTGACGACGAATGTATCGAAAGCATCATAACGAGCCTTCGTCGTTGCCGTCCAATAGGAAGGATTATCGATGCCATCGCTGCTCTTTTCCTGCTGAACAAGGGTATTGGCATCCTTGATCGTCGCATCATTGCTAGAAAATGTATCGGACGAACCGAAACTACGAGCATTCAGGGCTCTTCTCTGAGCAACAGGCAAAGCCGAATCATCGTTTTTCTTTCCTTCAATACGATAATTCTGAACAAAGATGGCCGTCGACTTTTCAAGGTCGTTCATGAAAGCCAGACCGAAAGAGAGATTCTTTCCATTGAAGGAAGAAGCCGTAACCGTGGCTTTTTTGAATTCATAGGTCGTCATGTTCAGCGTATAGCTATTTTCGATTGCTGTCTTAAGATCGACTGTAATATTTTTATGTGGCGTGATATTTGCACCATTCGAGATTGTTTCCTTCTCACCATAGTTCTCACTCATTCCACCATTGATGAAATAGACCTGAGAATCGCTCGACATGATCAAGGAATATTTCGGAGCGATGTAATCGCCATATTTCTTATCGTCATCCGTACCTAAAGAATAGGTCAATGTATACTTATTGTTCGTGAAATCATATCCATTGTAGGATGTTCCATACATGGAAGCACCGATGGTGGAAGTCTTACTCGAAGAAGGATCGGCTGTCAAACGTACATAGCCGCCATTGGCTCCGCTTTCGGCATGGTCCATATAGGATGTTGTCTTGTTTTCGACCTTCACAACCACGGATTCATCCGGATAGTTGGCATAGTTGTTGAAGATCTTGTTTCCATCTTCATCCAAGACATCTTCACCATCTTCGTCAACAACATAAGGATAATTTTCATTCTTGCCGACTCTCGTTCCATCCCAAAATCCGGTTCCGGCAGGGAAGAGCTTCATCGGAAGATTCGTTTCGTAATTATGAGACTGATCGACATCGAAAGAAATCGATGCCGGCAAGATCAGTGCCAAAAGGAAGAGGACACCCAAAATGATGCCACCAGCAACCGAAGAATGGTTTTTGGTGAATCTCTTCATGGCATCCTTCATGAATGTGGTCGGCTTCGTATTGAATTTCACATCATGAATGGATTTGTCCTGCTGGACAAAAGTGAATTTGGAAGAATCGACAGCCTCACCAGAGGAATCTTTCGCTTCTTCACCAATCGAATAGACGAATTCGGATGGTTTTTCTGCCTCATTTGAAACGAGGGTATTCATTTCTTCGTTTTCCATTAGGCTTTCGCTCCCATTCTGATACGGGGATCAATGATGCCATAGCTTAAGTCAACCACAAGGTTGGCAACAAGACCGATGACCGTATAAACTGCCATATCAACCATCAGAACGTTGTAGTCCTTGCTGTTGATGCACAAAATAAACAAACTGCCGATTCCAGGAATATCGTAAAGCTGTTCAAGAATCATGGAACCAGAGAGAATACCGACAAATTCTCCGATAATCATCGGAACAATCGGAACCATCGAGTTACGCAAAGCATGACGGATGATGCACTGTCTTCTTGTCAGACCCTTGGTTCTCGCCAAAAGAAGGAATTCCGAAGACATGACCTCAGTCAATTCTGCTCTTGTGTAGCGGGTGAATCCGGCAATCGTACCAAAAGACAAAGACAAGACAGGAATGACCATGGCTGAAGCATAGGTTCCGATGGAAGACCCGGATGTAGGCCAACGGTTCGGAAGCCAGCCCGTTCCATAGGCCAACCATAATAGCAATAAGGAAATCGTAACGAAGGAAGGAACAGAAATCATAACCATAACCAGCGTGGAGATGAGACTGTCCTGCCATTTATTCTTCTTCAAAGCTGCGAGAATACCGAACACGAATCCGAGAGGAACCGAGATGATCATTGCAAAGATGTTGACAAGAACAGTCGGCTTGAGACGATCGACAATGATGTCCATCGCATTGAAGCCAGGACGAATAGCAGAACTGAGTCCCCAATTCCATTTCGTGAAAATACCACTCAGCCAAGCAAAATACTGCTGAATGATGGGCTTACGGTAGAAAAAGGACATAAGACCATCATTCGAAGTATACTTCAGAATCGCATCACCTAAATCGGATTGTTCCGTGTTATAAACCACGTAATAACCCAAATTCACCTGGTTTTGGCAATAGGCGCGAAGATCATTGGCATTCGTGGGCATTGCACCATCCGGAAGGAGTTTAACCAAGAAGAAGGTTAAACTCAGGATGATGAATGTTGTAATCAACAAAAGAACGATACGCTGAATGGAATATTTGACAATATAAGGTATCTTCATAGTCTTTTATTTCGAAGAAGCTGTCAAACCGACATAGGTCAGAAGATTCATCGTGGTTGTGAATGTCTTGGTAAGTTCGCTGCGGCTTCCATCATTTTCCAATGTTTTCAAGACAGCATCATACGTAATGGTCAAAGTGACATTGGTCGTGTCTTCTTTTGAAGATCCATCGGATGTATTGAATTCTTTTCCGAGTTCCAATGTGACAACGCCATTAGAATCCGGTGTAAGCTTTGTATAGCCTTCTTCGGTGGCATTGATGATGTAGTTCTTCCAATTGCTTTCAGCAGAAGCATTGGAGATTCTGAACTTGATGCTGCTTGCACCACCCTCAATCAACTGTTTGAAGCTCAGTTTGTAAGTTGCGGTATGATTGGTATCATCCTTGCTTTCATATTTTTGGCCGTTGACGAATTTGGTTGAAGCGTTTTCGACGGTCGCAATTGCACCAGAGGAACCTAAGACTGTACCCGTGTTGGCAGCAGACCATAATCCATCAAAGGACCATGTCTTGCCATCATAGACGATGGTATTCTTGCTATTTCCACTTTCATATAAGCCGGCACCGACGACCGAAGTATCCGGACCCCAGTTCAAAGTGAAGGAAGAAGAGTTATCGGATTTGAGGACTTCAAGGAAGTTGAGAGGGTTGAGAGAATTACCGGAAATCGAACCAAAGCCCAAATCGAACTGGCCCTGTTTCATCAAGGTGTAAACTTGCTGATAATCAGAGTTTCCGCCAGTCTGTTCAAGATACAATTTATAGGCATTGCCCGTCATTTCTTTGCTTACTTCTTCAAAAATCTCCTCAACATATGTAAAAACATCGGAATATTCAGTGCTGTCTGTTGTATTCATCCATTCCATGTCAATCAAGACTTTGTATGGGTTCGAAGAAGTTCCACCACTGGCACCGCCGCCTTCTGAATCGAAAGCACCTGCTTCTCCCAAAGGTATGATCACATCCTCAAAAGCCTTCTCGAGCTCGCTCTTCGCATATTCATAGTTGTAACCATAGGTTTCATTATAGCGATCAGCCAAAACAGCCTTATGAGCCGCTGTGGAGTTATAGGAAATACCGCTTTCCGGATCGATAAGATAGTTATCAGAGAAATATTCCTGTGTCGGTGTTGAACCACGGGCTTCGCAAATTTCTTTTCTGTTGATGGCAAAGGAAAGGAAGTTCAGGAAATGAATGTTGGACATATATGGCTTGCAGGCTGTCTGTGGAGTTTTTCCAGATAAGTCCTTGTTCAATTTTTTCCAGGTGCTTGTCGATGTATCAACCTGAGCATTTGTTCCAGTCGGACCAAAACGCTTGAGCCACTGTGTCTCTGTGGAAGCGTTGACGTTCAACTTGAAGTTCGAAGAACCCTTTGTTTCATATAAACGCCACTTTATGTTATCGTTATTGCCATTGCCGCTATCACTTCCAAAATCGCCGCCGGTCTTCATCTCATCGGCTGTTGGTGCATAAGAATCGATGGAGCCAGCAAGGAAGAGTTCCTTCAAATTTTCTTTCTTGGAAACAAGATTATAGGAAATACCATCGAGGTTGTAGACATCTCTTTCTGTCGTTCCTAAGGCCGTTGTCCATGTATCTTTCGTATAAAAATACTTGTCATTCTTCTTGAAATCGATGTTCGTGTCATTCCATCTTTCGATATAGTATGGACCCGTGGAAAGCATCGTATCCAATGGAGTGACTTTCGTTTTTGTGATTGCCACATCCGAGCAGTTCTTACCCAAATACTGTCCGGTCCAGTGCTTGATAAAGGATTCCGGCAAAGGCGAATACAAAGAACTGGAAAGATAGTACATCGCATAGAACTGCGTGCAGTTTTCAAGAAGGTTGAATTCGATAAAGTCGCCTTTTTCATCATGGCCTGTGAAAATATTGGAACCCATGAACTGCTTCCAAGCTGTCTCATCCCAAAGAGAACCATCACTCGGGGCAGCCGAAGTTTTTCCATAATAGGTGGCAGCACCGGTGAAACCGGAGATGCCTTCGGTCAATTCAGCGCCACGATACTGTCCATTCCAGGAAGTAAGCATAAACTTGAGAGGAGTAATATAGTCTTCCAATTTGACGTCTGTATTATCATACTGGCTTGTAAAACTATTGGTAGAACCAGTTCTATACTTGACACCGCTTCTCAAATGGATTCTCCAACGTCTGTTATTGTTGTAATTTGCAGAAGTGCTCGAAATTTCAGCACCATATTCCTTTACCGAACCATCGGCATTCGTGGTTGGTTCTTCAACGGCAATCGGCTTTTCATCCGTTGCCAAAGAAGGATACCATTCATATCCATCGTTCGTCTGATTCATACGGGTTGCATAATAGGAATTGGCAATATAGTCATAGATAGCGGAAACATCGCTTCCCGAGGCATTCATGGCGTTGGCATGAGCAGGAAGAGATGTTGTACCGATGTTGTAATAGGAATTTTTTCCAGATGCAGCTTTTGGCAAATCACCATTCAAGACACCTTCACGGGTCGTTCCCCATCCATAGCCGCTGATATAGCTCTTCGGCTGTGGGACATAACGGGTGTTGTAGGCCATTTTGGAGCCATCAGAAAAGATAGTAATACCTGTCAGATAATTGTCGACAGCATATTTTTCCAAGGAAGCCAGGATTCTGGACTTTTCATCATAGGAAGCAGAAGCATAGGAAACACCACCACTGGCCTGGCTTGAGCCTTCGACCGTGAAAGTGATCTTGATTTCGGTGTTCTTAGCATCCTTGATGGTGATAATAGCACTTCCTGCCTTGACAGGCGTGAGTTTTCCAGTGCTGGCAACGCTCAATACCGTGCTATCCGAAGAAGCATAACTGAAAGTGCCGTTTTCTCCATCCGACATCGCACAGGTCAGAATGGCTGCATTGTCGCCTACGGAAATCGATGCAGTTCCATCCTTGGTATAGCGCTGTCCCTTATAGAGGACGTAGAATTCACTTTCTTCTTCCTCAGTCGAAGAAGAAGTAGTATCTGGATTTGTCGAAGTTTTTCCCGATGAACTTGCTTCCGTACGGCTGCAGGATCCAAGCAACGCAATCGACGTCAAGGCCATCATCAAGACTGCTTTGTTCATTTTTTTCATAGCTTTATGCCTCCTATATGAATATTACAACACAAAAAGTAGGTCGTTTACCTTTTATCTACATATTTTATTATATTTGATTTTCTAGTCAACAACGAATAAATAGACTTGTTTTCATTCATTTCTTTTCGAAATAGAAAACGCTTCCAAATCATCTGCCCAATCCCGGAAAAAAAGAGAAGATAATGCAAAGAATAAGGCAAATTCCGCCGATTGCAAGAAAGGGAATCCACGTCACTTTGTGATTGCTTCTTTCTTCCTTGATATGGACCTTGTATTCATAGGCATCCTGGTATTTCTTGGGGATGCCTTTTTTCCAAGAAGAGGTCCAGTTGATAATCTGATAAGAAAAGACATCAAAAATTCCTGTTCTGGCCACAAAACGAAGCGAAAGATATCCCAGCCAAAGAACAGAAGGAAGAATAAAGATATCGCTGAGATTCCATTTCGTGAGAAAGTACATCAGAAAGACATACGTCAATGTCAATGCGATGAGAACAAGAAAGAAAAGGATGTTTTTCTTTCCATCTTTGGTAACAAGCATTCAGTCTCCTTATATAGCAAAAGCCTTGGAAAGAGAGACCAAGGCTTTTGACAATCACATTGTGATTTTACTTATCTTCTTTTTTCTTCTTAAGGGCAAGTCCGACTCCGACAAGTCCGAGAGCAGCGATGACGCTCGAAGTTCCGATAACGGAACCGAAGCATCCCTTCTTGGTATCGGAAGAAGAGGAACTCGACGAAGAATCTGTGCTGGAAGAAGAGGAATCCGGAGTCACAGAAGAATCTGAAGTGGTGGAAGAGGAGGAAGAGGAATCAGAAGAGCCACCATTCGCCTGAGGCTTATGGCTCAGCTGGATGCTGCTGACACCCTTCTTGATGGTCACAGTGAGAATACCCGTGGCAGCATCATAAGAATAATCCGATGCAGAAGCAAGTTCACCATCGAGAGTAACCTGGATGTCGCTCTTGGATAATCCCGTTGCAAGCTGGATGTTCAAAGTATAGGTATTCAACTTGGAAGGATCGATGACATTTCCTTTGGCATCGTAGATGCTGATGGTATACATGTTGGACGCAGGATCGATTTCATCGACAGAGAAGTCATATTTATCAGAGAAGAAGGTTGAAGCAACCGAGAATGTCATATCGGATGGATGGATGATGATGTTTGTTGCATTATGAGCATAATCAGATAACGTAAGTGTCACCTTATCATTATTGAGAATCGTCTTGGACAATGTCGCAGTGGCTTCATACGTATCCGTCGTTCCTTCAACAAGTTCAGGAACCATAGAGATGGAACCGATCTTGATGATATCATTCGCGCCTTTGGCGGTGACCGTCATCTTCGTGGAAGTGCCAGAAGTCGTTGTCTTTGCAGAGAGAAGTGTCGGTGCCGTGGAATCGATAACCAAGGTATAAGACTTCTTCTGAACCTTGTTATTGCCCTGGGCATCCTTGACACCCTTGAGTGTGAAGGCAAATTCCAAAGTATAGGTTCCTTCGGCAATGCCACCGACATTGATATCAGCATAGCCTCTATCAAGAGAATAGCCCGAAGTATTTGCAGTCAGCCAGGATTTGACAAGGCCATACATCGTGGTATTCATGTAGGTCGAAGCCGATCCTTCAATCAATGCGCTGACAGAACCTGTTCTAACTGCATCACCCGTCGCATTCTTGATCAACCATTCACCCTTGGTGAGAGAACGATTGACATAGAAGAAGGCATTGATGTGCTGCGAAGAAGGAGAACCGGCATAGAATTTTCCTTTTTCTTCACCGGCGACAGAAAGCAAATCAGAACCATTGGCAACAGGAGAGGAATTGAAGCTGCAGATGCTCTGAAGTTGGGCGGAAGTCAAGGAGTTGGCAGAAGCAGAGATAGCAGAACCGGTATAGGCATTCGGCTTGGCATAGTTGGCATTGAGATGCTTGAGGTAGTTGTCAGCCAAATCCGAATTGTAGACATGATAATTCGAATTGTATTTTCCGTTGGAAAGAAGACTTTGCTTTTCGATATCGAATGGCTCGACAGCATCGGCAACAGAATAATCGCCATAGAATCCAAGATATGGAACAGTCAAAGTTTCCAAGGAATCATGAGAAGATTCTTCGAGCTTGAGGTAGCCTTCGACGAAGGTTCCACCCGCTTCACTGAAGTATTTGGCGATGTAGTCCTTGAGTGTACCAGAGAAGTTCTCGATATAGTCGCCATCATTCCAATCCTTTTCGAAATGAAGATCATCGATTCGGATCTTGACCTTTCCAGTCTGTGTCGAATTGGCAGCGACTGTGATGGTCTTATCAGCGGAAGAATCCAGCTTGGCATTACTGCCTTCATAATCAAGAACGACATCGTCCATGACAGACATGGTCGGCGTGCCGACGAAGGTCGGATAAGTCGCCGCATCATTGGCGTTGAAAGTAACACTGGAACTATAACCGACTTCTTCTTTTCTCGAATCAGCCTGTTCTGCCGCATAGGAAGCATGCGTCGTCGAGATTTCCAACTGTGGAATCATGACAGAGACCGTCGGAGTATAGGTCTTGGAGGTATTCGAATCATTGTGGATGGTGTAATCGAATTCGATATAGGCAGCAGAGGAAGTATTGGCAAAATCACCATTGGCAACATATAAAGAACCGTTGTTCTTCAATTCCGCCTTGGACTGAGTGGTATTGTCAAATCCATCATTATCCGCATTCTCAACATCGACATAGGAATCAGCCTTCAATAAGGAAGCGACGTTGATACGTCCGGCACCCTGCATTCTTGGGGAGTTTTCGGCTTCCTTTGCACCATCGATCAACTGATCGGCAGTGGCCATCGCCTTCTTAGAAAGAATCTGCTTAATCTTCTTGTAGTCGGCATCCTTTGTTTCAGAATCAGCCAATTCGGCTTTCTTCTGAGCTAAGGCAACCGCCATGGCACCAGTGAGGTTTGGAGCAGCCATGGATGTACCAGACATATTCTCGTAGCCATACAGGCCAGAGACTCCCGTTGTGGAGGAATCACCCGTAATCGCATTGGAGGCAGCGGCATTGACAGCGCCGATAATCTGGCTTCCAGGAGCAGCGATGGTCGGACCGATATCTAAATTGCTCGAAGGGCCATCGGAAGAGAAGGAGGAGACGGTATTTCCGTCACCGGCTTCGGCGACGTTGTTGACCATCAACGTCATCTTACCAGTCTGTCCCGCAGCACCCCATGCGCTGGTGGAATTCTGGAAAACGAAGACGACCGGAATATCTGGAGAGTTATTGGAGAAAGCCATGGAGAAGTTGAAGGTGGTGGAAGGAGAGTTGTTGATGACAACGAGAGCGATAGCTCCTTTTCTCTGGGCTGTCTGATATTTCTGGACGAAGGTGGTGTTTCCACGATGAACAACGGCAATCTTGCCTTCGACATCCAGTCCATCGTAATCATCATCTTCACCATATCCGCCGATGACGACATAATCTTTCGAAACGACATTGTCCTGCTTGAAATAGGATTTCGTCGCATCGAAGGAATCGGTTTCCTTGCACTGGACATAGGCGCCTTCAATGACCTCGCCATCCTTGACCAATTCAGTATAGTAGACAGTCTTATCCGCATTGAACTGCGCTTCGGTCAGACCTTCCTGCTTTGTATAGCCGAGCAAGTCGGTCATACGGCGATCCTTGGTAAAGGTTTGTGTAGAGGAAGAGACAACCTGATCGGAATAAGAAACAGAATTTTCCACTTCAGATCCAGTCTGCGTGACTTTCATAATAGAAGAATAGAAAGCCTTATTCGGGTTGGAGGAAGCGACGATGTTGGCAGCCTCATCATAGTTGGCATAGCTACCTAAGATACCGCCTTCGACGATATCGGTGGTGTAGTCGGAATAATTTCCGCTGGAGAAGCTCGATTTACCGGAGTTTCCAGCCGAGATATTGCAGATAACGCCATTGTCTGCGCAGGCCTTCAAAGCCTTGTAGGATTCGTTGTCGATACCATCATTGTCTTCACCGCAATCGAAAAGATCGCTACCCAAAGACATATTGATTTCATCCAAACCAAGTTTCTTGGCATCGTTGAGGGCAGCGATGACACTTGTCGTGCTTGCACCGCCATCGGTATCACCGAAGACCTTGAGAATAGCCAGCTGGGCTTTCGGAGCAATACCTTGGAAGTCTTCGCCGTTGGCAGCAGCCAAGGAAGCGACGTGGGTACCATGGTTGGAACCATTCTCCGTCGGATCGACATCCGTGTCATTGCCCGCATAATCATAGGCATAAGGAATCTTGCTATTGATATAGGTGAAAGCTTTGCCTGTCTTGGAGCAGGTGCCATTTGCATCCGTCAGATTTTCTTTTGTGAAAGTCGTTTCGACTCCACTGGCAAGCGGAGTGAAAGCAGCCTTGTTGATCTTGGACTTGAGATTATCATTATTTTCGAGAGCTGTTCTGGCCGTTGTTCCGACAACCTGGTTCATATAAAGACCAGTATCCAAAATTCCGATGGTGACACCTTCACCACCCTTATAGTTGCCTTCTCCGACAACTGCTTCGATATCTTCCTTGGTCGATTCCATCGTTTCCGAAGAATAGTTGGCCAATTTTTCTCTCTTGATCGTGGTCGCCGTATCTTCAGCTGTGATTTCGACTGGCGATTCATCGCCATCCGGAGCAGCATAGGTATGGGACTCCATGACATTCTCGACATTGAGCGTGTTCTTCAAAATTGCAGCGTTCTCAGCTGTGGTCTTGATGGAGAATCCATTATAGACAGCATCATAGACATAAGTTACTTCATAAGAATCTTCGTCTAATTTTGCAGCCAATTCACTCAAAACCTGCTTACGGTTCTTATCGGCAAGAGCTTTCTCTTCCTCAGTACCGGTGACATCGCCCTGAACTCTGACGATGTAATCCTTTTCGCCTGTCTCCTCTGTTCCAAGAAGAGCATCGACCTGGGTATTCTTATAGCCGACGAAGCTAAGACCCATGATCAGGGCGAAAGAAGCAAATGTAAATACTTTTTTCATATTCGCTTTCCTCCAAATAGAAATTCAATTCAAAATTTTAATTGAAATTTAGTATCAAAAAAAGAAAAAAAACAACTTTCATGATAGAAAAAATTCATAAAAATCACAGAAAAATAGAAAAAATACGTTTTTTTATTCTTTTTTTAGCAGAATTCTTAATGTTTTCTTAAAAAATATTTTTTCTTCTTTTTTAGTGGAAACGCTTACACTTTCTTTCCGAAAAAGAATGTCTAAGCCTTCATCAGTTCCTCGACCACTTTGACCATATCTTCCATTTCATTGTAGTCGACATATTCATATCGGCCATGCATGTTGTAATCTCCCGTTCCAAGATTCGGACAAGGCAATCCCATGAAGGAAAGCTGACTTCCGGTGGTTCCGCCACGGATAGCTTCATATTCATAGGACATTCCGAGTCTGGAATAGACATCTTCCATTTCTTTCTGGATTTCCGGATACTGATCCATGACCTTCTTCATATTGTGATACTGCTCATGGATATTCACCCTGATGGCCTCATAGCCGAGTTTCTCATTGAGTCTCTTAGCCGTGAACTGTGCCAAGGAAATCATCTCCTGCATCTGATTTTCGTCAAAAGAACGGATGATATATTCTCCCTTGGCAGCATCCTCGTTTCCACTCATCGAACAGAGATGATAAAACGGTTCCTTGTCTGTGGTTTCTTCCGGTCTTAGGCAATCCGGAAGACTGGAATGGAATTTCATCAGGACATTGCTGGCATTGACCATTTTGTCTTTGGCAGAGCCGGGATGAATGGATTTTCCATTGACCTCGACTTCCATGGCATAGGCTGTAAAGGATTCGATGGCGAGATATCTTTCGTCTCCGCCATCAATGGTATACCCATATTTGCTGATGACGTTTTCCATCGAAATATGTTCGGCATCCGCACCGATTTCCTCATCGGTAGTGAAAATGATTTCGAGAGTTCGATGGTTCACGTTTCCTTTGAGCACATTCGTCAAAGCTGTCATGATGATGGCGATGCCGGCCTTGTCATCTCCACCTAAAAGGGTATCTCCGCTCGTGGTAATGATGGTATGTCCGATGGAATGGTCAAGGGATGGGAATTCCTTTCTCGAAAGAGTCAATTCATCATTCAGCCGGATATCCTTTCCATCATAATTTGTGAAAATCTGTGGCTTGACATCCTTTCCGCTCGCCTGATTGGAAGTATCCATATGAGCTAATAAGGCGATGGCCGGCTTCGATTCATCGCCATAGAATTTCGCATCAACCACTCCAAACTGATTGATGCTGATTTCATCCGGATTGAGTTCCTGGAGCTCCTTGAGCATCTCCTTGGACAGTTCGTAGATCTTATCATTGCTGGCCTTGTCTTTTCTTTCAACAGTGGCCGTTGTCTCAAACGAGACATATTTCAAAAAACGTTCCATTAGGGTCATATTCTTATTTCTCCTTGTATGATTTCACGTGAAATTTATTCTTGTGTCTCTTCTTCCCTATGCGTCAGGGAATAGATAAAATTGTAGATTTTGAATTCCTTGTCAAACCGATACATCTTGGCAAAATTTCCCTGTCCGATATTGCTCGGCTTGAGCATATTCTGATCAAGAGGAAGCTTGTCGAGGATTCGAGGACCGATATGAATCGTTCTCTTGATGGTCGAATTGATGACGGCTAAATTGAATTCATAGCGAAGGGTTCTCAATTCATCATCCTTCGTCTCATTGAGAAGGGCATCATAGTCGAGATGACGCTTGGAGAATTCGACATCGACTTCATTTAAGACGATGACGGCATTGAGTATCTCACGGCTGCGATATTCTCTTCGATAGGAGTTGAGAAGGACTGCATAATCAAGAACTTCACGATAGGCATCTTTCTCATTGGAAGAGAAGGTCACGAAGGCGTAATTTCCATTTCCGAGCACTGTCTTCATTTCGACAAAGGATGTCGGACAGATTCTCTTGACCGTGCAATCCATCAGATCGAAGAATTCCATCAGCGCTCCCTTTTCCGGCTGCGCCTGACTGACGCCGAGAATCTTGACGAAGAGATAGATAAGCGGAGATTTCTTCTCTTGATTCTTCTTGGTGACTCTCAGAGCCTGAGAGAAGTCATAGGGATCGGAGATGAAATCTGAAGAAAGAATCTTGTTTTTTTCTCCGATTTTCTTGACGATGAATTCATTTCCATTGGTTCTAAAAGGAACATCGTAATGATAATCTGCAATCGATTTGAGATTGGCGATGGCGATATTGTCCATCTTTTCTTCTAGAGTGGAATCAAGGAGGAAGAAATCCCATCCGTAATCACTGTTTTTGTTCTGATAATCCGTCATGCGGATGAATCGTCCCGCAAAATCGGAGACTTCATTCTTCTCCATAGAGAAAATCTGATCGTAGTAGTTAAATGCTCTCTTTTTTCTATCCTTATCTTCCTTTGTATAGGAAACTTCCTCTTTCAGGACAAGAGAGGATTCCCCCTGAATCGGCATGATGCCCTCAAGGAATTCCTTTTTCCATTCTGGATGCTCCTTAAAAGAGGAGAGAACATGCTCCTCATCAAAAGGAAGGGATTGGCTAAGAAGATCATTTCTCATGGAAAGGAATTCTTCTTCCTTTCCATTCAGAGACAGATAGAGAACCTTTTCCTGAATCAGTTCCTTTTCATTCTTCAGAGTCTCGAGTTCATTCTTGTAGCCCTCAATTTCGCTTTGGAGCATCGAAAGAGAATCCGAATTCTTCTTCTGGGAAAGTTCCTGATCCGACTTCATCTGATCGATTCTCTCGTTGAGAAGCGTCTTATCCGCAGACAACTGCAGCTTCTCATTCTTGATATATTCCAGTTCAGAATTCAAGGAAAGCATCTTCTCCTTGTTTTCATTCATCTGTCGGACAAGAGAATCCTTTTCAAAAAGGATATCCTGATTCTTTTTGTTTGCTTCCTCAATCTGGTTATTCAATTCTTTGATCTGATTGGATAGATTCAGATTTTCCTCATTGACGGAATCCATCTGATCAGAAGAGAGTTCCACCTGAGCATTCAGCTGACTGTAATCCGCTGTAAGATTCTGATGCATCAAAAGAAGATCATCGTAGTTCTTCTTCGCTTCCTCTTCCTTTTTCTTTTCTTCCTGAAGCGAATTCTCCAAGGATTCCTTTTGCAAATTCATCTCTTCTTTTTCTTTCGTAAGTGAAACGATGAGATCTTCTTTTTCCTGAAGTTCGTTCTTCAGCTGATTCATCTCAAAAAGGACCTGGTTGTTCTTATCTGAATCATTTCGATTCTTCTCTTCCTCCTGGTTCTTGATTTCTTCAAGAGCGGAATTCAAAGAGAAAATCTTCTCTTCCAATTCAGCTTTTTCCTTTTCAAGAGAAGAAAGAGTCTCCTGGGATACATTCTCTTTTTCCTGAAGTTCATTGATTTGACCTGAAAGAAGAACATTGCTCTCTTTGGAAAGAGAAAGTTCATTCTCCAGCTGTTCTTTTTCCTGCTTGAGATTCTCATAGGAAACACTCTTCTCTTCCTTTTGAGTCGACATTTCCCTGATTTCATTCTTCAAAGCTTCATTGGCAGAAAGGATTTCCTGAACCTGTTTCTGATTTTCTTCAATTTCCTTCTGAACTCGATCATTTTCTTCTTTCATCAAACGGTTTTCATCCGATAAGGAAATTTTCTCCTGTTCAAGAGAATCCTTCGTCTCTTTCAAAGAAGCAATTTCTATTTCATTCTGTTCGATTTTGTTCTTTAGATCCTCGATGATGAAAGAGACATCCTTTTCCTCCTCTTCATCCGTCGGTTCAAGAGAAGTGACTTCCTCTTGTGTCTCATCATAGGACTCATCTTCCAAAAGAGGATGTTCTTCAGCTGCAGAAGATGCTTCCTTTATAGGTTCTTCTAAAATCGAAGAGGTCTCTTCTTTCTTCTCCTCGACCTTTTCATCCATGGAAGGATTCTCCTCGATGACAGATTCCTCTTTCATTTCTTCAGAAAGACTCTCTTCCTGAGCCGTTTCGTCCTTTTCTTCTTCGACAGCATTCGTGGCCAGAGTTTCTTCAGCAATCGGCATCTCTTCATTTTTTTCTTCCGGGACTATTTCTTCATTCGAAAGAATCACTTCTTTCTTTTCTTCTTTTTCATCATCAAAGAAGAAATCATCCTGAGCGGCAATCTTTTCATTGATGACATTGTCCTGGATGGACTTTAAGGAAGGAATATGAAAGCCTGGTGTGATATTGCTTTTGGAAACGGCAATCTCATGGAATCTTTTTCGATTGTATTCCGGATTCTGATTCTCGATTGTCGGGTCCATATTGATGGGATTGTTTCTTTCCGTGATATCGTAAATGGAAAAGGTCCCATATTGTTTTCCTTTTCGTACCTCAAAAAGATGATTTCCGACCTTAAAGGAGGACTTTCCCTGGCGGAAGCCCATCGTATTCAAGGAACAAGGCAAAAGATTGCTTTCCTGAGCAAGGAAAGGCTTCTTTTCATCGATATCCCATCCATAATGGGAATCCTTGTTCTGAAAATCATTCTTTTTCATCGGATGGGAAGCAAAATCATAGGCCACATCCACATCGCCAAACAGATTTGTCCATATTTCGTATGCGCGTTCTTTTTCCATATTCTCACCTCACAGAGACTTTTTATTTCGTCGCTTTGTTCAATTCGGAATAGAGTTCCTCATTTATTTTACAAAGAATTTCACTATTTATCTTACAAACCTTTCGATCATAGGTCAAAATGCCATTATATTCCGTTTCGCAATCAGCCAATTCCGTATAGATTGCCATATTGAGACCATCCTTGATCTGCGGCATGATTTTCTTCTCATAGAGAGAAACATATTTCTTCTCGAGTTCTTCTTTGCTCTTCACTTTCCCGTGTCCGAAACACCCCTCATAAAGAGAATGGCCTTCGACCTTATAGGACATTCCGCCCATTTCCGAAATGATGAAGCAGCGTCTCTTCTTGTCTTTTCTCTTCATTCCCGGAAGCGTATAGGTATGAATCGAATAGAAATCGCTCTCGGCATCATACCATCCTGAGGCGGTATCGAAGAGCTTTGTCTTTTCTTTCTTCTTCAGGTCACGATAGATTTCGCTCGGAGAGAATTCACCCCATCCTTCATTGAAAATCGAATAGATAATGACACTTGGATGGTTATGGTAATACTTCAGATATTCATCACATTCCTTTCGGAATTCCTCTTTTCCTTCCAATGATGTTCTTGCCATTCTCCTGTCTGTCAGATTCTTCTCGTCCAGAGAAGGCAGAATGCGAGGAATGACACACCAAAAGAAGGAATATTTATCGCCTCCGCAAGGAAAATCCTGAATGAGGAGCATGCCTTCCTTATCGCAGAAATAGTAGAACGGATCAAGTTCCGTCTTGATATGCTTTCTGAGACAGTTATAGCCCATCTCCTTGGCTTTTCGAATGTCATAAAGATATTCGTCATAGTTTCTTGGCGTATAGTTTCCAATCGGATAATAGCCCTGATCAAGAAGACCGCTTAGGAAAATCGGTTTTCCATTGAGAAGAATTCTCTTCTGCTGATTGATTTCCCTGATTTCGATTTTCCTTATGGCAAAATAGGTCGAGACAACATCTTTTCCATAACGAATCGTCGCATCATAAAGATAGGGGTTTTCATTGTCCCATGGATGGAAATCATCCTGAAGAGAAATCTCATTTTCTTTGTTGACCTCAACTTCATATTCTTTTCCATGGAAGGAGAATGTCGCCGTTCCATTTCCGGAGGCAAGAATGTTCACTCTTATTTTCCGATTGTCGTAGTCTGGCGTGAAGACAACATCTTTAACATATTCTTCCTCAACCGATTCCATCCAGATCGGCTTATAGACGCCGCTGGAAGAAGAATAGAAATATCCGGTGACATCCAAGACCTGTTTTCCTCTAGTATGATACGAAGCATCCGTCTTGTCTTTCACCTTGAGCGTCAGAGAGAAGGTATCGTCTGTTTCATCTGGCAAGACGACCTCAAAAGAAGTGAATCCGCCAATATGTTTTGTAATCAGGCGCTGATCAATGAAGACTTCACATTCCTGATCAACTCCTTCAAAATGAAGAATCGTCTTTTTCTTTCTGAATCCCTTAGGAAGCGTCACCGTCTTGTGATAATAGAGAATATCATCGATTTCCATAAGATGATTGATCAAAGAATAGGGTGATTCCACGGCAAAAGGAACCATGATATGGTCAACATATTGTTTTGGAAGATTCTCATCCTTGGAGAGACAGAAATCCCATAATCCATCCAGATTCAGATAGGAATCTCTCTTTAGAGATGGACGAGGATAATCCGATAAAGGAACCTCATCCAAATCCATCTTCACTTCGACTTTGTCTTTCAGAAGATAGCCATAGTTCTTTTTATCTTTCTTTTCCATCTTCAGATAAAGGATGATGGGAACAAGGGAAAGAATAAGGATGCCAAGTCCGACAAGATATCCGTATTGGCTTGGAACGACACTGCTATCGCCAAATGAATTCTGGTATGTCGTTCCGAAAGAAGCGTTCAAAGCATCGCCGATGAAAGGACCGATGCACATCGGAAGAGCAACGACAAAAAGCATTCTCACACCCATGAATGTGCCTTCTTCGCCACTTGGGATATTCTCTCTTACCAAGGCGTTGATGACAGTTGGAATGCCGACATAGCCTAAGATCATGATGGTTCCACTGATGGCGGCATAGACTGTCTTCGAAGAGTCATTCTCAATCGAAGGAATGAAGAACATCATCAGGACACCGACGGCGAAAATGAAGAAGATTGGAAGAATCATCTTGTTCTTTCCGAAGAGATCCGAGGCAAAGCCGATCAGCACGCTTAAAAGCGATCCTAAAAGGAGTGCGATTGCCATGACGATGGCAAAGGAAGTCAAGCCACCTCCCGTATTCGGAATCTGACAGGTTTTCTCAAGATAGACCATCAGATAAGGGAAGAAGACCTGGGTTGCCACCGCATAGATAAAATAAATCCAGAAAAGGACATAGAGTTTCTTGTTCTTTTTGATTGTCTTGGCCTTGAAGCCTTCCGTCAATTGTCCAATATAGCTCTTATGGCTGGTTTCCTCCTCTTCCTTGGGAATCAAGAAGAAAGAGAAAAGACCCATCAGAACGACAAATCCACCGATGAGATAGAAGAAAAGATCCCATTTGGCATCATGGATTCCCTCTGCACTGTCCGTTGTCAGTCCATTGAGACAGACAAAGATAATCAACATCGCAATCAAAGGGAGAATCTGAAGGACGCCTTCCACTCTTCCTTTTTGCTTCTTTGGAATATTTTTGGTGATATAGGAATTGAACGCCGCATCATTAGCCGTAGAGCCAAAGAACGTCATGACGCAGTCGATGATGATGACAAAGATGGCTGCCAAGGAACTCGTCATTGCCAAAGGGAGGAGTTCGTTGCTCGAATTGACATTGAAAAGACCAAACGTCGCCGTTGCGATACCCCAAAGCACATAGCCGACTGAAATAAAATATTTCTTGTGTCCGACCTTATCCGTCAAGGCCCCCATGAAAATCGTTGTCAGCGTCGCAACGATGGCACTGGCTGCCGTCGTGAGTGCGATATAAAACGAATAATCAAATTGCCCTCCGGCCGGCGAAGAGAAATTGAGATAGGTGATATACGTATTGAGATACATATTCTCAATCGCCCAAGCCATCTGACCGGCAAAGCCAATCAAAATGACAAAGAGCCACATTCTCAGACCGATTTTAGTTTTTTCTTTGCTCATAAACTCTTTTTCCTTTTCATCCATACCACGAAAAAGACCTACCTTGTATCGGTAGATCTTATTTTTTTAGTAAGTCGACATACGGATTGGCGTAATGATCTGAATGTTTTCTTTGTTCTCATTCTGAACCATAAACATTCTTGTCGGAGAGGCGAAGACAAAAGTAACCTTGTCGCTCTTGAGCGCCTTCACGGCATCGACAGCAAAATCGATATTGAATCCAATTTCGAAAATATTGACTTCATCCGGAAGCGTCAGCTGGGCTTTTCTGAGAACCTCGTTCGAATTTCCGAAATTCGTCGATCGAGCCGATAAGGAGACGCCTGTATCCTTGCTGATCGTGAATCGGACCTGCGAATTTCGATCTTCCGCCGAAGAGATGATCTTCACACGATCGGCAGCAGAAAGGAATTCAGCCGTATCGACTTTGACGCTATACGGGAAGGAAGGAGGAATCAGTCGATCAACGGATGGGAAGTCGCCACGGAGCAGTCTTGAAGACAAGGTGACATTTCCAGAGACGAAGAGAGCTCTCTGCTCATCGAAATAGATTGTGACCTTTCCGTTCTCATCGATTCTTGTCACCATATCGAGTGCTTTCACAGGACAGGTGAAGACAAAAGAGGTATCCTGATTTTCAGCAGGAACGCTCAAGGAAGCCATGCGATAGGAATCCGTGGTCAGGAAAGTCAGTTTTCCATTTTCTGCACGAACATTGATTCCATAGTAGAGATCTTTCGGACCTTTCGTTGCGACAGCATAGCTCGTCGTATCGAAAAGAAGCTTCAAATCCGAAAGCATCACTTCGAATCCTTTGGCATCGGCCGGAACATTCAGATCGACATCTGGATATTCCTCGCCCGCTCGAGTGACGAGATTGAAGTTCGTGGTTTCGTCAGAAAGATTGAGCAGATTTGAATCGACCATCGTGAGGGTGATGATTTCTCCGCCCATTTTGGAAATACAATCCAAGAAGAGCTTCGCCTGTGTCTGGATCATGCCGCTTTCGGAATTATAGATGATGTCATTTCCTTTGTCATCTTTGGCATTTTGGGTGACTTTTGTCGAAAGATCTCCATTCGAGGCGATGACATCGACGCTGTTTTCATGGACGACAATCAAGTAATTCAAAAACTGCATTTCTGCATTCTTTGAGGGGATGGCCTGTGCGGCGTAATTGAGCATTTTCAAAAAATCGATACGTTTGATGGTCAGTTTCATATATGAGTGTTAAATCTCCGTTTTTATAATATATATTATAATTTAAATATATAATCTTTAAAAGCAAAATGAGCGGAATTTTGATTCGCGAATCATTCTTTTTTTTGTTTAATCTTATAAGAAAAAAAGAATAATGATAATAAGGGCGGTGGACAGTGTGGATAAGTCGACAACTTCGCGAAAATGAAAGTTGGACTAAGAGAGAAAATTCCAATAAAATCCGGTGTTTTGACTTCTAAAAAAGGATAATGAACTTTTTAGAAGTGAAATCAGAAAGAAAGAAATCCGTGTGGTTTCTTCGTGGACAAGAAAGACGGATTGTGAATAAGTAGGAAAACACCTGTTTTTCGGACATGGAACAAAGTAAACAAATAAATATGATTTTATATGAATTTTCTTTCTTTTGTCGTTCGAATTGAGTGAAGAAAACTCTGAATAGAAATTCTGGCATGAAAAAAGACTGCCTCCAACATTGCTTTCTTTGAATGTTAAGGCAGTCTCTTGTCATCAAGCCTTGATTTTAATTGTCAATTCATTGATGGCCTTTTTTAGGCTGACATCATGTGTCATATTGGTCTGAATCTTATTGACGTTAGCTAAAACGGTCGTATGATCCTTGCCGAATTGCCTTCCGATTTCCTGATAGGGCGTATTCAGTATCTGTCTGGAAAGGTACATGGCAATTTGTCTCGCAAGGGCAATCTGCGAAGTTCTGACCTTGCTTTTGAGCTGTGCTTCGGTCATGTTGTAGTATTCTGCAACCACGCGGATGATTGTCTGAACATCCACTTTTCCCACTTTGGCTCTTCTTTTCTCATCTGCTTCGAAGACTTCTTTTGCAAAATCAAGCGATATCGTTCCATCCGGTTTTCTTGTGGTGATGGCAAAAAGAAGGTTGTTGTAGGATCCTTCGAGTTCACGGACATTTCTCCCATAATTGTTGGCAAGATATTCCAAGACTTCCGGCTCAAAAGTGTCGACACTGAGAGAGGAATTCTTGATTTTCATTTTCAAAATTTCGACGAGCGTATCCTTATTCGGATTGGAAATCGAGATGGAAAGTCCGCCGGAGAAACGTGAGACGAGTCGATCAGGAAGATCCTTGAGTTCGCTTGGAGAACGATCGCTTGTCAAAACAATCTGCTTGGAATGGCTGACGAGAAGGTTGAAGACATTGAAGAACATCGCCTGACTTCCTTCTTTTTTTGCCAGGAACTGAATATCGTCGACCAAAAGAAGATCGATGCTGGCAAAGAAATCCTTCAGGCTTTCGGATTCCTTGTTTCCCAAAGAGAACTTGACGAATTCGGTGATGAAGTCATCGCTCGTGATATAGAGAACCTTATAGGAAGGATATTTCATCTTGTAGGCGTTGCCAATCGCCTGAAGAAGGTGTGTCTTTCCCAAACCGGATTTGGAATAGAGGAAAATCGGATTGCTTCGAGCAGGATTTTCAACGGCAAAAATACTGGCAAGATAGGCATCGCGGTTATTGGGGCCGACGACGAAATTTTCGAATAGGAACTGCTTCTGGAGATAGGAATTCTGGAAGAAGGAAGAAGAAGCCTGTTCGACTAATTTTGAGCGCTTGTTATAGCTTCTCCGATCGGTGATATCGATGCTGGCATTGCACTCCAGGATTTCGGACATATGCTTTGTCAAAACAGGAAGAAGAGTGGATTTGATGAGCGTCGCAGTCGAGGTCGTATCCGTGACAAATGTCACCTTGTTGTCCTCGATAGATTTCAGTTCGAAATCATCCGTTGAAGTAAAGAGTGTGTCGAAGAGATTCGAAGGGAGATCTTTCTGGAGACGCTCCATTAAGGTCTGATATATGTTGTTGATCTGACGATCCTTGTTTGTTTCTTTCATAGGCGTCTCCTTTGGTGCAGGTACATTATAGAGACTCTCCAGGAATAAGGAAAGAAAAAAATAGAACAAAAAAAGTTATCAACAAGAAAAAAGATGAAAATCTATATCCTAATTTTATAAAGAGGTTAAATTATCCACCGGACCCTCGTTGTGGATAATTTGTGCATAAATACTCGGTGGATAACTCAATTGTGGATAAGTGGATAACTATCCACAATCCACAAAAATATCCACAATGAAATTTCTCGATAAAATCGGAGTTTTTTTAACTTATCAACAGACTTAAAAACAGTTATCAACCGCCAGTGGATAAACCGTTTTTATGGTGGATAACCAGTGGATAAGTCGAAATTCGAATGGTGATTCGCTTTTTTTGCTGTTGATTTCTTTTTCGGATTATCAACTTGGGTTTTTGCTCTCGAAAAAGAGAAAATTTGGATTTTGGACCCCAAAAAAGAATGTGTGGATAACTCTATGCAAAATGCCTCTTTTGTAAGGATGGGAGAATAAAATAAGATTGACAGAGATTTTTCATGTTCCTATAATGGAGACGCATCAAGAGATCATGGAGAGTGCATAACTCGATGAAGTGACGCCAACCTGCGATTAGAAAAGGTGGCAAATATGTAAGATGCGGGAGCCATCCAAACTAATCTAGAATCGAAAAAAAGAATTGTTTGGCTCCACGTTGTTGGAGTTTTTTTTATTCGATTTTCTGTTGAAAATCAGAAAGGATGGATAGGATGAAAAAGAATATTGAGACACTTTCTTCTCCAGATCATCTTCTCTCCTATTGGAGGAAAGAATGGCGTGTCTTTCTTTTGATTGCTCTCTTTGGTCTTCTCTATAATCTAGGCATGCTTTTCAACCCATATTTTGAAGGAATTCTGATTGACTTCTTTTTGGAAGAAAAGCAGAGCACAGTCAGCATCTTTCCTTTACTTCTAATCTTTCTTCTCGGCATCTTTTTTATTCAGTTTTTCCGTATGGCAAAAAGATACCTTGTTCGTAAATTCGCTAATGAAGTCACATGCATGATGAGAAAAAATCTTTTCAATAATCTTCTTCACGAATCCTATGAGGAGATGGCTCATGAGGACATGGGAACTCTGCTGAATCGACTTCAGTCGGATTGCAATGAGAGTGTGGAAGGGATGCGAAAAATGACGACTGAAATCTTCGATACTCTCTTTCTCTTCATCTTCTATATCGTCTATATTTTCTTCTATGATGTGAAGATGAGTCTTCTTGCTCTGATTCCAGTCGCAGTCTCGATTCTTGTCTCCTTCCTGATGAGAAAAATCATCTTTAGGTATTCATCCATGAGCAAGAAAAGCAATGCCATGCTCTCAAAAACGACCTATGAGATGATGGATCACGCTTGGATGTATCGTCTTTATTCTTTGGATGAAAAAAACGAGAAAAAATATGATGCTTCCTTGAGGGACTATGAAAGGAAGATGGTGAGATCGGAAGTCTTGACGAATATCACACTGCCAATCTGCAATGTCATTTCTTTAGTTGGTCTTATTCCAATTCTTTATTTTGGAATCGGCTATGTCTCTTCCTCGGCGCCGTTTTCTTATCCACTTCCCTACCTGATGAATGAAACCTGGACCATTGGTGCTTTCTCGACATACATCACGACGTTTGTTCTTCTTTCTTCGAAGGCAAGTCACACGGCAAAACTTTTTTCGAGCATTGAAAAAGGTCTTTCCTCCTGGAAGAGAATCAAACCGTATATCAAGCCTTATGAAGAATTCTCCAAGGCAGAAAAAAGAGAAGGCGATTCTCTCTTGATGAAGGATTTTTCGATATCCTTCGGTTCAAAAAAACTTTTCGAGCCTTTTAGCCTAAAAGCCAAGAAAGGAGAAATTATCGCTCTGACGGGTCCAGTCGCTTGCGGAAAGACGGCAATCGGAAAGGCATTCCTGAAGGACGTCTCCTATAGTGGAAGCATTTCTCTGTTTGGAAAAGAAATAAAAGAATACAGTCATGAAGAAAGAAATGGAAATATCTCCTATATGGGACATCAGAACAATCTTTTCACGGAAAGCATAAAGGACAATATTGCTTATGGAGATGAAAAGAATGTAATGGACTTTCTTTCGATGGTTTCTTTTTCGAAGGATATGGAGAATATGCCTTTGAAGGAGGAAACGATTGTCGGAAATGAGGGAATCCGTCTTTCGGGCGGACAACAGGAGAGAATCGCTTTGGCAAGAACCTTCTATCACAAGAAAGGTCTGATCATATTAGATGATCCTTTTAGCAATGTAGATGTCAAAACAGAACATGAAATCATGATGCGATTAAAAAAGGAAGCGCGTGATTCGATTCTTCTTCTTTTTTCTCATCGTCTATCCTATTTTCTATATTGCGATAAAGTCATCTGTATCCATAAAGACGGAAGTGTTGCCTGTTCAACACATGAAGCATTGATGAAAGAAGACCGGGAATACGAAAGTCTATTTTCAATGCAGAAATCGGAGGTGGAACATGAATAGATTCACATCGAAGGGATTTGTCTTATCTTTTCTAAAGAAAAATATTTCATTGACGATTCTTCTGCTTCTTTCAATTCTTTTTTGTGCTCTTTCTGGTCTGCTTCCTCCATTTCTTCTTCGTTATCTAATCGATTCTTATATCCCTGGTTTCATCGGTGATGGAAATACTGATTTCGTTTCTTTATCTCTTTTTTCCCTACTCTATTTCTTTTCTTATTTCCTGGTGGGATTTTTTGAGGTTGTTGAAAATTATCTTCTCACCCTCTTTGGTCAGAGGATGATTCATTCGCTTCGCTATGAGATGATCAAAAAGACACATCGGATGAAAGCAAACTATTTTACATCTCACGGGACAGGAGAAATCCAGTCGAGAATCATGGATGATGTCTATTCGATTGAGACACTTTTTGCCTCCGGCATTGTCTCTCTTCTGGTTTCGTTTGTGAAGATTATAGGCATTCTTGTTTCGATTTTTACATTTTCCTGGATGCTAGGATTCATTATTCTCCTTTTGATTCCTTTGATTTATCTTCTGACAAGAAAAATTAGCAAAATTATGTTTCAGGCCAATATCAAGAATAAAAAATCAACCAATCTTCAGGCAAATCTTATTTCTGAGACTATCAGCAATATGGAAACGGTACAGCTCTTGAATAAGGAGGCATATCGTCAGGGGATTTATGAAGAAGAAGTGAAGAAATCCTATGAATATAAGGACAAGACAGCATGGCTTGATGCACTTTTTTCTCCGGTTGTGGAATTGATTAAGGCACTTTTGATTTCTTTTGTTTCACTTCTAGTTTATCTATCTTTAAAAAATGACAATACAACTCTTTCGCTTGGCATATCAGCGGGTACCTTTGCGGCCTCTATGACTTTAATCAGCAATCTTTTTTCTCCTTTGCAGAACATCGGTAAAGAAATCCAGACAATGCAAGATGGAATATCCGGTGTTCATCGTGTTGAGGAATTTATGAATGAAAAAGAGATAAATGTAAAAGACGATTCATTAACATATGAAAAGATTTTTTCTAATCGAAATGAAAATTCTTTTTCCTTTGAACATATTTCTTTTAAATATGATGATGGCAATGAAAAAGTCTTCTCGAATCTGAACTTCGAAATCAATGAAAAGGAGAAAGTGATTTTCGTCGGCCGTACTGGGGCAGGAAAAACAACCCTATTTAAGTTGATTCTCGGTCTTGAAAATCCAACCGAGGGAAGAATTCTTCTCAACGGAAAGGATGTCTCCTTGATTAAGGACTGTGAAAAAAGAAGAATCTTTGGCTATGTCGAACAGGGATTTGCATCGATTGATGGAACCATCATGGAACAGATAACCCTGAAGGATGAACAATATTCATTGGAAGATGTTCGCAAGGTGATGAAGATTGTTTCCTTGGATGATTACGTCATTCATCATATTCCTAACGGATACGATGCAAAATTTTCGATGGAGGATTTTTCGCGAGGACAGATGCAGCTTCTCAGTCTTGCAAGAGCCCTTCTTTCTGATCCGAAAATTCTTCTTTTAGATGAAATTTCTGCGAATCTTGATTCGCGAATGGAGATGAAAATCATTGATGCGATATCAAAATGTATGAAGGATCGAACTGTCATTTCGATTTCTCATCGTCTTTCCGACCAACTCGGATTTGAAAGAACAATCGAAATTTCTTAGACAAAGAAGGCATATTGGAAGTATAATGTGTTTGATTAGGAAAGAGAAAAATCAAATGAACACGATTGTTGTCAAAGCCTTAGCGAAAATAAATCTTGCCATTGACGTCTTATCCAAGAGGGAAGATGGCTATCATGAAATCGACATGGTGACGATTCCCTTAAAACTGCATGATTCGGTTGAAATCACCCCCTTCCCGATGAATTCGAGAATGGAGACTTATCTTTATTGTGATGATCCGACAATCATCTGCGATGAATCGAACCTTGCCTATAAAGCCTTGAATGCCATGCGCGATTCTTTCCGCGTGAACGGACATTTCTGTATCAGCATTCATAAGAGGATTCCGGTTCAGGCAGGACTTGGCGGTGGCAGTGCCGATGCGGCGGCTGTCATCAAGGCGTTAGATAATTACATGCATGATTCTAAAGAAGATAAGAAAAAAATCGAAGAGGCGATGGCTTTATCTATCGGCAGCGATGTGCCATTCTGCCTTTATGATAAGCCTTCGAGAGTTAAAGGAAGAGGAGAGATTCTTGAGGAAATCAAAATCGCTTCCCCTTATTATGTTTTAATTGTGAAACCGGATGTTGGTCTTTCCACAAAATCAGTCTATGAAGCTTATGATGCCTGTACGGATGAAGTGAAACACCCTGATATTCCTTCCTTGATCGAAGGACTTGCAAACGGGGATGAAGAAAAAATCGGAAAGAACCTTGTTAATGTTCTTTCTGTTCCAGCAATCAAGGCTCTTCCTCTCATTCAGGATCTTCTCAATAAGATGAGCATGATGGGATTGAACCTCAATGGCATGTCTGGAACAGGCTCAGCCTGTTTTGCACTCCATAAGGACAAAAAGACTCTTGAACGTGCTTGTTCAATCTTCCAAAAAGAAGGATTCGAGTGCTATCTGACGGAATTCGCGTTGTAAATAATGATGATACCATGCCGGAGAATAAATGATCTCCGGCATTTTCTATGGCTTCGTTTTCTTTTTCATGAAACTGCTTAAATGTAAAGCAATTTCAAATTCAAAGTAGTAGAATAAACACGTTACTTTGGAGGACATATATGAAGATCGAAGCGAATGCCGTCGTTTACGCCTTGTCTGCCAATGTCGAATTGGCAAAAGCTGTCTGTGATTGTTTAGGTACGAAGCTCGGTGACGTCTATTTGAACCGTTTCCCATCCAAGGAAGTCTTAGCCTGCCCGAACGAGACTGTCCGTGGAAAACAAATTTTCATCATTCAGTCCACCTGCCCACCGGTCAATGATAATCTTATGGAAATCCTTGTGTTCATTGATTCCTTGAGAAGAGCCAGTGCGGGCGAAATCAATGTCATCATCCCCTATTTCGGATATGCAAGACAGGATCGAAAGTCCAAACCGCGTGAACCGATCACGGCGAAGCTGGTTGCTGATTTGTTGGCAACAGCTGGTGCTGACAGAGTCATCACGTTTGATTTGCACGCTTCCCAGGAACAGGGATTCTTCTCCTGTGTGGAAGATGACCTTTCTGCCATTCCGCTTTTGGGACATGTTTTGTACAATGATCCATTCATCAATAAGGAGAACACAGTTGTCGTTTCGCCAGATCATGGCGGAGTCAACCGTGCGAGAAAAGTTGCGGAGAAACTCAATGCTCCTTTGGCCATCATCGATAAGAGAAGAAATAACAAATATCAGCCCGAAGTCATGAACATCATTGGAGAAGTCAAAGATAAGGATTGCCTGATTATTGACGATATGATGGATACGGCTGGCAGTGCGGTTGCTGCAGCCAATGCCTTGAAAGCCAATGGTGGCAAGAGAATCATCATGGCGGTCACACATCCTGTTTTATCGGATCCCGCCTATGATAGATTGACGAGCGCGAAGGTCTTCGATCGTCTTTATGTCACGGATTCCATTCCGCTTGATCATCGCTTTGTCAACAATAAGGAAATTCCGGTTCAGGTCGTTTCCTTGGCCGGTCAGATTGCTGCCGTCATCGAATCTATCAACCACAACAATTCCATTTCTATCACAACAGGAATGTACAAAGACTAAGCATTCAAATAAGGACTATTTCCATTCCATCATGGGTGGCAATAGCCCTTTTTTCGTTTCATACTTCATTTTTAGATAAAAAAATATCCAAACTCCAACTCGCACCTTAAAGAAGAAATGAAAAGGCATTTCTCTTTTCTTGCCTTTTAAAAAGAAGATAAGTAAACTTAGAGTATGGAAAAAAAGACATCGAATCTTCTCTTCACTTTTCTCTATCTTCTATCTTTCTATTTAGCTATCAAGATGGTTCCTTTTGAGAAACTGAATTTTGTCTCGTTTCTTCCTTCTCTTCTTCGAATTATCTGTTTTTGTCTTCTTATCTTTTTGATGGCATATGAGACAAAAAAGAATCAAATTCATCATCGAAGAAACCCATCGCATCCGAATGATTTTCTTTTGGTTCCCTTTCTTCTTGTCTGTTCATCAAACCTTCTTTATTGCTTTTTCTTCCATGAAAAACAGACGATTTCCTTTGAGGCGGAATCTTTCGCTTTATCGACAATCGAAACATTCTTTTCAGTCACGATTGAAGAAATCCTTTTTCGTGTCTTCTTCATCGAATTCCTCTCTTCTTTCCTGAAGGATGGCAAATGGAAGAATCTTCTTGTGATTCTTTTCTCAGCCCTTGCATTTTCTTTTATGCATATCCTGAATTTCTTTGGAAATGCCCCGTTGGCTGTTCTTTTGCAGATTGGATATACCTTCTATATCGGCTTGATTCTAGGAATGATAGCTTGTTTTTTCGAATCCCCTTTTCTTCCGATTGTCTTTCATTTCTTCTTTAATTTTCTGAACACAAATCTCTATGTTTGTCTCTATGACATCGAAATCACATCGAAATATGTTCTTTTTTCCTTTGGAATAGGATTTGTTCTTTTGATTTATCTTTTTGTGGTCTATTATTTAGCAAGGAGAAAAAACAATCATGTTTCTAGCTAGCAATTTTACTTTTGATCCTTATCCGATTCTGATTGGAACGGGCGTCCTTCTTGCTTTACTGTCGTTGGATATTTTCTTTAGGAAAAATCATCTGAAGAAGGGCATGTCGACGGATTATGAAATTGTTCTTGTCATTGCGAGCGGCGTTGGCATTGTCTGTGCCATTCTATTCCAGAATCTCTATGATTTTATTGAAAGTCCATCGACCTATCAGTGGAACTGGGGAATGACATTCCTTGGAGGACTGATTGGGGGAATATTGACATTCTTTGCTGGATGGTTCTTCTTCCTAAAAAAGAAGTATCCACATTCGATTTATGCTGTCGCAGTGATTGAAGGGGCTGGTATTCCCTTTGCTCATGGGTTTGGCCGCATCGGATGTACATTGGATGGATGCTGCTATGGTGTTGCCATACCCTCTGATTCACCATTCTATTGGATGGGAATGACTTTTCCGGAAACAAATGGCGTCAAGGTATATCCTACACAGCTATTGGAAGCAATTTTCCTTTTTCTCTTGGCGTTTGTTCTTTTCTATTTCGCTTTTAAAAAGAAGTCGACTCTGACATTTCCAATCTATTTTATTTCCTATGGAATCTTCCGATTTATGATTGAATTCCTTCGAGGCGATCATCGTGGAAATTTCCTGCCAGGCATTAGCCCTTCTCAGTTCTGGTCATTGGTTCTTTTTGTAATCGGTGTTGCCAGCCTTGTTGTCTTGATCGTAAAGAGGAAAACAAGCTTGGATGATATCGATCTGCAAAGAGAAGAAATGAAAAATGATGCTAAGACGAATGATTGATTCTGATGATTCCTCGATGATTTCATCAGTCTATTGACTTGGAAGTTTTTGAATCGAAGAATTCTTTTGATAAAATATACTTATCGTTCGGGCGAAAAGGCATAAAAAATATACGATTTCGCCCAATTGGGAGGAAATATGGTTGGCCGAACAAAAGAAATCGACGAATTGAATTCACTCTATGAAGGAAATCGTGCAGAATTGGTGGCTGTTTATGGAAGAAGACGTGTTGGCAAAACTTTTTTGATTGGAGAAGTGTTCAAGGATAAATTCTCATTTCGTCATGTTGCCTTATCCCCTGAAGAGGATGAGTCAGGAAATTCTTTGAAGAACCAGTTGGAAGCTTTCTTCATGTCTTTGCTTCGCTATGGATTGGATAAAGCAGAGAAAAAGCCGGAGACTTGGTTTGAGGCCTTTTTTCTGTTGGAACAGCTGCTTGACAGCAAAGATCAAAATGGAAGGCTCCTTGTCTTCTTTGATGAACTTCCATGGATGGATACGACAAACTCGAATTTCATCAAAGCTTTCGAGAACTTTTGGAATGGCTATGGATGTACGAAGAATAATCTGATGGTTATCGTGTGCGGCAGTGCGAATTCCTGGATACAAAATCATCTCATCAACAGTCATGGCGGATTGTATGATCGTGTGACTTATGAAATCAAATTATCTCCATTTACATTGAAGGAATGCGAGGAATTCTTTCAAGAGAGAGACATTGTCATGACGAAGTATGATATCGCCTCTTCTTATATGGTATTTGGAGGCATCCCTTATTATCTGGGATATTTCAAGAAAGATAAGAGTCTGGCTGGGAATATCGATTCCTTGTTTTTTAGCAAAAATGCCCAATTGAAACTCGAATTCGATCGATTGTTTCTTTCGAGTTTTGATAATGGAAATTTCGTTGAGAAGATCGTTCGTTTTCTTTCGACGAGAAAAAAAGGATTTACGCGTAATGAAATCGTCACGAAGTTGGATGTCGGTGATGGTGGCAACCTCACAAAAGCCCTCAATGCTTTGATTTCGAGTGATTTCATTGAAAAATATGTTCCGTTCGGAGTGAAGAGCAAGATTCTTTATTATCGTCTTATCGACCCATTCTGCATTTTTTATCTAAAATTCTGCTATGAACAGAATCGGGATGAGAATTTTTGGAGCAGTGGTGTCTCAGGACAGGAACTTTCATCCTGGAGAGGATTTGCTTTTGAAAATGTATGTCTGAATCATGTCGCTGCGATAAAAAAAGCACTGGGCATCAGCGGTGTCATCACAAGGACTTCGGCGTGGAATTATAGCGATGAAGAGGCCGCAGGACAAATCGACCTCATTCTCTTAAGAAATGACAATGTCGTGAATGTCTGTGAAATCAAGTTCTATAGCAAACCCTATACAGTCGATGAGTCAATGTATATGAAGATTCTTTCACGAGATGAAGAAGTCAGGAAATATATACCCAAGAAAGCAGCGGTCCATAATACTCTGATCACGACCTTTGGTGTTAATAAGAACCAATATAGTTCTGTTTTTCAGAATATTCTGACACTGAATGATTTATTTCAAGGATAGATAGACTACGGATTGTTAACAAAAAAACTTTGCTTGGGCGAAAACGCATAAAAAATATACGATTTCGCCCAAACGAAGAAAATTATTATACTTTATTTATTTATTTGTAAAATAAAAGACTGCCTTTTTCTTCGGCAGCCTTTTTCTTTTAAGCAATCGAGTGGATGGTGAATTGAGTTGAGAATGTTTTCTGGCAATTGAGATAATATTTTGTATCCGAGATGTTTTTTGTGTTGAAGGAAGAAGCGTACTCAGAAATCTTGAAGGTATTTCCTGCTAGGAAGAGAGAGGAGGAATTAGCCACTCTCTGTGTGCTGAGATATCTCTTGTCTCTGCTGATCCAGCGCACTTCGTCATAGGCGTTGTAGGTCGAAACTCTGAAGAAAGCTTCTTCGGAATTGCTCCCGGATTCAGTATTGGAGATTGCCTGAATCAATCCGGTATCGCTCGTCTTTGTCGTGAATGGTTCATCTGGATCGGAATAGAAAGTGACACCGGTTTGTGTATAGTTGGCAAGTCTGGCATCGACATGATAGAGTCGTCCACCATTTCCCTGTACATGGTAAGCACTATAGGAAAGATAGTCATGTGAATTCAGATCTTTGTCAGAATAATAGTCTAGGACAAGGTATTCATCGAATACGTTGAACAGGATTTTTCCATTGGCATCCTTCTGATAGGTTTTGTCGTCATAAGGGATGACGATGACATTGTCTTTCTCCAAGGAGGAATCGATTTTAATGTGGGCGGTGGAATCATAGACGATATAAGGGGTGATCCATCCGAGCATCATCTTGGAATAAGGATTCAGATCGCCGATGTTCTTGCACATCATGTCGGCTTCCCCTGTCGGCGAATAGGTTGTTTTAGAATAAGTATAGTAATCGCTTAATCCGAGCATATGTCCGGTCTCATGGATGACGACATGAGCATCCAAAGCGGCATTTTCGCTATCGCCATAGGAACTGGCGAACCCATGAAGAAATTTTAGGCTGGCCCATGCGTAATTGTTGGCAATCGGGGAATTGATGTTTGTGTTGGTCTTCGTTGTCGTCGATGTGAAAGCCCAGAAAGTGCTTGTATCATACACATTATAGTCTTTCAGATAGACAAGCCAGATTCCGTCAATATAGCCATCCTTGTCGGAATCGTATTTCGTCAAGTCGAGATTGTAGGTGTTTTTTGCCCAATTGGCAGCAAGTTCTGGAAGAGCGGCAATCGTTGTTGAGTTATAGCCAGAAACACTGGAATAGGTGCTATCGACCTCGGAAGGATCGAAGAATCCGGTGACACCGCCTTTCAGGTTAAGCTGTTTGTGTGAAGAACGATAATAGTAGGAATGAAGAGATTCATAGCCAAGTTCATCGGAATTCCCGAAGAAGGCTTTATAAATCAATGACCAGTTGGCACTTGTCGCCTTGCTTTCATCACCAGGCGTAATGACAGGTACGACAAGAAGAGGAACATCGCCTGTGGTTGGAAGATAGTGCCAGTTATAGACATTTCTTTTTCGGTATGTTGAAATGTTATACGCATTCTCTACTTCATCAGGAGAATAATATCCCTTATCCTCATCGGATGCAGTGTTTTCTCCTTTTTTGAATGAAACCTCCATTTTTGTACTTAGTGTTGAGAAGGAAATCGTATCGTCATCATAGTCAGGAAGAGTTGTGATATTGTTTTCTCTTTCATCGGAGATGACGTGGAGCTTCACTTTTGATTTCAATAATTCTCTGCTTCCCTGGTAGGAGATAATAAGGTTGTAGTCTCCGGCAGTGGCAAAGGTGTAGTTTTCAGCAGAGGATGTCTTATTCGTTTCTGTGTTTTCGATGGATAAGGTATAGTCTGAGATGCTTTGTGTGCTTTGATTCTTTTTCTTATCGACCGTGTAGGATGTGTAGAGATTGACGTTCATCCCTTCGGCGCTGAATGTTTCATTGAGATTGTAGATGGTCTTCGGCTTTTGAGAGACAATCAGAGACTGCGTGTAATTCTTCACATCCTCGACGAAGATATTGAATGATATCGAGTCATATCCTTCTTTCTTGATGAGGATATCCATGCTGTTGTCGATTGGAACAGAATTGATGACCGTCTGGTTCGTCAATTCATTGCCGTTGGTGTCTACGAGAATATAGTCTGTGATTTCTTCTATTGTCGAAGATACACTCGAATCGACTGCTTCGGCATAGACTTCAAGACCGGTGAAATCGAGCTTATCATAGAGATAGTAGCTTGTCTTTGTCGGCAGGCTTCTGATTCTTAAAGCCATATGGACTGCTTCTGTGCTGGAAGTGGTCGTTTGGCTTGTCTGATTGCTCGACAACGATTGGTTCGAAGAATTGTTCATTCGATTGCATCCGACGCTCGTGAAGAGAGTCAGAAGAGATAAAAATAAAAAATGTTTTTTGTTCATGGAATTTATTATATTCACCTCCAAGGATAAAAAAGGATGTTTTCTTTCTTCTTTGATTATGAAAAGGAAAACAAAAAGATATTGATCAAATAAAAATATAAAGATTCTGTGTTTTTATTTATCAATCAAAAATAAAGAAGAAGAAAAGATGAAAGCAAAATAAAATTTTGAAAGCGATTTAGCATCATCCATTCTTTTCAAGGATGAGCATAGAAAGCTGATAAAGAGAATCGACATCCATTTGTCTTGCACGATAAGAGAGTCTTTCATCCTGGTTCTCTTTGAGATAAGAAAAGGCGTTTTGATAGTTTTGACTCTGCTTTAGACAATTGGAAATTGTCTTATTCGGATCTTTGAATAATGCTTTGAGAACAGGATAGAGAGCAAAATCGACTTTCTTTTTCTGATCGATGCGAATGAAGGCGGATTCGACTTTTGGAGCAGGAGAGAAGGAAGATGAATCGACGTTGGTGATAAGAGAATAGTCACCAGTCATCTTGATCAAGGCGCCTAATGGACAGTTTTCTTTCTTCCCAGGGACGTAATCGAGTTTTTCAGCGACTTCCTTTTGAACCATCATGCCCGCAGACTTAAAGCCTTTGCATAGCATATATTCGAGCAATTCTGAAGTGATATTGTAGGGAAGATTTCCGATGAGAAGTCGATCATTCATGTTTGAACATGTGTTTGGATCGAAGCGAAGGAAATCTGATTGTATGATGGTGGTATTCTTCGAGTCTTTGAAGATTTCTTTTAAGACCATCACCATGTCGCGATCGGCATCCACGGCAATCAGTTTCTTTGCCTTCTGACTCATTGGAAGAGTCAATGAAGCAAGGCCTGGGCCAATCTCGATGACGCATTCATAAGAAGGAATATCCATCTTGCTGATGATTCTTTTGATGATGCCTTCATTGATCAGGAAGTTCTGGCCGAATGATTTCTTGGCATATAATCCGTATTCTTTTAATAAAGTCTGAATTCGTTCTAATTCTGTCATTCTGTTGTCTCCTTTCTGATTTCTTCTTTGGAGAGAGAAAGCATGTTGATGGCATTATAGACATTTTTGGCGGATGTGAAGGGCATATGGTATTTGTTGATGAGATTCATTCTTTTCTTTTTTCCATTCGGGCCTGTCATGCCGAGATCAATATAGTCTTCCATGGAGAGAATCTCCTCATCACAGGCATCATCGTGTTCGAGATAGGGGAGAAGAAGAGAGTGGATATTCTCTAATTTCATCTGCGCAATTCCGACCTTATCATGATAGATTGCTTTCTTCTTTTCTGCTTTCAAAACGATGCATTCGCCGATATTGGTTTGAATGTATTCTGCGATTTTTCTTCCGGGACCATCCGGGTCTGTGAGAAGAATGATTTTTCTTTTTTGATAGACTTCCTTCAGGAAAAGAAGGATGTCTGGGCGGATGAATTTTCCACCGGTCTTGACGATATAGGTCACGTTGAGTTTCTTCAGCTTGTCTTCATCGGTATTTCCTTCGACGACGTAGACATATTTTCTGTTCTCAGATTCCATAGAAGTCTCTCCCCTGCTGATAGAGCTTTTCAGCCAATTCTTCTTTGTCATAGGCTTTCAAGGCAGCGATTTCTTCGATGACATAGGAAATATATCCGGATTCATTTCTTTTCCCTCGATAGGGAACAGGAGCCAAATAGGGGGCATCTGTCTCTGTCAGAAGGATTTCGATCGGAGCATATTGTATGACTTCCTTGATGACTCTTGCATTCTTGAATGTACAGATGCCTCCGATTCCGATATGGAAGTCGATCGGCAGCTTAAGATATTCCTTGAGAATCTCGACACTCGAGGAATAGCAGTGGAGATCGACCTTGTCAGGCAATTCCTGTTTGATGATATTCAATGTATCAAAATCAGCATCTCTGGCATGGACGACAATGGGGAGTGAAAGTTCTTTGGCGAGACGAATCTGTTCGATGAACCGTTTCTTTTGCTGATTCTTGTATTCCTCATCTTTGCTGTAATGATAATCCAGTCCGATTTCACCGATGGCTTTGATTTTCTTCTTGTTTTCCATGATGATGGAATAACTTTTTAGGAAATAGTCTTCATTCTCAGAAGCGAACTCGGGATGAATTCCCAAAACGGAATAGCAAAAAGATGGATATTGGGTTTCCAATTCCAGAATGCGTGAGAAGGATTCGAGGGAATCACCATTATTGAAGATGGCTTTGACATTATTGTCTTTGGCTTTCTGAATGGATGAAGCAAGATCTTCGTCAAATTGTTGAGCATTGTAATGTGTATGCGTATCAATGATATTCATATTATTTTCCCAAACAAAATTTTGAAAAGAGAGTCTGATAGATATCTTCCATCGTCTGGCCTTGGTTGTTTCCCATCAGTTCGTTGATATCGCTGATGGCGAGTCGCAAGGTGTCGGAGACAATGTCGACTTGGTGAGTTTCTTGAATTGCCATTATTGTCATCTGGATATGATCGGAAATTCTTACAAGAAAATCCTCTTCCCGTTTTCCGAGGAAGCTGGATTCCTGCTTCTGATCAAGATTCAGTTTCTTCAGGATCAGATTGAGGAGAGGATGAAGATCATCCTTTGTGGAACATAGAGCGATATCGCAGTCGTCTACCTTCTCATTGATATCTTTCTTGGTGGCAATCTTGATGAAGGGTTTCTTATCGATGGATGCCCATAATTCTTCATTTTTATCGATATCAGAAAATCCGTTATCGGAGGCAAGAAGAACAATATCAGATTG
This sequence comes from bacterium, assembly GCA_963612025.1. GTDB lineage: Bacteria > Bacillota_I > Bacilli_A > RFN20 > CAG-288 > Enterosoma. Next base: position 67,644 of record CAVDUB010000004.1, read on the forward strand.
CTCAATCGTCTTGAAGGATCTTTCGATGCCGAGGTTTTCGACATAGTCATCGGTCTTTCTCAGTCCTGCCGTATCTTTGAACCGGAAAAGAATGCCATTGATTTCCATTTCTCCCTCAACGACATCTCTTGTCGTCCCTGGAATTGGAGAGACAATGGCTTTTTCTTCCTTAAGAAGAGCATTCAGTAGGGTCGATTTTCCGACGTTCGGTTCTCCGGCAATGGCTATGTTGAAACCACTATACTGCTTGTTGGAGAGTTTTGTCTTTTCAATAATTTTATCTAAAGCATTTTTATTTTGACTCAATAGTATGGCAATGTTGTCTAATTCTGGAGCATAGTCATCGAGCTGTTCTTCATCATAAGTATTCTCGACGAAATATTCCAATCTTGACATATATTCGAGCAGCGTCTTCTTCAATTCAGACATGATTTTCGTGTTTTGTCCGCTGAGTGTTCCGGCAGCGATTTGTTTGGCTCTTTTGCTCGAGGCATTGATAAGATCGTTAACACCTTCGGCTTTGAGAAGGTCCATCTTCCCATTGAAGTAGGCCTGAGCAGAGAATTCGCCTTTTTCCGCTCGTCTAGCCCCATAGAAGGTCAATGTATCGAGCAGTTCTTCGACGACAATCATATTTCCGTGTGTGGAAAAATCAACGCTATCAAAGCCGGTATAGGACTTAGGTCCTTTGTAGAAGGTGATGACAGCTTCATCAATCAAGGTATATGAATTATTCTTATCCTTGTAGAGCTTTGCGAAATAGGCCTTGTTCGGTTCGATTTCTTTCACATCCTTTTTTATGATATTAGAAAGAATCTCTAGGGATTTTTTTCCGGAGAGTCTTACGACAGCCAAAGCAGATTTATAAGGTGGCGTGGATAATGCACAGATGGTATCAAAAATAAGCATATGCACTATTTTACTCTATTCCATAAACAAAAGTTAACAACTATCTAAACAAAGCAAGGCTTTGTTTTGTATAAAAAGAAATTGCCCTCTTTTTTAAAAAAATGTGTAAAAATCATATGCTTTACGGAATTTTCATCTATCTTCTTCGAAAAGAAGTGATAAACTAGTATAGAAAGCACTTACATGCTGAAAAAAGGTGGAATTATGGCTCAAAACAAACTCTTTTCGAATCAGACTTTTGAAGGCAATGATGTTCCGAAATTGACAAGGATACTCTATCCTTGGTCTGGTATCTTCCGCGATGCCTGTTATGCATTGGTCGGAACTTTTTTAATGCAATACGCCATTACGGCAGGTGTACTGTCAAATGACTCGGCTGTCTTCACTTCACAATATGGCGTTATTACGATTGCAATGATGATTGCCCTTTTATGGGATGGCATCAATGACCCGATTATGGGATTTATTCTTGAGAAATGTCATTTCAAGGCTGGAAAATTTCGTCCTTGGATTGCAATCGGCGCGATTGGAAATGCCATCAGTGTTTTGTTGATGTTCATGATTCCTTCCCTTGGATGGGTTTCTGGATGGAGCTATGTCGGATTCATGATTGCAATGTATCTTCTCTGGGATTGCTTTTTCACAATGAATGATATCGGTTATTGGTCGATGCTTCCGGCATTGACGAGCGACCCAAAGCAGCGTGCAACACTGACGACGCAGACAGCCATTGCAGCAACCATCGGCACATTTGCCATGAATATTGCAATGATTCTTCTTCCGGGAACTTTCAGCGGCGCTTCGACGAAGAGTATCTATATGTGGGCTGGTATTCTTGTCGCGATTCTTTTCTTGGCGACGCAGTTGATTGTCTATTTCTTCTGTAAGGAAAAACAAAGAGATGTCAAGCAGGAAGAAGTGAGTGAGAAATCTTCTGTTCTGGATCTTTTCAGAATCATTGTAAAGAATAAGCAGTTAGGTGTCTGTGCTATTTCTCTTCTTCTTTTCTATTTTGCAGAATATATTCTGACAGGTATCGGCACGAATTATTTCTATATGGTCTTCGGCTATGGCGGAAATAAAGGGGGCATGGTTGCCACGGTAATTTCTGTCATTTATGTCTTGGCCACTTTGGTTGCACAGGCGTTCTATCCGATGCTTGCCAAGAAGATGGGAAAGCAGAAGATTCTGAATATCATGGCCTTGATCATCGGTGTTTCCTATATTGCTTTTTTCCTTGTTGCCTTCCCCTTGTTTGGTGATCAGCCTTTGGCCTATAACACGCCGGATGCGAGCAATGTCTTCTGGGTTGTCGGTGGAACGATGTTCCTCTATTATGTCTTCTCCTTCCTTTTCTTTGGTGCGACAGGTGTCTTCTATTTGGCATTGCTGGTCATGTTCCAGGATTCCATTGATTATGGTGAATGGAAATTCGGTGAAAGAAAAGAATCGATTTCCTTTGCTTGGAGACCGCTCGATGTCAAATTGGCTTCTGGATTGAATCGTGGACTGCAGTGGCTGACCTTCGCTCTTACAGGAACCTCTGCGGCCATCAATGCGATTTCCAATGCGGAAGGAACCTACAATGCCGATGTTGCCGCTGCAAACGGAGATGCTGAATTGATCGAAAAGGTGACGAAAATCCGCGACACATCGATTGCCGAAGAAATGAGCAAGGTGACACGTGGACAGTTGATTGGCTTTGGCTGCATCATCATCGGTGTGATCCTTATCTGCTTCTTTGCAAGTTGGGCATTGATTCATTTTGGATATAAGATTGACGAAGAACAGGAAAAGAAGATTGTCGATGAATTGGAGCAGAGAAGAAAAAAGGATAACGCAGAAATGAATTCTGCAAGTGCATAAAACTATGATTCTTCAAAAAGACAATGATCTCATCTTTTCGAGTGAGCATACTTCCTTATTGTTTCATGTCAATGAAATCAAGAAGGTCACATTGGAATATTACGGAGAGAAACTTCGCTCCATCAGGGAAATCGATTCTCTGATTCGAAAATATCCGTTCAATCAAGGCTGCAGCATCGATTATTCAAAAGAAGGGAAGGGGTTATGTCTCGACCATATGAAATTGATTTCCTCTTCTTTGGGAAAGGGGGATTTCTTTTCTCCGAGTCTTCTCCTGAAGAACAAGGAATCAACTCTTTTTGACTTTACTTTTTCATCCTATGAGATCAAGAAAGAGATAACGCCTCTGAATGATCTTCCTTTTCCGCATGATATGGATCAGGAAATCGTTCTTCATCTAAAGGAAGAGAAAATGAATATTCTTTTGGATATTCATTATCTCGTCTCAGAAAAAGAAGACGTCTTTGCTGTCTATTCTCAGTTGACGAACTGCAATGCCAAAGAGCTCCTCGTTCAGAAAATCTCTTCTCTTCAGCTTCCGCTTGTGAATGAAAACTATGAAATTCTCTCGACGTATGGCTGCTGGGCAGGTGAATTGAACATAGAACGCCATTCTCTGCAGCCGGGAAAATTTGTCATCGAAAGTCTTTGCGGTTCTTCTTCGAATCGACACAATCCTTTCTTCTTGATGAAAAATAAGAAAGCAGACTTCTTCCAAGGCAATGTCTATGGGTTCAACCTCATGTATTCTTCGAATTTCGAAAACAGTATCGAAATGGATGCCTTTGAGGATGTTCGGGTTCAGGTCGGGATCTCTTCGACAGGCTTTGAGAAAAAAATGAAGACAGGTGAAATCTTTTCGACACCGGTGGCCTTGATGTCGTATTCTTCAAACGGAATCAATTCCTTATCGAGCCAATATCATGATTTCATCAATCGCCATGTCATTCCTTCAGCTTTTGCCTATAAGGAAAGACCTGTTGCTTATAACAACTGGGAAGCTACAGGAATGAAATTCAAGAAGTCGAAGATCACTTCTTTGATGAAGAAAGCGAGTCGCCTCGGTGTGGAACTCTTCGTTTTGGACGACGGATGGTTTTCGACAAGAGAGGATGATTCCCATGGACTTGGCGATTGGGAAGTCAATGAAAGAAAACTTCCGGGCGGGCTTGAAAAACTCTCTTCGGAAGCGAAGAAATACAATCTGAAATTCGGTATCTGGATGGAACCAGAAATGGTCAATGAGGATACAAAACTTTATAAGGAGCATCCAGACTATGTTATTCAGGATAAATTCCATAGCCCATCCTATGGAAGAAATCAGCTGACGCTGGATCTAAGAAAAAAAGAAGTTCAGGATTATGTCTATCAGTGTGTTTCTCAGGTATTGAAGAGTGCAGATATCTCGTATCTAAAATTGGATTACAATCGAAACATTTCGGATTATGATAACCGTGATGGCACATTCTTTTATGACTATATGATTGGACTTTATTCTGTTTTGAAAAGACTGAGAGATGAATTTCCGGATGTTCTGTTTGAGAACTGTGCAAGCGGAGGAAATCGTTTCGATTTAGGCATGCTTTCCTATTTCAGCCAGTCCTGGATGAGCGATGATACCGATTCTTATCAGCGAACGCTGATTCAGGAAGGCGGACTTCTTGGATATCCTTTAAGTTGTCTATCGAATCATGTTTCCTGCAAGACGAGTAACCAAATGCTTCGCTTTACATCTTTCGATAATAAATTCAACACAGCCTGCTTTGGTGTTTTGGGATACGAACTTGATTTGGATGATCTTTCGGATGTGGATATTCAGAATATCACACGCCAGATTTCGTTCTATAAGGAACACCGAAAGGTTCTTCAGTATGGAAGAGTCTATCAGGATGCATTTTATTCGATGCAGGATGAGAAGACAATGGAGGCTGTTTTGGATGATACAGCCATTGTTTCCATCTATCAGAAGATTCAAAAACCAAATCCAAGGGAAAGACATCTTCTTTGCTATGGACTCGAAAAGGATTCTCTTTATCATTACCAAACAAGAAAAGAGAGCATTCCTTTGAAGAAATTCGGTGGGCTGATCAATTATGTCACGCCATTCCATATCAATCCGGAAGGTGTCTTGATCAGCATTCTTTCGAAAAAGAAGGAAATGGAAGGCGAAGTGGATGAAGGTATTCTTTCTGGAAAAACATTTTCAACCTCAGGGGCTGTTCTTTCTCAGGAGTGGTCCGGTGTTGGATTCAATGAGAATGTCCGGCTGATGTCTGACTTTGGATCGAGACTCTATGTCATCAAAAAGACGGAAGATTGAGACTCGAACCTTCCGTCTTGGTTTTTTCTTCGATTGTTTAAGAAAGATACTTCTTTGCTTCTTGGACCTTTTTCTCCATTTTGATTTTGAGTGCGTTGTTGCTTGAAGTGATTTCGCTTTTCTCTTTTGTCTTATAGATGGTATAGAGAATGCCCGGAATCAGGAAGAAGAGATAGAGCACGATGGTCAGAATTTCATCCATTGGCTGATATTGTCGAATGGAATGTTTATAGGATAGGTATTCTTTTTCAAGTTTTGATAGTTCTTGATAATTTGCTCTATCCTTGTCTCGTATCATGATAAAGACAAGTCGATGTCGACCTCTGGATCTCGCCCTTTTCTCGACATCTTTGATTGTCCATCCAAATTGCATCATTTCGGAGTGTTCTTGTTCTGTCGCTTCTTTTGTTTCTAAATTCATTTTATTCAATTTCTTTCTTCATCAAATTCTGATATTTCGTAAATTGGATGGTATAGGAATTGTCTTCTTCTTTTTCGGAAGCTTCGACTAAACGAAAATTCTTATTTTCATCTAGGTTCGGAAAGAAGACTTCCGCATTTCCATCGGCAAAGACTTTTGTGAGAAGAACTTCATCACAATAGGGAAGCATCTGAGAGTAGATGCTCGCTCCTCCGATGATGTAGACATCATCGCTCTGGCTCGCTTCTTTTATGACATGGAGGAATTCTTCAAAGGAATGGACATTATCGACTCCTTCGAAATTCTGACTCTTATCATGAGATAGGACGATGTTGCGTCTGTTCTTCAATGGCTTGGAACCTGGAAAGGAGAGCAATGTTTTTTTACCCATGGCGACAGTATGACCTTTTGTTGTCTCTCGGAAGAATTTCATATCCTTTGGAAGAGAGAACATGAGATCGTTCTTTTTTCCAATTCCCCATTTGGAATCGGCGTGAAGTATGGCAATAATTTTCATGATTAGATGGCCACTGGTATTTTCTTGTCTAATTTTTCGAATTCATAGTCGACGAGTTCGAAATCATCCAACGTGAAGTCGTAGAAGTTTTTGATGTTTGGATTCATCTTCAGCACGGGAGCTTTATGCTGTGGTTTCTGGATGATTTCCCTGACCATATCGACATGTCGATCGTAGATATGGGCATCCGAGATGACATGGACGAGTTCTCCAGGCTTGAGATTGGAAACCTGGGCAAACATCATGATGAGAAGAGAGTATTGCAAGACATTCCAGTTGTTCGCGGTCAGCATATCATTGGAACGCTGGTTGAGAATGCCATTGAGTGTGTCTCCGCTGACGTTGAAGGTCATGGAATAGGCACAGGGATAAAGATTCATTTCATGGAGATCATCGAAATTGTAGATGTTGGTCATGATTCTTCGAGAATGAGGATTGTTCTTCAAATCGAAGAGAACGCGGTCAACCTGATCAAATTCGCCTTCCGGATAAATTGATTTCTTTCCGAGCTGATAGCCATAGGCTTTTCCGATTGATCCAGTTTCATCGGCCCAGGAATCCCAGATGTGGGAATGAAGATCGTGGACATTGTTGCTCTTTTTCTGCCAAATCCATAAAAGTTCATCAAGGCAGCTTTTGAAGGCTGTTCTTCGGATAGTCAGAATTGGAAGTTCTTCCTGAAGATTGTAACGATTGACGATTCCGAATTTCTTGATGGTATGGGCAGGGGTTCCATCTTCCCAATGGGGACGGACGGGATAATCCTTATCTGAAAAACCATTCTGTAGAATGTCGTTCATATTCTCAATGAAAATTTGATCTGCTTTTGACATAATCGCCTCCTAAAAAAATACGAAGTCTATTATAAAGAAATCATGGGTTTTTTCAAAATGAAATAGCTTTAAGCATGTAGGAATTGAACAATATGAAAATGCAACTCAAAGTGAAAGAACAATCATTCTATGCATATCTATCTAAAGGATGACGCAATATTCATCTATTTATTGCATAGTGATTTATTAAATCCGCATTTTGTTATTGAAGTCCCTCCGAATTCTCCCAATAAATTGGCAAAATGTTATATAATTTATCAAAGAGGTCTTTCTTATGAGTGAATTTGATGAAAATCTTTATGAAACGAGAACAAATCTTCTCAGCAGCGAAAATGTGATTGATTATCTCTGGAGAAGATGTGAGAAAATTACATTTCCCTTCAAGCCAGAGAATGCTTTCGGCATCAAGCTGAAGGAACTGGATAAGGATTATGTCCGAGGAAAAGATATTATGGATTCTTATCTCATCTCAGAGAAGGACTTGAAGAATAGTGATTTTAAGAAGAGAAATGAATATAATATCGAAATCGATATTTTTCAGACAATCAACATCGAAAACAACCCTGTTTCGACAGGAAAACTCGCTTTGATTTTCAAGACAGATCGAAAATATTATTCTCTCTTCGAAATTATCGACCGGCCGGATGGAAAACAGGAACTGAGACTTATCATGAAGGTGAAACAGAATGTTGGTCTCTTCGGTTCGTTTGAGACAGAGATGATTTACTATTATTGATTATTGAGGTAGCAAAATGACTTTTCACACGATTTTATTTTTGGCGGACATCGCTTTGCTTGTTCTGATGTCCTTGGTTTCTTTTGTGGCTTTTCTTTCTGACAAAAAGAAAGCCGTCAAAGGAAAAGAGAGAACAAAAGAGAAGACTCTGCTCATGACAGCTGTTCTCAACGGTGCATTTGGTGCCTTTGCGGGAAGATTGGTTGCACACCATAAGACGGATAAAGGATATTTTTCCTTTACCATCTATATGGGAATGCTTTTCCAAACGACCGTACTTATCAGCCTGGCTTTGTTTGCCTTTGTTTTCTAAGGGAGGAATTTGGATATGCAAAATAACAAGAGAAATGATTCAGAATCCCTAAAGAAAAGTCATTCTAAGAGCAGCAATGCCAAATTGACTTTGCTCTGCTTTGTGACCATCCTCGCTTTTTCTGTTCTTTGGGTTTCGATTGCCTTGATCGGAAGTGATTTTCTTCCACAGTCAGTCAGCATTGTTCTTTGTGCTGTTTCCGGCGTCCTGACGATTCTCGGATTGGTTGGATTCAATCTGTTCAAGAGATGAAAAAGATCGTTATCGATACATTGGGATCGGACAAGGGGGAAGAGGAAATCGTCAAAGGCGTCCTCCTTTCTGCCCATGAGAAAAAGGAAGACGATCTTCGGTATGTTTTATTTGGAAACGAAAAGAATATCCTCTCTGTTCTAGAAAAAGAAGGAGAGGACCCTTCTTTTTATGAAATCTATGATTCTCCTCTGATCGACGAAAGCGTTATTCACGATGTCATGTCGATGTTCCGATTCAAGGGACATTGTTCCATGGTGGATGCTTTTGAATATGCAAAGAAAAACAAGGATGTCATCGGGGTTGTCTCTACAGGTCCGACCGGCATGCTTTTGGTTTCATCCATCCTTCATATCGGTATGATCAAGAAGGTCTCCTTTCCAGCGTTGGCGACGTTCCTTTATAACATCAATGGAAAACTATTCTGCATGGTGGATTGTGGAGCGAACGTCGAAATCAGAGGAGATAAACTCTTCCAGTTCGCCCAGCTCGGGTCGATTTTGATGCATTCCTATTGTGGCATCTCTTCTCCGAGAGTTGGACTGCTGAACGTCGGAAAAGAGGAAAATAAAGGGGATTCTCTTCGCAGAGAAGCATACCCTATCTTTAAGGATTCGAAGTTGAATTTTGTCGGCAACATTGAAGGAAATGATGTTTTCACAGATCAGGTTGATGTCGTTGCCTGTGATGGCTTTTCCGGAAACATGATTCTTAAGAATGCGGAATCCGTTGCTATGATCTGTCAGCAGATTGCATTGAAAAACCAGGACGAGAAGACGGCAAATGAAATCTATGATATGTTTGCCTATACGGAACTTGGCGGTGCTTTTGTTCTTGGAACAAAGAAAATCGTCATCAAGGCCCATGGAGCTGCGAATAAGAAGACAATGGTCTCTGTTCTGAATGACGTCATCAAGCTTCATAAGACAGGATTCATTGAGAATATCGAAAAAGGACTGAAAGATAAGACATTCGGCGTATAAAAATCAACAAAAGCGTACAAAAAAATTGCCCTCTTTGCGGGGCAATTTTCTTTACTTTTCTTCGTCGGCGGGAATGACAACACCATCTGGAACATACTGGATGGTGACGTGTCTCTTATGTCCAGTACCAAGAGACTGTGTCTTGATATTCGGCATATCAGACAAGGCCTGATGAATGATTCTTCTTTCATCCGAGGTCATCGGATCGAGAATGATGGTTTCATGGGTTCTCTGGACTTCGTGGGCATATCTTCTGGCAACGGCAGCGAATTTGGAATATTTTGTTTCCTTGTATCCATCGCAGTTGAGAAGGATACGATAATGTCCGCCGAAACGGTTGAAGCAGGCAGAACGTGTCAATTCATTGATGGAACGAAGTGTATCGCCATTTCTGCCGATGACATTCTTATTCCTTCCGGTGACGATGTTCAATTTGATGACGCCATCTTCATATTTGGCTTCTGTGGAGCCTTCGATGCCCAAGGCATGGAGACAGCGTTTGATGTAGTCATCTGCAAAAACAATGACATCATTGATGCTATAGATACCGATGGTAACAGTTTTGCTGAACAGGGTCTTCTTGATCGAGATGACCTGATAATTCAGAGTCTTGGGATCTTCGACACCTAAATCTGCACAAGCAGCTTTGACTGCTTCTTCTTCTGTTTTTCCTTCATATTTATTCATGAGTCTTTACCTCTTTCTTCTCCATAATGGCTTATCGGATTTGCTTTTCTTTGCGCTATTGCCTGAAGCTGTGTGATGAGCACTTCTTCTTACGGCAGCAAGAGTGGAACCATCGCCGGTGTTTTTTGTGAAATCATGACGATGCTTCGTCTGTATCATTTCCATGATAACTGTCTGAACGATAGAGATGAGGGAGCCGAATAACCAGTAGATACCCATACCAGCTGGAAGGTTGTAACCCATCCAGATAACGAAGACAGACATGATAATGGTCATCCATTTCATCGTCTTGTTCGGATCCATGGGTTTTCCATCCGGTCCAGTCTGTGTTGCAACTGTTCCGAAGTTCTTTGTTCTCCATGAGTTGAAGAAGAGGGATGTTGCACTGGATAGGACGTTACTGACTGTCATGACGACGAAGATGAAGATACCTGTCAAAGCACCGGATGTCGTCGAATATTTCGTCATACATTGACTGACTGGTGTGGTCAAAGCTAATCCTAACCAATTTCCGGCAGCGAGTGCGGCACTATCCTGCAAAGCGGCCCAAACACAGATGAAGAGCGGGAATTGAATAATCATGAAGAGCATCGGTAAGAAAGGATGGACCTTATTTGCTCTCATCAGCTGAGACTGCTCCATTGCTAGAGCTCTTCTTTGATCCGGATCATTCTGATCTGGATATTTTTTCTGTAACTGGTTGAGCAAAGGCTGGATAGACTGCTGTTTTGCCTGGGAACGCGTCTGAATGATTGTCGAGATGACTGTGAAGAGACGGGCGATGATGGTGACGACGAAGATGGCTAATATCTGCATCCAACCATTGGATAAATCGATGCTGGAGATGCTATGAACGATCCAAGCGAATGGATAGACGAGAAGACCTTCAAAGAAACCATATTCGCTGAATGCCTGACCCCAGGATTTTCCCTGGATGTAGATTGGTGCTCCAGATTGGTTGAATTCCTGGCTGACAGGTGAGAAGCAGGAACGAATCGAAGAAACCGTTTTTGACATGGTTGACTTCAAAGTTGTCACATAGCTCGTGCTCGGAGAATGAAGGACGCCGACTTCAGGATTGTTGATTGCTTCCTTATACCAACTGTCGAAGTTTGTGAATGTTGCAGCGACTTTCTTGGTACCATCTTCCTTGGTTTCGATACCGGCATAGATGGCGACATGCTTGGCGATTGTTTTAGCCTGCGCTGTGTCACTAAGATTGCCGAGCGTATTGTCTGTCCAATAAATATAATTGGACTCGACAAATTGGTCGACTTTTCCGCTCATGAAATTAAGGAAGACTTTGTCGATTCTTGAATATCCAGAAGATTCAGTCAAAGAGGCGAACAAAGTGGAACGGTTTGTGTTCTGCAATGTGGTGTTGTCTTGATCGTTATCCTCAAGTGTGATGCTCGTGGCATACAGATCACCATAGTAAGCGTAGTATTGGTTGGCCAAATCCTGATTTGTGCAAAATGATTTTGTACAACTGGATAACCCAAAAACACCGACGATTCCAATGAATAGAATCATCAAGCGTTTTAGAAATCTGTTCGAATTATTTCTCATGCTTGTCCCCTTTTGGATGGAGAGCCCAGATGTGAGAAACATTTTTTTAGAATTTCGCAATTCTCTTGAAATGTTTTTTCCAGATATCCTGCGTGTGCGATGATGACGATGTCATACGGCTTTGAAAGGACATCTGTCAGATTGATCTGAGCCCGAATTTGTCTTCTGATTCTTACGCGCGTGACGGCATTTCCCAATTTGTTCGATACGGAGATGCCGATATGGGCGTGAGAGTCTTTGTTTTCAGCATAGAATACCGAAACGGACGAATTCTTTCCGGCGCAATGTCGTTTGTCTAAGACTTTTTTGAAATCGGCTGATTTTGTCAGTCTGAGTTCTTTTTTCATCGTTGCAACCGAAAAAAGATCCAATAGCTTAGGCCTGAGTCAAATGGACTCTGCCCTTGGCTCTTCTTCTGGATAAGACTTTGCGACCATTCTTGGTGGCCATTCTTGCTCTGAAGCCACAAGTATGTGCTCTCTTGATTTTGCTTGGCTGATAAGTACGTTTCATAAGGTTAAACCCTCCTAATTTTAATAAAATGCGCACAAAAAAACGCATGTAGGGATATTATACCTATCCTCTTTTTTAAATACAACAAGAAATATTCATACTTGGTTTTATCTTTTAATCAAATAAAAAAAGATGGTAATTTCATAAAATTCTATGATTCACATATGTTTGAATCTGTTTTTTCTTTTTGCTCAATTTGTTCTGCTTGATTCGATTTCGACAAAGTTCTTTCGTTTTCGCTTTCACATAGATGAGCAATTGTTATTTAAAGATGATTTTTTTGCTTTTTCTTGATAAATGTTGTTTTCCTATATAGTGCTTTCTTTCTTTTTTTCTTTCTATATTTTAGGAATTATATTATAATAGGAAGATTTTAGGAGATTCGAATATGAAAATAACTGAAGCAACGGAAGAAAGAATTGGAACATATAAATGGATAAAAATCGCTCAGTCGGCGATTTTGATTATTCTCGGAATTTTGTTTGTTATCACGGCGGTTATCAATTATAAGAATAGTGAATCTGTTTCTGCGATGCTTTCGATTTCTGTCGGTGTCATCGCTGCTGTTTATGGTGCTCTTGATATTCTTTCTGGGTATCTATTGAATCGCAATCCATATAATCAGGAATGCCTGATTGGTGAAATGGTTCTTTCCCTAGCGACTGTCTTGTTCATCAAAAGAGACATCATCAATGAAATTCTCTCTTATTTTGTTTCTATTTTTGCCATTCTTTTTGCTTTGATGCTTGTGCTCCATGGTGTGGATCTTCTTATTGGAAAAGGAATCAAAAAATCTCTTCCAAAAGGAGTCACAGCCTTTGTTTTAGCCGGTCTTCTTGTCGGTGCAGGTGTCACGTATCTGATTTTCTACATCAACAAGCGTGAAACAGTCGAGGTCTTCATGCTTCTTGTTCTTGGTGTTGTTCTTGTTATTCTTGGAATCGCCTCCTTGGCTGTCATTCTCATTAAGATTCGAAATACAAACAAGATGATCAAGGAACATCAGATCGAAGAAGAACTGCAGAGTCAACATCAGGTGAATTCGGAAGATCATCCGACCAATACCGACGTCAAGATTATCGATATTTCGGATTTGAGAAAGAAGTCGAAGGGATCCTCAAACAAAGAAGAACAGAATCTTATCGTTGTTGAAGAAGATAAGGATTCGCCATTCCCAGGGCCATCGGATAAAAAATGACCTTTGCACAAATATTGGAAAGCATCTATAAGGAATATAATGTTGATTTTTGTTTTGTGGCGGATCATTTAGGGATTCCTGATGAAACTGTTCAGGACTGGGAAAAAGGAAAAGGAAAGCCAAACGAAGAGGAAATGAAGAAATTCTCGGAAATGTTCGCTCTTCCTATGAAGGTTTTGGAAAGGGCACTTTAGTGCCTTTTTATCTTGAAAGGGGAAAGTAAGATGAAACGTTGTTTGACAATTCAGGATTATTCCTGCCTTGGCCGATGCTCCTTGACGGTTGCCCTGCCGATTCTTTCTTCGCAGGGAATCGAAACAGTCGGCCTTCCGACTGCTGTCCTGAGTAATCATACAGCTTTTAAAAAGTTTAACTATGTCGATTTGACATCCTATATGCTGGAGAACGTCCGTATGTGGGACCAGGCAAATCTTTCTTTTGATTGTGTCTACACGGGTTATCTTGGAAAAGGGCAGGCAGCAATCGTTGGAAAAATTATTGAGAAATACAAGAAGGAGGATACGTTGGTTTTCGTTGACCCAGCTTTTGGCGATAACGGAAAACTTTATGCTGGATTTGATGAAAGCCATGTTGATGAGATGCGAGAACTTCTCAAATATGCTTCCATTATTGTTCCAAACAAGACAGAGGCGTGTCATCTGCTTAAAATCCCATATCAGGGAGAAGAGATGATGAAAGAAGAGGCTGAGAAAATCACCAAAGCTCTTTCTAAGATGGGACCAGAAAAAGTGGTCGTGACGGGTGTCCTTCTCGATGAAAATCAGGCAGGGTGCGCGATTTATGATGCGAAAACAGAGAAACTGAGTTTTTATAGCACAGAGAATCTTCCTGGAAAATACCATGGTGCTGGAGACAGCTTTGCGAGTGCGATGATTGGATGCCTTCTCAATGGACTTGATTTGGAACAATCGGTGAAAATTGCCCATGATTTTGTCCATAAGAGCATGCAAGAGAATCTCAGGAATGGGGTTGATGGCATACTTTATGGCCTCTGCTTCGAAGGTGAATTGCATTTCCTCTATCAATGGATGATGGAAGAAAAGAATAGAAAATAAAAGAATGAATGAGCGATAAGACGCTGTTCCATTGCGATGGAGAGTGACTTGCGCTCTTTTTTTGATGGCTAAAAAATCGAAGAAAATGAATGAGACTTCAAAAAATATTCTTACAGGAAAATATATGTGTGTGAAGGAGAATGATTTCTATGGGACAATCAGTCGAAGACAAAGAAACTCGAAAAGCGCAGCCTCATGTCGGATGTCATCATGACAATGGCGTCCACTGCGATATCGAGATGCAAAGGTGCATGAAAGGAATTGGGTCAATCGAGGACTTGACTCGAAGCGAATTAACCACAGAAGCAGTCGGGATGTCCTCTATACTAATTTCCAGGCAATCAATCTGAAAACAATCGATTGGGTGGAAAGGAAAAGAAGGGCAATGAAGAATGATGTTCTCTTTTGAGGAAAGGAATCTTCCCAGGATGTCCTTATCGAGAGCCTAGGAATTCAAGAAGACGATTTAGGCATCATATAAGGCTATCTCGGATGATTTTATTTCTCGTTTTAGATCGTTTTTCCAATAAAAAAGACTGCCAAAGTTTCTTTGACAGTCTCTTATTTTAGTCTTCGTAATTTGTGGCTTCCTGGACTTTCTCGATGTCGGAGAATTTTGCAGGAATGGTATTGTATCTTCCGAAGAGGATGATCTGAACCGTGACTTCGCCGCGTTCTGTATCGATGGATTCGATTTTTCCTTCGGCATCCTGGAAGGTTCCGGTGATGATTTTGACTTCATCGCCGATCTTGTATTCGGAATAGATATCCGGATCTTCGATGTGCATTCTCTTGAGGACTGGCTCGATTTCTTCTCTTGGAATTGGGAAAGGCTTGGCACCTTTACCGGATGAACCGGTAATACCAGAGACACCTGGAGTGTTTCTGACGACGAACCATGTTTCGTCGGTCATGATCATTTCGACAAAGATATAGCCCGGATAGAAGTTCTTAACTTTGACCTTGGGGACTTTCTGACCGGTCTTTTTGTCGACGGCCATTTTCTGTTTGCCGTTCTCATCCAAGACAGGTTCTTCATATTCAGCGCAGATGACGCGGAAGATCTTGTCGTCCATGTTGAAGTGATGGGCTCTTTCCATAAGGTCGACAGAGACCTGATGTTCTCTCATGTTGAAGGTGTTGATGACGTACCATGCCTTTTCGGGAAGTTCGCTGTTGTCTTTCTGGTTGTTCAAATCGACTTCATCGGTATTTTCTTCTTCTCTTGGCATATCGACTTCATATTGCTTGTTCTCCATTAGAATATTCCTCCATTGACGAATTTAACCAACATGGCAGCTGCTTCCGAAGAGGAAGATGAACTGCTGCTGGTCGGCAGAGCGATTTCGAATGCTCTCATGATTAAGACGACGAGATAGTCACTCAAGACTGTTGCCAATGCGGCAATGATGGAGATGACCAAGACAACGGCAACGGCTCTCCATAAAGTTTTCTGATCTGGCCAACGGACTCTTTTCGCCTCTTCTGCAACGCCGCGAAAATATTTTGAAATTTTATTCATGCGTTATTTTCCTTCCTTATGAATGGTATGTTTTCCACATTTTGGACAAAATTTTCTGACTTCCAGTCTTACGGCATCTCCTTTTTTCTTGGAGGCATTGTAATTGCGGGCTCCACATTCCGTACAGACCAAGGATACTTTTTCTCTCATGGTATCACCTCGTTCTATCTCAAATTAAAAAATCTCCTCCTGGAGACATCCTTATTATATAAGGTTGGTTTCTTTTTTTCAATGATGGATTGAGAAATTGATTGCTGAATCATTTCGGTGTGCTCTTTTTTGGTTTTAAAATGATGAATATTTCACGTCAAGAGACGAAAAGGAGAAAAATAAAAAATATTTTTCTTGAAATTTCGCGTTGACTATCGGCATATTTCGAAATTCAAAAATAAAATTAGCACTTTTCTATTGCAAGTGCTAAAAAGTTGAGTATAATATAATTAGCACTTGAGATAAACGAGTGCTAAAAATAAAAGGAGGATTTGGATTATGGAAGAAAATAATGTGAAAATTGAAGGTGGAAGAGAAGAGATGAAAGAGAATGATAATAGAAAGGAGAATAATCATATGGACTACTATCATCCGTTTTGGTCTTTGCTGAATGATTGTTTCAATGACGACAATGCATCTGATGTTATGAAAACTGATATTTCCGAGAATCAGGATGGCTATCTGCTCGAGGTTGAGGTTCCTGGCGTCGATAAGAAGGATATCCGACTTTCTTTGGATAAAGGATATCTGACGATTGGCGCGAAGATCAATCGCCATGGAACGGAAGGAAACGGAAAGTATCTCCGTTCGGAAAGAGTCTCAGGATCCTTTTCGAGAAGTTTCTATATCGGAAACAGCGTGAGCAAAGAGAATGTTTCTGCATCCTGTGAGAATGGTGTCTTATCCGTCGTTATCAGGAAACCAAAAGAAGTCAAGCAGGAAGAAAAATTCATCGAAATCAAGTAATTGGTAATGTGAATTAAAAGGAAGGCAGCCAAAAAAAGAGCTGCCTTTTCTCGTGTGATGGGGAAGAAAGCATATTGATTGAGATCTTGTTGTTTTCTCGTTAGAATATGAAAAAAACGGAGGATAAAAAATGGAAACGGTTCAGTTGAAGGAAAATCTCTATTATGTCGGCGTGAAGGATCAAGGGCTTCAGGTTTTTGATGTCATCATGCCTACATGTCATGGGACGACATACAATTCGTATTTGCTGAAGACGAAGGAAGGGGCTGTTCTTTTTGAAGGCTCGAAAGCTGGTTTTGAAGAGAAATATCTGAGTCATATTTCATCGCTTGTCGATATTAAAGATATCAAATATGTTGTGGTCGCTCATACCGAGCCCGATCATTCTGGTGCAATTGAAGCTCTTTTGAAGAAGAATCCTGACATCACGATTATCGCTTCTCCGGCCGGTGGAAACAATCTAAAGAACATTCTGCGTTTCCCGTTTAAATTGATGAGTATGACGGCGGGGAAAGAACTCAGGGTCGGTGAATATACTCTTTCATTTATCTCTGGTCTCTTTTGCCATTGGCCGGATGTTCTTTTTACCTATATAAAGGAAGCAAAGGCCCTTGTCTCTTGTGATGCATTTGGGGCTCATTATGCTAGCGATGAGATTCTCCTTTCCAAAGAAAAAAATATTCCTTTGTATCATGAGATGTTTGATTACTATTTTGCCTGCATCATGGCACCTTTTGCTCAATATGCGATTCAGGCAGCAGACAGAGCGGATAAACTCGATTTGGATTTTATCTTAACCGGACATGGCCCGGTTATCGATACTTCGATCAAGGAAGTCATCGATCGATTCAGAAAAAATGGTGAAAAGTATCTCGTGAAGAATGACACGAATAAGGTGACCATCGTTTATGCTTCCTGTTATGGCTATACAAAAAAGATGGCTGAATATCTCAAAGAGAAATTCGAAATGGAAGGAAAGAAGGTTGCTTTCTATCAAATCGATGCTCTGAATTATTCGACAGAGAAGCCTTTGATTCTCGAGGATATCAGGACATCGGGAACCGTTCTATTTGGAACCCCGACCGTTTTAGGAGACGCCATCTCCTTATTCTATGATCTTCTCAACAGTGAGCCATTGATGATGTTCCAGAATAAGAAAGCCTCAGTCTTTGGGGACTACGGATGGTCCGGAGAGGCCGTTGGCAATCTTTCCCTATTTCTTGGCATAAAGAAGTTCAAGGTTTTGGAAGGATTTAAATATTCTTTCAAAGTCGATGAGGAAGGTTATCGGAAACTTGATGAATATTTTATGACAATCAAATAGAAAAAACCGCCAATCTATATTCTTTATAGAAAGGCGGTTTTCTTTTATTTCTTTTTTAAGGAATCTCGGACGAAGTTGCAGTCGATGTGTTGGAATGTGATGGTATCAACATAAGGAAGCGACGAGGCGACAATCTTTTCATCTTCGACTGTCCAGATGTTGATAATATGATTTTTATGATATCTTTGAATTTTCTTCATCGATAGGAAAGTGTATTCCAAATCGACGCCTTCGAAGAGATGACGGAAATGATAGACGTATTCATGCTTGTTGTCGTGAGCGACAAGAAGCTGACGCACAAATCCGGAATTCTTAAATGGAATCAAGGCTCTTGGATCAAAAGAGATCAGCATATATTTGCTTTTGTCTTTGACTGTTGAGAGTTCTTCCATGAGCCTTTTTGCAAGAGACTTGTAGTTTTTTTCATAGACTTTGAGTTCGATGACAATGGGAACTTTCTCCTGAATGAGAGAGAAGACTTCCTTGAGTGTCGGAATCTCTTCTCCATCGAGCAGCTTGTATCCTTCCTTGATTTCCTTGACGCTCATTCTTTCGACGATGCCTTTTTTTCCTGTGACGCGTTCGAGTTCGGAATCATGGATGACAATCAGTTGGTTATCTGTTGTCAGATGGACATCGAGTTCGAGTGCCATATCGTTGTCAAGGGCATTTTTGAAGGCGCGAAGACCATTTTCCGTATTGTTTTGGTTGTGGTATCCTCTATGGCAGATTCCTAAGAAGAAGCGAGGATCGAGTTTCTTCATGATTTCTTCTTTTTTCATTTCAGTCCTCCTGGTCGAAAGCTTCCAAGCCTTTGGCGATTTTTACTTTTTCCGTTTTGACATTCTTGACAAAGGCAAAAATAAGGATTGAGAAGAAGAGACAGATGGAGGCGTAGACGGGAAGGAATCCGAAGTTGAGATTCGGATTGAGAAGCAAAGCGCCTAAAGCGACTGGTGTGATGGTCTGTGCCATCATACTGCTTGCGTAATAGTATCCGGTGAAGGTACCGATTTTCTTAGAGGAACATAATTCGACAACCATCGGGAAGGAGTTGACATGGACTAAGGACATTCCGACACCCTTGGCAAACCAGATGAAGTAGATGATGATGGGGAAATTTCCGGAACCGGCAGCACCTTTTAAGAAAGTGAATGAGGCAATCATCCAGAAGATATAACTTGAAAAAGCGAGAAGAAGCCCAGAGAAGACTGTCCATTTTCTTCCGATTTTTTCAGCAATCGTGCCACCGAGAGCAAATCCGATGACGGAACCGAGTCCGCCAACAATCGTATTAATCATATTCGAGCTTGAGGAAGCTTCAAGATAATAGATGGTGTAGTTTCCCATGAAGGTTCCAATGCCGTTATCGGCCATGAACCAGAAGAATTCTGCGCCGAGAATCAAGAAGAGCATGGTTCTGTTCTTTTTGCTCATCGGCTTGTCGTCTTCAATCTTGTTTTCGACAGCTGCGAGTTCCTCTCCTCTTAATAACTCATCCTTGATTTCTTCTTTGATTTTGTTTTCGTTGATGTTCAGAACAAGAACGACTGCAGAGATGACCATCAAAACAGATGCGATGAGAAAAGGCGCTTCAATGGTCCAAATATTGCCAGTCTGCCAGTTATTTGTTCCTTTTGTTCCCAAATAGTTGGATAAGACAAAGACGATTCCGACGACGGTGGCAAAGGCACCGCCGATATATCCCATGATGTTGATGATGCCGTTGGCTTTCGATCGGAGAGGCTTTGGCGTGAGATCCGGCATCAAGGCGACGGCTGGATTTCGATACATCATCATGAAGCAGACGACAATCGCCATCATGGCAATACATCCGACCATGTTATTGTGATGGAAAAAGACGGGGATGAAGGGGAAGGAGATGGCACAGATAAGAGTGCCTATGATGATATAGGGCATTCTCTTTCCTATTTTCGTATTCGTCCTGTCGGAAAGATGTCCGAAGATTGGCAAGAGGATGAGTGCGGCAAGATTATCCAGGGCCATCATGATGCCGACAAGATACTGGACTTCTTCGGTCTTGGAGCCCGGAATGGCCTTTTTGAAGAGTTCGGTCAAAAACGTCGGACACCAGGAATCATAGACCTGCCATAAAAGCAGGATTCCAAAAAAAGCGAAACCGATAATGAAGGTCCTCTTCATGTTCAGTTTCAGAGGCTTTTCAGGATTTTGATTGTTCATAAGCATTTCTCCTTGGGTTGTGATGCAATTATTCTAATACTTTGTAAGGGGTTTCTTCAAAGAAAATGAAGTTTTTTACAATTCTTGACGATGAATTGATTCTTTTTACATTCGTAGAGAATTGATTTTTCTTTTTTTGCACCAAAAAAGGGGCTTTACGCATCCAGTTTTTTGGGCTGGAATGTTTCTTGCCCCGGTTTTTAATTTTTGGAGAAGAGTTCTTCTGCTTTCATGGGAAGTTCATCGAGAGAGGCAATCTTTTCGACTTTTTCTTCGATTTTTCCAAACCCATAGGCTGCATGGATGAATTTCACATTCGCTTTTTGGCTTTCGATTCGATCCTTATTGGTATCGCCCAGGTAGATGACCTCATCGATGTTTTCTTTTTCTTTGAGTGTGAGAATGTTTTGCCATTTTGCCTGATTGGTATCTCCGGCGCAGAGATGTCCTTGGAAGTATTTTTCCATATGGCAGGAAGAAAGGTAGTTTTCGATGTATCCTTTATCTGAGTTCGAGACGATATAGAGAGGATATTTCTTGCAAAGAAGAGCGAGGACTTCCTCTTCATTGGGATAGAGGATACCCGGTTTGTTTTTCAAAAAACGGATTTCTCCCTGAATACATTCCCGGAAGAGCTTCATTCCTTCTTCTGTGGATGTTCCTGGGAATGTGATGGGAAGAGTTTCTAGCGGGGTGAGACCCATGGTCGACTTGATGAGGTCGTAACTGAAGGTAAATGGCTGATTCATTTCTTCCATCGTCTTGTTCCAGCTTTGCTGAATTTGGCTGATGGCATCCCATAATGTGCCATCCAAATCAAAAAAGATACTTTGTTTCATATCTACATTGTACGGCATTTTCTTTTTTAGGCAAAGACTTTTGTCTTACCAGAGAAGCCCGAACAGTGTAATGCAGGCAATCAGAATGATATCGATGATCCGTATCTTGAATTTCTTTCTCATGAGACAGAGCGTCAGATAGTAGACGACGGCAAAGAGGCAATAGATGAGAAGCTTCAAAACGAAAAAGCCATATCCTGTGGATGAACTCAGTCCGTTTGATGCTGTGAAGAAGAAGAGGTGGGGAATAAGGAAAGTCCATTTA
Source organism: bacterium (assembly GCA_963612025.1). Taxonomy (GTDB): domain Bacteria; phylum Bacillota_I; class Bacilli_A; order RFN20; family CAG-288; genus Enterosoma. The sequence continues at coordinate 88,946 of CAVDUB010000004.1, forward strand.
TATCTTTCTGAGAGAGAGCCGACATATTCTCCAGATGGATCCTTGCAGAAAAAGGTGAAGAAGAAGGAGGAGAGGCCACAAAGAAGAGCTAAACTCAGTATAACGATGACATGGATTCCATCATAAACGGAGTTCATGAGAATCCCGTATCCATTCAAAAGAGGATTGAAGATAGAGTAGATGGAATTGCCAAGGCCATGCGGTGTTGGCGTGAAAATGAATGAGCCGGCATATTTTATGATTTCGCTGTCATAATTAAAACGTTTGAGATTGAAGAAAGCAGGAAGGAAGAAGGAAGTGATGAAATAGATCATCAAGATATAGAGGACAGCGATTGTTCTTCTGTTTGCGAGATTGGCGATGAAGCAGTAGCAGAAGTAGTTGGCACAGGTTATGAGAATCAAAGCAAAATAGTAGGGGAGATAATAGATGAGTTTTGTGTCATTGATGATGGTTTGGATCGTTTCTTTTTCTTCTAATATCTTATAAGCGGCCATCTGCTTGAAGATGACCATCAAAACCATGACAAGATAGAAGAAGGTGATGACGATGATCTGAAGAAGGAGCGCGAGAATCATCCTTGTGTTGCGGAACTCGTTCTTCTTCAGTGGCAGCTGATAGAATGTGTCGGCAGCATTTTTTCGATAGCGATAGTCATAGACAATCAGAGGTGCGATGGTCGAGAAGAGCATGGCTGGGATATTGATGATGCCGACGGTCGGGACTCGGATTTCACCGATGTCAGCGCCGTTGATTTGATAATACAATTGTGTCTGAGAATATCCGATGAAGATGAACAGACCGAAGACAACAAAGAGAATAAAGAAATGGGGAACCCACTCCTTGATTTGCCATTTGATGAATCTTTTATTCATAGCGGATCTCCTTTCGTGCCGACATCATATCCATTGTGATGATTTCTTCGGCGTCCAAAGGAATTTCTTCGATAATCAAAGGATGATAAATTTCTATCATCTTCTCTTTGAAACTTGGATTGTTTTTTAATACAACATAGTAGATACTGCCGACTTTTTTCATATTGATGAGATCAAAGCCTAACGCAATAATTTCTTTTTCTGTGAGCTCGTGGTCTCTGAATGCGACTTGGTATTTGACCATTTCGAAAGCCATATCTTCGATGGTCTCTTCTTTTGCGAGTGTTCCTTTGCAGAGAAGCAGAATCTTGTCTGCGATCTGGTTCAGTGAATTGATGTTATGGGATGCGATGATGATGGTTGGCTGATCTTCATCTCGCTTATAGAGAATCATCTCCTTGATTTTATGCATGACAAGAGGATCAAGCCCGTCAAAAGCCTCATCTAAAAGAAGATATTTCGTCTTGATGGATAAGGCGATGGCGATGAAAAGCTGTCTTTTCATGCCTTTGGAGAACCCGTCCACGCGTCGGTCGATCGGAAGATCGAAGGATTTGATGAGAGAATAGAATCTCTTTTCGTCGATTTCATAGAAGGACTTATAGAAGTCGAGGATGGCAGGAATGGGCTGGAATGGTTTGATGTAGGGGTTGTCGGGAAGGAAAAAGATTTTTTCTTTGGCTTCCTTTTCGGTGTTGGGAATTCCGTCGATCAGGATTTCTCCGGCATCCTGATGGATGACATTGGAAATCAGTCGGAAGAGGGTCGATTTTCCGGCCCCGTTTTCGCCGACGAGCCCATAGATGCCCTTGTCGATGGTCAAGGAGAGCCTGTTGCTGGCGACAACCGAATCGAATGTTTTTGTCAGATTTTTGATTTCAATCATTGTTTCATTCTCCCTTCGATATAAAGAAGCATGTCTTTCATCTCTTCCATGGAATACCCTTCTTCGAGCAGAGCCTTCATTTTGTCATAGAGATCCTTGTTGATTTCTTTTTTAGGCTTTGCATTGACCTGATATCCTTTCTTGGGTATGGGGATGATGATTTTCTTCTTGCTGAGAAGGCTGAAAGCATGATAGACCGTGTTTGGGTTAACCTTGAATTCCAAAGCGACATCGCGGATGCTCGGAAGATAGCTTCCTTCCGGATAGACATCCAAACGAATCAGCTTTTCATAGTAATTCGCGATTTGCTCTGAAATCGGCTTTGTTCCTGTGAATTTGATCATAACTGTATTAATTGTACTATCTGTATGAACTGTTTGCAAGATGGAGTCCTTTCTTTTGTTGCTTTTCGAATTGGTCACTCTTTATAATTGTTTCTATTGATAGGGAGGAAAAACCATGAAAGATAAATGGGATCTGACTCATATTTATAAAAATGAGGAAGAATTTTTAAATGAAGTGAAGGATGTCAAGGAAAGAATCCATCCGGGCATTGCTGCCTTGGAAGGCAAATTGTCTACAGAGGAAGGATTCATGAAATTCCTCGACTTGGAAAGAGATGCCAATCGGGAACTATCTCATCTTGGCATGTATGTGTCGATGAGAAGCGACCTGGACAAGAAGAATGTCGAAAATGCATCCAGTCTTTCCCAGATTGAGCTCTTAATCAATGACTATGTCTCCATCAGTTCCTACGCGAATCCGGAGATTCTGAAACTCGGAAAGGAATATGTCGATTCCTTCTTCGAGAAGCATCCGGAATATAAGGATTTCGATTATGAATATGACAAACTTTTCCGTTCCCAGAAATTCGTTCTTCCGGCTTTGCAGGAAAAACTTCTTTCCTATTATTCTCAGCTCGAAGGGGCGGGATCGAGTCTCTATTCTCAGCTTTCTGTTTCCGATTATGCTCCAAAGAAAGTCATACTGAAGAGCGGAAAAGAAGTCGAAGTCAATCAGGCGAATTGGACGACGCTCGTTTCCAATGCCGAATGTGAAGAAGATCGAAAAGCCATCTTTGAATCTCTTTATTCCTACTATGATGAACATAAGAATGTCTATGGTGAAATCTATAATACGGTTGTCCAGGCACAGTTGAGTGAAATGAAGGCTAGAGGCTATTCCTCCATTCTTCAGGAACATCTTTACAACAACAATATTCCTGAATCCGTATTCCATAATCTGATTGAAGTTGCTTCGACGCATGCTGCTCCATTGCACAAATATCTCGAAATAAGAAGAAAGTATCTTGGATTGGAAAAACATCGCTCTTATGACCGATTCATCCAGCTTGCGAAATCAGAGAAGACCTATACCTATGAAGAAGCAAGAGAACTCTTCTTTAAGTCGATTGAGAAATTCCCGGAGGACTTTAAGAAGAAAGCCCATGAGGTTTCTTCTGAAGGCTATGTCGATGTCTATCATTCTTTAGGAAAGAGAACGGGAGCCTATTCTTCCGGTGGAGAGGATATTCATCCGTATATCTTACTGAACTTCAATGGCGAACTGGATGATGTCTTCACCCTTGCCCATGAATCCGGCCATTCGATTCATACCTTGTACTCCGAAGAATCCCAGCCTTTGATGAAGCAGTCCTATACCATCTTTGTTGCCGAAATCGCATCGACATTCAATGAACACAATCTTCTCGACTACCTGATGGAGTCTGGAACACTTTCGAAGAATGACAAGATTGCTCTTCTTCAGAAATCGATTGATGAAATCATGTCGACTTTCTATCGACAAACATTGTTTGGACATTATGAATACAATATTGCCAAGATGGCAGAAGAAGGAAAACCGATCAATTATCAGGTCTTATGTGATGAAATGATCAAACTTTATAAGACCTATTATGGAATCGATATTTCTGAAGAGAAGGTCAAACCCTATGTCTGGGCCTATATTCCTCATCTCTTCTATACTCCTTTCTATGTTTATCAGTATGCGACGAGCTTCACAGCATCCATGCTCATCTATGAGAATGTGAAGAATGGAAAGGAACATGCGTTTGAGGATTATATCAATATGCTTCGCTCAGGAGGTTCCACATATCCAATTGATGAAGTGAAGATTGCCGGTGTCGATTTGACAAAGAAGGAAGCATTCCTTGCTGTCACTGATCGTATGCAGGTCTTGGTCGATCAGCTCGAAAAACTGCTCAGCGAATAAGATTTTAGCCAGGTATGTTCAAGATATGCCTGGCTTTTCTTCTTCGCTCCTGAATAAAACCTATATAGTAACCACTGCAAGATCGATCATCTAGAGATGAATCTGCCCTCTTTCTTCTTTCTGTAGCCTGAGAAGAAAACAATGGTTTCGTAAGCATAAAATAAGACGATAAAAGAATCTGACGATTTTGTTCGGAACTTCTTTTTCAGATGGGAAAATAGAATAATCCGTATGAGATATTGAGAAATTTTGACCAAAAAGCCAAAAATCACATGAAAGCATAGAAAAAAGGGCTTTCATCATTTTATAATGGTTTTATCTTTAAGGAGTTCATTATGAAAAAATATATTTTATCCATCGACCAGGGGACCACATCGACAAGAGCGATTCTCATCAATTCATCCGGTGAAGAAGTCTTCAAGGCACAAAGAGAAGTGGAATGCATCTTCCCCGAACCGGGATGGGTGGAAGTGAATCCAGATAAAATCTGGATTTCGACGATTGATGTCATCAATGAACTGATGGTCGTTTCTTCTTCAAATATGGATGAGATTGCAGCGATCGGAATTACCAACCAAAGAGAAACGACGGTTGTCTGGGATCGAATCACAGGCCGTGCCTTATATAATGCCATCGTCTGGCAGTCCAAGCAGACACAGGATCTTTGCGATGCAAAAGAGGATAAGACAGAATTCATTCAGTCGCGAACAGGTTTGAGGATGAATCCGTATTTTTCAGCCTCCAAAATTCGATTTATTCTCGACCATATTCCCGATGGTCAGGAAAGAGCAGAAAGAGGAGAATTGATGTTCGGTACCATCGATACTTGGCTGATTTATAAGATGACATTCGGGAAGTCTCACTATACGGATGTCTCGAATGCCTCGAGAACGATGCTCTACAATATCTTCGATATGAAATGGGATGAGGAACTTCTGAAAATCTGGAATATTCCTGCTTCCATGCTTCCGGAAGTCTTAGACAATTCCGCAGACTATGGCGAAGCCTGCTTTTTCCCTGGACATGTTCATATCCATGGTGTTGCCGGTGATCAGCAGGCTGCCTTGTTTGGCCAGTGCTGCTATCATGCCGGTGATTCGAAAAACACATATGGAACAGGCTGTTTCATGCTGATGAATATCGGAAACAAGCCGATTATCTCCAAGCAGGGACTTTTGACCACGGTCGCCTGGAGAGAGAATGGTGTGACGACATATGCCTTAGAAGGATCTGTCTTCATGGGTGGAGCTATCATTCAGTGGCTCCGCGATCAGATGGATATGATCAAGTCGAGCGCACAATCTGAGGAATATGCCAATCGAGTCAAGGATACTGCCGGTGTCTATGTTGTCCCCGCCTTCGTCGGTTTAGGAACGCCCTATTGGGACGATGATGCAAGAGGGGCTGTCTTTGGATTGACAAGAGGGGCGGACCGTCATGCTTTTGTCCGTGCGACTCTTTTCTCCATTGCCTATCAGTCGAAGGATGTGATCGAAGCCATGAAGAGAGAAGCAGGGCTGGAGCTGAAGGCTCTGAAAGTCGATGGGGGAGCGAGTGCAAATGCTCTTCTGATGCAGTTCCAGTCGGATATTCTTCAGTGTGAGGTTGATCTTCCAAAATATATTGAGACAACTGCTTTGGGTGCTGGCTATATGGCTGGCTTGGGAGTGGATTTTTGGAAATCGAAAACCGATATTGAACAAAATCAGTCGATACAGAAAAGCTATTATCCTCTTATGCCCAGGGAAGAAGTCGATGAACTTTATGATGGCTGGCTTTGCGCCGTCAATGCGACACGTGCATTTAAGCCAAAAAAGAAGTGAGAAAAGAATGAAAAAGTGAGAAAATAGTAGTCAGTGAGGGAAATATAGACATGAGAAACAAGAAAATTCTTCTTGAAGGAATCAAGGAAATCAAACCGACGGATCGTGAAGCCGCGATTTTGGCTTCTTTGGATGAATCGAATATCAAGAAATTCACACCGAATGGTGAACTGAATTTCGAAGATGAGGAAGAAAGTCAGCCTTTGACGGAAGAAGTCAAGGAAGTCATCGAAGAACCAAAAGAACAAGTAGAAGAAATAATAGATGAGAAAAATGAAGAAAAAGTAGAGACACCCGATTCTATTGAGGGAAAGATGGAAGAAACTCTCCAGCCTAAGGAAGAGAATGCGCAGGAAGAAAAAATTGAGGATGAGAAAGTAATTCATGAAGAAAAGGATACAAAACCTGTTTCTGAAACTGAAGATGTTCAAAGTGAAGAGAAAGAAAAAGACATTCTCAAAATCAGAGGCGCCTATACGGAGGTTGCCGGTGAAGCTGGAAAAGCCAAAGTTCCTGGAAAGTTTGAAGTTTTCCCGGAAGATGATCAGTTCAAGTATCGTCTAAAAGCGAACAATGGTGAAATCCTTGTTGTCTCTTATGGCTATTCCACAAGAGAAGGTGCCCATGCCGGTATCGATACGCTGAAGAAGAATATCGAAGGCGGCATTGTTTCCTATATTACGGATAAGAACGGCCGTTCCCAGTGGAGACTCTCCACTCCGAATGATTCGAGAATCGTCGCTATGGGTGAATCCTATTCCTCTCTTGGAAACGCACAATCCGCATTTGCTTCCACGCAGAAGTTCTCCAAGAGCGAGACGATCATCGATCTTGATGAGATTCCGGATACAGAAAAAAGAGAATGGCATTTCACGGTCGGTGAATATACTGAGAAGGATTCAGGCAGCCTGGAAATCTATGAAGATAGTGGAAAATACCGTGCCCGTCTTTTGGCAAACAATCAGGAAGTCCTCTTCGTGACAGCTCAGAGTTATGCTTCAAAATCCACGCTGAAGTCTTCTTTGGAAAATATCAAGCAAAAACTGAACAAGGACGCCTTCCATATTTCTAAGGACAAGCAGAGTCGTTATCAGTTCATCATGGAATCGGGTTCGGGATTTATTTATCTGATTGGTGAAACATATTCCACAAGAGCTTCTGCTGAGAGTGCAGCAGGAAGTGTCTTGTCTTTTATCAATAAGGCATCCGTTCGGGATCTCACCCTGAAGTCGAGCGATACGGAAGTGAAGCTGACAGGGGTCAAGAAAACGGAAGAATAGCGTTTGTTTGGAATTGTTTCTTGAAATATAAGAATCGACTCTTTAAAATACTATTAAACCTTGCTTCTCCTGAGCAAAGAAGAAAGAACATCGAACAGACTCGGGGGGGGTAATTTATTTATACCTAATCTAGGTCTTGGTTTATCAGCCAAGGCCTTTTTTCTATCTACGGCCTTGAGAAAGGAATTTTATATGAGAAAAAGATGGATGTGTCTCATGGCATCTCTATTCACATTATTTTCTTTGACTGGATGTAATCAGATAAAGTCAGCTGCTTCCAAAGGTTATGAAAAGTGGAAGCAAAAACAGTATGACTATTTAGATTCTATCGGTGGAAAGAAAAGCGATGTGAAGTTCAACAGCTGCGAATATGTCTATATCGAAGCGAGTGGAACGATGGCTGTCGGTACAATGAAGGATTCTTGCTACTATGATGTCGTTTTTACTCTCTATCCAAATAAAAATCCTTATAAGTATGAAGGATATTTTGTCTATTATGCGGATACTGACAGCATAAAGGAAGGTGCGACAAAATCTATCTGTGATGCAGCCTTTGTTCTTGTCAAGGATGGAAGTCTAAAAGGAACGGTTGGAAGCCTTTGATATTAAACATAAAATGAATTTTACGTATTGTCTATAAGTTTGAATGAATCCATTGATAATGAAAATTGTGACTTTTACAGGATTTAACTGAGGGGTTATGCATGAAATCCAAAACAAAGAAAGAACAAAAACTTCAGAATCTTCAAAAGAAGATAAAAATAGTTATTAAAAAGATGAAAAAAGTAGAGAACTGTTATGCGGACGAATCAACTAAACAACTTATTGATGATTTGAAAGATTATTAT
>CAVDUB010000005.1:0-81194 GCA_963612025.1 bacterium
CTCGATAACATCGAGATATCCGGGATTTTATCTTAAATTAACTTCCGAAAACGAGATAATATAGTGGTTTATGGCCATCATTTCAAGAAAAAAAGCCGATGATGAACGGCAAATACGCATTCTCGGATAGGATTTGTCAATTTTCACCTTTGAGAAAGGCAAAATTATGCTAAAATGAAATGCTATGAATGAGATTATTGCCATTACGAATCAAAAAGGCGGGGTTGGAAAAACGACGACAGCCTGCAATTTAGCCAGCGCCTTATCAAAATATAATAAAAGAATCCTCCTCATCGACATGGATCCACAAGGAAACTGCTCCATGTCCCTGGGAATCGATTCGAGCATCTGCAAGAGAACAACAGGAGAGCTTCTGCTCTCCAGCACTGACCTGAAGCATGCTATACGAAAGACCAATTGCGAGAATGTCTTTCTCATCCCCTCCAATCTGACATTGGCCACCATCGAGACCACGCTTCTGAAAAACCAGGGAAGTGCCCCTGTCGACCTGCTCAAAAAAGCGCTCTCACAGAAGGAATCCTCCCTCTACGACTTCATTTTGATTGACTGTCCACCCTCCTTAGGGTTTCTTTCGCTCAATGCGCTCAACGCTGCAGAAAGCGTTCTAATCCCGGTTCAATGCGAATGTTTTGCCCTCGATGCATTAGCCCAGCTTCTCAGCAGCATTGCCAACGTCCAGAGAAACAGCAATCCATCCTTGAATATCATGGGACTTGTCTTGACGATGTTTGACCCACGAATCCGTCTATCCATGGAAATCTCACAGGAAGTGAGAAATTCCTTCAAGGACAAAGTCTTCTCGAGTGTCATCCCGAGAAACGTCTCCATCATCGAAGCAATCGCCGGCGGTGTCCCGGTCAACCAGTACAAGCCGACGAGTGCCGGTGCGCTCGCCTATGCCTCCTTGGCAAGAGAGGTTCTCGACTATGCCGAAAAGAAAGAAAAGAATTGATTTCTCTTCCCTCGTCGAGAAATACAAGGGTCTTTCCGTTGTCTCGGAAATCGAAAAGAATCTCGTCCTTTCCCAGAGAAGCGAAGCCGAAATCGAAAAATTCGTTCTCTCCGATCTTTTCGATGAAAAAAACTACAATCTCGAAATCTACCATTCTTTGAAGGACTCCCTTCTGAAGGATGGTTTTTTGATGCCGTTGATCGTCTTGGAAAACGAAGACGGAACCTATGAAATCCTCAACGGCGTCAAACGATATCTTTTGGCAAAAGAACTCTCTTATCAGAAAATACCTTATGTCAAAACCGAACTCACGACGGAAAGAAAACTCGAATACATCCTTGAAAATATCATGAAAGAGGATGACAATCCTCTCGTGAAAACATATGCCTACCTTCGGTTAGAAAAAGAATATGCCTTCAGCGATGAGAAGATTGCCATCCTCTCGAGCCAATCCGTCAACCAGGTCCGAAATCTCAAGAGACTCGATCATCTTCCATCTTTTCTCAAGGAAGGATTGATTGACGGCACATTGACCTATTCCGAGGCAAGAAGCCTTCTTTGCCTCCCAAAGGAGAAACAAAGCGCACTCTACGAGAAAATCAAGAACGGAAGCCTTTCTGTCCGCGACCTCGAAAGAGAAAAAAGAACTTATCTGGGAAACTCCAAGAAAAGAAAAGTGACACTTCACAAGAAAAGCGTCACGATTCAGTTTTCCAGCGAAGAAGAAGCAAAGAAATTCTATCCGATCATCCTGAAGCAATTCTCGGACTGACGAAAAAGGTCTCGGCATGAAGCCGAGACCTATTTTTTTTCGTCGTTTTTCTCTTTTTCCTGAAGCATCGCTTCCTTTTTTTTCTTATATTCGATTCTTTCAAGAAGAGAAGGGATGCATCCACAATAATCCTGCCTGTAAATCTGATATTTCTTGGCAATCTGGATTCCGAGAAGCTGGCCATTCTCCTTCTTGAAGTCAGAATAGAGATATTTGGTCGTGGGATATTTCTTCTCGAGCAAAAAGGCAATCTCATTGAGTTCCCGACTCGGCTTCTTGCAAGAGACCGTCATGACGGTCGTGAAATAGTCAAAATGATGCAGATAAGCATAGCGATAGGCTTCTTCCATACGATAAGCATGACATCTTAAACAGGTCTCTCCCCCTTCATGATCATGAATCCGATCACGAAAGGCTTCCTTGTAGGAAAGAAAATCCTCGTCGTTGACGACCAAAGGAATCGCTGTTTTTCTCTCAATGGCATATTCTTCAAGGAATTTCCTCAGCGCAGAAAGTCTTTTCTCATATTCCTGAATCGGCTGTATATTCGGATTGAAAAAACCGATTGTGACAGAGAAATTCTCCAAAAGGATGCTCAGCGGATATGTCAGACAAGGCCCACAGCAGGCATGAAGAAAAAGTGTCGGACGGGTATTGGAGGCTTTGATTTCCTCGACAAGTCTTTTATATTCCTGATTGTAGTCGATCTTGCTATTTGGATTCATCCTTCGTTTCCCCTGTGATGAACATGGCATCTCCAAAAGAGAAGAAACGGTATTTTTCCTTCACGGCATGATTGTAGGCATTCAGGATGAAATCACGGCTTGTGAATGCCGAGACCAACATCACCAGAGTCGATTTCGGAAGATGGAAATTGGTAATCAGGCAATCGATGGCCTGATATTTGTATCCAGGATAGATGAAGAGTTTGGTATCACCAGAGCATTCCCTGAAAGTCGAATATTTCTGATAGACAGATTCGAGCGTACGGGTGGAAGTCGTGCCGATGGCGATGATTCTTCTCTTTTCGGCCTTGGCTTTGTTGAGTTTTTCCGCAGCTTCTTTGCTCATCATGTAATATTCAGAATGCATATCATGATTGCGGATATCGTCGCTTTTTACAGGGCGGAAGGTCCCCAGTCCGACATGAAGGGTCACATCGACAACTTCCACGCCTTTCTTCTTCAGGCGATCGAAGAGTTCGTTCGTGAAATGGAATCCGGCGGTCGGAGCCGCAGCGGACCCTTCAATTTTGGCATAGACTGTCTGATAACGCGAATTATCTCCAAGCTGGGCATGGATATAGGGAGGAAGAGGCATTTTTCCGAGTTGGTCAAGAACCTCCAAGAAAATCCCCTGATAAGTGAAATGGAATAGGCGAAGACCTTCCTCCTGAATTTCAAGACACTCGGCAACGAGTTCGTCGTTCTGTCCAAAATAAACTTTCGTTCCAACCTTGACCGTGCGGGCATTTCCGACAAGGCACTGCCACACATCCTTTCGATCCTTGAGCTGATTGAGAAGAAGAAGTTCCACATGAGCGTGGGTTTCCTTCTTTTCACCCAAAAGCCTTGCAGGAATGACCTTGGTATTGTTTCTCACCAAGACATCTCCCTCATGAAGATAGTCTTCAATATTCCTGAAATAGGGTTCATCCGTCAAGGCACCCGTTTTCTTATTCATCACAAGAAGACGGGATTCATCCCTTTTTTCGCTCGGTGTCTGAGCAATCAATTCCTCTGGGAGTTCATAATCATAACTGCTCAAAGAAAAAACATCATAATCAAAACCAGGTGTATTCATTTAACAGCCTCTTTCATTTCCGAATTCATCCAGTCGGTAAGCCGCATAATCAAGGAAACGGTCATTCTTGATGGCCTCTCTCGCTTCTTCCATCGACTGAATCAGGAATCGTATATTGTGGATGGAGCAGAGTCTCGCTCCCAATCCTTCTTCGCACTTCATGAGATGGTGGACGTAGGCCTTGGTGAAATTCCTGCAGGCATAGCAGTCGCACTCCTCATCGAGCGGAGAGAAATCCGTTGCGTATTTGCCCTTCATGATATTGATTCTTCCATGATGGGTCATGATCGAGCCATGTCGAGCCAAACGGGTCGGCAAGACACAATCAAACATATCGACACCCTTGCGGATGCCATCAAAAAGCATATCCAGAGAACCGATGCCCATGAGATAGCGCGGCTTATCATACGGAAGATAGGGAATCGTGAGACTCACCTCATGATATTCCGTGATGCGAGGTTCGCCGATGGCGGTCCCACCGATCGAAAAGCCATCAAATGGAAGCTTCGTAAGTTCCTTTGCACAATATTCTCTCAAGTCGGCATAGTCACCGCCCTGGCAAATGCCAAAAAGAGCCTGATCTTCCCTCGTTTTTGCTGCCAAGCCTCTTTTGGCCCAACGGATGGTGCGATCGACAGAATTCTTCATATATTCCTTTGTGCAGGGATAGGGTGCGCATTCATCAAAGGACATAATGATATCCGCCCCGATATCCTCTTCCAACCCAATGACGCTCTCCGGAGAGAAAAAATGTCTATCTCCGGTCAGAGGATCCTTGAAGGCAACCCCTTCTTCGGTGATTTTGTCGCGCAGTTTTGTAAGAGAAAAAACCTGATATCCTCCGGAGTCGGTCAGCATCGGACCATTGTAGTTCATGAATTTCTGGACACCGCCAGCCGCCTTGACAACCTTTGTGCCTGGACGGAGGGCAAGATGATAGGTATTGGCCAAGACAACACCGCTTCCCATGGCCTTGAGTTCTTCCGGGGAAAGCATTTTGACGGTCGCTTGGGTTCCCACGGGCATGAACATCGGCAGTTCAACAACGCCATGGGGAGTATGAAGATAGCCATAGCGGGCATGGCAGTTTTTGTCTTCATGAAGAATTTCGATGTAAAAATCTTTGGACATGATGATTATTCCTGATGGGAGGCGAAATAGTAATCGCTCAATTCAAAACAGATATGAAAGACAAAATACTGCTTTTCTTCCAATGTATATTTGTCTCCATCAAGAAGAAGCTGACAGATGAGGGCCGTTGTTCCTCCAGCTGCATAGGCTACGGCAAGATCATCAGGGACATCAATCTTGAATTTCTTCTCATAGATAGCCAGAAGTCTCTGCATAATCGTGGAAACCATTCTGACAAGCGTCAAATAGAAATCACCGGTGAGATTCTGTTTGGAAAGAATCGAATTGAGATCCTCTCTTCTCTTTTCCAATTCCTCGATGATTGGGAAGATATAGCTCTTCCAGATGTTCGAAAGTGCATCTGGCTGATTGACATCCACATCGTGGATCTGCTTTTCAAAGATTTCCTCAAAAGGTTCCTCAAAACATGTGATGAAATACGTGAAGATCTCATCGACACTATTGAAATTGTTATAGAATGTGGCACGGGAAATACCCGCTTTTTCGCAAAGTTCGCTGACTTTGATGTCCGAAAGAGGTTTTTCTTTCATCAGATCGATACAAGCTTCCGAAAGTTTCTTTTTTGTTTTGACAATACGTAAATCCTGTTTTTCCATATTCGTTCAGTCTCCTAAATGATGAAATATCATGTCTTCTTTTTATTATCGTATCACAAATGAATTTAGATTTCTTGCCAATTGTCTAAAAAAGGAGAATTTTCTTCTCCTTTTTGCTTATTTATTTTTCCCACAGGGACCGATCTTCTTCAGAATGAGTTCCTTGGCAAGGGAAGGATTGGCTTTTCCATGGGAATTCTTCATGACCTGGCCGACAAGATAGCCTAAAGCATGATCTTTCCCTCTCTGCCAATCCTGGATTGAGGCTTCATTGCAAGAAAGAACATCATCGACAATCTTCTCGACAGCAGAGGAATCCGATATCTGTTCCAATCCCTTTTCCTTGATGATCGACTGCGGGTCTTTTCCCGTCTCGAACATCTCGGCAAGAACCTGCTTTCCCTGTTTCGAATTGATTTTGCCAGAAACAATGGAATTGACAAGATAGACCAAGGCATCCTTCGTGAACTTCAAGTCCGAGAGCTTCTTTTCATTCTTGTTGAGATAGCCTAGGATATCCACCATGAGAAGATTCCACAAAGTCGTCGGATTCTTCACGCCGAGGGTGACGCAGTCCTCGAAATAGACCACGAAGTCTCGATCCTTGAGGAGTTCCTCGATTTCATAGTCATCCAAGCCGATTTTCTTGAGTTCGAGTCGATACTGGTTCGGAAGCTTGTTCATCGAATGAATCGCATCATAGATAAATCCTTCATCGAGATCAATCGGAACAATGTTCGGCTCGCGGAAATATTTATAGTCGATAGCATTCGTCTTCTTTCGCATGAGCACGGTCATCTTCTTGTTTTCGTCATAGCGTCTCGTTTCCTGTTCGACTTTTCCACCCGAGAGAAGGATTTCCTTCTGACGGTTGATTTCATAATCGACGGCCGAACGGATATTGCTGATGGTATTGAGGTTCTTGCATTCCGTCTTGGTTCCTAAGACGGTCGATCCTTTTTCCCTCAGGGAGATATTGATATCGCAGCGCATGGAGCCGTTTTCCATCTTTCCATCCGAACAGCCCAAATAGGTGACGATTTCACGGATGGTTTCGACATATTTCATCGCTTCCTCTCCCGAATGCATGTCTGGACAGGAGACGATTTCCAAAAGCGGCGTTCCGCAGCGGTTGAAGTTCAGAAGGGAGATATCTGAGAGGTGGACCTGCTTGGCCGTATCCTCTTCAAGATGGGCATTGTCCACGCCGACCTTGATGACTTCGGAACCGATGTTGAGTTCGACATAGCCATTCTTTCCAATCGGATGGAACTGCTGGGTAATCTGATAACCCTTGGGCAAATCAGGATAGAAATAATTCTTGCGATCAAAATAAAGGGTTCGAGCGATATCCATATGCATCGCAGAACAGATCTTGATGCCATAGACGACAGCTTCCTCATTGACAACAGGCATCGTTCCCGGGAACGCCAGATCAAGAGGGACGACCTGGGAATTGGGGGATTGGCCGAAGTTGCAGGGTGCCGAAGAAAACATCTTCGACTTGGTCTTGAGCTCGACGTGAATCTCAATACCGATTACAGGTTCAAATTCCATCATCTTACCTCCTTAACAACAAGATCATGCAGCGATGTAATGTCTTCGATTTCCTTTCCGAGAGCAAAGACATAGCCATCCTCAAACACTCTTCCCGTGATGTTGATGCCAATCGGCATATCCGAGACAAAGCACATCGGAAGAGTCAGGGAAGGATAGCCTCCGAAATTTCCGATGCTGAGAATATTGTCAAGATAATCCGGATTTGTCGACCAGGCTGTCGAAAGTTCACTGATTTTCTTCGGAATGGAGAAACTGGCCGGTTGGACAAGATAGTCAATCGAATCAAAGAAATCATTCATGGCATTGACAATCAGCCTTCTAGCCTTCTGGGCGCGATTGAACATCTCTTCCTGATTTTCCGAAAGAAGGGCAAATGAGCCGATGACAAAACGTCTCTTGATGAGATCGGAGAATCCCTTCGTACGGCAATCAGTCATATATTCCTTATAGGTCTTGACGGAAGACGAAGCGGCAGGGCCGAAGCGCACGCCATCCAAATTGGCGTTGTTGGATCCAGCCTCAGCACAGGAAATGAGCATGTAGGTCGGATAAACCGCATCAAGCAGCTGCTCCGAGAAATCATATTCGATGATTTCATAGCCTTTTTTCTTCAAGGAATCGAGGACGAAGAGGAAATTCTTCTTGATTTCCGGATCCTGGATATTGTCCATGACCGCCTTGAAATAGCCGATTCTTTTCAATGTCTTATTGGAAAGAACATAGTTCTGATATTTTTCTTTTCTGCGATAGGAAGAAGACATATCCTTGCTATCATGTCCTGCAAGATAAGAAAGAATGATTGAAGCATCCAAAACATCTCTCGTGAAATACCCGACCGTATCCATCGAAGGAGCGAATGGGAAAAGACCATAGCGGGAGATTCGTCCCCAAGTCGGCTTGTATCCGACAATGCCGCCATGGCTAGCCGGTTTTCTCACCGAGTCGCCTGTATCGCTTCCAAGGGCAAATGGAGCGATGCCCTGACTGACAGCCGCACAGGAACCGCAGGAAGATCCGCCGATGATTCTCTCCCGGTCATAAGGGTTCGTTGTATTTCCCTTATGTCCGGTCGTCCCGGTTCCACCCATGGCAAGTTCATCCATCGTGGTATGGGCCACCTGAATCATTCCGGCTCTCTTAAGCTTGGAAACAACCGTCGCATCGAAAATCGGGACATAGCCATTCAGGATATTGCTCGAGGCTGTCGTCTCCACTCCTTTGGTGGAATAATTGTCCTTGCAGAGATAGGGAATGCCTTTGAGGTATTCCTCCTCTTTGACCAAGGTAATCTTCGCGGCTTCTTTTCTGGCATTTTCAAAATTTGTCGCCTCAAAGCAGTTGCATTTGTCCTTTTCGCAAAGTTCAATGCATTCCTCGACAAGCTGACTGGCCGTCACTTCATTTTTGACGAGCATCGAATGGAGCTCGTGAATATTTTTATTCATCCATTTCATCGCATTTATTTCCTACAACTTTCGGTAACTTGATCTGATTTCCAATCTTGGTGTTGCAATTCTTCAAAGCCTCCTGGCTGTCCAATGGCTTGCCAGGCTTATCCTTGCGCAAAATCTTCTGATGTTCGCTATAGGGGAACGTCATCGGCGAGGCTTCATCGACGCCTTCGATTCCCTTGAGAAAATCAATCTGCGCCATAATGGTGGAGAATTCTTCATAAATCAAATCGGTCTGACCGGGATTGAGTCTGAAGAGAAGGTTCTCTGCACACAAATCAATCACTTCTTTTGTTACTTTAATCATTTTTCTACCCTCAAACAATGTATTATACAACAGATGAAAAAAATTTATATCTGTTCTTTTTCGGCTTCTTGCAAAAGCGGAAGGATTTCCTCTTCCGAGAAAATCTTCACAGAGAGCTTCTTGGCTTTTTCGAGTTTGCTTCCCGCTTCTGCTCCAGCAAGAACAAAATCCGTCGATTTCGAAACCGAGGAGGAGGACTTTCCTCCCAACGCCTCGATTCTCTTGGTCATTTCATCTCGGGAAACAGAGAGCGTGCCTGTCAGGACGAATTTCTTTCCCTTGAAGAAATTCTCCTTGGCCTCCATCACTTCATGAAGAATCGAGAAATTCACCTGATAGGAGCGAAGTCTTTCGATGATCTTCCTATTCTCCTCATCGGCAAAGTAGTCCATGATCTTTTTCGCAGTGATTTCTCCGACATCGCTCAATGAGGAAAGTTCCTCAAAGGAAGCCGACATCAAAGCATCCAGATTCTTGAAATGATTTTGAAGAACAATGGCGGTCTTCTTTCCGACAAGCGGAATCGCAAGTCCGCAAAGAAGCTTATAGAGATCATTTTTCTTCGATTTCTCAATCTCCTCAAAAAGGGATTGGCAGGTCTTCTTTCCGATGCCATCCATCAGCATGAGGTCTTCCTCATGATCCTTGAGAAGATAGAAATCGGCGATATTCTTCAACAATCCTTCATTGAATAGGGATTCGACAAGCCTGTCTCCAACCCCTTTGATATCCATTCCCTGATTCGAAACAAAGAAAATGAGATTATTGATCTTTCTCGAGACGCAATCGTTATTGACACAATAGGTCTGTCCCTGGATCTTCTTCAGTTCCTGATGGCAGAATGGGCATTCCTTAGGGAAAGAGTAGGGAAGAAGAGAAGAATCTCTTTTCTCAAGAATGACTTTCTCGACTTCCGGAATGACATCTCCGGCCTTATGAAGAGAAACATAATCTCCGATTCGTATATCCTTCATCTGGATATAGTCTTCGTTATTCAATGTCGCCCTGGAAATCAGGCTGCCCGCCACACGGACAGGCTCAAGAATCGCTGTTGGAACCACTCTTCCTGTTCGACCGACCGAAATCTCGATTCCATCCACCTTCGTAATCTGCTCTTCTGGAGGAAACTTATAGGCGATTTCCCACTTTGGAACCTTCATGGTATAGCCGATTTCCTCATAGAGGGAAAGATCATTCACCTTGATGACAAGTCCATCGATATCATAAGGAAGAGTCGGTCTTTTTTTGTGATATTCATGGACATATTCCATAACCTTTTCGATTCCTTTGACGAGTCTTCTTTCCGGATTCGTGCGAAATCCAAGACGTGCTGCATAGTCGATTGCCTCTGCATGCGTCCTGAATCCCATTTCGTAGGCATCGGGAACGTAATACCACCAGGCATCGAGTTTTCTTTTTGCCGTCACAGAACTGTCCAGATTCTTCAAGGAACCGGCTGCCGCGTTTCGTGCATTGGCAAAAAGCGGTTCATTCGTCTTTTTTCTCTCTTCATTGAGACTCTCAAAGGAGGATTTTGGCATATAGACTTCTCCGCGGATCTCAAAATCTTTTTTTTCTGCGATATGCGTCGGAATTGTCCTGATTGTCAGAACATTGTTGGTCACATCCTCGCCGATGGTTCCATCACCTCTTGTCGAAGCCGAAACCAAATCCCCGTTTTCATAGACCAGTGAGCAGGAAAGCCCGTCAATCTTGACTTCACACATGTATTCAATTTCTTCTTTTCCGGTCAATTTCCTTATGGTCTTATCGAAATCATAGAGTTCTTCTTCGTTGAAGACGTCGGCGATGGAAAGCATGTATTTCTTGTGTGTGATTTTCTTGAATCCATCCGCAATAGAACCGCCGACGCGGCTTGTCGGGGAGAGTTTGTCATGAAGATCCGGTCTTTTGTTTTCCAATCGCTGCAGTTCTTCCATCAGCTGGTCAAACTGAGCATCCGAAACGGAAGACTGATTGAGAACATAATATTCATAATTGTACTGGTTGAGAAGTCGGGTGAGTTCCTCCACCCTTTCTTTTTCATGATCGATTTTTTTCATCTCATTGTTCCTCGCTGGATAATTTTCTGAAAGCCTTGAATCCCAAAGCCAATTTCTTCGTGCCGATCTCATCCTTGAACTTCACCATTATCTTGTTTCCCGGAAGAACTTCGATGACTTCTCCCTTTCCAAAGGAAGTATGGACCAATTTGTCTCCAACCTTATAGGTTTCCATCGTGCTGCTCTTTACACTCACAGGCGGATTGGAAATGATATTTCTTCCATTCTCCGAGAGGTTTCCATAATGGGAGGAAGGTCGATTGATTCCAACATGGGCATTATAATTCGACTTCGACATTTGAACTGGTTTTCGAACCAAATCGAGTTCTTTTAAGAACATGCTTGGCACATAATCCTGTCCATTGCGGAAATTTCTTCCGCCGAAGCTGGAAAGGTACAGTCTTTTCTGAGCTCTTGTCACACAGACATAGAGAAGTCTTCTTTCCTCTTCGATGGCGCTCTTCCTCAGATCCATGAGGGCATGTGTTGTCGGGAAGATCGTCTGATTGAGACCCGTGACAAAGACATAAGGAAATTCCAAGCCTTTGGAGACATGGCCTGTCATCAAGGCGACTTTAGGCTGATCCTTCATGGTATCCTGATCCGACTGCAAGGCGACATCGATGAGGAATTCCTCCAACGTCGGACTTCTTCTCGAGCCATCCTCATCCACAACCTCTTGGTCAAGATAGTTGCTGATCGATCGCAGGAATTCATTGACGTTGTCAACTTTCGAAACCGAGCTCGATGCGGTATAGGAGAGTTTTTCCTCTGCCTTCTTATCTTCCTTGTTCACATAATCGATGAAGCCTGAATTCAGGAAATAAAGAGAAATCGCCGTCATGAGTTCACTTGACGTATGGTATGTCTGATAGACCTTGACCATTTCATCATACGCAGAATAGAACTGCTCTAATGCCAGAACCGACTTCTTCATGAGATGCAGCTCCGAAGGATTCCTTCTGAAGATTTCAATCAAAGAATTATTTTCCTCATCTCCGAGAAGAGCCTTATAAGAGAGCGCCTTCTGCAAAGCGACATCGCCGATGGACTTGCTCGGCGCCTTAAGGATTCTTCGAAAAGAAAGATCATCCGGATTGACAATAAGACGAAGATAGGAAAGAGCATCCTTGATTTCCGCACGCTCATAGAATTTCATGCCGCCATAGACTTCATAGGGAACCTTAAACCGCGTCAACATCTTTTCGATGGAGTTGGAAAGATAGTTGCTTCGATAAATGATGGCAATTTTGTCAAATGGTACATTTTCACGAATATTCAGATTATGAATGGTCGAAGCCACTTGGTAGGCTTCATTGTCCTGATCGGAATTCAGAATATAGGAAACCTTGTCGCCCTCGACATTGTTTGCGGCAACAAGGTTTTTCTCCATTCGATCGGAATTATGACGGATGAGAGCATTCGCCGCATTGAGAATCGACTGCGTCGATCGATAATTCTGATCCAAGACAACCGTTTCCAAGGAAGGGAAATCACGCTGGAGATAGTCCTTGATGATGTTGTTTTTTGCTCCTCTCCAAGTATAGATGGTCTGATCAGGATCACCGACAACCGTCAGTTTCGTTCTATCCGAAAGAAGATAGCGGACAAGATCGTACTGCACCGCATTGGTATCCTGGAATTCATCGACCAAGAAGATATCGTATTTATTTTGCCAGTGTTCTCTCACATCCGGAAAATCGTTTAGAATCTTCGTCGTGAGCATCAAAAGGTCATCAAAATCCAGAAGATTCTGGCTGTTGAGATATTTCTGATAGGATTCATAAACATGAATCAATTCATTGAAAGTATAAATGGAATCCATGCGAACCTCATTCGAGGTGACATCATGGACAAAAAGGCCTCGTGTCTTGAGATCCGAAATCTTGGAAATGACCGCCTTCGTGAAATCCTTGCTCGAACCCTTGAGCATGTTGGAAAAAATATCTTTATAGATTTGTCCTTGGTCGGAATCATCAGCGATATTGAAGTTCTGATTATAGCCCGGAAGATGCGAAATTTCTTTCTTCAGGAACTTGTAACAAAAGCCATGGAAAGTGACCATCAAGGGTTTTCCATCAACATGGAAATCATTTTCCATGAGGAGTTGATCAACTCTTGACTGCATCTCCTTTGCCGCCTTATTGGTGAAAGTGATTGCCACCATTCTTTTCGGTGACATGCCATTGGAAATCAAATATGCGATACGATAGGTGAGCGTTCTTGTCTTTCCGGTTCCGGCACCGGCAATGATGCGCAAATACTGGCTTTCAGAGGAAGCAGCCTGATATTGCTGCGCGTTGAGCTGTGATTTTATATCCATAAATAGTCAATCCATTTCCTTTCATGATTGTCGAAGTCCGCGAAGAAGAAAGACGAGGCAAAGAATGACTCCCTTCTTCCAACAATCAAAAAGAAAGACTCTCTTCGATTGAAGACTCGAATTGGACTATTATACCATTCTAGACAGGACTTTTCTTATATAAATATAAGAAAAAAACAGGAAGAGAAGAAAAAAACTCGGATTTCTCCGAGCATTATTTTCTGGCTGGGATACTTGGATTCGAACCAAGGCATCACGGTTTCAGAGACCGTTGTCTTACCGCTTGACTATATCCCAATGGCAAGATAAGAGTATAAAGGTATTCTTCCTCATTGTCAAACGTTTTTTTGTTTTTTCTGGTTTCATCCAAAAAGAAAGCAGAAAAAGAAAATCCTTTCCAAGTTCTTGATAGCAACATCTCTACATAAGAAATGCTATAGTTTTTTTCATAATCTTATAAGCAAAGCTGATTGGAAATACTAAAAAAACTATATATCGGAAAATCTCAAAATAAATCGAAGAAGAATTGACAGCCAATGAAGGCAAATGTTAAACATCGATGGAACTAGACAAGTTGGCAAGTTGTACATCAGAGGAGAATTCGGACAAAATTTCGAAAACTATATCGAAATCAATATAACATATGATAAGACAGGTGATAAGTTATTCGACAAGGTCCGCTCCGTTGAGCAGTTTTATATCGAATCAAGTGTTTTGCCGGCGAAAAACCACAACAATTTCCGGGCCAAAGCTATAGCAAGATTCAAACTACAGAATGACAAATGGATATGTCCTGATCAATGAAGAGAAATCAAAGCAAAGGATAAAACAGCCTATTATCTGATTTATTTTTGTCATGTCTCTCTAATCAGTCAAAACGGATGAAAACTTCCGAAACGATTATATAACCAAAACACAGACGCAATCTTCTCATCGATAAATCGTGAGTCAAGAAAAGACTGATATGATAAAATGATGAAGACAAACGAGGCAACCACGATGAAATATATAATCCACGATCTTCAGGAGGAAGAGATTCCATCCTTGCTTAAAATTTACAACGACTACATCAAAAACACCACCTACACCTTTGAAGAAAAGGAACTTTCCTTAGAAGAATTCACTCTTCGCTGCCACAGAATAAAGGCAAAATATCCTTATATCGTCATCAAAAACGAGCAAGGAGAGATTCTTGGATACAGTTATCTCGATGAATTCAGTCCAAGAAGCGCCTATCGCTATAGCGTCGACCTCTCCATCTATATATCCAAGAATCATACCCATGAAGGATTAGGAAAATTTTTGCTTTCATCCATCGAGGAAAAAGCAAAGGAGCAGGGATATAGGAGCATCATCTCTATCATCACAAGCGAAAATGAAGCGAGCATAAAATTTCACGAAAGAAACGACTTCATCCGCCAGGGATATCTTCCAAACATCGGCTATAAGATGAACAAGTGGCTCGGCACCTACTATTATCAAAAAGAATTGGGAGAGAAAAAATGAAAAAGTTAGAAGAAAACCCGATATACAAAAGGCAGATTGAACTGCTCAAGAAAAAATACGTCGTCGATGAAGAGACGAAAACAATTTCTGTCACCATGCATTATCAGACGAGTGATGAACTCTATCTAAGCGATTGCGAATATACCAACTATCGTGAAATCAACAAAGATGTCACAAATCGCATCTCCGATATCCTCTCTCGCATTCCCTTAGGCTACCAAGTCGACTTGTCCTTCAAAATCGACGATTATCAGGATTGTTCACCAAAGCAGCTTGCGACCTCATTCAGTGATTATTTTGAAGAAAGCCATTATTCCAACTATGGGGAAACAAAGAAAAGAACACTCCAGATTGCCTTCCTGCTTGTCGCCGGCATTCTCCTTCTTATCGGGAAAGTCGCCTTTGACAATTCGACTTATTTTGCCGAAACGACGACCAAGCAGGTCATCTCCGAGATCATCGACATCAGCGCCTGGGTCTTCATCTGGGAATCCGTGTCCATCATGTTCCTTTCCCCAAGTGAAGAGAAGATACGCAGCATCCGTTTCCAAAGGAAAATCAAATCCCTTTCCTTCCTCGATCAAGAGGGAAAGAATCTCTATTCCATATCATCTGAAGAGATGTTCTCCTCTTGGATTGAAGAAGGGAAAATCCACAAGGTCGAAAAATATGCCCTTCTGATCGGCGGAGCTGGAATCCTAGGTGTCGGCTGTTCCATCCTGATCCGGCTTCCTTCCATCATCCTATCGACGGATTATTCACAGAGTCAGGGGACTCTCGATATCATCACCCATATCATCACAGCTATCATCGCTCTCGTCTATGTCATCAGCGGATTGTGCGGCATCTCCGCCTATGCGAACAAAGGAAAATTACGCCAATATCTGTCCATCTTCGGAATTGTCAACAGCATTATCGTTGTCATCGAAACCATCCTTCTCATCTATTCCTTCACCGTCGAAAGCGCCTTCTCCTTCCGCAGCCTCATATCCGGTCTTTTCTCGATTCTATTCAACATCTTCTATATGATCGGCTATTTCAGTTATCTCAGACTCAACAATTTCCATAAGAAGAAAAACACAGGAGCACAGAACCATGAATGAAAAACTTGTCTCTCAGATTTTGGAAGATATGATTCATTATTCAAAAGGAAACCTTCATGATATCGCCCATTTCATGAAAGTCTATTCATTTGCAAGAACGATTTCAATCGAAGAAGGACTTGAAGGTGATTTTCTCTTCTCCGTCGAGATCACAGCAATCCTTCATGATATTGCCTGTCCGCTTTGCCGAATCAAATACGGAAACACAAACGGAAAGCATCAGGAAGAAGAAAGCGGACCATTGGTCGAAGAATTTCTGAAAGATTATCCCATCGACGATAAAACCAAGGCGAGAATCAATTTCATCATTTCTCATCACCATACCTACACGAATGTCGATGGCATCGACTATCAGATTCTTCTGGAAGCCGACTTCTTAGTTAACGCCGATGAAAGCCATATGACTCGAGAACAGATTGAGAATGCTCAAAAGCAATTCTTCAAAACCGTGAGTGGAAGAAGAATCCTTGAATCGATGTATCTTGCAAAGGAATGAAAAATTACACGCTTGAGGAAATCAAGAAGGAACTATTCGATGAGATTCATCTCCTTGAGGAAAAGAATCCTTCTTTTCTCAACTGCAGAAAATGCCCGTTCAAGGGAAAATGCTGCATCGACAACGATATCGATATAAGAGAAGATGAATGGGAGGAAATCGAAAAATTCCTCAATGAAAACAACGAGGCGAGAAAGAAAGTGAAGGAGAACTTCCTTGCCCATCGGAAATGCTATTTCAGAACGGAAGAGTGCTGCCTGATTCATCCTCTAAGACCCACCAATTGCATCTATACGCCCTATCAGGTCATCCAGAATATCCAAGATAAGACCCTAACCTATTCCAAAAGGGATGCATCTTGCAATTTCATCACCACGACAATCCACTGTACAGAATTGCTTTCCGATGCCTATCCTCTTTTGTTTATAAAGGAAGAAAACGAATATTATCTTTTTCTCAATCACTGGTATTTCCACTATGAAAATCAATCAATCGGCACCTATAAGATGACAGGCGAAGAAAGACTGAGAGAATATTTCCAAAAAGATGAGATTTCATAATCAGTTGATTGTAGATGTAGATGAAAATTCGACTTTCCATCTTTTCCATGAGAAAGGATATCGGTATCGTCGTTCAAAGAAAACCAGTTCGATTTTCTTTCACATACATAGACGAAGAGAACGCAGTCAAATCAAAAGCCATCTTCCTCGACTTTGCAGGAGAAATCGTCGATGCACCATGTGATGGTGCCATAAAGCGACTCTGCCGTATCATTTGACCTTATTCAATTCTTTCATTTGATATGGGAATCATGTTATACATGGGACATTCTGTTGATAAAATCTTTACATAAAGAAAAGAATAAAAAAGAATCTAATTTTTGATATAATCTACGCTTGGAGGATATACACATGTACGCAATGAACGTTTGGTTGGACGCCGATAAGAAAAAGGAAAAAGCCATCTTTAAATTTTCCAAAGAATACATTTCTTTCCTCAATGCTTCAAAAACGGAGAGAATGGCTGTTCAGACATCAAAAGAAATCTTAGAGAAGAATGGATATAAGCCAATGGATACCTTTTCTTCCCTAAAAGCCGGAGACAAGGTCTATTGCATCAACAAGAGCAAGAACATTCTTGCCGCCGTGATCGGAGAAGAGCCGTTGGAGAATGGAATGAGAATCTTAGGAGCCCATATTGACTCCCCAAGACTCGATATCAAACAGAATCCGCTCTTCGAAAAAGGCGGTTTCGCCATGATGGAAACCCACTACTATGGTGGCATCAAGAAATATCAGTACACCACGATTCCGCTTTCTTTGGTCGGCGTCGTCTATACAAAAGAAGGAAAGAAGATTGAGATCAACATCGGTGACGACAAGGATGATCCGATTATCGGCATCACGGACTTGCTGATTCACCTTTCCGCTGATCAGATGCAGAAGCCGGCTAGCAAAGTCGTCGAGGGAGAAAACCTCGATCTCATGGTTGGCAACATTCCAGCCAAGGACGAAAAGAAAGGTGCTGTGAAGAAAGCCATACTCACCCTCTTGAAGGAAAAATATGGCTTCGAGGAAGAAGACTTCCTTTCTGCCGAACTTCATGCCGTCCCTGCCTCACCTGCAAGAGATTTCGGCCTTGACCGCTCCATGGTCGCCGGATATGGTCAGGATGACAAGGTCTGTGCCTATACTTCCTTAGCCGCTCTCCTTGATATCAAAAAGCCAAAATATACATCCGTTTGTGTCTTGGTCGATAAGGAAGAAGTCGGATCCATCGGTGCCACCGGTGCCCAGAGCGATTGGTTTGAGAACACCGTCGCTGAAATGATTTATCTTCAGACGAAGAAAGATTCCTCGCTTGCCATCCGCCATGCCATGAGCCGTTCTTTGATGCTCTCAAGCGATGTCTCCTGTGCTGTCGACCCAATCTATCCAAATGCAAACGAGCCGAAGAATTCCTGCTACTTCTCAAAGGGTATCGTCTTCAACAAGTACACGGGTGCGAGAGGCAAATCCGGATGCAATGACGCCATGCCGGAATTCCTCGCTCTCATTCGTCAGATCATGGATAAGAATGACATCCATTATCAGACAAGCGAAATCGGAAAAGTCGATCAGGGTGGAGGCGGAACCATCGCCTATATCCTTGGAAACTACAATATGTATGTCCTCGATGCCGGAATCCCGGTCTTGAGCATGCATGCCCCGATGGAAATTGTCTCCAAGGCGGATGTCTATGAGGCCTATTTAGCCTACTATCATTTCCTTGATTCCGACTTGAATTTAGACTAAAAGTCGAATAAACTCCTTTTGTCCGCCATAAACAGAAATAAGTGGATCTCTCTATTTCTGGTTTTCTTTTCCTGCCCGACATTGAAATAATAAATAAAGCAATAATCTATTTCTTCTGTGCGGGGAAAAGAAAATAATGGCGGATTTTCTATTTTTTTGCTTTTTGCTTTTTCTTTTCTTGCACTTTTATCAAGAATACTCTATCTTTATTTCGTAATTGGAGAATTTTATACATGAAAAAAAGAAACTTAATCTTATTGTCTCTCGTCTCCCTCGCCATGGTGGGATGCAAGACAAACAATGATGCTTCCTCGACCGGACAGACATCTGCAACAGACAAGACATCTGACGTCGCGTCGACAACCACCTCGAACACAAGCGCTTCTTCGTCCGCAAAGGATTCAAGCAGCCTTGTCTCTTCCTCTTCTTCGACAGACGCTGATTCATCCTCGAGTTCTGCCATCCATCTCACAGATTGGACAAAAGCCATGAAAAATGAAATGAAGGCTCATTTCGATAACCAGGTCGTTCCTTTTGTCGACTTGGGAAGTGATGTCACAGCCAGCTATAAGTCGGACAAATATTTCTATCGCATTTCGGCAACTGGAACGCTTGATGCAACCTTGATTGCCAGTTTCAAGACCACGTTGACAGCAAGCGGATATGCCACCAAGAGCGAGACATCCGCCTCCCTCCGCATGGACCATGCCTCTGGGTTCTCGATTCGCTTCACCCAGGGAACAAGTACCCTTATCTATATGGATATCATGTATTTTGAACCCTATGACAAGACGAGTGTCACCACCTATAGCGATCAGACAAATTACACTGATTTGCTTACAAAAGCCCAGTGTGAAAACATTCCTTTCATCTATCTCGGAAGCAAGAAGGTCACCACCTCTTCCGATAGCACAGGGAACTACATCACCGGCGGAAGAGCGAGCGATACCTTCTTAGATGATGTCAAAGCCGCTTTTGAGAACGCAAATAAATCCTTGACCGCTCCCGATACTTGGGATTTTGTCAAGGAAAGCAAGAACGGATCCTACTACTATAAGGCTACCAGAACAGATTATCTCAACAACGTCACCACTCTCCGTGTCTCCACAACATCGATCGGTGTAGATCTCGACGGAAATGATCTTTCCTTATGTACAATGCAGCTGAACTACGATCCAGCTATTATTCCGACCGACTGGACAGATGCCGTCAAAGATGAAATGAAGGACGAATTGGATGATCAAACTCTTCCTTTCCTCAATATCGGAACGCTTCAGGATGATGGCTATGGCTCCAAATTCTGC
This sequence comes from bacterium, assembly GCA_963612025.1. GTDB lineage: Bacteria > Bacillota_I > Bacilli_A > RFN20 > CAG-288 > Enterosoma. The sequence continues at coordinate 19,704 of CAVDUB010000005.1, forward strand.
TACAAGAAGGATTCCGCGTCCGGCATGAATTTCTATCGTCTGACCGGAAAGGGCTACACCTTGGATCAGACTCTTGTCGATTCCTATGAGACAGCGTTGAATGGAAAAGGCTATACCACAACATCCAAGACTTCAAATAGCCTGATCAGTGAGAATACCTCAACCGGTCTCTCTATCCGCATCACCTCTGATGCCGCTCTTGCCAAAACCATCTATCTGGATGTTCAGTACTATGAACCCTACAACAAGACCGGTGTCACAAGCTATGGCGATGATGTGGATGATATGATGGAATACATTTTCGAGGGTGTCACCGACGTTCCATTTATCTATCTAGGAACCAAGAAAGCCAGTTTCTCTTCCGATTATAGCTACATCAAGGGCGGAAAGGCCGCTTCGACCTTCTTTGCGGATGCAAAAGCCAGCCTTGCTGATGTCAATGCCTCCAAGACGGAAGAAAGCCAGAAGTGGACGGTCACTGATGAAACAGATGCAACACTTGGCGCTTATGTCAAAGCTGTCAGAACCAATTCCGATTCCAGCACCGATACGATGAAGATCTACACTGTCACAGGCGAAGGAAAAGATTTCTCAGGAAATGACATCAAGATCTGTGCGTTAGGTCTTGAACACAAGGAAGCAACCGTTCCTGCTCCGACAGGAAGCTGGTCGAGCAGCATTAAAACACTATTTACAGAAAAATTGGATGGACATGTCATCCCTTACTTGGATCTTAAGAGTGCCTATAACAAACCTACTTTCAGCAATGACACTTTGACAATTGAAGCCCAATCGCCAAATACAAACACATGGGAAGATTCAATCCTTGATACTTCCGAGGCCGCCTTCAATTGCGATACCAACAGAAGCGATGTCGTTGCTGGAACAAAATGGGCTGTCACAAAAGACAAAGCCAATCATAAGCTGACCGCTTCGATTTCTTTGGATGATGGTCATTCCTTCAATGTCGAAGTCACTCGTGCTCAAGATGAGGATGAGTTCATGGATCCAATCGATGATTCCTATCATGCTATAGTCACGATTGTTTTAGCACAAACTCCAGCAGCCACAGATTGGTCTGACTCTATGAAGACGTTCTTCAACACCAATCTTGATGGACATGCTCTTCCTTATTTCGATATCAAGGACAGCAATCCAGCAACCATGTATGACTATGGCGATGCAAGCATCACCGCAGCCGATGGCACCTGGAATGATTCCATCCTCACGGATGCACAGGCAGCCTTCAACAACGATACCAATAGAAGCGATGTCGCTGAAGGTACGACATGGGCAGTCACCTATGATGAAGATGACAAGTTTGTCAAAGCAACCATCACCTTCTCCGATGGATGCAAAATGACGGTCAAAGTCTCTCAGGAAGAAGAATATGACGAAAATTACGATCCTCTCGACACCTATCACGCCAATATCTATATCCAATTCACCCAGCACAACTAAAGAAACAAAAAGAGCTATGGCATTTTGCCATAGCTCTTGCTTTATTTCTTGGTTTTCTCCTTTTTCTGAAAGAGATGGTGAAAGAATCCTTTCTTCTTTTCATCTTCCAGTTGGAGAGGCTTCTCATCTTCGATCTGTGCTTTCTCAGCGGAGAGTCGAGCCATCTCCTCATCGATTTCCTGATTGATTTCTTCGATGGTTGCCTTATTGAGGTCCAGTTCATATTCTTCAATGGCCTTTGTTCGTAATATATCCTGTAGATGGTACTGCTTAAGAAGAACCTTGATGGTATATCGCCCGATCAGGTAGGTCATCGTTCCATTTCCGAGAAACTGAGCCCCCATATCGAGGACCTGACCAAACAGCTGAATCAGAAAATTATTTGAATCCTTATTGAAGACCTTGGAAAGAAGGTTGGCATTCTTCGGCATAGTGTTCAGACCGATGGAAATACAGACATTCTTCAATACCTTCAGAATTATCCTATTCATCTCATAGTTAGAAGGACGGAAGCCATAAAGCCAGATGATATCCTTAATGAGCTGCATGTCCTTGACCGCCACAATCGACATATCCATGACAGCATTCTGGCTTAAGGCGGTCAGACATCCAGTGGCAAGAGCTCTCTTCATGATGATGGCCTTAGCCTTCTTGTAGATGACACCTTCCTTGCCCATGGCAACTTTTAAAGCCTCTGACAATTCCTTTGCATCATCGCTATGATAGGATGGCGTACTCTTCGGATACTCATTGGCAAGATGAATGATTTTCAAAAAAGAATCGATTTTTTCATTCTCTTCCTTGGATCGATAGGTCTTATTCGACTCTTTCTCTAGATAATCCAGGACAGTCGACTGATCCTTGATGCTTCTTGCCATCTCGAAACGGACCATATTGTTTCTTCTTTCAGAGAATTTATGATTCTTGCCATTCTTCTGTTCGATATCGAATGAATGCTTCGAAAAAATCTGACAGAGAATGACAATATAGCAGATGGTATAACTGACAAGAAGCACAAGACCGACGACGATGCCGACAATCTCGTTGATTTTATATAATGTATCCACGATGGTTGCAAAAAGACCCAAACCAAGAAGATAGACCGCTGTCGAAAGAGCAATCAAAAGAAGACGATTCCTCTTGGCCTCCTTGGAATGATTGACCATCTCCTGATATTCGATGAAAGCCAGTTCCTCATCATCTTCGATGGTATTGGCGGATGCATTCTTCTGAATTTTATCCGGCAGTTTATCTTTACCCATACGGATAGTTTATCTTTTTCCTTTAAAAAAAGAAAGAAAGAACTCTAGGAGGAAAATACATGAAACAGAAAAAAATTTCCCTTTGTATGCTTGCCGTTCTTCTCAGTCTAGTCTCCTGCAGCGGAAATAATTCCTCTCTTCTTTCCTCTTCTTCCAGTTCCGAAATGATTTCCACAGCAAAAGAAGAAACAAAAGTCAAAGTGATGCTGAATGGAAATGGCGGATATTTAGAGGAAAATGAAATTGTTCTCATTTATCAAAAAGAGTATGCTCTCCCTGTTCCCGAAACCACAGCTGATATGGGAAATGTCGTCTTCCAAGGCTGGTATTACCAAAACCGAAAAATCGAAACTGTGGGAGATCGTTTCCCTCTAAAAGAGGATTGCACGCTCATCGCAAGATACCAAAGCCTCGATTTCGAATTCACCAGCAACGGAAATTCGTATACATTATCCAAAAACCTATCCAAAGAGAATGAGATTGTCATTCCAAGCTATTACAATGGACTTCCAGTAACAAAGATTGCAAAGAATGTCTTTGCCTATAATCGAAGAATCACTTCTCTCATCCTACCATCCACATTGGAAGAAATCGGAAGCCAGTGTTTCTATCACATGGACAACCTCAAGAATGTCGAGTTCTCCAAAGGAATCAAGAAGATTTCCTATTCTGCTTTTGAGGAATGCCCGAAACTCAAAGCCGTCTACTTCAATGGCACTGTGGAAGACTATCTATCGATCCAATTCGAAGAAATGGGAAACCCATGCTGCAACAAGGCAAGCCTCTATTTCCAGAATCAGCTTCTTGTCACAATCACCATACCGGATACTTTCACTTCCATCAACAACTACGCCTTTAATGGCGTCACCTCCATTAAGAAAGTGACCCTGCCAGAAACCATCACATCGATTGGAGAAAAAGCATTCGAGGGAAATTCCTCTTTGAGTGAAATCAATTTCCCATCCTCGTTGACGCAAATCGGAGATTTTGCATTCAAGGGATGTACAAGCCTTGTCTCCGTCGACATCAAGGGGAGCCTCTATTCGATTCCAGTATCCTGTTTCGAAAACTGCTACCTTCTCGAAAGCGTTCTTCTTCCAACGGATATAAAGGAAATCGAAAGCAATGCCTTCAAATCCTGTTATAAATTATCCTCCATTTCTCTTCCTGAACATCTTACGACAATTGGATCCTCAGCGTTCGAACGCTGCACATCCCTTCCGGATATCCCCTTTCCAGAAAGCCTCGTCACCATATCGTCCTCAGCCTTTTCTTATTGTTCCAAGCTTTCAAACCTATCCTTCAAGAAAAATCTCACCTCAATTCAAGATGGCGCCTTTAGCGGATGTTCAAATGTCCAATCCATCACCATGGAAAATGAAAACACCATCTATGAAGCAAAAAACAACACACTCGTCGAAAAGAACACCAAAAGAGTCGTTTTGGGATGTCAAAATTCCATTCTTGAAGAAGGCATTGTCGCTATCGGAAGCCAAGCCTTCTTTTCTTGCTTCAGCCTAAAAGAAATCGAATTCCCTGATAGTCTTGTCACCATCGAGAATTATGCATTTTCCAATTGCACAGGACTTAAAAAGATTTCTTTTGGAAAGAATCTTCTTTCCATCGGAAGGAATTCCTTCACGGGCGCAAGCGGAATCGAAGAGATTCTTGTCGATGAGCAAAACAGTGTCTACTCCGCAAATGGCAACTGTCTCTTAAGCAAAGATGGGCAAAGCCTATTCTATGGATGCAAAAAGAGTGTCATCCCCTCGTCTGTCAAAACCATTGAAGAAGAGGCGTTCTATTTTTGCAGCAATTTGAAATCGATTGACATTCCAGGAAATGTAACGAGCATAAAAGAAAGAGCCTTTGGCAACTGCTACGACCTTGAGTCCGTCACACTCAGCGAGGGATTGAACAGTCTTGGCGAATACGTTTTCTATTCCTGTTCTGATTTAAAATCGATCTCACTTCCGGATACTTTGAGAGAGATTCCATCCCATTGCTTTGAGCGATGCTATTTTTTGGAGAGGGTGACATTGCCAAATCATCTTGAATCCATTTTGGATTCGGCCTTCAGCATGAATACATCCCTTCTTTCCCTTTCCCTTCCAAAGACGCTCCATTCAATGGGCGAGGCCTGTTTCTTTCTGTGTGAAAGTCTGAACGCCTTATCTGTCGATGAAGAAAATGAGTCTTTCTCTGTTTCTGATAACTGCCTGATGGACAAAAAAGGAGAAAAGCTTTATTTTGGATACGGCGATTTCACAATCCCGAGCTCCACAAAAGAGATTTCCTCCTATGCTTTCTTTCATAACCAGATCAAAAGTGATATCACATTCCCAGAAAATGTCATCGTCATCGGAGAATATGCCTGCGCGGAAATGACAAGACTCAGAAGCATCACGCTTCCTTCCTCTATCGATGAAATCAAGGATGGGGCATTTTCCGCATGCGAAGACCTTTCCATCATCAACTACGAGGGAACAAAATCCGCATTCGAAAAAATCATCCTCGGCTATGAAGTCTTCTTCGATACGGCAGCCTATGAAATCTGTGCAAAAGATGGTGATATCGAACTCTCCGAAAAATATGTTGCTTAGACGTTTTTGTTTATCGTTGCCTTCTCAAAGGAAAAAGAGATTTCGCTTAAAGTCCTGTCTGAATGCCTTTCAAGAAGGAGAGAAATGACTTTCTGATTCTCCACAATGGAAAGTTCTTTTTCCTTGACAAGGAAATAGTCTGGATAATTTCTTTGCCTCACAAAAGAAGAGACAAGAGAAACATCTTCATCCTTATCTCTGATCATGTAATTGGAAAAGACATACGAGGAATAGCCTGTGGAAGAAGGGCTTCTCAGACCTTCAAAATGGAAAAGAAGTGTCAGTTCATCTTCACGAGAAATCAAACCGATGAGCGGTGTGAAGTTCTTTTTCATCAAATCAAGTTCCTCGAAGGAGAATTTATCTTTGATATTGTCATAATCCTTCTCATATTCACTATTCGTTTTCTGGATAAATTCTTCACATTCCTTCAGATATTCCTTCATTTCATCATAGACTGACTTGGGAATCAAATAGAGCGCAAGAAGAGAGGGATTCACCTTCTTTCGATATTGATAAGGAAGAGAGAAGAGGTTTTCCCTCTTTCTTTCTTCGTATTGTTCCAAGAAAATCTTTTCAATCTTCTTTGAGTCGAACTCGCCACGCGAAGCAAAAAGAAGTTCCTGCTTCTGCTTTTGGTAATCATAAGCTTTCAAGACTTCTTCCAATGTCTGATAGCCGACCGCTCTTTTCGAAGCAAGATCATATTTTGGATAATCCTTTTCGTTGTAGGTCTTGATGACTTCCTCTCTTGTCTTCATCATCTGTATGGGCGTATTGAAATCCTTTTTTGCCTTTTCGATTCTTTCTTGGAGTTTTTCCTGATAAAGATTCTGAATCATCTCTTCATCATAGTCTTTGTCCTCAATAGGTGTATAGTCTTCAAGACATCCAAGATATTTCTTTTTGTTTTCGTATTCTTTGGTAAAATAATACATATGAAAGTGTCCTCTTGGAAATGATTATACCAACGAGGTCCGTCAAAGGAAAAAGAAAATGGAAAACTATCTTTTGAACAACAATGTCGAGATCCCCAAAATCGGTTTCGGCACCTGGCAAATCAAGGGCGAAGACTGCTACAAGGCCACTTTATGTGCCTTGAAATGCGGTTATCGACATATCGATACCGCATATGCTTATGAGAACGAAAAAGAAATCGCAAGAGCCATCAAAGACTCGAACATCGATCGAAAAGATCTTTTTCTCACCAGCAAGCTTCCGGCACAGATCAAGACCTATGAAGAGACCAAAAAATATTTCTTCGAAAGCCTGAAGAACCTCAGCATGGATTATCTCGACCTCTATCTCATCCATGCACCATGGCCATGGAGCGAGATGGGAAAGGACTGCATGGAAGGAAATGTCCTTGCCTACAAAGCGATGATCGACCTTCACAAGGAAGGATATATCCGCAGTATCGGTATCTCAAATTTCCATCCAAGAGAAATCGCCTACCTCATCGAAAAGACGTCCTTCATCCCACAGGTCAACCAGATTCGCTATTATGTTTCGAATATCCAAAAGGAGACAAGCGAGTACTGCAAAAGGAACAAGATTCTTGTCGAAGCCTATTCTCCCTTATCAACAGGAAAATTGCTTGAAAAGAGGGAAATCCTCTCTCTTGCCGAAAAATATCACATCACTCCCGCCAAACTCTGCCTAAGCTATTGCCTAGAAAAAGGAGTCCTCCCCCTGGTGAAATCCAAGACTGAGGAAAGAATCAAAGAGAACCAGGATATTTTTGATGTCCAAATCAAAAAAGATGACATCGACTTCCTCGATGGATTAGAATATATGGACCTACGAAAAGATTGCCGTTACTAAGGAGGAAATGAATATGGAAACCATTTTCGAAAAAAGACATTCGACAAAATCCTTTTCCGATCAGAAAGTCAAAGACGAAGATGTCGAAAAAATCATCAAGGCCGGATTATCTGCTCCGAGCGGAATGAATCGCCAGGGTGGTGTCATCATCGATATCTCCAATGAGGAAACCATTGAGAAACTTAAAAATCTCAACTCGGAAATCGGGCAATTTCCGGCTCAGGTCGACCCTTTCCACAATGCCAAGAGAATTCTTCTTGTTATCGTCAAGAAATCATCCACATCCGTCTATGATGGTTCCTGCATGATGGAAAATATGCTTTTGGAAGCAAGTGAATTGAATATCGGCGCCTGCTGGATTCACCGTGCCAAAGAAGAAATCGAATCTGAAAAAGGAAAAGAGATTCTTTCTTCCCTTCCATTGAATCTCGATGACTACATCGGTGTCGGGCATGTCGCCTTAGGCTATCCTAAGACCGAAAGCGTCAGGCATGAAGTCAACGCCGGAAGAGTCTATCATCTTTAGAAGAACGGATCAGGAGAGAAATCTCCTGATTTTTTATTCCAGAAACAAAGAAAGCCCTTTACTGAAAAGAAAAAGAAAAGGGAAAGTCAACGAAAAGAAAATTTCCTTGAAAAAAAGGAAAAGAAGTGTACAATTAGTTAGGTCAAGTCGCATAAAAATGATTATTGGCCATCATACCTTTTCCTAGAAAAGGGATTTTTCTTGAAGACGTCGTTCAAACGAAACAAGGAGAAATAAAAAAATGACTGGTTTATTCAATCTGAAACAGTACAAGACGGAGCAGATCGAAGAGATTCTTTCGTATTCCGAAGCATTAAAAAATGGGTTGCGTGTTTCTTATCCCGATAAGAAATTTGCAACCCTTTTTTTTGAGAACTCCACCCGCACGCAGAATTCATTCGTCATGGCGATGATGAAACTTGGCATTCAGGTTGACCAGGTCAACATTGCCACAAGCAGCGTCAATAAGGGTGAGACACTCTATGATACTGTCCGCACCATCGAAGCCATCGGCTTTGATGGCGTTGTCATCCGCCACAGCGAAAATGAATATTACAAGCATCTTGAGAACATACAGATTCCTATATTCAATGCCGGCGATGGTTCAGGTTCCCATCCTACCCAGTCCTTGCTCGACTTGATGACCATCAAGGAGGAATTTCATTCCTTCAAAGGGCTCAAATGCTGCATCATCGGAGATATTGTTCACTCCAGAGTCGCCCACACCAACGCCGAAATCATGAAGAGACTCGGCATGGAAGTCTATATTGCCGGTCCAAAGGAATTCCTCGATGACACGGCAGAGGAAATCAGCATCGACGAAGCCATCGAAAAATGTGACGTCGTCATGCTTCTCCGCGTCCAGTTCGAAAGAAATGCGACCCTGAACATGACAAAGGAAGAGTATTTCGAAAAATACGGCCTTTCGATGGAAAGAGTCAACAAAATGAAAAAGAATGCCATCATCATGCATCCTGCCCCGGTCAATCGTGGCATAGAAATCGGTGATGATGTCGTCGAATGCGAAAAATCCCGCATCTTCCCGCAGATGACAAACGGTGTCTATGTCCGTATGGCCGTCATCTCCATGGTTCTGGACGGTAAACTAAAATGATTCTCAAGAACATCAAGATTCTTCAGGACGGCATCCTGAGGAAAGTCGATATGGAAATTTTCGGAGAGAAGATCAAGAAAATCTCCGAAGAAATCGAGGGCAATGGCATCGATATGAATGGCTGCTATTGCATGCCCGGACTTTGTGACATCCATGTCCATTTCCGTTCTCCAGGCTATGAAGCGAAGGAAACAATTCAGACCGGGAGCTTATCTGCCGCAAAAGGCGGATTCACCACCGTCTTTCTCATGCCAAACCTCAATCCGGTCCCAGATAATCTCGAACATCTCAAAGTCGAAGAAGATTTGATCAAGAAGGAAGCCATCATCGAGTGCATTCCCTATGCAAGTGTCACGATCGGAGAGAAAAGCGAAGCTGTCTCCGATATTGAACATCTTAAAGAACATACACGCTACTTTTCAGATGATGGTGTCGGATTCAGCAACCACGAAGTCCTTCGCGCGGCTTTATTGAAAATCAAGAAAGACCATCTTTTCATCGCCAGCCATGCCGAAGACAATGTCTACAAGACAAAAAGAGAAGGAGAATACCTTGCCGTCGAAAAAGAAATTGCTTTAGCAAAAGAAGTCGATGTCCCCTACCATTTTTGCCATATGTCGACCAAAGAGAGTTTCGATTTCATACGCCAAGCCCAGAAGGAGGGCTACAAGATCACCTGTGAGGTCACGCCTCATCATCTCTTCTTGAACGAAGAGGATATCCAAAACAATCCAAACTTCAAGATGAATCCTCCCTTAAGAACAAAAGAAGACCAGGAAGAAACCGTCAGGGCTCTTCTCGACCATACGGCATATGTGATTGCAACCGATCATGCACCGCATACAAAAGAAGAAAAATCCCGTCCCTATGAAAAATGCCCCAATGGCATCATCGGACTTGAGACGAGCGCTCCGCTTGTCTATACCTATCTAGTCAAAACAAAGAAAGCTACCCTCAAGGATATGGAAGACTGGATGAGCAACAATCCAAGAGCGTTGATGGGACTTAAAAAAATCACCATCCAGGAAGGAGCCGAAGCGGACCTCTGTTTCCTGGATATCGAACATGAACACACCTATGAGGCCAGCGAGATTCTTTCCAAAGGTGAAAACTCACCCTTCATTGGAAAAAGCCTCTTCGGCTTCAATGTGATGACTCTCTACAAAGGAAAAATCGTCTATCGAAAGGAGAATATCTGATGAAAAGAAAACTCGTATTGGAAAACGGAATGGTCTTCCATGGCACCGGATTTGGAAGCATGGACAAAAAGATCAGCGAAATCGTCTTCAACACGTCGATGGTCGGCTACCAGGAAATCCTTTCGGACCCTTCCTATTGCGACCAGATTGTCACGATGACCTATCCGCTGATTGGAAACTACGGCTTGGCCGATGAAGACTATGAGAGCAAATCCGTCTACATGAGCGGATTTGTCGTTCGGGAATACAACGATATTCCGAGCAACTTCCGCTATACGTCCACCCTTTCTGAAGTCATGGAAGAACATCATGCAGCCGGTATCTATGATATCGACACAAGAAAACTCACCCGAATCATCCGTGACAACGGTTCCATGAAAGCCATGATTGCAAACGAAGAGGAAAGCGACGAGGATTGCCTAAAAGAACTTGCCGCCTATGAGTATCCCCACGATCAGGTCAAAAAAGTATCCAGCAAGAAAATCTGGTATTCAAGAACACCCGATCCGCTTTTCACTGTTGTTGCCATCGATTGTGGCTGCAAACTCAATATCATCCGCAAACTCAATCAGAACAAATGCAACGTTGTCGTCGTCCCCTATAATACACCCGTCGAGTCCATCCTGAAATACAAACCAGATGGTCTCTTCATTTCAAATGGTCCTGGTGACCCAATCGACTGCAAGGAAGTCATCAAGACAATTCAGGATATGAAAGGGAAATTGCCAATTCTCGGCATCTGCTTAGGTCACCAGATGATTGCCCTTGCCTATGGAGCAAAAACCTACAAGATGAAATTCGGACATCGCGGAGCCAATCACCCGGTCAAGGACCTTCACACAGGTAAAATCGAAATTACATCCCAGAACCATTCCTATGCTGTCGATAAGGCCTCATTGGAAAACACCGGTCTGGAGTTGACTCACATCAACATTCTTGACAACGAAGCAGAAGGCATCATGGATAAAAAGAACAAGGTCATCGGTGTCCAATACCATCCAGAATCCGCAGCCGGTCCAGAAGACAGTGCCTATATCTTCACCCGTTTTTTGAACAATATGAAAGACTTCAAGGAGGGAAAGTAGAATGCCAAAAAGAACAGATCTCAAAAGAATCATGATCATCGGCTCTGGTCCGATTGTCATCGGACAGGGTGCCGAATTCGACTACGCCGGAACCCAGGCCTGTCTTGCATTGAAGGAAGAAGGCTATGAAACAATTTTGGTCAATTCCAACCCCGCCACCATCATGACTGACACCAAAATCGCTGACAAAGTCTACATGGAACCTCTCGACTTGGAAAATGTCGCCAAAATCATCCGTATCGAACGACCGGATGGCATCCTCTGCTCCATTGGCGGACAGACCGGTCTAAATCTGGGAATGAAACTCTATAAGAACGGAATTCTCGAGGAATGCCACACCGAACTTTTAGGCACCTCCTATGATGCCATCAGCAAGGCCGAAGATCGAGAACTCTTCAAGGAACTCTGCCAGAGCATCAACGAACCGATTCTGGAAAGCTATTCTGCCAAAACACTCGATGAAGTCATTGCCGCTGCCAACAAAATCGGCTATCCGGTCATCCTTCGTCCTGCCTTCACATTAGGTGGAACCGGTGGCGGATTTGCCGACAACGAAGAAGAATTGCGTCCTTTGGCCACAAACGGACTCAAGCTTTCTCCAGTGGGTGAAGTCCTCGTCGAGAAATCCATCAAGGGATACAAGGAAATCGAATACGAAGTCCTTCGCGACAAGAATGATACAGCCATTGTCGTCTGCAATATGGAAAACATCGACCCTGTCGGCATTCATACCGGAGATAGCATCGTCGTGGCGCCCAGTCAGACCTTGACAAACAAGGAATATCAGATGCTAAGAAATTCGGCATTGAAGATCATCCGTGCATTGAAGATCGAAGGCGGATGCAATGTCCAGTTCTCTTTGGATCCCTATTCTTTCCAATATTATGTCATCGAAGTCAACCCACGTGTCAGCCGCTCCAGTGCCCTGGCCAGCAAAGCGAGCGGATTCCCTATTGCTCGCGTTTCGGCAAAGATTGCCGCCGGCATGACGCTCGATGAAATCGATATCGCCAACACGAAAGCCAGTTTCGAGCCGACTCTCGATTATGTCGTCACCAAGATTCCTCGATTCCCCTTTGACAAATTCGACGATGCCTCAAGAACACTGTCAACCCAGATGAAGGCCACCGGCGAAGTCATGGCGATTGGAAGAACCATCGAAGAAAGTATACTCAAGGCTGTCCGTTCTCTGGAAATCAAGGCATGCCATCTCGAATTAGACAAATTCAAAAACAAGGACGTCAAGGAACTTCTCGACATCATTTCCCAGCATACCGATGAAAGACCCTTTGCCATTATGGAAGCCTTCCGCAAGGGCGTGACCATCGATGACATCTATTTCTTGACTATGATTGACCGTTTCTTCCTTGAGAAGATGTACAACATCTACCGCATGGAAGAAAAACTCAAGAACACCCCACTCAACAAGGAACTCTTCCTTCAGGCCAAGAGAATGGGCTTCTCGGATGAATATTTAGGAAAAATCTATCATAAGAGCAAACTCGACATCTATCTCTATAGAAAAGAGAATAATATTTATCCTGTCTACAAGATGATCGATACTTGCGCAAGCGAATTCGATAGCTATATCCCCTACTTCTATTCCACCTATGAGGATGAAAATGAATCCATCCACTCCGCAAAAAAGAAAATCGTCGTCTTGGGCAGCGGTCCGATTCGTATCGGACAGGGTGTCGAATTCGACTATTCAACCACACACTGCGTCTGGGCTCTTCAGAAAGAAGGCTATGAAGCCATCGTCATCAACAACAATCCTGAAACCGTCTCCACAGACTATACCTTGTCTGACAAACTCTACTTCGAGCCATTGACGATCGAAGATGTCATGAACGTCATCGATTTCGAAAAGCCGGAAGGCGTCATCGTCGCCTTGGGCGGCCAGACGCCTATCAACCTTTCTTCGGATTTGGCCAAGCTCGGCGTAAAGATCATCGGATCGAGCGTTTCGGCAATCGATACAGCGGAAGATCGTGATCAATTCGAAGTTGCCATGGAAAAAATTTCTATTCCTCTTCCAAAAGGTGTTGCTGTCACAAAACTGGAAGATGGCATCAAGGCAGCCCGTGAAATCGGCTATCCTGTCTTGGTGAGACCATCTTTCGTCTTAGGCGGACGAATGATGAAAATCATCCACGACGAAGAAACATTGAAGGAATTCATCCAACAGGTCTTCCTCTTTGATGAAGAGCATCCAGTTCTCATCGACCAATACATCTACGGAATCGAATGCGAAGTCGATGCCATCTCCGATGGGAAAGACGTCTTCATCCCTGGCATCATGCAGTTGATTGAACGAACCGGTGTCCATTCCGGCGACTCCATGAGTGTCTATCCGCCCTATTCCCTTTCTCAGAAAGTCAAGGATACGATTGTCAATTACACCAAAAAAATCGGCTTGGCCATCCATATGGTCGGACTCTTCAACATCCAATTCATCGTCAAGAAGGATACCGAGGAGGTCTTCATCATCGAAGTCAACCCACGTTCGAGCCGCACGGTCCCCTTCCTTGCCAAATCCACAGGTGTCCCGATTGCCGATATCGCAAGCCAGGTCATGCTCGGTCATACCTTGAAAGAATTAGGCTACACCTCCATTGCACCGGAAAAGAAGAGATGGTATGTCAAGACGCCGACTTTCTCCTTCACAAAGATTCAGGGCATGGATGTCGTTCTTTCTCCGGAAATGAAATCCACCGGTGAGGCGATCGGCTATGACAAATCACTCAACCGCGCCCTCTATAAATCTCTTCGCGCCTCCGGACAGAGACTCATCAACTATGGAACCGTCTTCGCCACGATTGCGGATAGCGACAAGAAGAGCGCTCTTCCTTTAATTGAGCGGTTCTATAAGCTCGGCTTCAATATCGAGGCAACGCCTGGAACTGCCAGCTTCCTCAAAGAGAACGGCATCAAGACGCGAGTTCGCCATAAAATCAGCGAGAACTCAGAGGAAATCCTCGATTCCATCCGCAAAGGCTATGTCAGCTATGTTATCAATACGATGTCGGATAGCAACATCGACAAAGAGCATGACGGTGTGAAGATCCGTCGCTGTGCCATCGACAATTCCGTTCCGGTCTTCACCTGTTTGGACACCGTCGATGCCCTGCTCAACGTCTTGGAAGATATGACAATGTCGGTTTCGACCATCGATGCGGAGTAAATATGAAACAAGAATCACTTAGAATCCTTTCCAACAGTCAGGTCGGAAAGGAGACATATCAAATCCGTCTTGAGGCAAAAGACGAGTTCCTTTCCTTGCCTGGACAATTCTGTGAGGTTGCCCTTCCCGGATTCTACCTCCGTCGTCCGCTTTCCATCTTCGATCAGGAGAAGAACACCATCACATTTCTCTACAAAATCTTAGGAGAGGGCACAAAATCCCTCTCCAAAATGAAAGTGGGAGACAATCTTGATGTCCTTCTCAATCTCGGAAACGGGTTTTCTCTCGATAAATCGTCTTCTCCTCTTCTTATCGGTGGAGGAATCGGTGTTGCTCCACTCTACTTTTTAGCCAAAGAGTTCAAAAAACAACAAAAGAATGTGAAATTTCTCCTCGGTTTCAAGAATAAGGAAGAAGCGCTTCTTTTAGAGGAGTTCTCCCAGTTGGGAGAGGTCTATCTGACAAGCGACGATGGAACTCTCGGAGAAAAGGGAAATCCGGTCACCTATCTTGGAAATCATTCGCTCGACTTCGACTTCTTCTATGCCTGTGGCCCGCTTGTCATGCTGAAATATCTAAGCAGGACGCCTTTCCATGGAGAGGTCTCCTTGGAAGCCAGGATGGGTTGTGGGTTTGGAGCCTGCATGGGATGTTCAATCAAGACGACGGAAGGATTCAAGAGAGTCTGCAAGGAAGGACCTGTATTCAAAAAAGAGGAGGTGATTTATGAATAAGAATCTTCATGTCTCCTTTTTGGGAAAAGACTTCAAAAACCCCATCATTCCTGCTTCCGGATGCTTTGGATTCGGTTATGAATTTGCTTCAATCTATGATATCAATATCTTAGGAAGCATTGCCTTGAAAGGCACGACTTTGGAGCCAAGATACGGAAACGAGCTTCCCCGCATCGCGGAATGCCCCTCCGGATTGATCAATTCCATCGGCTTGCAGAATCCCGGTGTCGAGAAAGTCATCCATGAAGAAATTCCCAAGCTTGAGAAAGTCTATTCCGATCAAGTCATTGCCAATATCGGCGGGCATTCTGTTGAAGACTATCTTCTCACCGCGGAGAGATTCAATGATGAAAAGAAAGTCTTCGCGCTCGAATTGAATATTTCTTGTCCAAACGTCAAGGAGGGCGGAATGGCCTTCGGCGTTGATAGCAAGGTTGCCTACCAACTTGTCAAAAAAGTAAAAGAACGTTCGACAAAGCCGATCATCGTCAAGCTTTCTCCAAATGTGACGGATATCATTTCGATGGCGAAAGCTGTCGAGGAGGCCGGGGCAGATGCCATTTGTCTGATCAACACGCTTTTAGGAATGCGAATCGACATAAAGACGGGAAAACCGATCATAAAGAATGTCATGGGTGGCTATTCTGGTCCTGGTATCTTCCCAGTCGCCCTAAGAATGGTCTATCAGGTCAGCCACTGCACCCAGCTGCCCATCATCGGTGTTGGAGGCATCACCTCAGCAAGAGATGTTCTCGAGATGATGTATGCCGGTGCCAGCTTAGTCGAAATCGGCGCACAGAATCTCGTCGATCCGTATTGTTGCAAGAAAATCATTGAAGATCTGCCCTCTGTCATGGAGGAATATCATATTGATGAACTATCTCAAATCATAAGGAGGACAAAATGAGTAACGTTATCATTGCCTGTGACTTTGCCACAAAAGAAGAATTGTACAATTTCCTTACCCCATTCAAAGGACTCAATCCGTACATTAAAATCGGAATGGAAATGTTCTACAAGGAAGGACCTTCCTTGGTCAAAGAGCTCAAGAAGGATGGCTTTCGAATTTTCCTCGACCTCAAGCTCTGCGATATCCCAAACACCGTCAAGAAGGCGATGGCCCAAATCGGTGAACTCGGCGTCGAAATCACCAATCTTCATGCCTTTGGCGGCATCGAGATGATGAAGGCCGCCCGCGAAGGTCTTGATTCGACCCCACAGGGAAAGAACACAAAATTGATTGCCGTCACAGTCCTGACGAGTCTGAACGATACAATCCTAGATGAAGAAGATCTCATCCACCATAAAGTCAATGAGGTTGTCTCACACTACGCAATGAACGCGAAGAAGGCAGGATTGGATGGTGTTGTCTGCTCCCCTCTTGAGGCCCCGATCATCAAGGAGATGGGTCTCATCAGCGTCACGCCAGGCATCCGTCTTTTAGGCGACAGCAAGGACGATCAGAAGAGAGTTGCCACTCCGTCATACGCCAAGGAACTCGGTTCGACCTATATTGTTGTCGGAAGAAGCATCACCAAGGCAAGTGACCCTGTCAAAGCCTACCATGAATGTGTAAAGGAGTTTGAATAAAATGAACGAAAAAGAATTAGCTGAAAAAGTCGCATCCAACCTGTTGAAAATCAAAGCCGTCTTCCTGAAGCCGAATGACCCATTCACGTGGGCAAGCGGCATCAAATCCCCGATTTATTGCGATAATCGACTCACCCTCTCCTATCCAGAAGTCCGCGAAGTGGTTGAAGAGGGTCTCAAGCAGACCATC
The DNA here is from genome assembly GCA_963612025.1 of bacterium. GTDB lineage: Bacteria > Bacillota_I > Bacilli_A > RFN20 > CAG-288 > Enterosoma. The sequence goes on from CAVDUB010000005.1 coordinate 36,476, forward strand.
GAAGCCTACTTCCCTGAAGCTGAAATCCTGGAAGGAACCTCCACAGCCGGCATCGCCCATGCAGCCATCGTTGCCACAAAGATGAACCTTCCGATGGGCTATGTCCGTTCCGGCCACAAGGATCATGGAAGAGGAAACCAGATTGAAGGCATCTCTCCAAAAGGAAAGAAAGTCGTTGTCGTCGAGGACCTGATTTCGACCGGTGGATCCTCCCTTGAAGTTGTCGACATCCTCCGCGAAGAAGGGGCCGAGGTTTTAGGCATCGTCTCCATCTTCACCTACAATCTTGCCAAGGGAAAAGAAAAACTCGAAGCTGACCATTGCATCAATCATTCCTTGAGCAATTTCGAGACATTGATTTCCATCGCTCAAAAGGAAGACTACATCAAGGAAGAGGATATCGAAAAGCTCCTCAAGTTCCAGAAGAACCCATCCGATCCCAGTTGGATGGAAGTCGGAAAGTAAAATTGTTCAAAAAAATCACTTTCCTTGGACAAATCAAGTATAATAAAGGAAAAGGAGGCCCACTATGGCTAAATTAAAAGGCAACATCGTGATGATCAAGGACGACAAGATTCTCTTTGTCTGTCAAAACAAATATTACATCACCAAAGGCGAAGGACACATCGGCGATGAAGAAGAATTCGACGAGAAGAAGTGCCTTCCCATGCCAAGCTACATGTTCGCCATCGCAACCATGGAAGAAGAAAATCTCGAAGAGACTCTCGACTTCATCAAAGACAAGTGGTTTGACCAGTAAGGCGAAACCTCCAAGACACCGGGCAACCGGTGTTTTTTCTTTCATAAAAAAATGAAGATTCTCTCAATTTCAGAAAATCTTCATTTTTTGTTATCGGTTAATGACTCGACTTCGAATTCACGTATTCAACAAATCTTCTCACGCCAGCATAGCCTTTCTCATCTTGCTTATAGACACCGGCGCATTCCAAGACATGCTGAAATGTCTGACCGATTTCCTCTTGAAGAATCGCATCGATTTCCTCTTTTTCCATATTTGGAGCGAAGCGGGAAGAGAAAGCCGAAAGCCACGAAGCATGTTTTTTGACTTCCTCGATTTCTGCAATATCCTTGCCAGATAAGACCGCATCTCGGATGATTTCCATCTCTTTCTTTAAGCGACTAGGGAGAATGGCTCTTCCCATGACTTCAATCAACCCGATATTTTCTTTCTTGATGTTCCAATATTCCTCATGTGGATGATAGACACCAAGCGGATATTCATCCGTCGTAAGATTGTTTCTAAGAGCCAAATCCATGACAAATTCATCGCCATCTTTATGAAGTATCGGTGTAATGGTATTATGCGGAACTCCATCTGTATAAGCATAGACAAAGCATTCCTCATCGCTGTATTCTCTCCAGCATGATAATATCTTGCTCGATAGATGAATCAATTCATCCCGTGACTTGCTCTTCAGCCTCAAAACACTCAGTGGCCAATAAAGATAAAAGCCTGATACTTTGTCAAAGTTCTCAAAGCGAACCTGGAACACTTCTTTTGCATCGAACATAGGAAAGCGATAGCTTCCACCCTGGTAATGGTCATGGGTCAGAATGCTTCCTCCGACGATTGGAAGATCGGCATTGCTTCCAAGCATATAGTGTGGAAGATAGGAAACAAAATCAAACAGATGTTCGAATGTCTTCTCATTGATCGTCATCGGAACATGTGAGGCATTGAAAACGATGCAGTGCTCCTTGTAGTAGGAATAGGGGGAATACTGCATGTAGTAGTCTTCATCGCCTAAATGGAGAGGAATATAGCGGATTGTTTCCCGTGCCGGATGGGAGAGCGTTCCACGATAGCCCATATTCTCCTTGCAGAGAAGACATTTCGGATAGGATGTCTGCTTCATGCTTTTTGCAGCTGCAATCGCTTTTGGATCCTTCTCCGGCTTGGAGAGATTGATGGTGATATCGATATCGCCATATGGTGTCTTTGTCTTCCAGTTCAAGTCCTTCCTGATTCGATACGATCGGATATAATCGCTATCTAGGGAAAGATGATAAAAATAATCCGTTGCCTTCTTCTTGTCTTCGCTGGCCAATTTCTCGAATGTCGAAATCACACTATCCGGACGAGGGGTAAAGCAGTTCATGATCTTGGTATCGAAAAGATCTCTATAGGTGATGCTATCTTCTTTGATCAAACCTTTCTTTACAGCATAGGAAACAAGATTTGCCAACGTCTCTTCAAGGTCGACATCCTTATATTCGATGCCATCATCGACAAATTCATCCAAGTCGAGAACGTCCAGAAGAAGGTTGATGCTATAAAAATATTCTTCCTTGGAAATCAGCTTCTTCTCAAGGGCATACGAAGATAATTTTTTTATTTCTCTTTGAACTGAGATCATAACAGTCTTCTCCCTCCTTCTCCGACTGAGAGTCTATGGCATTCGGCATGAAGCGAAGTCTTCTCGCAATAAGTCTTTTCAAGATTTGCAATGAAGGAATCGACATTCTCATCCTTGACGATAGAAATCGTATTTCCTCCCCATCCGCCTCCGGTCTCTCTTGAACCGATGCAGCCCTCCTGCTTCCTTGCTTCAGAAACAAGAATATCGATTTCATCACAGGTCGCTTCATAAAGGTCCTTCAATCCATCACCGGATTCATTGATGAGTCTCCCAAAAGTAGCAAGATCCATCTTCTTTAGTGCTTCGACGGCTTTCTTCGTCCTCTCTTCCTCATAAACGGCAAAACGTGCTCTTTTTTCGTTCACAGGAGAAGTGATGAGGTGGGCATGTTTTTCGAATTCCTCAACACTCAATTCACAGAGATTTTCAATTTTGCATTCCTTTTGAAGATCCTTCAAGGCTTCCTCACATTCCCTTCTTCGATCATTGTAATGGGAGGAAACCAAGGAATGCGGCTTATTGGAATTCGTCACGATGATTTTATAGCCCTTCAAGGCAAGTGGGACATAGGTATAATCCAATGTCTTGCAATCAAGGAAGAGAGCACAGTCCTTTTTTCCATTGGCCGAGGCAAACTGATCCATGATGCCGCAGTTGAGCCCACAGAAACTGTTTTCCGCCTCCTGACTCAAAAGGGCGATTTCAACTCCATCGACATCAAGTGAAAAAGAATCCTTGATGATATTGGCAATCAAAACTTCCATGGCGGCGCTAGAAGAAAGTCCAGAGCCTGGAATGTTCCCCGAGACAAGAATATCAAATCCGTGCGAAAGAGAATATCCTTTCTTTTGAAACGCCTTGAAGACACCCTTGGCATAATTTGTCCATCCATCCTTTTTCTCGTATTTCAGATCCGAAAGAGATGTTTTGATAATGCCACATTCAGGGAAATTCTCGCTATAAAAAGAAAGAACATCATCCTGTCGATCGGCAACGATCGCATAATTTCCAACATCCAATGCACAGGGGAAGACATGACCGCCGTTATAGTCGATATGCTCTCCAATGAGATTGACTCTCCCCGGAGCCATATAGGCTCTCAGTTTTTCTTTTTTTCCAAACAGAGAACAGAAATGTTCCTTGAGTATTTCGATATCCATATTCTCACCTCCATAAGGCACCTATATTATACTTTCCAATGTAATCTCTTTCAAAAGCAAAAAAAGGCAGAAATCATACAATTTATGCCTTTTTCCAGCGATAGAGAAGAAAGAGGAGGAAATCTTCTCAGAATGTTTCCAAAACAGTGATTTCCAAAGCCTCTAAGGATGACAATGTCGCCTCAGCCTTCTTTTCATTTCCATCTCCAACAGCATTTTTGATGACAAAGACTGGCGTATCCTTCAAAGCCGTTCTTGCCAAGACGGCCTGGGCGTGTACGCAGATGGATGTACAGACCCCCATGATATAGACGTTATCGAAATCCTTCTGATGATCGAGAAGATAACTGAAGAGTTCGCTTGAGCCGAAGGTCGGTTTTTCAAATTCGATGACTTCATGATGAGAAGAAAGAGCATCCAGTTCTTTTTGAATCGAAGTCTCTGTTTCCCATCCTGGCGTCTCTTTTACACAATGGAGCGGAATATTCTTTCCTTCCAAGGTCGAAGAATAGTCTTCTTTATCATGGGTATCCTTCGTCACAAGGACAACATCCTCTTCCATCACCTTGTTCTTCAGGATGGATAAGACGTTCTGCACAGTCTTTTCATATCCTTTAAAGCCAAGGCACATGGAAAGGAAATCATTTTGCATATCGACAACAATAAATACATTTTTCATATTGAAATACCTCAATGGAACTGGGAAGAATACATAGAATAATAAAATCCCTTCTTCGTCATCAGGGTCTGATGGTTGCCCGTCTCGATGACGTGCCCATCCTTGAGCACGAGAATGAGGGAAGCCTTCTGAATTGTGGAAAGACGGTGGGCGATGACAATGCTTGTTCGATCTTTCATGATGGCATCAAACGCATCCGTAATGAGTTTTTCCGTACGCGTATCGACGTTGCTTGTCGCTTCATCGAGAATGACGATATCCGGTTCAAGAAGCATGACCCTGGCGATGGTGAGCATCTGTCTTTCACCCTCCGAGAGTCCTTCCTTAGCTGAAACCTTGGTCTCATAGCCATAGGGAAGCGTATTGATGAAGAAATCCGCATGGGCTTTCTTACAGGCGGCCTTGACTTCCTCATCGGTAGCGGAAGGCTTGGCATAGCGAACATTTTCCATGACTGTTCCAGAGAAAATCCATGTTTCCTGCAAAACCATGCCGAAATTGGCTCTGAGAGAAGATTTCTTTATGTCTGTTCCCTTCATGCCATTGTAGAGAATCGCGCCTTTGGTCGGATCATAGAAACGCATCAGGACATTGATGAGAGTGGATTTTCCGGCTCCGGTCGGACCGACAATCGCCACGGAATCTCCCTTGTGGATGACTTCATTGAAATCCTCGATGAGTTTCTGCTCCGGCTCATAGGAGAACCACATTCTGTCAAACTTCATCTCCTGGATATTCTCAATATCCATCGTTCCCTCATCGACATCGTCTTCCTTGTTGAGGAAGTCGTTGATTCTCTTGAAGGAGAAGACAGCAGTCTCATATTCGCTTAAGACACCGCTGATTTCATTAAACGGCTTGGTATAACTTGTCGTATAGCTTAAGAAGGAAGAGAGTTTTCCGATTGTCATCGAAAGAATCGGATAGGTCGCAGTGAAAGGAATCATGATGATGCCGCTGATACCAATAAGGCAATAGATAGTGTTGTTCACAAGTCTTGTCGTCGGATTGGTCCATGAGGCAGAAAAGAGAGCAATTTTTCCTTCCTTCCTCAATTCCTCATTCTGAGACTGGAATTTCATCAGAGAATCATCCTGGAAATTCAGGGACTGCAGAAGGTCGGAATTATTAATGGCTTCCATCGAAAGTCCGTTGAGTTCCGACTGAAGTTTGGCTTGCTTCTTGAAATATCTGTGTGAGAAATTGGCAACAAAACGGCTGACAATGAGACTCAAAGGAGAAAGCAGGATGACACCCAATGCCAAAATCCAGTTCGTGATGAACATCATGATGATGGTAATCACAATGGCAAGGACACCTTCGATCAAAGATTTGAAGACGGAGAAGAGACCATTGGCAACATTCTCGACATCACCGATTTCAAGTTGCACAAGGTTTCCCTGGCTTTCCTTGAATATCGTATCGATGGAGACACTGTTGAGCTTATGATAGGTGTCATTTCTCATCTCATAGATGATTTCCTGCGTCATGACACCGACCGAATATTCAAAGAAGAAATCAGCAAACGCACCAAAGATGGATAAGCCAAGGGAAAGGAAGATAAAGAGGAAGAAGATATTTTTCTTGCTGTCGATGGCGGCATCCAGGGCATAGCCGACAAAAAGTGGCTGCGAGAGCTGTGCGATAAGGAAGACGAGAACCGACAAGGCAATCAGGACAATTCTCTTTTTCTGCGGAAGGAGATAGGAAAAAAAGCGTTTCTTGTAATCCATGATTATTCTTCTCCTTTCTGAACCTGTGAAAGATAGGTTTCTTTATAAATCGGGCAATTCTTCATCAATTCTTCATGATTGCCCTGTCCGATGACCTCACCGCCCTCCAAGACAAGAATCTTGTCGCATTCGCTGACGGTGGAGACTCTCTGGGAAACGATGATCTTTGTGATGTTCTGATAGTGTTCAGAAATGTTATTTCGGACTTTCTTATCGGTCAGAAGGTCCAACGCGGAAGTCGAATCATCCAGGATGATGATTTCCGGATTCTTCACAAGTGCCCGAGCGATGCAGAGCCTCTGTCTTTGGCCGCCCGAGAAATTCTTTCCGCCTTCCTCGACTTCATGATCAAAACCATCTTCATAGCGGCTGACAAATTCATAAGCCAATGAATCACTCATGGCATTCTTGATTTCCTCGTCGGTCGCTGTCGGATTGGCCATTCTCATATTCGAGCCGATGGTTCCTTTGAAGAGGACCGATTTTTGAGGAACAAGTGCGATTTCATCCCTCAAGGATTCCAAGGAATAATTTCGGATATCTTCCTTTTTATATTTTACCTGACCGTTTGTAGCATCCAAGAAACGTTCCATAAGGTTGATAAGGGTCGATTTTCCGCTTCCCGTTCCACCGATGATTCCCAAGGATTCCCCTTTGTTGAGACGAAAATCGATGTTCTTCAAAGCCATGTTTCCGCCTTCCTTGTAAGCCAAATCGACATGGTCAAAGGAGAAGATTTCCTCACCCAAAGGATAATTTTTCTTTACGAGAGGATTTTCGATATCATGAATTTTCGGCTGAATCGCCAAGACTTCATCAACACGCTTGGAAGAGACATTGGCTTTGGTCAGAACCATGACGACATTGGTCAGCTGAACCAGAGTTGTAAAAATCTGTGCCAAATAGGCGACGAGGGTGATGACCGTGCTCGAATAGGCTCTTCCGGCTTCCTGGGAAGCAGAAAACATCGGGAGTCCACCAAAGAGAATGACCGCTAAGGTGGCAAGAGCGATGATTGCGAAAGTCAAAGGGTTGATCAATGCATTGAGGAAATTGACCTTGATGGAATTTTCCTTATAGACACCGGTGATTTCCCGGAAGGATTTTTCTTCGTAATCCTGTCTGTTGAAGGCACGGATAACCTTGCTTCCTTCCAAGGTATCGCCCGTTTTGATCGAAATATTGTCGAGTTTCTTCTGAATAGAAAGATATTCTTTGCTTGACTTCTTCATGATAAAAAAGACGACAAAAAGAATCAGCGGAACAATACTGACAAAGACAAGTCCAATCTGCCAGTTGAGAATCAAGGAGATGACAATGGCACCTAGAATGATGAATGGTGCACGGACGATGAGTCGGATGAAGATTAGAACACCCTGCTGAACCATATAGGAATCCGCATTGAGCGTCGTCAAAAGACGGGCATTGCCCAATTCCTCTCTTTCCATCTTCGAAAAGGAAAGAATTTTCTCATAAAGGGAATTTCTGACATCGCACCCGACAGCCATGGCTGTCCTCGCTGCGATATATTGGGTCAGCATGGTTGTCGCGAAGCCCAAAATACCCATGATGAGGATGATGACGCATCCGATGATGGCATAATTCAGATTCGGATTATCTTTGATCCAAACCCCGAAAAGAGTGATAAAGCGCGAAATGGCCAAGATAATCGGGTTCGTCTCGGAATCGATGGCACGGACGCCATCGAATGTCGACATATCGATGATGGTCTTCATGAACAAAGGAATCAGCAGATCGAAGACGGCTTCGATCATCTTCAGCGCTGGACCCAAGGTGAAAGCTATGGGATGACGCTTGTAAGCCTGCGATGTTTTTTCAATCATAAGTCAAACCTCTTTCTAACAAAAATGCAATCTATTTTACTCAACTCTCTTGTCGAATGATATAAGAAACAAGAATAATTATCTTATCTTGTTGATTTGCGCAATATCCCACTTATAAAAATTTACATGTGTATACCAGTCGTGTTCACAAAAAGATTGCAACTCCTTTCCGAGAATGGTAAAATAAGGTGCTAGGGAAACCTAGAGGCTATCTTTCTATTATGGAAAGATTGCGACATTCTTAAGCAAAATTAAGAGTGGATCTCCTTTTTGGGGGTCCACTCTTTGTTTTCAGAAAGGGGACAGCATGGATCTGACAAACATCAATGAAATACTGAAAAAAGCCTGCGACGAGCTTTCTCTGCAACTTGTTTCCACCCGTTTCTACAAAGATCCGGAAATGGGCGACATGCTTGAAATTCTCATTGACAAGGACTACAACATCACTATGGATGAGATTGAGGCCTTCACTGAAAAGGTCAATCCTCTCTTAGATGAACTTCCCGAATTGGATTTCCCTTATACATTGGATATCTCCTCGGGCGGAAGCGAAAGAGAAATTCCCTTTGAGGATATCGGAAAACTCATGGATCACCATCTGGACATCAAACTGAAAAAGACAGGTGAAACGATCACCCTCAAGCCTCTCGCCTTTGAGAAAGGCGTCTTAAAAGGACAATACTTCATCAAAGGAAGAAAGAAGAGTGTCGAACTGACAAAAGAAGACATTGAGTCGATTCATATGGGCTACAAGGCCTAGAAGAATAAAAGACATAATTGGAGGAATAGAGTACTATGTCTGAAGAAAATGAAGTTTTAGACGAAGTCGTCGAATCCGAAGAGGAAGAAATCGAAGAGGCCCCGAAGAAGAGAAGAGGCCACAAATCCACTTCAAAGCCGATTACAGGCAAGATCAAATGCGATGATTTCACGACCGCCATCGGAGAAATCCAGAGTGATTCCTATGTTTCTTCCGAACAGGTCATCGATATTCTTATCTCGACCATGCAGCAGGCCTATCTCGAATGGTCCTATCCAGGATTGTTCAAGGACAAAGACTCCACGGATCCTGCCAAAGAACTGATCAAATGCGAAGTCAGCCTTTCTGGAACATTCTCGAAATTCACCATCTACGATATCAAGACCGTCACTCCGGAAGATGACATCGTCGATGATGCCTATCAGATTTCCCTTGAAGATGCACAGGAACTCAAGCCAAACTGCAAGATCGGCGATTCCATCAAAATCAAATTCGATACCACCAAGCTCGACAAAACCTATGTCAGAAGAGTCAAGCAGCTTTTCCAATCCAAGATCAAGGAAGCGAGCAAAGCGGCCGTTTTGGCTGTCTACCAAGATAAGATTGGCGACATTATCGAAGGAACGGTGACGAAAATCGAACAGGATGGTTCTTCCTATGAAATCAATTTCGGAAAAGCCACCGGCACCCTGAGAAGAGCCAATAAGCTCAACAGCGATCGCTTTGTCGTCGGTGACCGCGTTCTCGTCCATCTTTCCGATGTGTCCGACAAGAGCAATCCGCCGAGTCTGGTCATTTCCAGAACCAGCCGTGAATTCATCGAGAAGCTTCTCGAAAGAGCCGTTCCGGAAATCAAGGAAGGCATTGTCAGCATCAAGGCCTGCGAAAGAGACGCTGGAAAGAGAACAAAGATTTTTGTCGATTCCAACAATGAGCACATCGATCCTGTCGGAACCTGCATCGGTCCCGAAAGTTCCCGTGTCCGTTCCGTCCTTGATCAGATTGGCAGTGAAAAGATCGATATCGTCCGCTATTATCCAAATAAAGCCCTTCAGGTTATCGAAGCCATGAAGCCGGCAATTGTCATCGGCTTGACTTGTCCGGAAGATTTCTTCGATGCCAATGTCCATTATGATGAACTTGAGCAGGACCGCGACTACGAATATCCAAAGATCACAGCCGTCGTCAACAATGGCAACCAAGGCGTCGCCATCGGCACGAACGGCGTCAACGTCCGTCTTGCCAGTCGTATCACCCATTGCACCATCTCTGTCCTTCAGTCAGATGATGCCATCTCCTCCGGCACAAAATATATCATGGTTCCAGATATCCTCAAGATGGTCAAGGGAACTGCGGATGAAGCAGTCAATGAAGAGACGACTCTTGATGACGAGGAATTCTCTGAGGAGATCCACGATGAGGAAGTGATTCCGAACATTCCAGAAGAAAAGCAGGATGAAGAAGTGAAGCCAGCCGTCGAGGAAAAACCGGCGGAAGAAGCCGCTGTCGTTGAAAACAAGCCCGAGGAAGTTCCTGTCAAGGAAGAAACTCCTGCCGAACCTGTCATCGATCCTGTCAAGCAGGCCAAGGAAGAAACAAAGGCCAAAGAGAAGGAAGAGAAGGCTGCAGAGGAAGTCATCGAGCACGTCGAAATCAAGAACAAGCCACGTATCTCCCTCGAAGAACTCGAAGAAGCCCTCACCAGCAAGAAAGGCCCAAGCGAAACCCGCTCCTACAAAAAGAAGTGGAAAAAGAATGACGAGGAAGAAAAAGAAACTGCCTCGACAGCAAGCAAAGTCTCTGCTATGCCCATCTACACCGAAGAAGAACTCAAGCAGATGGATGAGGAGCAGTCCAACGAAGAGGAATCCTATGAGGATGAGATCGATTATGATCAGTATGATTCCGATGAATACTATGACCAGAAGTAATGGATGAATAAGAAAAAAATTATTTACAGAATGGATTTTTCCACCCGCGAATGCTATCCAATAGAAGAGATGTTCCGTCTGACAAAAAAAGACGGGACACTCTCATTTGATGAAAACAATACACTCGGTGGAAGAGGAATCTATTTACATAAAGACGAAGAACATCTTAAAAACATCTTCATAAAGGGTAAACTAAAACGTTTTACCCAATCCAAAGAAGATCTTTCTCGTCTGGAAAGGGAGTTGACGAATGCTCTCGGAAAATCAAAAGAAGAAGCTTGATACGTATTTCGGCTTTGCCATGAAAAAGAAAGCCGTCTATGTCGGAATGAAGATGGAGGAACTCCTTTCGAGAAAACGATTGGATACTCTCCTCCTTCTTCCTTCGATTTCCGACAAGAAGAAAGAAGAACTCGAACACTACAAGACCCTGAATCCCAACCTTGTCATCTTTCACTATCAGGGTGAAGACTACGATATAAAGAATATCCTCGGCTATGACCTGCTCAACGCCTGCGGCATCAAAGACGTGCATCTCTACAAAGCCATTGTGGATATACTCAAAGAAGACGTCAAAAAATAGGAGGTATGCATATGTCTAAAAAGAAGAGTAACAAGCAGTCAAGCAAGCCGGCTTTCGGCAAGAAGCAGCAGGCCGGAGTCCAAGATGGCGTTTTCATCTACAACGGACCGATGACATTGGATCAGCTTTGCAAAAGAATCAACGTTTCTCCCTCAGACACCATCAAAAGTTTCCTCATGCAAGGCAAATTGATTTCCCTCAATACCGTTTTGGATGATGACCTCATTGCGGAAGTGTGTCTGAACAACAATCTCGACTTTAAGAAAGAATCCTCCATCGCCGTCGATGACTTTACCAAAGCAAATGTCTTTGACAAGGATTCCGACAACGATTTCCGTGCTCCGGTCGTGACCATCATGGGCCACGTCGACCACGGCAAGACGACATTGATCGACTGCATCCGCCATTCCAACATCACCAGTGGGGAACACGGCGGCATTACGCAGGAAATCGGTGCCTATCAGAAGATTGTCAACGGCAAAAAAATCACATTCATCGATACGCCAGGCCATGAAGCTTTCACGGCCATGCGCGCCCGAGGTGCTTCCGTCACCGATATCGTCGTTTTGGTCGTCGCAGCCGATGACGGTGTCAAACCGCAGACCATCGAAGCTCTCGATCATGCCAAAGCGGCCAATGTCCCGATCATCGTCGCCATCAATAAGTGCGATAAGCCGGGAGCCCAGGTCGAGAGAGTCAAACAGCAGCTTTCTGGATTGGGTGTCTTGAGTGAAGACTGGGGCGGTGACACCATGATGTTCGAAATCTCGGCTAAAAAGAATCAGGGTGTCGACGAACTCCTCGAAGGTATCCTGACCCTCGCCGAGCTTCTCGAATTGAAGGCAAACAACAATGCCCGTGCCATCGGAAGCGTCATCGAAGCCACCCTCGACAAGAAGGAAGGTGCAAAAGCAACCCTTTTGGTTCAGAACGGAACCCTTCATGTCGGTGATTTTCTGGCAGTCGGCCAATATTACTGCAAGGTCAGAAAGATGACCAACGAATTCAACAAGATGCTCAAGGAGGCCCTTCCATCCACGCCCGTGAGCGTCATCGGACTTTCGGGTGTTCCTGTTGCCGGAGACCGCTTCATGGCCTTCGAGGATGAAAAGAGCGCCCGTGAAGCTGCACAGAAGAGAGCCAATGCTCTTATCAGCGCAAATCCGTCTGGAGCCAGCTTGGCCGACTCGACAAAGGATGGAGATATCAAGAACATCAACCTCATCATCAAGGCCGATACCGAAGGTTCTGCTGAGGCTTTGAAGGCATCCTTGGAGAAAATCGAAGTGGAAGGTGCCAAGCTCACTGTCCTGCACTGCAATTCCGGCGATGTCAGCCAAGGCGATATCATCCTTGCAAGTGCATCCCACGCCGTCATCCTTGCCTTCTCAGTGAAAGTCTCTGCCTCCATCAAGGATATGGCAAAAGAACAGAATGTCGAAATCCGTGAATACAACATCATCTATAAGATGCTCGAAGATATCGAAGCGGCCATGAGAGGAACTCTCGCTCCGGTCTTCGAAGAAGTCATCTATGGACATTTGGAAGTCCGTTCCCTCTTCAAGGCAAGCAAAGTCGGTCAGATTGCCGGTTGTATGGTCACAGATGGAACAATCAAAAATTCTTCTTCCATCCGCGTCTTCCGCAATGATGAATTGGTTCTCAAGACACATTTGACCTCATTGAAGAGATTTAAGGATGATGTCAAGGAAGTCCAGAGCGGATTCGAATGTGGCTTGACGATTTCAGACAACTTCAATTTGATTGAAGGAGACGTGCTGGAAGCCTTCGGTCAGGAGGAAGTCAAGAATGGCTGATAAATTCGGACGTGTTCAACAGATTATCAAGAAGAACCTCAGCGATATCATCATCTTCCAGATGAAAAACAAGATTTGCGAATTCGCTTCCATCACCGAAGTGAAACTCACCTCCGATTATTCCTACTGCAAAGTCTATGTCTCTCATCTCGAATCGGATAAGATTGATGAGCTGGTTTCATTCCTTGATAACCGCAAAGGCTTCATCCGTTCCAAATTGGCTGAATCCCTTTCGATCTACAAGACACCTGAACTCATCTTCATCGCCGACAAGCTCTATGATAAGGCTCACGAGATGGATGTCATGATCAGCGATGCCATCAACAGAAAGCCGGTCACCTTGAAGGATGTCTATGGAAAAAACTATAAGACGCCTGAAGAAAAGGAAGCCTTGAAGAAAAAAAGAGAAGAAGCCAAGAAGGCAAAAGAAAAGACGCCGAGCAAAAAAAGCAGACGGTGAAGTCGACAAAGAAAACAAGCAAGACGAAAAAAGAAGAAGAAGAATAAACAAAATAGGCTGTCTATGCATTCGGATATATCCCGTCAAGGGTAACCCGAAAAGCAAGACAGCCTTTTTTCAAGGACAAATCACGGCTTGTCCCGATTCTTTATAATCGATAGATCCCTCTCAAGCTGATCCTTAAGCGAAGAAAGAGAATCGAATTTTCTTTGTGGCCTCAGATAGGAAACAAAGGATATCTTGATTTCCTGATCATAAAGGTCACCTTCAAAATCAAGAAGATGCGTTTCCACAATAGCCTGCTCAAGAGGAGAGATGGTCGGGTGGTTTCCGATATTCGTCATGCTCATATATTCTTTATCCTGATAGAGAGTCCTTGTTTCATAGACTCCGGTTGGAAGTTTGAGTTTTTCATTCGGATAAACAATATTCGCAGTCGGGAAGGAGATTTTTCTTCCGTTTTCAAATCCATGGATAACTTTTCCCTTCAAGAAGAACGGATATCCGAGTTCTTTTGTAGCCTGAGAAAAATCAAAAGATTTCAGATCTTCTTTGATTAGGGAAGAAGAAACCTTTCTTCCGTCATGATAAAAGAGATCGACAATGCTGACCTCCTTGTCCTTCAGCAGGAGAAGGTCTGTGGCTTTGCCCAATGCATTCTTCGCAAAAGTGAAATCCTTTCCGACAACGATTCTCTTCAAGGAAGGAATGGAGAGAAAAGAGAGAAATTCCTCAATAGAGCAGGAAACCATCTTTTCATCAAAAGGCAGAACGTATTCCGTCTCAATCCCAAGAAAAGAAAGCATTTCATCTTTTTCATCATCCGTAAGAAGGAGTTCCTCCTCTTTATGGAAAAGCCGGCTTTTGAAATCGGAGGAAAAAGTCAAAACACAAGGATGATTGCCTTTCGACTTCAGTTCATCAAGAAGGAGGCGATGTCCGATGTGGATGCCATCAAAAAAACCGATTGCCAGAGAGAAATCCTCCTTCCTCTTCAGGCCTTTTTCGAAATCAAGGATGACTTTATTCATGCCGCATTCCCTTATAACAATGATAGACGTTTCCGTTTTTCTTATAAACCGCAAGAAGTTCCTCTTTCCTCATCATGAAAAGATATTCATCCTCATAGGGAAGATGAAGACTCTGCCCATTCCGGATTCGGAAAGAAAGCGTATCATCGCATTCAACTTTCCTGATATTGTCATGAAAATAGGTGATTGGGAAAAGATTCTCCATTGTTGCTTCTTTTGCCTTGACAGCCCCTTCAAGTCCGATCGGACCGATTTTTGTTCTTCTGAGCTGAGTGAGATATCCGATCGTGCCCAAACGTTCAGCAATGTCTTTTCCAAGGACTCGAATATAGGTTCCCTTGGAGACACGCGTTTGGAAGACAAGAAGATTCTTTTCCGTGTCATACGAAAGAAGATTGAGTTCATAGATGGTGATTCTTTGACTGTCCAATACGACTTTGCTTCCCTCTCTGGCAAGGTGATAGGCTTTTGTTCCTTTGTAGTGTTTTGCACTATAAAGAGGCGGAATCTGGCTTTGTTCACCAATGAAGGAAGTAAATACCATCTTGATTTCTTCTATGGAATATTTTTTTACATCAACTTGATTTTCAATCTCAGTTTCCGTGTCGAGGGAAGGCGTTGTCATGCCAAGCTGAAGTGTCGCGATATATTCTTTCTCGCCATCAGGAAAAAGAGGATTGAGTTTGCATGCCTCATTGACGGAAATCAAAAGAAGTCCGGTCGCAAAAGGATCGAGTGTTCCAAGATGTCCGGCTTTTGAGACACCCAGTCTTTTTTTGATGATGCGATCGACATCGCTGGAGGTATAATCCTTTTCCTTGTCGACTTTGATAAATCCTGAAATCATATTCATTTTCTTTTTATTTCTGTACAAAGTTCTTTTAATGGACAAATCGCACAGGATGGATTTGTCGCCTTGCAAATATTTCTTCCGAAGAGGATAAACTGTCTATGGAGAGTGATATATTTTGATCCTTGAAAGATTCTTTCCAAAACCGTTTCTGTTTTTTCTGGTGTTTCTCTTCTGATCAGGCCCAGCCTCTTGCTGACTCTCTGGACATGGGTATCCACAGGGAAGAAGTCCTCAATTCCAAGTTCGGAAAGAACAACGCCGCTTGTCTTATAGCCCACCCCAGGCAATTTCATCAATTCTTTTCGATCGTGGGGAAGCATTCCATGATAGTCTTCTCTTAAGATTCTAGCTGTCGATAGAAGATATTCCGTCTTGGATTTCGCTAATCCGATTCTTTTGATGATGGCGTAGATTCTTTCTTTCTTATCGCAGGTATAATCGCTCAACATGGGGCATTCCTTAAAAAGAACACCTGTCGCATCATTGACGCTTTTATCCGTTGCCTGAGCAGATAGAATCACGGCAAAAAGAAGTTCATAATCCTTTGTATAATTTAGAAATGTCTTTGTCTGAGGATATTCCTTATTTAAAACTTCCTTGATTTTTTCTGCCTTCTTATTTGTCGCCATGGTAGGTCCAATCCGTATGCGTGAAGATATCGCGGAGTTCTTCTCGGCTCTTGGTCTCTTCATTGACAAGGGAAGCCCCGATGTTCTTTCTCGTTTCGCTTCTTTGCATTTCAAGAATGAGCTTGTCCGCATTGCGGAAAGAGACATTTCCGCTCTTCGTGATCGATTTCTTGAGTGCTTCCTTGACCATGCCTTCCTCAGCACCGGATTTCAGCCAGCTTGTGATCTGATCTCTTTCAAGCGGTGTCAGGCATCTGCCGGCAATGGATTCCGCTTCCTGGAAGAGATTGTCGGAAGCATTCGAATCATGACCATAATTCGACGTCTTCAGGGAGAAATCCTTGATAGCATCCTCAAAGAGACGCTTCTTGAATTCGTCTAGGGAGGTATAAAATGCGTTTCCTTCCGAATGGATGGTTAGGATTTTCTTGGCCATCAGCTCGGACAGGGAAGTGTCCAAGGCATCCTTATTGACCATATAGGGTGAAAGAACATCCTTCGTAATCAAAATCTTTTCTTCGATATGAAGAATGCAATCGGAGACAAAGATGACCATACAGTCTTCCTCGTTGAGATTATAGTTCTTGTATTTTTTGATCAGGATTGATTTCCAATCGAAATCAGAAGCTGTAATATCCATGTGTCATTTCCTCCACGAAAAGATTATATATCAAAATAGGGAAAATAAAATTCTTTCAGCATTTGTTTTTGATAGACTTTGTCGACCTTGGAGATTTCCTCTCTGACTTTCTGCGGATTGAGATACGAAATGAGTTTTTTTGATTCCTGGATGGCCATAGACGTTTCCTTTTCCAAAGAGAAACCAAGTTCATAGGCGAAACGATAGGCTCTCAGGATTCGAAGCGGATCTTCAGCGAGCCTCGTTTTCTTTTCCCCGATCAGACGGATCGTCTTTTTTTCGATATCCTCCAAGCCTTGATTTAACGGATCAAGGATATCGAGGCTATAGGGAACGTAGAGCGCATTGATTGTGAAATCGCGTCGAAGGCAATCTTCCTCGATGGATGAGACAAATTCGACATTGGATGGATGACGATGATCAAAATAGTTTTTTTCTTTTCGCATCCTTGCCAGGGTAATATGTCTTCCCTCTTCCTTATAGGTGATTGTCTGGAACTTCATATAGATAAGCGCATCCTCAAAAAGGCTCTTCACAGATGAAAAATCATCTGTCCGAAAAGCAATATCCAAATCAAGGCTTTTTCTTTCGAGCAGGCTATCGCGGACAAACCCGCCGACCAAAAAAACGTTCTCTCGTCCCATTTTCGATTGGATGGACAAAAAAAGAGATGAACAAGGTTCCGAAAGTGTCAGTTTCATATAAAAATGCCGTCAAAAGACGGCAAGAGAATCTTATTTGGATTCGTTGACAAGATCCTTGAGGGTCTTGGATGGCTTGAACTTAACGGATTTGCTGGCCGGAATATCAATTTTTTCAGAGACATTGGAAGGATTGACGCCGCTGCGAGCTGGACGTTCCACCAAAGAGAACTGACCAAAGCCGGCAATCTTGACGTTTCCATACTCAGGATCGATAAGTCCCTGAGCAATGCAGGCAAACACGATTTCAATCGCATTGAGGGCATCACCCTTCTTCATTCTCCCCATCGTAGCCAACTGTTCAGCCAAGTCATCTTTTGTGATTAATTTCTTTTCTTCCATAATTCATACACCTTTCTTAAAAAAAAGATAACACATCTTTATGGAAATTTCAATTTATTTCGTAATTATGGGGATTTTTTACATTTCCGATTTCAGTTCACGTGCCATAGTTTTTCTAAGGCAGAGTGAGGGCTTCTCAAACTGATAGCAGACCTTGTAGACAGAAGAAACAATCGGCATATCAAGATGATGCTTCAGGGCGTATTCATATGCGATCTTGGCCGTATGGATTCCTTCCACAGTCTTCTTATTCTCTTCCATCATCTTTTTGGCATCGTCTATTTTCCCCAAGGCATAGCCAAAGGCGAAATTGCGGCTCTGCATGCTCGAACATGTCAAAAGCAGGTCTCCAATTCCAGTCAAGCCATAGAATGTCTGTTCCTGTCCACCCATGCAAAGGCCAAAGCGGACCATCTCCTTGAGTCCCCTGGTCACAAGTCCCGCCTTGGCATTTTCGCCCTCTCCAAGCCCGTAAATGGCCCCAGAAGCGATGGCAATGACGTTCTTCAAGGCAGCCGCGCACTGGCTGGAGATTTCATCCTGATTCGTATAGATACGGAAGGTGGGCGTCGAGAAAAGAATCTGCGCCTTCTTGGCTGATTCAAGATCATGGGAAACTGCGCATAGGGTTGTCACCTTGTCGAGGATGACTTCATCGGCGAAACTCGGGCCAACCAGGGAGACAACGCCTGAAATCTTCTTTTGATCCAATTCTTCCTTGAGGACATTGCCGAGAGGCTCGAGCGTCTCAGGGTCAAATCCTTTGGCTGCGGATAGAATGAGAACCCTATTCTTCAATAAGGGATTGACCTTCTTCGCCATAGCGCGGTAAGCGATGGAGGGAATGCAGAATAAGACAATTTCTGCATCCTTGACACATTCTTCCAAAGAGAGGGTGAAATGAATTTTTGGGCTGAGGATGACGGATGGGAAATATTTCAGATTTATATGTTTTTCCTCATCAAAAGAGGAGGCGTCACGGCAGAACATCTCAATCTGATAATCATGATAAGAGAAGACATGTGCCAAGGCTGTTGCCCAGGCTCCGTTTCCGAGTATGGCAATTTTCATTTTATTTATTTTTCAGAATATCATCTCTCTTGCCACGGATCAAAAGCTTGATTGGGCAATTATTGAAGCCAAATTGGCTGCGAATGACATTTTCAAGATATCTCTGATACGAGAAATGGAAATAGTTCGGATTGTTGCAGAAAAGAACAAACGTCGGCGGAACATCCTTCGACTGAGTGCAATAGGAAATCTTGAGTCTTCCACCATTGAAATCCGGTGCCTCGTTGTCCATTTGGGCCTTGAGGATGATCGAATTGAGAAGACTGGATGGAATTGTCTTATGCATCGTTTCATAGACCTCATTCATCGTCTGGAAGATGCGTTGGATATTGTTTCCTGTAAGAGCCGAGACAAAGACGACGGGTGAATAATCAAGGAACTTGAAATACGTCTTCAATTCCTTGCTGAAACGTCTTTGCGCATCTTGGGTGTGTTCGACCAAGTCCCATTTATTGACGATGATGATGACCGGTTTATTATTCTCAATGGCATAACTGGAAACATGGATATCCTGTGAGACAAGACCTTCGCTTGCATCCACCAAAAGAAGGATGATATCGGCTCTTTTGGCAGCGTCGGCAGAACGGATGACGGCATATTTGTCGAGATCCTCTTCGACCTTTCCGGGACGCTTGATGCCGGCGGTATCGATCATGACATATTTCTTGCCTTCTCTTTCGAACTGGATATCAACGGAATCACGTGTCGTTCCGCTCTGGGGAGACGTGATGACGCGATTCTTTCCGATAATCTTATTGGCAAGAGAGGACTTTCCAACATTCGGTCTACCCAGAAGTGCGAAGGTCAAGGAATCCGCATATTTATCCAAGTCGACTTTCGGGAGCTTCGCTATGACATCATCGAGAAGGTCGCCCAATCCGATTCCGTGCTCAGCCGAAATGGCATAGGGTTCACCAAATCCAAGCTGATAGAATTCATAGGCATTGCCAATCAATGTATTGTCATCGATTTTATTGACGACAAGGAGAACTTTCTTTCGATAAGAGAAAAGCTTTTTGGCGACAAAAAGATCGTTATTGGTCACGCCGGCTCTTCCATCAACGACAAAAAGAATCAAATCCGCTTCCTGACAGCCGAGTTCGACCTGAGCCTGAACTTCTTTCTGGAAAGGGATGTTTTCGCCCGTGACACCGCCCGTATCGATAAGCGTGAATTCTTTGTCAAGCCAGTGACCGGTTCCATAGTTGCGATCTCTGGTGATGCCGAATTCCTTGCCTGTGATTTCCTGACGGGAATCGGATAGACGATTGAATAAAGTGGATTTTCCGCTGGAGGGAGATCCAACTAAAGCGACTGTACCAAGTGTTTCCATTCTTCTTCACCTATTCTCTTTCTGAAAAGCTCGATAATCGCATCCACTTCCTCCTCAATCGTCAGATCAGAGGTATCCAGTTCGATGGCATCATCGGCTTTTCTAAGCGGAGAGTTTTCCCTGTGGGAATCAATAAAGTCTCTCCGTTCGATTTCTTTCTGTATTTCTTCAACTGTGCTGTTTGAGATTCCTTTTTCGACATTCTCCTTCTGGCGTCGAATCGCTCTCGCAAGGGGAGAAGCCACTTGATAGACCTTCAATGTGGCTGAGGGGAGAACGACCGTACCGATATCTCTTCCGTCCATGATGACATTTTCATCCTGTGCAATCTTCTGCTGGAGAAGAACGAGTTTCTCTCGGACTTCAAGATGGGCACAGGCGTAGGAAACCTGATGGGAGATATCTTCCTGTCTGACACGCTGAGTCACATCTTTTCCATTGAGGAAGACGTGTCCAAGGCGATCTTCCTTGATTTCGCATTCATCAAGGATGGAAATCGCATCTTTTCTGGATTGAGTATCCAAGCCTTTTTCGAGCATAAGAAGCGTCACAGCCCGATACATGGCTCCAGTATCGACATAAAGAAAATTCAGCTTTTTTGCAATGATTTTGGCTGCAGTGGATTTGCCGCTGGCTGCCGGACCATCGATTGCTATAGAATAACATTTCATTTTATATAGCCCCCGTAAACAATAGCGTCAAGATGAATATCAAAACAAGCAAGGCAAAAGGGATGGTGATGAGAAGGATGATTTTCCCTTGGGTAAAACGTCTTTGATGGGAAAGACGTTCCTTCTTCTTTTCCTGATAAAGAGATTCGGTCTCTTTCTTCTTAACTTCCTGATCATAAGCTTCGTTGGCCTCAATCAGTTGGTCGATGGAAAGAGAAAGCGTATTTTTCTTTATCGGAGGATCTTCCTTGACTTCCTCTGACGTTTTGTGAGAAGAGGACTTTGGAAGGTTCTTGGCGACTTCATCGGTCTCATCAAAAGAGTAGACATCCATATTGGCTATCTTTTTTCTTAGGCTCTCATATTTGACAACACGACTTTTGTTTTCCATAATCCACCTCGTATTCATTATAGTAAAAACACCTTTTTTTTCCTAGAAAAAGAGATGCGAAAACAAAGAAAAGTATTGTAATATTCTCGTGTTTTTCATAAAATAGTATGCATGCCGTCATAGCTCAGTTGGTAGAGCATTCGATTCGTAATCGAAAGGTCGTAGGTCCGATTCCTATTGACGGCACCATCCTTATAAATATGTCTGATATATGAATCAGACTTTTTTTATGACAAAAAATCAGAAATGAGAATTCATCAACTTACTCAAATCAAAAGAGAGACATCGCTGCCTCTCTTTTTTTATTTCGGATGAAATTAGTCAACGAAAGCCAAGATGGCCATCGGAGCATTGTCACCGCGACGGTTGTAGGTCTTAAGGACTCTGGTGTATCCACCATTTCTTTCCTTGTACTTCGGACCATAGACGTCGAAAAGCTTCTGTAAAGCATTCTTTCCCGTCTTTGGATCGATGAAACCCTGTTCGCGGACAAATCTAGCAGCCAAACGGCGAGCAGCAAGATCACCCTGCTTTGCATAGGTGACCAAGCGTTCAGCTTCCTGGCTGGCACGCTTAGCAACCGTGAGCGTGACTTCAATCTGACCAGAGATGATAAGCTGAGAAACAACGTTTCTGAGCATATTCTTTTCTTTGTCAGAAGTATAGCCGGCCTTGAAGCGGACACCGCCCTTGCCGTGTACATTTCTTCTACCAATAGTACCCATAGTAGTTTACCTCTCTTTACTTCTTGGTGTTGTCGTCATGTTGGAGTGATAAACCGAAGCTTGCCAATCTTTCCAAGATTTCCTTATAGGATTTCTTGCCTAAGTTACGGACAGTCATCAGTTCAGATTCCTTCATGTTGCAAAGTTCCTGCACAGTCTTGAGACCATTTCTCTTGAGACAGTTGTAAGAACGGACGGAAAGGTCCAAATCCTCAAGTGTCATCGTTGTGAACTGATTCTCAGGTTTTTCTTTGCTGATGGACATGACTGTCGCGGTCTTGACAGCCTGGTCAAGGTCTTCGAAGAGTTTGAAGTGCTCATCGAGAATCTTGGCAGCCAAAGCAACGGCGTTGCTGGCTTCCATGCTACCATCGGTTTCGACTTCGATGATAAGCTTTTCATAGTTGGCATCATGTCCGACACGGGTCGGTTCCACGATGATGTTTGTCTTCATGATTGGAGAGAAATTGGAATCGACAGCAATAAGACCTAAAGGCCAATTGCTGGATTTGTGTTCCTCAGCCGTGACAAATCCACGTCCCTTCTTTGCCATCAGCTTCATGCTGATATGGCCACCTTTTGCCAAATGGCAGATGACCAGATCCTTATTCACGACGCTGACAAGATCCGGACAGATGATATCATTGGCACGGATGACTTTTTCTTCATCCTTGGCTGTGACATCCAACTTCAAAGTTTTATTTTCTTCGATATCCGAATCATCCTTGAGAACAAGATTTTTGATGTTCAAGACAATCTGTGTCAAATCTTCGACGACACCCGGAAGCGTGGTGTATTCATGACGGGCACCTGCCACTTCGATGGCGAAGACAGCGACACCAGGCAAAGAGGAGAGAAGAACTCTTCTCATAGCATTACCGATGGTAATGCCATAACCAGCCTCCAATGGAGTGATGGTGAAGCGGCCAAAATTGGAACGTACATCGTCTTTGTCGATTTGGAACTTCGGTTGTTCAAATTCTTTCATTCTCTAGCTCTCCTTTCCGCTGTTCTTTAGCCACGGGGCTTCTTTGCCGGACGGCAGCCGTTATGCGGAATAGGAGTGACGTCGGCAATGGACAGGACCTTCAATCCTGCAGCTTCCAAAGCACGGCAAGCAGTCTCTCTTCCCGGGCCAGGACCCTTGATTTCGACATCAACACTTCTCAAGCCACGATCGAAGCAAGTTTTGGCAACGTTGGTGGCAGCAATCTGAGCAGCGAATGGTGTGGACTTTCTGCTTCCAGAATAGCCGGAGGTACCGGCACTGGCCCAAGCGATGACTCGACCCTGTTCATCTGTGATGGAGATGATTGTGTTGGAGAAAGTCGCATGGATATGGGCAACACCCTTGGTGAAAGTAAGTTTTGCCTTCTTCTTTCTGATAGTAGTCTTTTTATCAGCCATTTTATTCGTTCCTCCCGATTACATTGTTGCTTTCTTATGGTTGGCAACTGTCTTTCTCGGACCTTTGCAGGTACGAGCATTGGTTTTGTCTCTCTGACCACGGCAAGGAAGATTCTTCTTGTGTCTCTGGCCACGATAGGTACCAATTTCTTCAAGTCTCTTGATATCAAGAGCATACTGTCTGCGCAAGTCACCTTCGACGACATATTTGGCGACTTCATTTCTGACAGCGGTAAGTTCTTCTTCAGAACAATCTTTGACACGCTTTGTGCCATCAACTTTGGCGGCAACGACGATTTTCTTGGCAGTGGTCAATCCGATACCATAGATGTAACGGAGAGAATAAACCAACTGCTTATCGTTCGGAATATCAACGCCTGCAATACGAGCCATATTTCCGATTTCCTTTCTTTAACCTTGTCTCTGCTTATGCTTTGGATTGGAGCAGATGACCATAACACGTCCCTTACGCTTAATAACTCTGCACTTGTCGCAGATCGGCTTAACTGAAGCTCTAACTTTCATTGTTAAGTTCTCCTTTAGCAAATTTACTTAAATCGGTACACAATGCAACCATTCGTGACATCATAAGGAGAGATTTCCACCGTGACTTTATCTCCAGGAAGAATATGAATCTTGTTCATTCTCATCTTGCCGGATACTCTGGCGCGAATCACGGCGCCTCCGTCGAGCTGTACCGAATACTTCTCGCCGGGAAGGGAATCGAGAATTGTTCCCTCCATCTTAATGAAATCTTCTCTGCTCATTCTTTGTTTTCATTCTCCAATTCATTTAGATGTCGTTTGACATTGGAGTCAACCGACGTAACAATAGCCCCGTCCGATGTGATGACAACGTCATTTTCATAGTGACAGGTTAACTTCTTATCGGCTGACACGATTCCCCAGCCATCCTGGAGAGTGATAATGTCACTCTTTCCAGCGAGGACCATTGGTTCAATCGCTAGACACATGCCCTCACGAAGGTAAGGACCAAGTCCCATCTCCGGAGAATAGTAGTTGTAAATGAAGGGATCTTCATGCATCTCTTTTCCGATACCATGGCCGCCGTACTCCTTGACGAGCGAGTAGCCATATTTATCGGCCGTTCTTTGTATCGCCATGCTGATTTCATACAGATGACGACCAGGCTTAAGAACTTTGAAAGCCTCCCAGAAACATTCTTCGGTGCAACGGATGAGCCGTTTCGCTTCATCGGAGATATTTCCAACAGCGAAGGTTCTGCAGGCATCGCCATTGTAACCATTCTGATCGAGGTTACCCATATCGATGCTTACAATGTCGCCTTCCTTCAAAATGATATTTTTCGAGGGAATACCATGGATCAAGGTAGAATTGACGGAGGCACAGACAGCCCAGTGATAACCTTCTTCTAAGGCAAAGTTTGGTTTGCCACCGGTTTCACGGATGTACTTCTCTGCCAACTTATCGATTTCAGCAGTGGTTCTGCCAGGTTTGATCTCTTCGGCCAATTTGTCGAAGACAGTGCCCAACTTATTTCCTGCCTCAATCATCTTCTCCATTTCTCGCTTGGTTTTGATGATGATCATTACTCAGCCTCGTCCAATATCTTCTGAATATCAGAGAAGACAGCATCGATGCTTTGCAAGGCATCGACTTTTCCCAAGACGCCTTTTTCTTCATAATGCTTGGCAATCGGATACGTCTGAGAGGCATAGGCCTCAAGACGGACTTTGAAGGCTTGAGCATTATCATCCTTGCGCTGAATGAGCTTCTCACCGCAGCAGTCACAGACGCCTTCCACTTTTGGTTTCTTCGTCAGGATGTTGTAGCTTGCTCCGCAGGATGGACAGACTCGTCTGGAAGTGATGCGAGAAGTCAGAACCTCATCATCAGCCACCATGAGGATGACCGAATTGATTCTTCTTCCCATCTTCTCCAATAATTTATCCAAGGCTTCTGCCTGAGGAATGGTTCTCGGGAAGCCATCGAGAAGGAATCCCTTCTTGCAGTCTTCTTTCGAAAGTCTTTCCTCGACAAGACCAATGGTCACTTCGTCGGGAACCAAAGCTCCCTGATTCATGTATTCACTAGCCTTCAAGCCTAATGGAGTCTTATTGCTGATAGCAGCACGGAACATATCGCCGGTCGAAATATGCGGCACGGCGAACTTCTCGACAATCAATTCCGACTGGGTTCCCTTGCCTGCGGCAGGGGGACCCATCAGAATGATATTCAGTTGTTTGTTCTGATTATTCATAGTTACATCTCACTTTCGGCAAAGCCTTGACCAGCAAGGATACCATTGATCTGATTGTTGATTTCCAATGCGACACCGACAACAATGATGAGACCTGTTCCACCCAAGGATAAACTTGTCGGAACAGCTCCCGTCAAAGAAAGGATGACAGGAAGCAAGGCAATGAGGGTAAGAGACATCGAACCGATGAATGTGATGCGGTTGAGAACCTTGGAGATGTATCTTTCCGTTTCGACGCCAGGCTTGATACCAGTGATGTATGTGCCGGACTGTTGGAAGTTCTCGGCAATACGCTCTGGATTGATTTCAAGCTGGGCATAGAAGTAGGAGAAGGCAATAATCAGGATGGCGTAGATGATCGTTCCCCAAGGCATGGAGAAGGAGTCACCCATCGTTGTCATGGCCTGATAATTGAACACCTCTTCGATTTTCGTCGCCCATGCTGGAGGATTTCCATTGCTGAAGAGAGAGATGATGATGCTTGGAGCCACCATGATGGAACTGGCGAAAATAACCGGCATAACGGAACTTGCGTTGACCTTGATTGGCAGGAAACTTGCCTGCTGATAGGCCAGCTCATTGCTCGAAGATGTATTCGAGTGCGAAATCGGCATCTTTCGAACCGATTTCTCAATGAATGTGACAAAAACGACAATGAGGATCAAGGCCAAGAGATAGACCGTGATCTGAACAGCACCTTCCAAAATCAAGGATGCATCACCCGTCTGAACTTTATCACCAAGATAAGAGGTGAATGCAGTGGAGATTTGGCTAGGAAGAGAGGAAATAATTCCTTCAAAAATCAAGACAGAGATACCATTTCCGATACCCTTATCCGTGATCTGGTCACCTAACCAGGTGAGGATCAACGTTCCTGCAATCATATAGACAATAATCTTCGTATAGCCCCAGGCAGAATCGTCTGCAAGCGTGATACCATTGCTGTTTTTCAAAGCGACAATGATACCATAGGCCTGAACGGCAGCCAAGGCGACGGAGAGAAGTCGAGTGACAACATCGAGTTTCTTTCGACCTGTCTCACCTTCCTTGGACATATTCGTCAAGGCAGGAAGAACGTCCATGCTGAGAAGCTGGATAATGATTTGTGCTGTAATGTAGGGAGAGACACCCAATGCAAGAATAGAGAAATTCTGCAAGGCACCTCCACCCATCATGTTCAGTAATGAAAAGGAAGATGTGGTATCGTCCCAGAGGTTGGAACTGACGGTAACCCCTGGAACGGTAATAGCCGACCCAATTCGGAAGACAAGGAAAATTGCCAACGTAAATAAGATACGATTCAAAACGTCCTTGTTATGGAAAAATGCGGCTACTTTTTTCATTACTTATCCTCTTTTTCAGTGTCCTGATCGAAAGAGGCCAAAGTCTTGTTGAAAGCAATTCTTGCTTCCTTCAAGGTTTCGACGGAAGTGGTACCACCGACCTTTTCAATGGCTTCCTTGGCAGACTTGGTGAAAGCCTGGACAGTAACATTGAGTTTCTTGGTCAATTCGCCATTGCCTAAGATTTTGACTGGCTTGTTGAGATTTCTCAAAAGGCCGGCAAAAACCAAAGCGGTATCATTGACTGTCGTGCCATCGGCAAAGATAGCATCTAAGTCGCTGAGCTTGACAATCGCATATTCGACTCTGCCATAGTTGGTGAAACCATGCTTTGGCAAACGTCTGTAAAGAGGCAACTGACCGCCTTCAAATCCGACTGGAACTTTGCGTCCCTGTCTGGCACCCTGACCCTTTTGACCACGGGTGGAGGTCTTGCCCATGCCGGAGCCTAAGCCACGTCCAACCTTCTTCGGAAGATGACGGGAACCTTCAGCGATTTTGAGATCATGTAATTCCATAGTTCAATCCTCCAATTACTTTTCTTCCGGAGCTTTTTCAGCGACCGGCTTCTTGCCATAACGGGTTTCCAAGACGGATTCAAAGGTCTTGAGCTGGTTGAGAGCATCGACAGTAGCTTTGACAACATTGCCCTGAGTTCTCGAACCATAGATCTTGGAATAGACGTTCTTGACACCAGATAATTCAAGAATGGAACGGACAGCACCGCCGGCGACAAGTCCTGTGCCAGCCGGAGCCGGTTTCAAGAAGACCTGAGTGGCACCAAAGTGACCCATGACTGGATGAGCAATGGTATCACCCTTGGAAATGGTAATCTTGAACATGTTCTTCTTGGCAACAGCCAAGGCTTTCTTGATTGCATCCGGGACTTCGTTGGATTTTCCAAGTCCGTAACCGAATTTGCCTTTTCCATCACCGATGACGACTAAGGCTGTGAAGCGAACACGCTTACCACCCTTGACCGTCTTTGCGACTCTGGAGATCTTGATGATCTTCTCTTCGTAAAGTTTTTCTTCTTTTCTTCCGCGGCCATTCTTGTCACCACGGTTGAAACGGCGACCGCCATTGCCGAAACGCTTGTTTCCCTTAGCATTGGCAGCAGACTTCTCACCGCCCTGGGCGGCTTCAGCCTTGACTCCGGAATCAGTTTCCGGAGCGACGTTCTCATTTAATTCTTCAGCCATTTTAATTGTTTCTCCTTAGAAGACCAAACCAGCTTCTCTTAAAGCTTCAGCGACAGCCTTGACCTGTCCGTGATAAAGATATCCGGAACGATCGAAGACGACTTTCTCAATCTTGAGATCCTTGGCTTTCTGAGCCAAATCAGCACCGACCTTGGTGGCAGCGTCGACATTGGAAGGATTCTCCAAGCCGAGTTTGGCACTCGAGGAAGCAGCGAGAGTCTTACCCGTTGTATCATCAACTAAAGCGGCATAGATGAACTTGTTGGAACGGAAGACAGAAACGCGCGGACGATCAGCAGTGCCCTTGACTTTGGCTCTGATTCTGATGTGACGATGCAATCTCTGTTTGTTCTTATTGAATGCAGTATACATGTTTCATCTCTCCTTTTAAGCGGACTTCTTGGCAGAAGCGGGCTGACGCAATGTAATGACTTCGCCCTGATAGCGGATGCCCTTGCCATGATAGCATTCCGGCTTTCTGACATCGCGGATGACAGCAGCGACCTGACCGACTTTCTGTTTGTCGATGCCCTCGACGATGATGTTCATCGTCTTGGATTCGATGCTGACCTTCACGCCGTCAACAGCATGAATGACATCTGGATGGGAGTGGCCGACATAAAGGACAAGATCAGTACCCTTCATTTCAGCTCTGTAACCGACACCCTTGATTTCAAGGACCTTCTTGAAGCCCTCGTTGACGCCTTTGACCATATCGTTGATGATGGCACGGGCAGTACCATGGTTCATACGCATTTCAATGGAGTCATTTGGACGGGTAACATGAAGTTTGCCGTCCTTGATTTCGTAATTCAGATGCTTATGGAAAGTTTGGGTAAGTTCACCAAGTTTGCCCTTGACAGTGACAACACCATCTTTGCAGGTAACAGTGACGCCTTCCGGAATAGCAATAGGTTCTCTACCGATTCTAGACATTTCCCTACCTCCTTACCAAACGTAGGCAAGCACTTCGCCGCCGACATTCAGTTTTCTAGCATTCTTATCCGTCATGATTCCGCTGGAAGTGGAAACAATTGCGATGCCTAAGCCGTTAAGAACTCTTGGGAGCTTATCAGCAGAGACAGTGACACGGAGACCTGGTTTAGAGATTCTCTTGATGCCAGTGATGACGCGATTGTTCTTGGAATCATATTTCATCTTGATGGTCAAAGTCTTGGAAGGCTTGCCTTCTTCAGCCTTAACGGAATATCCGGCGATGAAGCCTTCTTCCTTTAAGATTTCGCAGACTTTTTCACCGAGTTTGAAGGTCGGAAGAGACACTTCTTCAGCTTTGCTCATATTGGCATTGCGAATACGGGTTAATAAATCAGACAATGTATCGTTAACCATAATAGTTCTCTCCTTTCCTTACCAACTGGCCTTATGCATGCCAGGGATTTCGCCCTTGTAGGCCATTTCTCTCAAGCAGATACGGCAGACACCGAACTGTTTGAGAACACCATGGACTCTTCCGCAGCGAGTGCAGCGGGAGTAGTTCTGGGTCTTTGGATGCTTCTTTGGGGAAGCACATTTGACGATTAAAGCTTTTCTTGCCATTGTTTCATCCTCCTATTACTTAGAGAAAGGCATGCCGAGTTTGGTCAAAAGAGCGGCAGCTTCCTTATCGGTCTTAGCAGTTGTGACAACGACAACGTCCATACCCTGGGTACGGTTGACTTTATCATACTGGATTTCAGGGAAAATCAATTGTTCCTTGACACCGACAGAGTAATTTCCACGACCATCGAAAGAATCCTTGGAAATACCACGGAAATCTCTGACACGTGGCAAATCGATTGTGATGAACTTATCTAAGAAGTCATACATACGGACTCTTCTGAGAGTGACCTTGACACCGACGGCAGCACCTTCACGGAGCTTGAAGTTCGCAATGGACTTCTTTGCCTTGGTGACGATTGGATGCTGGCCAGCGATGGTTGCCATCTGGGAGACAGCTTCCTCGACGTTCTTTTCATTTCCACCAGCTTCGCCCAATCTCATGTTGAGGACGACCTTGACGATCTTCGGGCATTCCATAACGGACTTGTATCCGAATTCCTTCATGAGTTCAGGAACGATTTCTTCCTTATACTTTGTTTCAAGACGGGAGGTATAAGCAGCTTTCTGATTGCCCTGATTGTGGGCTTTTTTCACGGACACGCCGTTTTTCTTTTCTTCAGCCATTTTCAATCTCCTTACTTGATCACAGAGCCGCTCTTCTTGGCAACTCTGACTTTCTTACCATCTTTGAGCACGTAGCCAACGCGGGTCGCACCATTGGTCTTTGGATCGACCAAGGCAACCTTGGAGGCATCAATAGGAAGGTTGATTTCCTTGATGGAACCCTTCGGATTGGCCTGAGAGGGCTTGACATGCTTTTTGTTGACATTAACGCCTTCGACAACAACTTTGTTGACCTTCGGCATGGCCTTGATGACCTTGCCGGTCTTTCCTTTGTCGTCGCCGGAGAGGACGATAACAGTATCACCAGTTTTGACTTTCATGATTTCGCTCCTCCTAGACTTAGAGAACTTCGACTGCCAAAGAGACAATCTTCATATATTTATCGCCCTTCTCACGAAGTTCACGGGCAACAGGTCCAAAGACACGGGTACCCTTCGGAGAACCATCTTCATTGATGAGGACGACAGCATTGTCATCGAAACGGATGGTAGAACCATCTTTTCTCTGATAAGCTTTCTTGACACGGACGATAACGCCCTTGACAACATCGGACTTCTTGACTTTGCCGTTCGGGATAGCATCCTTGACAGCGCAGATGACAACATCACCGACACTGGCAGATTTTCTGTGAGAGCCACCCATAAGGTGGAAAACTCTGACAGAACGAGCACCAGAGTTGTCAGCAACAACCAGGTTAGTTTCAGTCTGAACCATGATTATTCTCCCTTCTTGACCACTTCAACCAAGCGGAAACGCTTGTCGTGGGACAATGGACGGCATTCTTCGAAGATGACAACATCACCGACTTTGGCGATGGAGTTGCGATCATCGACTTTGTACTTCTTGCGGACAGAGACTCTCTTCTTGTAGATCGGATGAGCCTTGTAGGTTTCTGTTTCGACGACGATGGTTTTCATCATCTTGGCAGAGATGACAGTTCCCTGTAATCTTCTCTTGCCAGAGGCCTTGATGACCTGTTCATTCAATTCTTCAGCCATTGTATTAGCCTCCAATTACTTGGCCTCAGCCTTCTTGGCTGCAGCCTTTCTTTCGTTTTCGACAGTGAGACATTTTGCGATGTCCTTGCGGCAGACGGTGATCTTGGCACCGTTATCCAACTGGCCTGCCTTAGCCTGGAATCTCAAGGAAAGAAGTTCTCCCTTAAGTTCGTAGACCTTCATAGCGAGGTCTTTGTCAGATAATTTTCTAACTTCTTCGATAGTCATTATTTGTTTTCCTCGCCTTTCTTCACAACTCTGGTCGTGACAGAGAGCTTGTAGCCAGCCTGTCTGAGAGCTGCGATGCAATCAGCAGCAGCGATGCCACCGATTTCGAACATAACCGTTCCCTTATCGACAACGGCATCCCATTTTTCGACAGTACCCTTACCGTTACCCATACGGACTTCAGCAGGTTTCTTGGTGATGCCCAAGTAAGGGAAGATACGAATGTAGCATTTTCCGAACTTCTTGGTATATCTGGATAAGACAACACGGGCAGATTCAATCTGGCGGTTATTGATGTAGCCAGGGCAGGTTGCGACAAGACCATAGTCACCATAGGCAACGGTATTGCATCTGGAAGCGAACTGCTTCGGCTTGACTAAATGGCAACGACGCCATTTCTGTCTTTTTGGTTGTAACATTCTTATTCTCCTTTCTGCTCAGGAGCATCCTTGCTTTCGCTTGGAGTGGCCTGAGGGGCTGGACGATTGCCACGGTTATTTCCGCGACCGCCTTTGTTGTTGCTGCGGCCACGTCCGAAACGGCCCTGGTCTGGACGGCGATCTCTCAATTCCTGATAGTTCTCAGGGAGAGCAATCCAAACCTTGACACCGATGACACCATAGGTGGTCTGGCATGGAGTGTAGGCATAATCGATAGCCTGACGCAAGGTATGAAGACCGAGAACACCTTCACGATATTCTTCGGAACGAGCAATTTCGGCACCGCCGATACGGCCCTTGGTCATCGTCTTGCAGCCGAGAGCACCAGCTCTCATGACTCTCTGAATAGCCTTCTTCTGAACAACACGGTACGAAGCTCTTTCCTGAAGCTGCTTGGCCATATCTTTGGCAACAAGCATAGCATCCAAGTCTGGGTTCTTGATTTCAACAATCGTGAACTTGATGGATTTTGGATCCTTCTTGAGGAGTTTTGCAACCTTTGCCGTGATTTCCTTGATCTGAGCGCCATCCTTGCCTAAGACAATGGCAGGATGAGAGACAAATAAGGAAATTGTGATGTTGTTCTTGATTCTCTCGATATCAACGTGGGACAAACCAGCATCGATTTTGTCGAGAAGAGGTTCAAG
Organism: bacterium; assembly: GCA_963612025.1. Taxonomy (GTDB): domain Bacteria; phylum Bacillota_I; class Bacilli_A; order RFN20; family CAG-288; genus Enterosoma. The sequence goes on from CAVDUB010000005.1 coordinate 68,901, forward strand.
ATACTTTCTGATTTTGATGTCCTCTTCCAAATAGGAAGCAAAGGTCTTCTTATCGGCATACCAATGACTGGACCAGTCACGGTTGATGCCTAAACGTAAGCCGTTCGGATTGACTTTCTGACCCATAATTACTTAGCCTCCTTGGTCTTAAGAGTGACAAAGACATGAGACCAACGCTTGATCAAGCCGCTGGCAGAGCCCTTGGCTCTGGGAAGAATTCTCTTGAGTCTCATTGCATCGTTGGCAGTGATTTCAGAGATATATAAGGAATCGCGATTCATGTGGAAGTTGTTGACAGCATTTGCTTCAGCAGACTTGATGAGCTTCTCGATATCCTTGGCGCACATCTTAGGGCAGTTCTCTAAGATGGCATATGCTGTGTCAAGGTCCTTGCCACGAACCAAATCGATGACAAGTCTGACCTTTCTCGGAGTGACACCATAGTTCAGGAGCTTAGCCTTGGCTTCGGTGACAGTTTTTTCTTCAGTTACTGGAGTAACTTCCGTTTTCTTTGTTTCTTTATCAGCCATGATTTTTCTCCTTACTTCTTGCTGGTTGTATCATCAGCACCGGAACGGTGTGAAGTGAAAGTGCGGGTGAAAACAAATTCACCTAACTTGTGACCGACCATATCTTCCGTGATATAGACCGGGACAAAGGCTCTGCCGTTATGGACAGAGATGGTATGTTGGATGAAATCCGGGAAAATGGTGGAACGTCTGGACCAAGTCTTGATGACTTCCTTCTTTCCGGATGCATTCTGCTCCTGAACCTTCTTGAGGAGCTTTGGATCGCAATATGGACCCTTCTTTAAACTTCTGGACATTGTTTATTTCTCCTCCTGGATTACTTGCCGTTACGTCTTCTGACGATAAGGCGATTGGTTCTGTTCTTCTTGGAACGGGTCTTGACACCCATGAGTCTTCTACCCCAAGGAGATCTTGGAGCATCATGACCGACAGGGTTCTTACCTTCACCACCACCATGTGGATGGTCGTTCGGGTTCATGACAGCACCACGGACAGTCGGACGTTCGCCAAGCCATCTGGTTCTTCCGGCTTTGCCCTTGGAAACGAGGTTGTAGTCTTCATTGCCGACAGCGCCGATTGTGGCTCTGCAGGTGAGAAGGAACTTTCTCACTTCGCCAGAAGCAAGTCTCAAAGTGCAATATTTATCTTCCTTACCAAGAATCTGGGCAGAGGTACCGGCAGCGCGGCAGACCTGTCCGCCTTTTCCAGGCTGAAGTTCAACGTTATGGACGGTGATACCTTCAGGGATGCTTCCCAATTCCATGCAGTTTCCGACAGCGATTTCGCCGCTCTTTCCATCGGTGACAGTCATTCCAACAGTCAAGCCTTTTGGACAGATGATGTATCTCTTCTTACCATGAGTATCAAGGATAAGAGCGATACGGCAGTTTCTGTTCGGATCGTATTCGATGGCTTTGACAACAGAAGTGGATTCTCCATTTCTCTTGAAGTCAATGATACGATACATTCTCTTGTTGCCACCGCCGATGTGACGGCAGGTGATGTAGCCCTGATTGTTTCTTCCGCCTGTTTTCTTGAGCGGTTTAATCAAAGATTTTTCAGGAGCTTTCTTTGTGAGATCTCTCGTGGATAATGTGGCGAGATTTCTCATACCCCCAGTCAGAGGGTTATAAGTTTTGATAGCCATATTTTTCTCCTATAATTTTCTTTTCTTACTTGGCTTCTTCATTGTTGGCTCTTTCTTCATTGGCGACCTGGGAAGCAATCTTTCCCAAATCGTAAGAAGAATCAAAGCGGACAATGGCTTTCTTATATGCTGGCAACTTGCCAGAATAACGACCGACTCTTCTCGTCTTGGCAAGAGGATTCATTGTATTGACGCTCTTGACCTTGGCGTTGAAGATGGCCTGGATGGCAGCCTTGATTTCAAGCTTTGTGGCTTTCTTATCAACAGCGAAGACCATCGCATTGTCAGTATTCTGAAGTTTCTGAGTTTCTTCACTGACAATCACGTATTTGATAATGCTAAAGTCCTTGATGATGGCAGGACGTGTAACATATTCGACTTTTTCTTCAGCAACCGGAGCTTCCTCAACAGCTTTCTTGGCCTTCTTGGAAGTCTTCTTTGCTGGTTTTTCAGCGGAAGCTTCGATAGCTTCAGCTTCGAGTTTCTTTTCTTCAGCCATGATTATGCTTCCTCCTTGCAGCAATCAGCACAATGACATTCTTCACCATCCATGCATGCTGGAATGACACCCTTGACCATGATAAGTTTATTGGCATTGAGGATGTCATAGACAGAAAGATTGTCTCCTGAGACAAGCTTGATGGACGGAACGTTGGCAGCAGCCTGGATGAGGTTTTCATCATAGGAAGCGACAACGAGAAGATTCTTCTTTTCGTCTCCGCCGATAGCCTTGAGGGCCTTGACGAAGTCTTTGGTCTTGCCGGAAGTGAAGCCTTCATCGGTCAAGACGATCAGGTTCTTGGAATTGACCTTGTCAGACAAAGCAGAAGTGAAAGCAATATAATGCTCCTTCTTGTTCATCTTGAGGGTGTGGTTCTGCTGTCCGTTTGGAGCGAAGACAACACCGCCGTGTCTCCAGACCGGAGAGTTGGTGGTACCCGCTCTGGCACGACCAGTGCCCTTCTGTCTGAAAGGCTTGCGATTGGAACCATGAACGATGTCACGGGTAAGTGTGTGAGCCGTGTCAACTCTTCTGTTGGCGAGGTCGACTCTGACAGCTCTCTGAACAACAACTTCATTGATATCAGCAGCGAAGAGGTCAGCGGGAAGGACGACTTCTCCGACCTTGTTGCCAGTATAATCAACTACTGGCCAATTAAGATTTTCGTTAGCCATTTTTCTTTTCTCCTTCTCGATTAGGATCTCTTGGAGGTCTTCATTGGGTTGACCTTCTTGCCAGCATTTGCGCTTGCGGCCTTAGCCAAAGCTTCCTGCTGTTTCTTTTCGATATCGGCAATCGTCATTGTTGTGTAATCGACGATCGGGCTGACAGCGAACGGTTTCTTGTGTTCGACGGTGGAGCGAATCTTCATGATGGAATATTTCGGACCAGCGACAGAACCACGGATAAGGATGCAGTTCTTGGAAGCGTCGATACCGACGATGGCAAGATTGAGAACAGTTCTGGTCTGTGGTCTCCACTGACCGGACATTTTCTTTCCGGCATGGACGCGGTTGTTGCAACGTCCGTTGGTGGCCAAGGAACCGATCTGTCTGTGATAACCGGAACCATGTCCCTTCGGACCGATGATGCCGTGATATCTCTTGATGGTACCAGTATATCCGTGACCCTTGCTCTTGGCAGTGACATCGACCATGTCACCAACCTGGAAGATGGAGCAGTCAAGGCTGCTGCCAACTTCATATTTTCCGTAGATTTCATCGCCTTCCAATTCGCGGATGAAATATTTCGGAGCTGTGTTGGCTTTCTTGCAAACACCTTTCAAAGGCTTATTTGCACGATTTTCTTTTTTGTCTTCATAACCGATCTGAAGAGCTTCATAGCCGTCTTTCTCTTTGGTCTTGACCTGAAGAACAACGTTTGGAAGGACTTCGACGACGGTGACCGGATAAGTGGAACCGTCTTCAGCGAAGACAGAGGTCATTCCGATCTTTCTTCCGATGATAGATTTCATAAAACTGTCTATCCTCCTTACAACTTGATTTCAACATCGACGCCAGCAGGCAAATCGAGATTCTTGAGAATGTCGATGGTCTGTTTGGTCGGATGGTTGATGTCAATCAATCTCTTATGCGTTCTGATTTCAAACTGTTCGCGAGAATCCTTGTCGACGAACGGAGAACGTAAGATGGTGAAGATCTGTTTTTCAGTAGGAAGCGGGATAGGCCCAACTACTGTAGCGCCGGTCTTCTTTGCGGCTTCGACGATCTTGCTGACCGCCTGGTCAAGGACCTTGTGATCATAGCCCTTGAGACGAACACGAATCGATTTGTTTTCTGCCATTGTGTTTCCTCCTTTACCCGAGATCTATGTTCGGGCATCCGTTCGGTATGAATTACCGGATACGCATTGACAACCTTGTACGGCGTTTCCGCAACTTCACACGTCAATACGGGCTGAAATGGCATTCAGCGGGTAATAGTCTACTCTTCCTCATGTTCGTTGTCAACAAAAAAATACACTTTTTTCGCTGATTTTGAAAACACATTATATATAAGGTATTATATGTTCGTTTTCATTACAACTTTTGACGGCGTGTCCAGTGCTTCATTTCCTTTCCCATTCCTGTTCATTTTCTGTTTTCAGCATTCGGAATGAATTTTCATAAGCATCGAAAACGCAATGAAGAAAGGCTCCCTACGATTTTCTTCTTTTTTATTTTCTTCGATTTCGATACAATAATGACATGAAAATAACACTGAATAAACAAGATAAAAAGAAGTTTGACGAACTATTGAATGTCGGATACGACAACATCTCAACCAGCGAGATGACCAATTCATTCCTTGAAGAAAATTATGATGCCTTATCCAAAGAAGCTATCGATATTCTTAAGGCAGAATATGGATACGAGGAAGAAGACGCTGTCGAGGAAGCCTTCTATCGTTTCCTTGGGTTGGAAAGCGGCGATCCCGAAGTGATGAAGTTGAGGGAAAACAACAACTTCGGTCATTTAACGCATCTCAAGGAAGATGAATTCCTTCATCACCCATTCAACCGAATTTCAATCAAGGAAGCCGTGCTTGGTCCCTATCAACTGAAATACAATGCCTTCCTTCCGTATGAGATCTTCAATGAAGATGACACCATCGGAAAAGAAGAAAACAATTTCGCAGAAATCACCTCTCTTGGCTATTTCACAAAGAAAGTTCCCTATCTCATGCTCACACAGAAGAATGAAATCTGGATGAGTGTGACGCCTCACGAAATCAAGACCATGAAAGAGGAAATCGCGTCAGCGAAGGGAAAAGTCCTCACATTCGGTCTCGGATTGGGCTATTACGCTTTTGAGGTCTCCAACAAAAAGGAAGTCGAAAGCGTGACCATCATTGAGAAAGATAGTCAAGTCATTTCTCTCTTCGAAAAGAACATCCTTCCTTCTTTCAAGCACAAAGAGAAAATCAAGATTATCAAGCAGGATGCCTTCTCCTTTTTCAGAAGTGAGCTGAAGAACGGTCTCTTCGATACCATCTTTGTCGACATCTATCATACAGCGGAGGACGCACTCCCTCTTTATATTCGATTCAGACAATATGAGAGACAATACGGAATCAAAAACATTCGCTATTGGATTGAAAAATCCATCCTCTGCTATATCAGACGCTACTTCCTCGTTCTCTTTGAAGAATGCCTCAACGGCTATACAAGCGAGGATTACAACCCCTCCGAAGAAAGTGAATCAAAGATTCTGTCTCTGTTCTATTCCAACATGAAAGATATGAAATTCACCTCTTATGAGGAAATCATGAACTTCATAAAAGACGAGAGTATAAAGACTTTCATTTATCAAATGAAATAGTTCTTGATTCATTCCATGGCTGTTTGCCGATAGAAGAATATTAAAAGACTGCCAGCCCTCGACTGACAGCCTTTTCTTTCTGTTCTTAATTTTTAAAGAAGCCCTGATTGTTTAATCCAGTCCTCGATATCTGTATCCTTGATGGCAGAGAGAGCCTTCTTGAGGATGATTTTTTCTTTCCAGGAAAGATTCATCTCTGTAATCTTTTTCTTATCGAGAGCATAGTATGTCGCACGGAGCATTTCCCTTACGTCATAGCACGAGCCCCAGACTTCCGGAACGCCACGGTCGATATCCAAAAGGGTATAGGCTGCCTCCATGCCGGTACGGATCGAATATTCCGTAGTAAAGATAGTGTCTCTTGGCGTTTCAGCAAACTGACCGATGAAAGCGATGTTGATGCAGTTGTCCGGGACAACCTTTGGTCTATCCGTTCCGGTTCGCGGCTGGAAGAAGGCGTTGATGTAGGGCATGAAGCAGGTCGTCGTGTTGCAAAGAGACGAGAGTTCTTCAATCCGATCAACAGGAGCGCCGATATGATAAAGCCATTCCTGGCAGATTTCCTTTCCTGTGCATTCTCTCATCGGCTTCTTGATATAATTGCCCGGCTTGTCCGTAAACAAGGAATAAAGCCAAACGATGACAGAACCTTTTGGCTGTTCTTTAAACTGCGGCTGGCGGTTGATTGTCCAGGAAAGTCCCCAGTTGTCGAAGGAATCCTTGACGGTGACAATGCCGCCCGTGGTGACTTTTCCTTCTCTTGGGTCGCGATGACAGATATTTTTGACAAGATTGATGATTTCTTCCGAGGTGAAATAGACACTGGCAGACATCCAATTGGTCTTCTCATAATCTGAGCAGAAAGCCTTTGGATTTCCAAATTCCTTTCCCTGGGCTGCGATTTTCTCCCAGAGATTCCATCCATCGCCGACATTGTTGCGAATATGAGAAAGGTCCGGAGCATGGTCATTGTCGCCATAGCAGGAGACATCTGTGCAGCAGCCATTGGTGACGATGAAGAAATCATCATTGGTCAACTGCTTTGTTTCCGTCTTTCCATCTTTTTCGTATGTGAAGGACGTGACGGCCTTCTTTCCCGAGATTTCTTCGATTTTGCAGTCGATGACCTTCACGCCGAAATCAAAGACGACGCCTCTTTTTTCAAGATATCTCTGCAAAGGGAGAATCATCGATTCATACTGATTGTATTTCGTGAAGCGCAGAGCGGAGAAATCCGGAAGTCCGTCGATATGGTGGATATAGCGCTGAATATAGCGCTTCATCTCCAAGGCGCTCGACCATTTCTGGAAGGCGAACATCGTCTGCCAATATAGCCAGAAATTGCTCTTCCAGAAGTGATCAGAAAAGCATTCTTCGATTGTCTTGTTTTCGAGATCTTTTTCTGGAGTCAGATAGAGCTTGAGAAGTTCCTTCTGGGCCTTGTCGTCGAGTTTGAAGAGTCTGTCGGTGTGGGCATCTTCTCCACGATGGACAGTCGCACGGCAGAGCGAATAATTCGGATCATGCTTATTCAGCCAATAATATTCATCCAAGACCGAGACATTTTCATTTTCAATCGAAGGGACGTCTCTATACATATCCCACATAACTTCGAAATGGTTGTCCATTTCTCTTCCACCACGCATATAGAATCCCTTGCTAATGTCATGATAGCCATCACAAGATCCGCCAGCCAGGCCAAGAAGATCGAGAATATGGACATTTTCTCCTTTGAGCTGTCCATCACGGACTAGATAGAAAGCGGCTGAAAGTCCGGCTAAGCCAGAACCGACAATATAGGCTGATTTCTTTTCCGCATCCTTCGGTTTCTCTGGATGGGCAAATGCTTCATACGTACCACTGGAATAATACATTTTTGTTTCCTCCCTATTCCTGATGGAAACATTCTACAAAGAAGAAAAAAGAAGAAACATAGACAATGTTTGTACAATGATAAAAACTTCGGCAAAGGCTTCGCATTGATAGAATTTTTATCATTTCTGAAAATATGATAAAAAAAGACTCACTTGAACTGATTAAAGAATCAAGTTTATCTAGAAGCCTGATTTCTTGATGATAGAACAACACATTACACCAATTCAAAAATTGTTTTCAAAGAATATTTAAATTTTCCTTTATCATTTCAAATACTGATTTTCATCAACAAACAAGTCCTATCACTGATTCATTACAAAATCGGAAATGCTTTTTCGTTGTTCAGCCTTACGAAAAACAGATTCATGATCTTTCAGTCTCGTTTTTCCTTTTCCTGCAATTCTCTCAGATAAAAAGGAAGGAAATAGAAAAGAAGCGTAAGAATCCGATGCTCGCTATCGTAGCCATAATTGTTTTTGGAAACCTTGACAGCATAGCCTAACGCATTATGTTCCTTGAATTTATCAAGGGAATTTAGTTTTCTTTTGGACTTTTTTACATCGATTGGAATGACTGAAGATTCGCTTTCGATGACGAATTCAAATTCCGAGTCTCCCTTTCCCTTCCAATAGAAAAGCTTGTAACCAAAATTGATAAGCTTGGTGGCTACATAGTTTTCAAAAAAGATGCAAGAAAGACTGTTTCTTCGTTGGATAAGAATGTTTTGGGATTGATGGCGCTTTGGTATGTAAACATGCCCATGTCAACCAAATCGTTATCATACAAATCAACCACGATTTCTTTTGCTGACTGATATGATTTTGTTTCGATAAATTCATTGATGACTTCTGGCATTCACACGAGAATTGCAATAATCGACGAATTCATCATCCGTCCTGCAATCAACATAGATATATTTTTTTCTTGAAATATTCCTCAGAAAAAAGATTCTTTATCAAATAGGATTTCCCAACTTGTCGAGCACCCCAGACCATCAAAGGTTTTCTGTTGTGACGAGAAAGCCAATCTCGCAAATCGTTTATATACTATCGATACATAATCATTCAACTAATTGGGATATAACTATTCTTTACACCTTTTTGCAATAGAATTCATATAAATAACTACACCTTTTTGGCATTTGATTGCCGATAGAACTCCATTCGGATGTCCAAATACGATCAACCCATAATTAATTCCATAATTTTCATCGAATCAGTTCTTCAAAAAAAGAACCATCGATAGTTCGATAAGAATCTCTACCATATGAAAAAGAGGCGAACGAACCTCCTTGCTAACACGAAAAAATCATTCCTTCTCGAATTTGGAAAGCAGCCATTCCGTCTCGCCCCCTAAAAGAGTCTCGATTTTGCTGAGTACAATCTGATAATCCACCTTCATCCCATCCTTGATCCAGTCAAGGACCGTTCCGATGAGAAGATGCTTATAGCATTGAGAGACAAAGATAAGATTCTCTTCTTCGACTTTGTGGCCAGCCGCTTCCTCATTGACGACATAATATGTCAATTGGTAAACAATGGGATCGAGGACATTCTCGACATTTCCCCTGGAATTGAACTTATAGGCGTTGATGACAAGATCCTTATATTTCACACAGACTTCGAAAATATTCTTCATTCCGGTCATCCAGGTTGTGCTTTCATATTTTCCGTCCAATGCCTTGGAAAATTCGCTCTTCAGGGCATAGTCCAATAGAGCATAGATATCCTCAAAATGATAATAGAAAGTCATGCGGTTGATACCGACCATGTCGGTGATATCAGATATGGTGATCTTCTTGAGCGGCTTTTCGGAAATCAGTTTCAGAAAGGCCATTTCGATTGCTCTCTTGGTTACTTCGTTTGCCATGGTGTTTCTTTCCTGTTTATGAATTCTTATTCATTATAGAATAATTTCATCATGCTGATTCAACAGACTCACTTATTTGAGAATAAATTCGAGCGTTGTCGGTTGGTGGTCTGAATAGGCAAAGCCATTTTCCCCAAGCTTGGTCGTATAGACTTTCTTAACTTCGATATTCTTCGAAGCGATGAAGCCATCGAGTGTCGAGACGAATGTTGAGCCGGGTGTATAGACGACATCACAATCGCGACAGCTCGGAAGATTATCAGCGGCATAAACCTTGAATCCATCATCGAATGGAGACGTCCCATCCTCGTCAAAGATATAGCTGAGCCAATCCGGCTTGAGCTGATCAATCTGATCCTTATAGGCATAGTTTGTCCTGTCATATTGTGGATAATCCGGATTGCCTGTGATCATGTCGTGATTGAAGTCGCCTGCAGTCAGGACATAGTTTCCTTTGTCCGCTTCTTCTTTCATGAAGGAATAGAGTTCATGAATCTGCGTATTGCGGATAACGCCGCCTTCATCATAGGCCGACATATGGGAATTGATCAGGACAAGCTGTTTTCCATCCTCGACCTGAACGCGATTGACGCTGAAACAGCGATCGAGATCGAAGAATTTGGAAAACGAGGTGGAAATCGTATATTCCTTTCTCTCGCTGTCCTTGATGATATAACTCGAAAGAGTCGACATGCCAGCCTTGGATTTTCCATGGGGCGATGTAATCGGGTAGAAAAGATAAGCGGAATCATAATCGATGGCAAAGGTAGAGTCATACCCTTCGAAAGAGGATTCAATCATCTGTTGCTGATTGATATGATAGGCACGAGTGGAATCCACATCGACTTCCTGAACGAAATAAAAATCACTCTTAAGATCCTTCATCGCAGCAATTGATCCGTTGACGTTGTTTAAGACATCCTCTTTAGAAATGCCTCGCGAATAAGTTCCCTTCGTGACGTTTCCGTCCTTGTCATACCCAGTATCCATAAAGAAAGTATAATTCGAGGAATAGGCACCAAAACCGATGTTGAATGTCGTCAAAGACAGTTGTTCATCTTTCTTTACCATTTCCTTAGTGGAATTCGAAGTGACTGAAAGGGATATATTTCCAATTCTCTTATAGGATAAAAAGACGTAGGAGACATATCCACCGATAGCGACTAGAGGCAAAACGATGACGAGAGACAGTGAAATCGCAATGATTCTTTTTGTTTTCTTTTTCATATTCATGTTTGTCTTTCTTTTAAAGATAATATAGCAAAAAGAAAAGACAGAACAAAGAAAGAATGAAACGATTGTTTCCTTTTCTTTGTCCTGTCCGAAATATTTTTCTCTACAGTTTCTGATTCAGCCGATTCTTCAATCTTCTTGTCAGGAAATAAGTTATAAGCCAGATTAGAAGAAACCCGACAAGCACGATTGCCGAGAAGAGAACAATGACCTGCCAGCGGAAGGCAATCCAAGAATTGACAAGATAGGTAAAAAGATAGGCAAAATAGACAACCAGCATATGGATGAGAAGACTTTTAAAACAGGAGAATTCCTCGATCTGTTCAAAAACACTTGCACCTGCCTGAATGAAAGCCAAAAGATAGGATGTCACAATCGCAACAAAAATCTGATATCCTTCCAATTTCAATTCCGTTCCAGAAAAGCCGATAATCATATAGACAAATCCGGCAATGATGGGGCCTAAGCCTCCAAACAAGGCTCCTCTTTTTAAAAATTCACTTACGTATTTTTTCATTTGATTCCAATCCTTTCCTTTAATGATCTGATTCTTCTTCTCGACACAAAATCTCTTGTCCCATCATTTAGATAAACCACAAGATTCCCATTCCATGATGTATCAAAACGTGCGATATGATGGATATTGACAAGTGCATATCGATTGATTTGGATAAAGTCTTTTCCAAGCATTTCCTCCAAAGAAGAGATTTTTTCCTTGATTTGATACTTTCTCTTGCCGATGCGGGCGATGGTCTTCTCATCTTCAATCGAAATATAGGAAATCTCGTCAAGATTAAGAAAAACAATATCCTTCTCAAGATAGCCGAAAAGATTCTTTGCCTGAATTTTCTTTTCCTGGCAGAGGTTTTCGATTTTATCAATCAAAGGCGTTCTTTCTTTCGAATAGGCACAGACTTTTTCTTCATCCGATACGATGAATTCGAATATCATATTTTTTCCTCCTTTCAAGAGAGAGTGAACATCATTTCCATTCCCAATTCACAAAAAGAAGGTCAGTGGTTGCTTTCTAGGCGTGAATGGAAGAAATAGGGTCACAAAAAACTTCCTGCGCAATTCATTTACGAAATAGCAGGAAAGAGAAAAGCATCCTCATTCGACCTTACTGAAGAGAAGCAGCAGATATCTCTGTCGCAATGGAAGAGGCAACTTCATCGAAGGCAGAAGAAAGATTCGATAGATCAACCTTGATTCCGCCATGCGAAGAAATCTTGTCCAGAAATTCCTTATCTGCATCGGCAGTCCCGATGCCATAGATGATGATTCCATTCTTTTTGGCTGTGTCGGCGTATTTGATTTCAGCATCCTGATGAACCCATTTTCCATCCGTAAGCAGAACGAGGAACCGAAGGCCAGAGCCTTGGAAATCCTTGGAGAATCTTCCAACGGGGCAGGCAAGATTTCCTGTTCCGACATTTCCTGTTTTCAATTGAGAAACGGCATTCTTGACAGATGCGAAATTACTCGTGTTTTGTATAACATATTGCGTCGAATTGGCAAATTCGCCAAAGGAAATTTTTATATTCTGCTGTTTCTCGAATTTCCTTAGAAAGTTCAAAGCTTCTCTCTTGGCTTCCTCGAGTGGCTGGCCTTTCATCGAACTGGATGTATCGATCACAACCGTGAGTTCGATTGGAACATTCCCATTCGAGTGGGAAGAAGTCCCTTTCCGATTCAGCATCTCAAGAATTTCTTCGACTGTCTTGTCGCATTTCTGTTTTTCAGCTTTGAGAATATTCTTCTGTTCGTCGACTGCGGAAACCTCGACGATGCCGTTGGCGTTGTAGAGGAAATTGACGAT
>CAVDUB010000006.1:0-19638 GCA_963612025.1 bacterium
CCTGGAGAACGTCGACCTTAACACTTCAGATTAGGGTTTGTTACCAAAGTCAGGTATTATATCTCTATAAGTCTTTCTTTTTCAATGGAATTTCTTTTGTTTTCTCTTGTTTGTCACTTTCAAATGGCCCCAAGCGCTTTTTTCGCATCGAAATGTGCCCGGTCGAGGCGACAACAAGGGAATCAAGGAGGATGACATCGATCAAAAGCAATTTCTCAAACAGCAGGTTTGAGAAATCGACATCCATTTTCGAAAAGCGCAATTCGCCCGATGGATGATTGTGAAGCAAGAGAAGAAAAGAACAATTGGAATGAATTGCATTCTTCAATATCGTCCTCATCGGAACATACACATGGCGTATTTCATCGGATTGGAACACCTCTCTCTTAAGAATTCTTTTTTTCTGATCCAAATAGAGGCAGAGGCAGACTTCAGTCGACTGATTCATGAAATAGAATTCACTTTTCTTGACAGCATCGTCTTCGGTCTGAATCTCCGTCATCTTTTCAAGAGGGAGTCTCTTCAAAATTTCGGCAATCGCATAAAGAGTATATCCTTTTGCCTTGCTGATTCCCTTTTCGGAGAGAAGATCCGTGGAAAAAAAGACACCCCAAAGGCCTCCTTTCTCCAAAAGAAGCCTTTGGGAAAACTGAATGACATTTTCCTTACCGATTCCGGTGTGGAGAAGCAATGCCAGAAGTTCAAAATCCTCCAAGGAGGAAATCCCATTCTGCTGCGCTTTTTCTCTTGGCTTGAGCGAACCTGTTTCGAAATAGGGACTCTCTAGTCTCCCCATTGGAACGTGAAACCGCCTGGCAATGCAACTTTTCCTCCGTCCTTGGCAAAAAACATCTTATAGCAGACGACACTGACAATGCCGATGGCCAGCATGGCCATGATGGCACTCAGGGTGATGGCCTCTCCTCCCTGAAGACTCTTCTCTTCCGCTTCCTCGATTTTCCTCATAAGAAAAACCTCCTTCATAGATATATTGTCAAATGAAGGAGGCTTTCTTCGAATTTACTTCATATATTTTGCAAGTTCTTCTTTGTACTTCTCGTATTTTTCCTTTTCCAAGGCAATTTTCTCGGGTTTGGCCTTCGAAACAAAGTTTGGATTGGAGAGCATCTTTTCGCTGCGGGCGATCTCATTGTTTAAGAATTCGATGCGTTTGGCTCTTCTCTGCTTGGCTTCCACCGTCTCCTCTTCCTTGATTTCCAAGGCAAAGGAAGCGAAGTAGGAAAGATCATCGTTCTTATTCTCGAGCAGAACAATATCCGATGCAAACGAGAAACGGGAAAGATAATTCTTCACCTTGGCAAAGTCTTCCTCTTTTCCGAAGAAACCCAGTTCGACGGGTGCATTGGGAGCCATCGAGAGTTCCGATTTGTGATTGCGAACCATCTTGATGGCATCATTGAGAGACTTGGCAAGCTGAATATCTTCCTTCCTATAAGCAAAGTTGCTCTCAGAAGGATATTCTTCTTCATAGATGGATTTCTTGCTGTTCGGGAGTTTGGAATAGATTTCCTCGCTGATGAATGGGGCAAATGGGAAGAGAATAATCAATATCTTCTTCAAGAGAGAGGCAAGAACATTGTAAGTGGTCTTCTTCTGTTCCTCGGAGGCATTCTGCAGAGTGACCTTGCAGTATTCGAGATAGATGCTGCAGAATTCATCATAAACGAAGGAATAGAGATAGTCGGCCGCCTGGCCAAGTTCATATTTTTCCATGTTGGATTTGACAGAGGAGACCAATTGGTCAAACTCCGAATAGATCCACGCATCAAGGAAGGAAAGGTCATCCTCCTTGACTTCCCCAGGGACAAAGTCTTCCGGAAGCATGGAAAGAATGAAGCGGGAGGCATTCCAGATCTTGTTGAGGAAATTATGGGCCGCTTCCACCTTATTGAAAGAGAAATTGATGTCAAGACCAGGCGTGCCGCCGGTTGCCAATGCATAGCGGAGAGAATCCGTGCCATATTTATCAATCACATAGAACGGATCGATGCCATTTCCGAGTGACTTGGACATCTTTCTTCCCTGGCTATCGCGGACAAGTCCGTGAATATAGACTTTCTTGAACGGCATCTTGGAGGTGAAATGGACACCATCGAGAGCCATTCTTTCGACCCAGAAGAAGATGATGTCATAGGCTGTGACCATGACGTCAAGCGGATAATATCTCTCATAGAGAGCCGTTTTCTCCGGCCAGCCTAGGAAGGCAAACGGAGCCAAAGCCGAAGAGAACCATGTATCCAAGACATCCGGATCCTGATCGTATTCATTCGGATCGAGCGGTGTCTCCGAACAGATGACTTCCTTGGTCACCTTATGCGTATAGACAGGAATGCGGTGTCCCCACCAAAGCTGTCTGGAAATGCACCAGTCCTGGGTGTTTTCGAGCCACTGATAGAAAATATGTTCGAATCGCTTGGGGAAGAACGTCGTCTTCTTATCCTCTGAATCCTGCATTTCCATCACGGCTTTGCTTAAAGGTTCCATCTTGACAAACCACTGCTTGGAAAGCATCGGCTCGACAACGGCCTTGCTTCTTTCCGAATGGCCGACATTGTGGACGATATCCTCGATCTTGATAAGGTCTCCCTGCTGCTTGATCTTCTCGACAACCTTCTTGCGGCATTCATAGCGGTCAAGTCCGACATATTCGGCAGGACAATTTTCATTCATCGTGGCATCTTCTCTCATCGTCTTGACGAATTTGAGATTATGTCTTTTTGCGATGTTGAAGTCATTTGGATCGTGGGCGGGGGTGCATTTCATGACGCCGGTTCCAAATTCCTTGTCGACATAGCGATCAGCAATCAAAGGAAGTTTTTCCCCGTTGGCCGGATTGATGACGAATTTTCCTTCATACTGATTGTATCTTTCATCATCTGGATTGAAAACGACGGCCTGATCACCAAACATGGTTTCCGGACGGGTGGTTGCGACTTCCAGATAGGATGAGTGGTCTTCAAACCAATACTTGAAGTAATAGAAATGCCCGTTATCGGATGAATACTGGACCTCGATATCACTCAAGGCCGTCTTCAGGACAGGATCCCAGTTGATGATTCTCTCGCCACGATAAATCAGGCCCTCGTCATAAAGTTTCTTGAAAACTTTGTTGACGGCTTTGCACATTCCCTCATCCAAGGTGAAGCGTTCCTTGGAGTAATCCATGGAAAGACCCAATGCGCGCCACTGCTTGGAGATATAATCGCCGTGCTCCTCTTTCCATTTCCAGGCTTCCTTCAAAAAGCCTTCTCTTCCGAGCTGGTATTTATCCTTGCCTTCTTCCTTGAGCTTTGCTTCGACTTTGGCCTGTGTGGCAATGCCCGCATGATCCATATCGGCAAGAAAGAGAACATCATATCCGCTAATCTTCTTATATCGGGCAATGATGTCCAAAACCGTCGTGTTCGTGGCATGTCCGATATGAAGAATGCCAGTGACATTCGGCGGAGGAACGATCATGCTGAAGGGCTTCTTATCCAGATTTTCCTTTCTCATCGCCTCGAAATAATGATTTTCTTCCCAAAACTGCTCCTTGCCTTCTTCCACCTTCTTGTGGTCATAGGCCTTGTCTAATTCTTTCATAAAAAAAGTCCCCCGAAAATTTTATTTTCTGAAGGGACGCAATGATCTTGCGCGGTACCACCCCTCTTCGGAATTTCCGCTCTTCTTTTGCCTAGCACTTTCTAAGTAGGCACTTAGAGGATTCCTCCCAGGCTCAAAGACGACAGAAAGAATTTTTGCTATCCAGCTTCCACCGTCCTGGACTCTCTTTCAGCAAAGAAAAACTTTCCCTTCTTATCAACGCCTAAAAGAAATTCTAGCATGCAAAAAAGAAAAATCAAGAAAAAAAGAGACCTTTTCAGGCCCCTTTTGTGGATTTGACGATATCATCACGAAGAATCTGGTAAAGCCGTTCCTTCTTGAGTCCGACATCGAACATCTCCTTGCCTGACAGCTTTTCCTTCTGCAAGGCAAGATAATGCTTTTCACTCATGTTGATCTTATCTGTTTTGGTAAAGACAAACGCATAAGGAAGATTCAAGGATTCCAAATAGGAAGCAAAATCATCATCGGCAGGAAGAAGAAGACGGCGGGAATCGATCAGAAGATAGACCTTCTTCAATCCAGGATTCTCCTCGAGAAATGATTTCATCAAGCCGGCAAACGTATCTCTCTTGAACGTCGCAAAGCCATATCCCGGAACATCCGCAAGATAGAATGACTTATCGATCAGAGCATAGTTGACCATATTGGTCTGTCCTGCCGTCTTGCTCGTCTTCATGAAATTCTTCCGCTTGACAAGCGCATTGATCAAGGTCGATTTCCCCACGTTTGACCTCCCGATGAAGGTCACTGTGGGATGGTCGAGCAGAAAGCCTTTCTTGTCGACAGCCGATTTGACGAATTCCACGTTCTGGAAACTAATCTTCGACATCTTTGTCCTTCGCTTTCTTCACAGGCTTCTTTGTGGATTTGGACTCCGGCGTCGTCTCCTTGTAAATCTGTTCTTTCATGGAGGCGATATCTTCCATGTAGACACCCTTGAAGAGATCATCGACTTTCTTGACTTCGATGATTTCCAGGGCATCCGAAATTTCCTTAGGAAGTTCTTTCTTATCCTTGTCATTCTCATAAGGAATGAAGACGGTCTTGATATGCTCTCTTGCCGCCGCATTGCACTTTTCTCTCAACCCGCCAATCGGCATGGCATTTCCTCGAAGATCGACTTCTCCGGTCATAGCAACATCATTGCGGATTCTCAGATTGCAGACGGCAGAAAGGATGCATAACACGGTCGCAACACCAGCGGATGGACCATCCTTGGGCGTCGCCGACTCTGGGAAATGGATATGAATATCATGGCAATTGAAGAATTCCGGATTGATTCCGACATCTGGCCCGATGGATTTGACATAGGAAAGAGCCGTTTCGCAGGCTTCCTTCATGACATCGCCGAGGTTGCCTGTGAGAATCAGCTGCCCTTTTCCAGGGAAGGTGTTGACTTCGATTTTCAGCACTTCGCCACCGGCTTGGGTATACGCAAGGCCATTGATAACACCGACCTGGGAATCGTCGATGTTTCTTTCATGGATGAAGACTTCGGCACCCAAATATTTCTTTACAGCTTCCTTGTCGATGACGATATGATCGAGAGAAGGGTTACGTAGATAATCGACGGCATATTTTCGATCGATTGTGCCAATTTTTCTTCTCAGTTCACGGACACCGGCTTCCATCGTATAGAATTCGACAATATAATTCAAAGCTTCATCCGTCCATTCCATCATGCCTGGTTTGATGCCGTTATCCTTCTCTTCGAGAGCAAGCAGATGGTTTTTGGCGATATCAATCTTCTCGAACTTCGTGTAGGTATTCAGTTCGATCATCTCAAGTCGATCGAAAAGAGGTCCAGGTATCTTGGAAATGTCATTGGCTGTGCAGATGAAGAGAACATTGCTCAGATCGAATGGCTCATCAAGATAGTTGTCAGAGAAGTTCTTGTTCTGTTCAGGATCGAGAACTTCCAAAAGAGCGCTGGCCGGATCGCCATGATAGCCTCCGCCATCGATTTTGTCGATTTCATCAAGCAAGAAGACCGGATTATTCGTCCCACACTTCTGCAGAGAGGAAATGATCTTGCCAGGCATAGCACCGATATATGTTTTTCTGTGACCACGAATTTCGGCTTCATCCGAAACACCGCCTAAGGCAACCTTGACAAACTTTCTTCCCAAGGCAGCGGCTATCGAAATCGCCAAGGATGTCTTGCCGACGCCTGGAGCGCCATAGAAGCAGAGAATCGGCGCTTTCAGTGATTTGGTCAATTGCTTGACCGCGAGATATTGGAGGATACGGTCTTTCTGTTTTTCAAGGCCGTTGTGATTTTCATCGAGAATCTTCTTAACCGAGTCGAGATCTTCATTGTCCGTCGAGGAGACTCGCCATGGAAGATGCGTCAGAAGATCGAGATAATTCGTCGCGACGCCAATTTCCTGGCTTCCCATGGGAAGAGCCTTGACGCGGGTGATTTCCGAACGGATTCTCTTCTGGATATTGTCAGGATAGAGCTCCGGATGCTTCGTGAGGCATTCCTCATAGCGGTCGATGGCATCGCCACCATCGAATTCCTTCAGCTGGTCCTTGACCACCTTCATTTTTTCACGGAGAACGAACTCGCGCTGGTTCTTGTCGATGGCTTCTGAGACCTTTCTCTGGATATCATATTCAATCTTGGAATCCAGATTGAATCTGTCGAGATCATTGATCACAAGGCGGAACTGTTCCAAAGGATCCTTTTCTTCGAGGATAAGCTGCTTGGTGAGTTCCGAGGTTCCCAAAAAAGCCGCAATATGATACGGAATATTCTTGACTTCCGGAACAGTCTGGGAGAAATCCGGAAGTTCGGGAAGCTGTGGATATTTCTTTCGCAGGCTCAAATAGTCGCCCGTGAATTTTCCAAACATTTCATAAATCTTGGAATCTTCTCTTTCATAATAAATATGGGAAGAGACGCTGGCTTTGATGGTCTTGGTCAGGTCATCGATAGCAAAGTCGATGAGATCGACGGGCTGCTTGCCAATCGCCTTGACATTCAACACGCCATTTTGATCTGTCGCAATCGACAAGACCTTGCAAAGGCATCCTGTCGAACGGACACCAGGAAGAATCAGATTATCGAAATCGCCATATGCATTATCGGTATTGGATAAAGACATGACAAATTCATCTCCCTCCTTCAGTCGGGAGAAAAGGTTGATATCATAATCATTGCTTGCGATGATGTTCATTTCGACATCCGGCAAGCCGACATTTTTCTTATTCGGAAGAACAGAAAGTCTTCTTGGAGCGTAACTTTGCATACACACACCTCCTTACACTATAAATAGCACAATAAAATCTTTAATATTATATCTAAAAAATTAGCAATGTCAACGTGCAAGTGCTAAATTTCAAAATTCTCAGAAAACAAAGGAGGACATTTGCTGTCCCCCTCATTTTTCAGAAATCCTATTCAGCTTTCGCTTCTTCTTTGGCTTCTTCTTTCTTTTCCTCTTTTTCAGCAGAAAGTTTTTCTTCCTTCTTGATCAATTCCGGAACATTGAGTTCAAGCAAGCGGGCCTGAACATTTCCAGTCATAATGGAAGAGAAGACCTGATTGATATAGCCGTTGATCTGGTTGTTGATCTGATCATCGGACATCTTCTGTGCCTTATAGTAGTTGGCAAAGTTCTTGACAAACTCATCCATCGGAGAACCAATCTGCTTTTCGATGTCTTCCTTAGTCGGAGCTTTGATATCTTCAGCCTTGGCAACAGCCTGATAAATCAAGGAAGACTTGATTTCATTCTCCAAGCCGGTCTTGAGGTTGGCTTCATACTGTTCCATGGTCTGGTTGACAAGCTTCAGATATTCTTCCAATGAAAGGCCCTGCTGCTCAATCTGATTTTCATCCTGTTCCTTTCTGGACTGGAGAAGAGACTGGATATATTCTGGGCAGATTTCAAATTCTGTGCCTTCTCTGACCTGAAGAAGGAGATCATTGACGACAGCGTTTTTGTATGTATTGAAGGACTGTCTGGTCAAATTTTCCTTGACCTTGGACTTCAATTCTTCCAAATTCTTGGAAACATACTGTCCAGAGAGAGTTGTGGCAAATTCATCATTGATTTCCGGAACTTCTTTCGTCTTGACCGCATTGAGAGTGACCTTGAAGACGACTGGCTTATTAGTCAATGGTTCTGGATAGTTTTCAGGCATGGTCAAAGCAACATCGAATTTGTCGCCGGCCTTGTGGGAAACACACTGTTCTTCGAATCCAGGGACAAAATGCTTGGAACCCAATTCCAAATCAAAGGAGGTGGCACTTCCACCATCGAATGGCTTGCCTTCCATGAGTCCAGTGAAATCGATGTTGACGGTATCGCCCATTTCAGCTTCTTTTTCGCTCGGAACAAGTTCAGCATTGTCCTTGGCAAGACGGTTGATTTCTTCATCGATATCTTTGACCAAGACTCTCTTCTGTTTGACAGAAGTGGTCAAGCCCTTGTATTCGCCCAATTTCTTGATTGTCGGGGCAAGGAAGTAGGTTACAAGGAATTCCGCTTCATCGGCGGAGAATTTCTTTAAGGAAACATCCGGGCGAAGAGACTGGGCAAATTTGCC
This sequence comes from bacterium, assembly GCA_963612025.1. Classification (GTDB taxonomy): domain Bacteria; phylum Bacillota_I; class Bacilli_A; order RFN20; family CAG-288; genus Enterosoma. Next base: position 8,185 of record CAVDUB010000006.1, read on the forward strand.
TTCCTTGACATATTTCGAGAATTCTTCATCCGCTTCGAAATTCTTGTCGAGCATTCTCAAAAGGGCATTGATGGTTTCGTTGGCAACATCATCATTGTGAAGATAGCGGGAAGCAAGCTCCTTTGGAGCCTTTCCTTTGCGGAATCCGGGGACAACGACATTGGCAATGAGTTTATTGACAGCCTTATCCGATGCCTTGCTGACTTCTTCTTTGGAAAAACTGACTTCGGCATCAAGGTGGCCATTTTCATTCTTAAAAGTGTGCTTCATTTTCATTACTCCTGTAAAACAATAGATTAAGCCTAAACATTATAGTAATCGTCTTCTTTTATTGCAAGAAATTCTAAATTTCCTGCAGAAAAATCATCATAAACCGGCAATCACGCGAAGAAGAATCAATGAACCTTCTTCAAATGCCAGATATCTCGATTGTATTCGGAAATCGTACGATCGCTCGAGAACCAGCCCGAAGCAGCGATGTTTGCAAGACATTTCTTTCCCCAAGAGGTACGGTCAAGATACCAGGATTCGATTCTCTTGCAGGCAAGGGCATAGGAGTCGAAGTCCTTCAAGACCATGAATTCGTCGTTGCGATACATGATTTCGTCGAAGATCATGCGGAATTGATCCTTATTGTCAGAGAACGTATCTGTCAAAAGCGAATCCATGATTCTCTTCACACGGGCATCCGTATTGTAAACATCCCAAGGATTGTAGGAATTCTCGTATTTGATCTTCTTGACTTCCTCTTCTCTCATACCGAAGATGCAGGCATTGTCTTCGCCGACAAAGCGAGAGATTTCGACATTGGCACCATCGAGGGTTCCAAGTGTGATGGCACCATTCATCATAAATTTCATATTGGATGTGCCGCTGGCCTCTTTTCCGGCAAGTGAAATCTGTTCGGAGATATCGCTGGCAGGGATGACGACCTCAGCCTTGGAAACATCATAGTTTTCAAGGAAGACAACCTTTATATATTTCGAAACGATAGGATCTTCTGAAATGGTCTTGCTGACAGAAAGAATCAGTTCAATGATTTTCTTCGCATAAACATAGCTTGGAGCTGCCTTTGCACCAAAGATATAGGTATGTGGATAATAATTTCCATTTGGATTGTCTTTGATCTGGAAGTAGCGGTCAATGATATGGAAGACATTCAGCAGCTGTCTCTTATAAGCATGAAGACGCTTGATCTGCGTGTCGAAGATGCTTTCGGGATCGACTTCGATGCCGGAAACTTTCTTGATCAATTCATAAGAAGCAATCTTGTTTTTCTGCTTGATGGAATTGAGGGTAAGGAAGACTTCCTTATTGTCCTCTTTGATAAATTTCGTCAGTTTAGAGAGATCCTCTGGATGATAGATGAATGAGTCGCCAATCAAGGAGGTGATGTAATCAGACAGGGATGGGTTGCTGACAAGAAGGAATCGGCGATGGGAAATGCCATTTGTCTTGTTGTTGAATTTTTCCGGATACTGACTGTAGAGATCCTTGAAAGTCTGGGACTTGAGAATTTCCGTGTGGATTCCTGCGACACCATTGACACTTGTTGCGACATGGATGGCAAGCTGACACATATTCACATTTCCATTGTGGATGACCTTGGAATGGCTGATGGCTTCCTCCGAGACGCCTTTTTCTCTCATGAGCTGAAGGGTTCTTCGGTTGATTTCCTCGATGATCATGTAGACTCTTGGAGCGACAGAACCAATATAGCGGCAAGGCCATTTCTCAAGGGCTTCGGGCATGACGGTATGGTTGGTGAAGGCAAAGCATTTCGAAACAATCTGATAGGCCTCATCCCAGCCATAGCCATTCTCATCCATAAGAATTCTCATGAGTTCAGGAATCGACATGATCGGGTGGGTGTCATTGAGTTGGAAGACGTAATGATCATAAAGATGATCGAGCGTTCCATAGAGTTTCTTTTCACGATTGACGGCAAACTGCATGCCGGCGGAGACAAGGAAATATTGCTGGCGGAGACGGAGAAGTTTTCCTTCCTCGGTGGAATCGTCCGGATAAAGTCCGTGTGTGATATCGCGGATGAACTTCAGATAGCCATTGAAATCGGCATTGGTCGGAAGATCTTCATCAGCAGGTTCCGCATACCAAAGACGCAAGGTATTGATGACTTCATTGCTCTTTCCAATCAAAGGAACATCATACGGTACGGCGCGGACAGCATAGCTGTTGGAAGTACGCCAGCGAATCTCATCGTTTTCATCGCGATAGGTTTCCGGGTTGCCATAGAATCGGACAATGACGGAATCGTCAGGCTTGCGAATTTCCCAGGGGAAGCCTTCGATAAGCCAGGTATCCGGGAATTCCATCTGCTGTCCATCCTTGATCTTCTGGCGGAAGAATCCGTATTCATAGCGGATGCAGTTTCCATGTCCGGGAAGACCAAGACTTGCGATGGAATCCATGAAGCATGCAGCCAATCTTCCTAAGCCGCCATTGCCCAAGCCGGCATCCGGTTCCTCATTCTTGAGTTTATCAAAATCCACGCCGATGCTCTTCAAGGCATCCTTGACTTCATCAAGAACATCCAGGTTGAAAAGATTCGTAGACAAAAGTCTTCCCATCAGGAATTCCATGGAAAAATAGATGAGCTGTTTATCCTGGTTCTGGATAACTTCTTCCTTACACTTCTTTGCCAAGACGTTGGCATAGTCACGAACCATCGTCCCTAAGATATCATAAAGGGAATGGTAATCGAGATCCTTCGGATCACGGGAATATTTTTCGACACAGCGGTCTGTGAATGTCGTAATGAATTCTTTTTTGAAGTTTTCGCCTTTTTTGAACTGAAACATATTAAAATCTTGGCACGTGAGTCTAAGCCAAATTCTCCCCTGTTTTCTGACTCTTTAATTATGCTTTATCGGAAACGAACACATCCGTTTTTTTATCATCGACGGTGACATACGGCCGTTCTTCCATCTTTGTCTCTTTTCGATGGCAGAGATAGATCGCACCAAAGGATGGTACCTTGACTGTGATGCGGTATTTCTGATTATGGATTCCGGAGCCATGTGTCGTCAATGGAAGGCCATTGTATTGGTTCCAGCCGCCATAAACATCCTTGTCCGTATTCAGAATCTCCTCATACGTCCCCTCATAGGGAACGCCGACATCATAATCCCAATAGAAGTTCGATGTCATGTTGAAGATGAAGATCATGCATTCCTTCTCCGACTCTCTGCGGAAGACGTAAACGCTCTGGTCCGCATTATCCGCCATGATCCAACCAAATGTCAATGGATCATATTCATCCTTATGCATGCAAGGATGATTTATATAAATCTGATTGAGATCGCGGATAAGCCTTTGGACACCCGCATGTTTCGGATAATCAAGAACATTGAAGGCAATCGGTTCGAATTCCTTCCATTCATCGAATGTGGCCAATTCATTTCCCATGAAGTTCAGTTTCTTGCCGGGATGGGCAAATTGGTATGCATAGAGATTCCTCACATTGGCAAATTTATTATCGTAATTGCCCCACATCTTATTGATGATGCTCCCTTTCATATGCACGACTTCATCGTGGGAAAGAGGCAAAATAAAATTCTCACTATAGAAATAGGCCATGGAGAATGTGAGCTGGTTATGACAATATTTTTTATAGACCGGATCCTTGGCATAATATTTCAAAGTATCATTCATCCAGCCGAGATCCCATTTATAATCGAATCCCAAACCATCATCGAACATTCCCTTGGTGACATGTCCATAGGCAGAGGAATCCTCTGCCATCATCATGACACTCGGATAGATGGAATGCATATAGCCATTGGCTCTTTTCACGAATTCCACCGCACCAGAATTGACGCCATGGTCAGCATTGCCATCCCAATAGATGATGTTGCTCACGGCATCAAATCGGAAACCATCTAAATGGAAGATTTCCGCAAAATAGAATAAAGAGGAAATCAAGAAGCAACGAACCGGATCCTTTCCAAGATCAAAGTTCTTTGTTCCCCATTGAGAGAATTCATGTTCATTGGCATATTCATAAACACAGGAACCGTCGAATTTCTCAAGTCCGAAGGGATCGACAGCAAAATGGACAGGGACAAAATCCATAATGACACCGATGCCGGCCTTATGCATTTTTTCAACGAAGGCAGCAAAATCTGACAACGTCCCCCATCTTCGATCAACAGAGAAATAACCCGTTGTCTGGTATCCCCAGGACATATCATTCGGATAGGATGTGACAGGAAGAGCCTCAACATGGGTATAACCCATCTCTTTGAGATAAGGCACCATCAAATCGGCCAATTCCGAATAAGAATAGTAGGTGTTATCCGCCTTCCGTTTCCATGTTCCCATATGGAACTCATAGATACTGACAGGCTTCGAGAAATTCCTTTCTCTTTTTTTCATCCATTCCTCATCGTCGATTTCAATCTTATTGATATCCACGACATAGGAACAAGTCTGTTCCTTAAGTTCATCGGAGAATGCGAATGGATCCTGCTTGTCTTTCAGGCAGCCATCGCAGCCCATGATCTGAAATTTATATTTGTCCCCTTCCTTGGCAAAGGGAGTGAAGATTTCATAGAGACCTCGGCAATCGACTTTCTTCATCGGCTCCGGTTTCCAGGAATTGAAATCACCGATCAATGAAACGCTTTGAGCCATCGGAGCATAGACTCGGAAGAGGAAACCTTCCTTATCCATTCTTTTTACTTTATGAACGCCGAAATATTTATAGGCATCTGGCAAATGCCCCTGCAGAAAATTCTCAAAGAAGGTGTAGGGATTCATAAAAAGCCTCCAATATCTTTCCAATTATATCACAGTTTTTTTTGAATTTCATTCTTCTTTAACTTGTAAATGGCACGAAAGGAATTTAAAATGTTTAAAGTGTAAAAAATAGGAGAAAAAAATGTCTAAATCATTCAAGATTATGTGTGTCAATGCCGGATCTTCCAGCATCAAGTTCAAACTCTATGAAATGGAAGAGGCTGCCGCCAAGGCCAAAACCATCAAAGAGAAGAGTCAGTTCATGAAAGTTCTCTGCTCTGGATTGGTCGAAAGAATTGGCCATGATGATGCTATTTTCACCATCAAGAAGCCCGGCGGATATAAAAATTCCAAGACCCTTCCAATCATGAATCACGACGAGGGTGTCAAACTTGTTCTCAACGGATTGATTGAAGAGAAGGTCATCGCCTCCTTCGATGAAATCAACGGTGTCGGAAACCGTGTCGTCCAGGGCGGAAAATATTTCTCGGATTCCGCTTTGTTCAACCAAGACACCTACGACAAAATCAAGGAACTTGTTCCGCTCGATCCGCTTCATGCCGAAGCCCATCTCACCTGTTATGATGCGTTCAAGAAGGCTCTTCCGAATGTCGGCGAAGTGGCCGTCTTCGATACCGCCTATCATCAGACGATGGAGCCAAAGGAATATATGTATGCGATTCCCTATGACTGGTATGAAAAATATGATGTGAGAAGATATGGCGCTCACGGAACATCCCACAAATATTTGGCTGAATATGCAAAAGAAGAATATTTCCCGAATCAGGAGCACTGCAACATCATCACTTGCCATGTCGGCTCGGGCGCTTCCCTCTCTGCCGTAAAAGACGGAAAGGTTGTCGCAACCAGCATGGGATTGACTCCTCTTGCCGGTGTCATGATGGGAACAAGAACTGGCGATATCGATCCGTCCTGCATGCCCTATATTTGCAAATGCACAGGATTGAGTGCCGATGAAGTCTACAACGCCTACAACCATAAATCTGGTGTCTTGGGCATCTCTGGAATCAGCAATGACACAAGAGATGTCGAAGCAGCCTATTATGAGGGTAATGAAAGAGCAAAACTTGCCATCGAAATGTATGCTTCGAGAATCGCTGACTACATCATGATGTATTATGGCAAACTTGGTCATGTCGATATGATCGTCTGCTCTGCCGGCGTCTTCGAAAATGCCCCTTTGTATCGTGCAGAAACATTCAAATGCGTTTCTGAAGCGCTGGGCATCAAAATCGATGAAAAACTCAACAAGGAATTCATCCTTGGCAAAGAAGGAATCATCTCTTCGAAAGACAGCAAGATTCCAGTCGCTGTCATTCCAACGGATGAGGAATTGATGATTGCCTTGGATACTGCAAGAATCTTAGGTCTCTAAAACAAATCCAAGAAGAGAGGAGAACGCAATGATGAAAAAAAGAATCTTTCTCATGATTGTCTCACTCCTCTCTTTTTCTTTGCCTTCCTGCCAGAATTCAAATGCCGAAAAAAACAAAATTCTCCTTCGAAAAGCAAAGAATATCTCCACGCTTTTTTCAATTCGTTCCGCTGAGGAACTCCGAAGCATCACTCGTTATGAGGATTGCGTCATTTTTGTTTCGAAACCTTACTGCAATTATTGTGAAAACGATCGCGTCTATCTTCAAAAATACATTTCATCGACCTCTGCCATTCTTTATGAAGTCACCTATATGACCTACATAGAGGCCTATGACGATGAAACCAATCAGATTGGAGATTATGCTTTTCAGTACCCTAGAGTCACAGGAACCCCGACCTATCTGTTTTATAAAAACGGAAAACTGATCGATAGCCATGTCGGAGCCTATTCCCAAAACTCCTATGATGATTTTCTTCATGCCTTTTCAGTGAAGGTCCATCCCATCAATCTCTATATGCTCAATGACTACACAAGCGGGACGGAAGACAATGGCACCGTTTCCTATCATTATATGGATACAAGCGAAAATCTCGAGGAAACCAAAAATCTCGATCTTTTTGGATTTTCAACCACGAGGCTCGAAAAGGAAATCAAGGAGACATCTTATCTGTCTGTCTTATACACTTGGAGACGGTGTACAGACTGCAAGAGCTTTTTCGAAGATGTTCTCTACGATTTCCTGCTTGCAGACGATTCCTTTGAAATCAGTTATTATGAGACCGATGGCTACAATCGGCTAAAAAGAATGAGTGACGAAAGCGAAAGAAATCTTGGACTTTCCATGTGGGCTGATTTCTCGAAAAAATTTCATCTCTACAATGAGGATTTCTATCAGCTCGATAATAACGGAAACAAGGCAGGGTATACGCCGACCATTGTCGAATATCAAAATGGAACCTATCATTCCATGGAAGTCTATCTTAATGAGACAAATCCAAAAATCGATGAGGACCATCATCTCTATTATTCGATTGCTTTTCATGCGGAAGTCAAGAATCTTCGTTCATCCTCAACTGTCGAAACAGAAGATGAACTCGATGAGAACTATCAAAAAGCACTCTTGGAAATTTCTCAAAAAGCCAAAGATTATGATAAGAAACACGCTTTAAAATATCTGAAAGGGTTGCACAGATGAAAAGGTGGTTTGTTCTTTTCTCTCTCCTTCCTCTATTTTCCTGTGCAAAGACAAACGGGACAGAAAAAATCACTCTTTTGCATTGCTCAGAAAGTTCGAAGGAAGTTCGTGGAAAGCAGGAATCTTTTTTCCATCTTATCGAAACAGATGAATATGAATTTCTGATGGAAAAGAAATCGACAATGCTTCTTTATGTTCTTGCGAGCGGCTGCCAGTCCTGCGATACTTTCGGCTTTCTTTTGAAAAGCTATATTCGTGACACATCCTATCTTGTCGAGATGATGCCGATGGATTCCTTTTTGAAAAGCCAATATTCTCTCTCCCTATCCTCAACCTCGCTCGTCTTCATCAGAGAAGGAAAAATCATCGATTATCGTTCTTCTTTCGAGGATATCGGATCCAAAAAGGAACTTTCCGAATATCTCTCTGAGAAAGTGGAGGATAGCCACATTGAGATTCTCAACAAAACGGTAGAAAATACATCGATTGAATCTTTGGAATCTTATCGTTTCCTCTCTGAAATGAGGGAAGGACAAAGCATGGTGAATTCTTCCATTCTTTTTATAAAGGAAAAGAATGCGGATGATTATTCAAAAATAATATCCTATGCAGTCACAAATTCCATTTCTTATCTTGTCTTCAACCAGGAGGAACAGGAAAAAGAGAATTTATACTTAGAGACCTATGTAAAAGTCGAATATAAAAACGGAGAAGCCAAAGCCACTCCGTTTGATTCGCTTGATTAAGGATGAACCTCCTGAACTTCGTCCAAAGCCTTGATGAGGCTCGGAAGTTCATCGAGGGATTTCAATTTGCATCCAGCTGCAAAGTCATGGCCTCCGCCATTGAATTTCGTCGCAACCGGCGCAATGACGAGATGTCCGCTTCTTAGGGAGACTCGATATTCCTGCTTTGCTTCATTCCAGGTGACGGAACAGACCACGCGCACGCCTTTCATATTGCGGAAGGTATTGATGTGAAGATTCCCTTCATCGCTCGTCATATGGAGACTTTCCAGATCTTCCTTTTTGAAGATAAAATAGCAAGTCCCCTTATCGGAAAGCTGGTAATTGTTCAACACGAACTTGAGAATGTTCATTCTTCTTGGATCGGTGACATACATTTTGTCATAGATGGCCGTCTTATCGATTCCGTGGTCAAGCAAATCCGCTGCGATACGCAGGGTTGCCCCATCCGTATCCTGATAAAGGAATCTTCCAGTATCGCCGATAATCCCGCAATAGAGATATTCGCAAGCCTTCTTTGATAGCACATATTTTTTGCTTCTCGAAAGACAGAATAGCGCAATCAGTTCACTGGCAGCCGGTCTTTCCGGATAGACAATCAAATAGTTTCCGAATTGCTCTTCCTTCTTCTCTGGAATCGGATGATGATCGATTTTGATGACTTCCTTGGCAAAAGGAAGGGTTTCCTTTCCGGAAAGGCGCGGAAGATTGGAAATATCGGTCGTAATTGCCAAATGAGGTTGATGGAACCAAGCTTCCTCCACTTCCTCCGCATAAGGGAAAAGATCTGGCATAAAGGTTGGATGGTTTTCACCGACAAAGTGGATTTCTTTTTTCGGGAAATTGTCTTTGATCCATTCGTATAGACCCATTTGAGAGCCTAAGGCATCAAAATCAGGAGATGTATGACGATAGATGACAATATGGTCATATTCCTTGATTTTTTCTTCCAAATGCTTGAACTGCGTATGTAATTGTTTGAATGTTTTTTTGTCGAACATGATAGACCTCTCTTAAATCCTATCTATTTTATGAAATTTCCAAGTCTTCTACAAGAAAATCAAAAAGAATAGAATGAATCGATGAAATAGAGAGGAAAATGAAGGAATCATGCGAGTCAAAAAGAAGAGATTTTTTTGAAAAAAGTCTTGAAATCAACGCCCGTTTGAGATAAGATACTAAGGCTATTTGGGCCTGTAGCTCAGTTGGATAGAGCATCTGCCTTCTAAGCAGAGGGCCGAGTGTTCGAGTCACTCCAGGCTCACCATTGCAAAAAAGAGACATTCTGTGAAAAACGGGATGTCATTTTTTTTGCATTTTTTCGTATCTTAACCACGTCCGAATTCGAATCATGCAAATTCAGATAAGCAAAAGAACATCGATGGATTCAATTAGAAAATATAGTTTTTAACCAAAAAGTGCTTAACTGCAATATTGTGGCATTTTTAATCGAAATCATGAAAACAATACCGCACTTCAATAATGCGACTGCAATATTGAAACCTAAAATAGGTTAAAAAACACTTGCGTGCAGGAGTCATTTTTGATATTCTCTAGGCGAGGCAAAATTATGGGTTACACACAATTTGGATTACGAATCAAGAAAATCAGAGCTGAGCACAATGAAGTCATGGCCGATATGGCAAAAGCACTGGATGTCTCCATTCCATTCCTTTCGGCTGTGGAAAACGGAAAGAAAAACATCCCCAACGACTGGCTTGACACTCTCAGCAAACATTATTTCCTTACAGAGGAAGAAAAAGAAGATTTGAAACAAGCCATCGAGGAATCAAAAATCCAAATCAAAATCAATTTGGTCCATGCAGACTGCCAAAAAAGAAAACTGGCCTTTCAGTTTCAGCGTTCATTTGAGAATCTCAATGATGAGAAAATCGAGAAAATCGAGAAAATTCTCAAGGAGGAATCATAGCCATGGATTATTGGACAATATCGATGAATCGGAAAGAAGCAATCTCTTTCGGGCAAATGTTCAGGAAAGAATTTGGCTACGACGAATGTTCACCCTTCAATCCAATCGAAGCTCTTGAACGCGTCAATTCCATCTTTCCTCAGGCTTCGGTCGAAGTGGTTGAAGACAATGAATTGAAATCCAATGTTCATGCCGACATTATCATTGATGAAGAGAATCATTTCATAATTCGCATCAAGAATACCATCTACGTAGGCGCCCATGATCGAAACGTCGGTGGCTATCGAATGGATATCACCCATGAAATCGTCCATCTATTTCTTTATCTAAAAGGCTACAAACCTGTTGATAAAACGCTCGTTTTTGAAAACAACATTTTGCCTGCCTACGAAAGCATAGAATGGCAAACCAAAGCCGTCGCAGGAGAAGTCATGATTCCATATGAAGCGACAGTCGGTATGGAAGTCGATGAAATCATCGAGAAATACCATGTATCCAGAGCCGCTGCCGAGTACCGAAGTCGAATTCGGCTGTCAAAATAAAAATCACCCTCGTCTGCCAACGAAGATGATTTGCTCAAAGGCTATAATCCTTCAAGTCCATGGATATTATAGCCTGATTCTATTTCGATTGATAGAAAAAATGGAGGCTATTTTATGCCAATCTATAAAAATTCTGATTACGTTTCGGTCGTTCGGCCATTGCCAAATGACTGGCCAAAGGATCATTTTGGCATTCCCTTCATCAAGAAGGAACCCTTGGAAATCTCAAGAATAAATACAAATCTTTTCTTGATCAATCCAAAAAACATCTCTCTCAAAGATAAGAATGCCGAAATAAAGATCATTCATTCCTTCAATTATGATTCCGTTCTGAAATCCAAGTATGACCATCCGTTTCCGTTCATGCACAAGGCATCTGGATACTATGGAGTTTGCTCACCAGACTTTTCCATGCATGATTCGATGCAGGTTTGGCAACTCATCAATGCCATCGGAGCATCAAGATGGTTTGGCGCCTTTCTCCAATCCTATGGTTTTAAAGTCTATCCGACTGTCGGATGGGTCAATGCGGACAGCTATGACATCTGTTTTTCAGGGTTGATGGATGGCTCCATATTCTTCATCTCCTCACTTGGCGTCAACAATGATGAATGCAAAATAGAATTCCTGAACGGATTATCTGAACTGAGAAAAAGATTTCCGAATTCAAAACAGGTTTGTGTCGGAAGCAAAATTCAAGGAATACCCGATGATATCTGCATCATTCCCTATGACGAATCGTTTGGAAGCCAAAATAAAGGAGACGTTGCCTATCAGGAGAAACTATTGAATTGGGACGGAACATTGAATAAGGAGGTTTTGTAAATGTCTTCAAGAGGTTCAAAAGCAAAGAACGGTCATGTCACGACCACAGAATATAA
>CAVDUB010000006.1:20025-76203 GCA_963612025.1 bacterium
CCGAAATCTTCTATAAGGACCACATCTATTTTCTTGAATGCGACTTGCTGAAGGAAGGAAGATATCATTTCTTCTTCCGTAAATGGAAAGTCCGAGTGGTAGATGATGAATATTACGTCTGTTTATTGAGTAAGGATAACGATCTCATCGACTATGACGACTCCTTTGAAATCAAGAGTTCCTCAAGGATCCAATCTCGGAAGGAAAGACTTTCTGGGAAAGCGATAAAGAACTCGCTTGGTATGAATGGAATTGGAATACCAATATGAAGACGGGAATGAGACATTCATGTATGACAAAATACCGGACTTGAAGAAATAGCGTTTTCGTAATCTGCAAGTAAAAAAATGAAATCTCAAAACTGGTTTGACGATATCAAAAAAATCAAACCTACCAGAAAGTCTTGGAATACAAGACATAGTTAGCCTATAGGAGATTCCATTCTTCAAAAAAAGTTTCAGTAATTTCTATTTTACTCGAAATCCTACTTCAGGAAAAACATCGTCAGGACAAAGAGTTGATTGTCAGTGGAGATTTTGATTGTCCCATGATAAGACCTCACAAGATGGGCAATGGACTTTAGACCATATCCATGATAGCGGTCATCGCCCTTCGAGGTGATGGGAAGCCCGTCTTTCATTTTGATTTCACCGACATAAGGATTTTCAGCAACCGCAAGAACGCCATTCATCGTCGATTTGATTTTCAAGCGAATAACTCTCATGTCTTCCTTTTGAATTTTCATGCAGGCTTCAATGGAATTATCGATAATATTTCCGAAGAGAGAATAAATATCATTTTCTTTCATGAAGGAAAGTTGTTTTCCATCGATGATATAGTCGAACATAATTTTGTTCTTTTGACAGATCAAGGATTTCTCCTGAAGAATGACATCAAGAGAGGAATTTCCTGTCTTGACACGTGTATCGTAGATGCGAATGGCATCTTCGATTTGCGTAAGTTCCTCTTTGGAAACGACCTTTCCGGAATTTTTCAGATCACGGATCTGATGTCTCAAGTCATGACATTTTATGTTGATGAGATCGATGGATTCCTTGCTGAGATGATATTGTTTTTCTTCCTGATAGCGAAGCTGATTGATGGCCCTGATTTCATCCTGCAAGCTCGCTTCCCTGACGTTTCCAAATAGGATGAGAAGAAGCATGGCGGTCGCCATAAAGGAAGATAGGTTGAGAACATAGGGGAGAGAAGGCGACATGGAAGAGAAATCATAATAGAGCGCAAAATTATTCAACACGATATTGATGAACAGGGAAAGGGAGGCGGCCAAAATGATTTTTCCTGTCGGAAGGACGACATTCGGGTATTCCTTGATATGGCGGTAAAAAATGATGCCCAAAGGAACATAGACAAGTCCAGATAAGAAAGCCAAAAGAAGCCACACATAAGAAAAAGAAGACATATCAAGAGAAAACCAGGCCTCAGATAGATAACTGAGAAGCTGCCAGAAAAGATAAATCAGATGCCGATAGCTATAGCTGAGAACAGAAAAAAAGAGTGCGGAGACAAAATGGATGTCAAAAAGAAGGAAAAGGAAGCAGACACCTGAAACAAAGATCAGAGAATAGTTGAGCGTATTCGAAAGAATCGAATTCCCAACATCGATGCCATAGGAAAAAAAGGAAAGGGAAACAAAAACCAGGAAGGAAAGAATGCCTTTCCAATAGAAACCGCTTCTCTTTTTCATGGAAGAGGAAAAAAGAAGACAAAGGAAGAGATGAAGCGCTTCGAGGCTCATGTTCAGGAAATATTCGATTGTGACATTCATCAGTTATATTTTCCTAAATAATCCGTCAGGTCGTCCATGAACTGCTTTTTCTTGTTTCGGGAAATAATCAAGGATTCGTTTCCGACAAAAAGGGTAAATTTATCGACATGGGAAACATGCCGCAGATTGACGAGATAGCAGTGATTGCATCTGGAAAAATTGAACGGTTCCAATTTCTTTTCGATTTCATTCAGGGATCCGGTCGTCGAAAAATTTCCTTTCAGTGTATGATAAATCAGTTTATGATTCATGATCTCCACATACAGAATCTCCGACAAAGAAAAGACTTGGATGCCATCACCGGATTTGACCGTGATTTTCTCTTCGTTCTGTTGTGAAAGAATCTTGATGAGTTTTTCCAATCGAAGCGAGAGATGGGAATAGTTCACAGGCTTGACGATGAAATCCATCGCATCGACCTCATAGCCACGGATGGCATACTGGGCAAGATCCGTCACGAAGATGAGCACATTGTCAGGAGATGATTTCCGCATTTCCTTGGCGGCTGTCATCCCATTCATATTCGGCATCTGAATATCCATGAAGACGATATTGAAGTCTCTCATATCCGAGGAGAGGAAATTTTCGCCATTGGAAAACCAGGCGATTTCGAAGTCGATGGCATTTTCATGGCTGTATCGCTTCAGCATCGCCGTAAGATCGTCGGCCGCTTTCTTCTCATCCTCAACAATCGCAATTTTAATCATAGTTTTAAAGCCACGTATATTATAATGAATATGTGTCATAACAACAACTCTTGGCAATGGGAACCATTGACATCGAAAAAAAGGAGATGAATCAATCTATGAAGCAAAAAAAATATATTTTTCTTTTTCTGTCGACAGTCGGAGTGATTTTGTCTTCCTGTTCGTCGAATGGTCAAAACAGCAATGCAAAGAAGGATGCATCCACCCTCGTGGTGGAAGTCGAGCAAAACAAGAGCAGTCTAAAAATCAATGAGACCGTTCAGCTTTCCTGTCATGTCTATGGGTCGATCAGAGACGAAGTGGAATTTCTCTCCCTAAATGAAGAGATTCTTTCAGTCGATGAAAACGGACTCGTGAAGGCCCTCAAAGAAGGAAATGGAAAAATCCAGGTCAGTGCAAAAGAAGATGCTTCTACAAAAAAAATTCTTTCCTTCGAAGTTTATGCGACATTGGAAGATCAATTCGAATCCGTTAAAATGATGATGGATGACCTTCGTTCCTATGATTACACGAAAGGAGTGGTCTACCCATGCAAAATCAATATAGATCTCGGAAAAGTCAAAGGAAGCCTTTCCGGATCCAATGAGATGGAGCTTTTCGATACGAGCAGGAATTCGACTTATTCCACGTTGAAGCTTCCATTGGAGTTGACAATCGCAGATAAAAATGACGAGGGTGATTTCATAAAGACAAGAGCTGATGTCAACACATTCTTCAATGATCTTTTTTCTAGAAACGTTCTCCTATCGGCGGCAAACAAAACATTGAAGCTCAAGGAGAATATTCTTCTTTCCCTCCTTGAAAAAATAGATAGTTCCTATCTCGATTACCTTTCCCTGAACGATTTTTCCTCATTGACGGATATATGTTTTTATGCTTCAGGTCAATCAGATTTTTATACAAGCCTTGATATGAATTTCTCCAATGATGAAGCAGATTCTCTTCATCCTTTTGCCTTCCAGAATTTCGACATGGCAAGTCTTCTCTTATCCCTGTATAACAGGTTCTCTTCCTCCTTCTCGAGCGAGAATGAAAATGTCGATTTTTCTTCCTATCTGACAGAAGATGGGCTGCTGAAGCTTCAAAGCATGCTTTCTTCTTACCTCATCGAAGAAAAAACGGAGGATGGATATTCTCTTCGTGTCAATGAAACAATCCTGAAATTCATCAACAGCTATTACAAGGAAAAAATCACGAATTACACCTATCATATCGCTTCTTCCTCTTTTGATGTTTCGTTTCAGTTGCCGACAAGCATCACAAAAATCTATCTAAATATGGAAATAGACGACTCATCTCATCCTCTCTCGAACTTATCCTTTGTCATCGAAGGAACAAGGGAGGACAAGGATGAAACCTATGATGTTCTTTCACTCTCCTTAAACAGGGATGATATCAAAAACGACGGAAGTGCAGCCATTGCCTACAGCGAATTCGAAAATCTGAAAAAGGCAAAACAGGATTTCAGCTTTGATGGGGAAAAATCCTCGATTGTCCAATTGATCAAGGAAAGCGATGTCCTCTATCAGGCAGAAAAAACATATGGCGCAAACACGGACAACAAAAATCTCCAAACAAAGAAAAGTGCCTTGCTTTCTTTTTATTTCGACGACTTTCATGACGAGGAATTCACAAGACTTCTCTATCCGATGTATCGAAGACTCAAGTCTTTGGACTATACATACCAGGATGAAGTCTTCGCCTTCCTTTCATCCGAGACCATAAAAGACGATGAGGTGGTACTCAGCCAAGCCATGCATCTTGCAAACGGAGAAAAGAAAGAGGATTTCACCTATTCCCTGAAGGCTGCAGAGGAAGAGATGTTTTCGATTGTCGATGAAACAAAAATAAAGGCCGTCAAGGCCATCTATGATGGTGGGGTCAACGACAAAAACGAAAAGACCTATTCCACAAAAAGCCAAATCGAATTCCTCATTCAGCCAAAGGATTCGACATCCACTCTTAAGGAACAGACAAAGACAGTCACACTCGAATATACTGGGTCGAAAGTTGGGTTCTCTTCTTCAGACATCTCCTTCAAAGAAAACGAAAATTTTGATGAATCGACAAGAGAATATCAAGTCGAAGAAAATACGACAATCGATTTGAAAGACATTCTTTCTCTAAGCAGCAATGAATATCTCGCCCTCGCGACTTCAAGCGAGACCTCGCTAGCCAAGACAAAGCTTTTATCGCCTGGCAAAGTCGAAGTTCTCTCCATCACACAAAAAAATGGATACACAAGAGATCTTGTCAGTATCCAGTTCACAATCGCATCCCTCAGTTCGAAAAGCATCAAGACCGGCTTCGTCTATTTAAGAATCAAGAAGGCCAGCTGAATCAGTTCTTTCTTTTTGCCAAATCCGTCATGGTGATGATTCCTAAAAGTTTCTCCGTTCTTCTTCCATGCTCCGTCACGAAAAGAAGGGAAACATTCTTTTCATGTTCTTTTTCCTTAAAAAGAAGAGGATAAACAAAATCAACCCGTTCATTCCTTTTCACAAAAAGAAACCGTTCGTTGAGATGTTCATCCAAATCGAGGAATTCCTCGAAAAGAGATATTTTCGTATTCTTGTCCACACGGATAGATTCGTTCATGCTGACATAATCAAAAAGTGTCGACCGGGAAAAAACACCCTGCACACACCCATCCTCATCGAGCAATGGCAGATGCGAAAGGGAATGATATTCCATCTTTTTCAGGCACTCTTCGAGAGGATCTCCGATCGTGCATGAAAAAATCTTTTTTGTGCAGATCGAATAGCAGGTCGCAGGATGAAGAATGGAATCCTTCAGGGAGAGGAATTTCTTTACATATTCCTCCGATGGCACACAGATATTGTTTTCATGTGAAAGAATATTCCTCAAGTCGCTTGCGGTCTTGAGGAAATCGTAATTCTCATACCGGAGAAGAAGAGGCGAGGCATGACGGTAATAGACCTCGTTGAGAGCACGTGAAAAGGAGACATGCCCCTCTTCCTTGATTTTCGCCAGTCCGATCAATTCATTTTCAAGTTCTTTGAAGCCCGTCAGAAAAGCTTCGAGTCTCTCCTTCTCATTCATATTCAGTTCTTATCCGATTCGATGCTGTTCTGAATGATGGCATCAACAGTCGAGTCAAGATAGGAAACATGAAGGTCTTCGATTTTGCCTTCATCCATGGCCTTGGAGATTTCCTTGTCGAAGGGAACTTCATCGTAGACAGGAATGCCATGTTTCTTGGAAAGATTCGAATCCATCTTTCCGTAGATATCGATGCGTTCAGAGCAATGCGGACATTTCACATAGGCCATATTGTTGACCAATGAAAGAAGCGGGACAGAGAGCATCTCAGCCATCTTGGCTGATTTTTCGACCACCATATTGACCATGGATTGCGGAGACGTGACCAAGACAGCCGAACTCAGTTTGATTTTCTGGAAGACAGTCAAGGAAATATCCCCGGTTCCAGGAGCCAAATCGATGATGAGATAATCGACATCCCATTTCACCTCCGAATAGAATTGCTCAATCAGAGTCGAAATCATGCTTCCACGCCAGACAATTGGATCCTCTGGATTGTCCAAAAGAAGATTGCTCGACATGATTTCGATGCCCGTCTTGGATTTCACCGGGCAGATGATGCCGTCACTCGAATAAGTCGGTCCAGAGACATGGAAGGAAAATGGAATCGATGGACCGGTGATATCGGCATCAAGAATACCGACCTTGTATCCCTTTCTCTGCAAGGCAACAGCCAGATAGGACGAAGTGAAGGATTTTCCGACTCCTCCTTTTCCAGACATGACAGCGACAGCATGATCGACTCGGCTTCCCTTTGCGAGACCGGATTTCGGAAGATAGCTCGCTTTGGAGGTATCGGCTTTGTTTTGATTAGACATGATAGAATCCTTTCTTAGGCGAGAACATGTTCGCCATCGTTGAAATATAAGACACCAAGACAATTCGGCCCACAGTGGCAGGAAATCGTTCCTCCGGCCAAGGTTTTATGGATATGACGGAAGCCTTCTTTTTTCAATCTTTCCTCGACTTCCCTGACAACATCATCTGGAGCAGAGGAGTAGGTGATAAAGACTTCTTCCCGGTCAGGATTATCATACTGAGCAAGAATCTCATCAAGATAGCCCATCACCGCTTTCTTCATATTAC
This sequence comes from bacterium, assembly GCA_963612025.1. Lineage (GTDB taxonomy): Bacteria > Bacillota_I > Bacilli_A > RFN20 > CAG-288 > Enterosoma. The sequence continues at coordinate 26,671 of CAVDUB010000006.1, forward strand.
CGCGGAATTTCTTCCCCGGAACCATGCTTCCATCTTTGACAAGAATTGCCGGTTTAAGATGAAGGACATTAGCACCAAGCATTTTCAGCATCGAGCATCTTCCTCCCAAATAAAGGAAATGGACACTTTCCAAAGAGAAGCTCGCTTGGTCGAAAGGAATGCGTTTCTCGACCCTTTGGATGATTTCCTCAAAGGAGAATCCTGCACGATTGAGTTTTGCAGCGTAGATCGCCTGTAAAGCGATTCCAGTCGAAAGGCTTTTGGTGTCAAAGACATGGACATTCTTCAATTTGGAAGAGACCTGGAGAGCATTCGAATAAGCTGAAGAGATTTTCGAAGATAAGGAGAAATGAAGAACTGCGTCATATTCCTTCAGGAGCGAAGAAAAGTGTTCTTCGTACTGGTATTGGTTCACAGCGCTTGTCTTTGGAAGCTTCTTTGTCTTTTCCACAAATTCGAACAAGTCCTTTGAATGAACCTTTCCATCTAAATAACTTTCATCGCCCATGATGATCGTAAATGGGACGATATGGATATCATATTGCTTTCGAAGTTCTTCATCGAGATCGATGGTCGATTCGGCAGAGATGGCAATTTTCATTTCTTATTTCCTCCTGTCTTGGATATGGTTTTATATTCCTCAAACAATTTCATCGTCATTTTGAAGTAGACCTGGTCAAGATGGCTAGCCCCAAGTTCCTTTCCTCCATAATAGCGGACAATATAGATTCCCATATTGCGGATATCGTCCCTTTGGAAGTAGCGGCTGGCTTTCTTCATGGAGGAGATGGGTTCCCGATCATCGCTTGCCTGAAGAGTCCAGGAAGAAAGATGATTCATGAATCTGGAAACATGGAGGAGGTGCTTGCTATCGGGGTGTTCTTTTTCCAATCTCTTCAGAATCATCTCATTATCCTCTTCGCCGTCAAGGGAGAACATGAAAGCGAGGAATCGGCTCTTTTTCTCTTCGTAGGATAAGTTTGACAATAGTTCGGCCATATAATTTTTGACATCAACTTTCTTTTTACCTAAAATATATATTAGCACAAATGAGAGGTTAAAAATGTCAAACTACAAATTAATTGTCGATTCCAGCTGCGATTTGCCGCTTGATTTCTATTCCAAGTACAACATCGGTGTCACAGACCTCGTTGTCAACTTCAACGAAAGACAATACCTTGACCGCAAGGAAATCACATCCAGCGAAATTATCGAGAAATATAAGCAGACAAAGATTTTTCCAAAGACTTCCGCATTGAACATTCCAGAAATCTCTTCGATGCTCGAAAAAGAGACGAAAGATGTGGATCACCTTTTCTATATGCCGATTTCTTCCTATATTTCTTCCATCAACAACAACGCCCACATCGCTGTCAAAACCATGGGATTGGAAGACAAAGTGACAATTCTTGATTCTCTAAGTCTTTCGAGCGGCGTCGCCTTGGAGGCGATTGGCATCTGTGAGGATTTCAAGCAGAATCTCACAGTCGAGGAAATCATCCGCAACCATGAAGCAAGAACAAAGAAAGTTTCCATGGAATTCGTCATTCAGACGATGGAATTCCTCCACAAGGGAGGACGATGCTCTGGCATGACCTATCTTTTGGGAAACAAATTCTCAATTCATCCGATTGTTGAATTATCCGAAGGAAAGATGAGCGTCCATTCTCTTGTCCGCGGAAAAGACATATCCAAGGGAATCAGCAAGATGGTCTCGGAATTCAAGGAACAGTTTGACAAGGACAACATCGATTTCTCCTATCCGATCATGATTCCGCATGTCACCGGAGAATACGGCGTCAAGAAAATCGAGGATGAATTGAAAGAACTCGTTGGAAACACGATCCTAATTCCTGTGGAGGCCAGCGGCATCATCTGCTGCCACTGCGGAGAAAACACGGTCGGTCTTGCCTATATGCTGAAGAATCCAATCGAAAAGAAGTAAATACATGGCGGTGAAGAAATCACTTCACCGTTTTTTATTTGTCAATAGCGTCAAGAGAGAATCGACCAGGAGCATTTTGCTATTCGGATAAAAAACGTCTAAATCATTTAATTAAGTTCATATCGATGATTTTTCTATCTGAAGCAATTCCCTTTTCACTTGGATTCCATAGGCATAGCCGACAAGGGAATTATCTTTTCCGATAATGCGGTGACAGGGAATGACAAGAGCAATCGGGTTCTTTTTGAGTGCCTGTCCGATGGCCTGACAGGACATGTTCTCCTTATGGAGTTTTTCTTTTACTCTCTCAGACAATTCCAGATAGCTGATTGTCTTTCCATAACCGATGTTCATCGTCTCCTCAAGAACGACCTTCTGAAAGGATGTACATCCTTCAAGAGAATAGTCAAAATCAATCCTTGGATTCTTTTTAGAAAAATAGTCATCCAGCCATTTCAGGACTTTTGTTTTGCATATCGACTCGAATTCATTTCCTTTCATCTCTCTTTCATCAGAAAAGGATAGAGAGAGAAGTTTCTCATCTTTGATTGTGATAAGGATATTTCCGAGTTTCGAAGGATAAAGAGTCTTCTGAATCATAGAATTTTATCCTCAATGGAAAGAAGAATCCATTCATAGGAATGATTCGATAGATCGAAATCAGTCGAGGCCATCAAAGCGAACGTGGAGGGAAGATTGGTCGTCTTCTCCATGACCGGAAGAGAAGAAAGAATCGTCTTCATTTGGATGCCGATTTCAGAATTTCCTTTCTGAGTGGAATAAAGAGAAAGATAATAATTCAGAAGATTCTGATCATCCGATTTCTTTTCCATTCCGAAAAGAGAAAGAAATGAAGAAAGTTCTTCATAGGTGAAATAGGTCTTGGAGAGTGAAAGAGAATTCTTCTTTGAGACAAAAGAAAGAAGTCCGTTTATGGCATACCCCTCAACCGGGTTGACAAGCTTATGATCATCCTTGTAAAAATCAAGCGAATCGCTCTCCTGAAGAAGGAGAACGACATCACTTCCGAGTTTCTCATTCCTGAAGAGCTGTTTCATGCCTCCGGCAATGATTTCGCTTGCCAACCTGCATCGAGAGCAGGTCGAAGACGTCTCATCATATTTTAGGCACTTCGACATCAGGGAAGCAAAATCAAGATGAATTTGGTCAATCTCGCAGGTCGAAAGAGTTGCGATGGAATCAAGGAGCGAAACAAGAACATTCCTGAGCATGGAGAGATCCTCAAGGGCTTTTTCTTTGTCCTGCCTTGTGCTGTTTGCAATCAAGAGTTCCGAATTGGAATAGAAGAGTTCTTCAAGCCGATAGACTTTCTTATTTTCGCCGTAAGGCGCCTTTGTCGAGGAAAGGAATATTTCACCAGCCGAGAAACTTCCAAGAGAACGATCGATAAGGTTATAAAGGAGATAGGATCTCGATTCCCTCAGGAGATTCATGTTTCCCATATAGTAGAGGAAATCAAGCTGGATGCCTGAGGAAAGAGAAAGGTCGTCGAAGGATTGTCCATTTGTGAACAGCGCTCCGATACCTTTCTCATCGAAGGCGATTTCAACAATCATATCCAAATCATTCTGCCAGAAAAGAATATCTTCCTGATCTAGATTGAGATGCTGATAGAAATTCAGTTCATGCGATAGACTCCCCGTTTCCGGATTGATCAGATAGGAACTGAGATTCAGTTTATCAAAGGAATCTCTCAGCAAGGAAATCGGATACCGATGGAAGAAAGTCGATTTGTTCATTGCAGTGAGAATCTGGATGGTCTCTTGTTTGCTGAGGGTCTTTCCAAGCTCAAAAGAAAGACTCTTTCCCTGCAGGGTATGAATGATTTCCTTGAATAGAGAAATTTCATCAACAACAGTCGAAGAATTAATCTGCAGGACAATGGCATTGAGCACGCTCTCCTGAATAAAATCGTTTTCCTCGAGCGTGAGAGACTTTTCGATATTCATCTCCGTGGCAAGAATCTTGAAGAATTCTTGCATCGGAGTGAAGACCTCTCCTTCCTTTTTCGTATTCATGAGTTTGCTATTGGAAAGTTCGTCCAAAAGAAGATCGAGATCATCCTCCATCGTCTTACTTTCGTCTTCGCTTTGCAGAATAGAAGACTCGTTTTGCAAACTGAAGAGATTCTCGACCATAAACGAAAGATAGGATTCATTCGATGTTTTATTTTTGGAAAGACGGACAAGGTTGTCAAAAAGGCGCAATTCTCTTTTTGCATCATTTGCATTCAAAGAGGCAAAGGATTGAATATCCATGCTCGAAAGGAAGCTTTGGAAATTCAAGGGAAGAGAAATTTTAGATAAGGAAGAACTTATGACCCGAGAAACAATCTTTCGAAGCAAGGAAGAATCCATGACATCACCAAGTGAAAGAAGCAGTCCATTCGGAACGATTCCATTTTTCAGATCATTCAAGCCGGCATCCTGGAGAATTGAAAAGAATTTGACAAACCGTTCGATTTCGCCTTCTGTCGTGATTTCAAAGGATTTCACTGTGCTTGTGAAAGATGAATCTGAGAAATCCAATTCGACAAGTTCCGTCCTTGTCGACCAAAGAGAAGAATCTTCCAAGGAAAGCAGCGATTCAGAAAAAGTGATTCCCAAAGAGGAGGCAAGGGAGCCATGACTCAGGATGTTAGCTAGAGCTGAGGCAAAAGGATCCGATGAATTCTCATTGGTTTCCTTGATGAAATTCATCCTATAAAAGAGTGTGAGCATCGCATTGAGGATTTTCGGATCCATCGAACCGAAATCATCGAAATCTATTTTTTGAAGCAAGGCAAGAAGTTCACCGATTCGATCCGTGTCATCGATCCACAATTCAGTACGCATCTCATTCAAGGTGAGGTTCAATCCGATATCCTTCAGATACTGATTCAAGGAATGATCGATGATGTTCAAAACAGATTCCGAAAAAAGGTCGGACTGCAATCCGCATTTGAGCATATCCGCAAAGGCAGAAGTATCCTCTATATCCTTCAGTTCATGATTGTCAGAAACAAAGAAAGATGAATTCTTCTTCATATCTTCAATAATTTGAGTCAAGCAGGAAATTTCACCACGTTTTGTGGACGTGGTCTCCCATTGGATATTCTGAAGGTCATCGAGATCAGGAACAATGAATCCAGACTTCACAAAAGGATCCGACTGCAGAAGATTGTTCAAAAGCGTATGGATATTGACATTCTTCTGCTTTGTGGAGACGATTCCTGTTTTCTGATCAGCATTGAAGAAATCCGAATCAACGACAATCAGGAGCATCTTCTCAATCAAAGCGGAATCAAGCGCGTCAATCTTTTCCTTAGTGGAAGCTTTCTCATCGCGGATGACTTTGACCATCTTCTGGATTTCTGGCATCATCTGAAGCAGCTGAATGAAATCATCCATGAATGTGGCCGAATCATAGTTGAAGTTATAAGGCGTCAATCCGAAAAGATAATGTGAGAAATCAAAGCGGTTGTTGAATAAGACAGCTTTCATCAATGAAGGATACATCGAAGAGAAGATTCTGGACTCCCTGGCTTTCTTCAGAAGGGCAATCAATTGCCTTGTCGTCTCTTCATCCTCGAGATCCATCGCGGAAAGATTGTTGATATTCAGCTTCGAATCCTCGGAAAATAAAAGCGAACACAAAGAAAACATGACTTTAAATTCTGAGATATATTTGTCTTTGTCATATCCATAAAGAATATCTCTGAAATCAATCTGTGCAACATATTCCTTCAGCGGAGGGATATTCGAAAGGCTCGAAGAAAGAATATCGGGAATCGAAAGGACGCCGAACAAGTCGGTTTCAAGGATTCCCTTGGTCGTCTCATCCGAGCAAATATATTTTTCGATGATATTTCGTTTTTCAACATTCTGGAGAGCCGATAAGAATTTCTGTTGGAATTCATTGAAGTTCATCTTGCTAGAAAGGTCGATATCCAATGTCTTGAGGATGGAGAGAGCTGCCTTGACGAAAATGGAAAGATCTTTTGACCAATCGATGTCTTCATAAGCAGAGATTTCGGTTGGAAAGATATCGTATCCCTTCTGATTGAGATAGATGCCAGACGACGCAAGAAGAACAGGAAGATTCTTTTTTATGGATTCCATCTTCCCGAGCTGAGAGACGGCGGATGCAAAGTTGTCGATATCCTCCTCAGTGAAGGATGTGACTTTCAGGCAATAATTCTGCGCATCGAATTTTGTTCCATTGATCATCGGCTGAATGCCTAAATCATAGATTTTTTCATAGACGCCGTTGAGAATTGTCAATTCGGATGAAAAATCGATGTCGGTAAAATCAAGCTTATCTAAAGAAAAGAAACTTCCGCTGATGGAATTCAGGGCAGAGTCGATCAGAGGCGGGAGAAGCGAGAGGAACATCGGATTGGCAATCATGGTTGAGGTGAGAACATCGATTGTGTCCACCGATAGAAGAGTAGCATAATTGATGGTCAGGGAATTCGTGGCTCTTTCATAGGAGATGGCCTTGTTTTCCAAGAGCGGATTGACAATCTCGAATGTTGAATCGATAAGATTGTTGAACGAGACATCCACACCATTCACTTTCGTTGAGGTTGCCTTACTGATAATCAGCGAGTCCAATTTGCTTCCATTGATCATTTTATAGAGAACAGAATCATTCACGGTATCGAAATAGGAAAGAATGAGATCCGTGTCTTCTTCGCTTTGATCCATGCTTGTAAGAACATTCTTTACGCCCTGTCGATTGCTGATGGCGGTGCCGCAGAGAGCAGAGATCGGTGTCAGGAGAATCATGACAAAGCTGAATTCCTGGACAAAACCGAGAACACCGCCGGGAATTCGATGGAGTTTCCATTTTTTCTTAGGTCGATTCAAGAGTTGTCCATTCTCATCTTCCAATCCGTTTTTCAATGCGAATGCTTCGGCCTCGTTTTTTCTTTTCATTCGGTCCTTTTTTGTCTCGACCGGCAAAAACCATCGGAAGATGCCCTGATAGAGAATTGCGGTGATCAGACTCGCGAAAAGCTGAATCAGAATCATGCCAAGAAAAAAGACGGCAAAGGAAATTAGGGACGTGACCACGCCAAAAATGGTTCCATAGATGGAAATGGAATTGATCGGCGAGAAAAATCCGGTGTCTGTGATCAGATTGGCCAAATAAGTTTGAAGGGTAATGGCGTTTTCCGAATGAAGGATTCCCTGAAGATTGATGTTTCCGATCAAGACGGCAAAGGTGGGTGAAAGAAAGACCAATGCCAAAATCAGGATTCCCTTGACGATGGTTTTCAGCGTGGTTTTATAGATGCCTTTGAGAAATCCAATCAATCCAGCCAAAAAAGCGACGAGAAGAAAAAGAAAAAATGCGATCCATAAAATGGCTGATAATGTCTCTGTACTCATAAACATAGTATAGCAAAAGAAGAAAAGATAAACTATAATGAAGAGCATCTTTGAGGAGTCAGAACATGGAAATATACAATAGCAGCGAGAATAAGACACAAACCTATCGCGCAGATGAAAATACAAAGAGATTTTTCCCTCGATCGGAATTCAATGATTGGCTTCCAATCTGGGAGAAGATAGCCTTCTTCATTTTAGGGTTCCTGGGGATCAAGGTTTTCAGTGTTATCATGTCCTCGATCATCTCCATGGCAGGCTTGATCGAGATGAGGGATGGGTATGCTTCTTATACTCCATTGGGAGCGACGCTGATCAATTTCTTCACCTATCTTCTCCTCGTACTGGCCTTTGCAGGATTTCTTTTCTTCGACAAAAGAAAGACTTACAAAAAACTTGCCAAGGAATTCACCCGCGTCGATACCTATATCTATGCTCTGATCGGCTTTGGCCTCGTCTTGGGCTTCCAGCTCCTCTTGGGCAATATCTTTGCCAATACGATTCCTTTCTATGGAAGCAATGCCAATGAGGAAGGCATCGAATCGATGACAAAGTCCTATCCTGTCCTGATTTTCATCATGACCGTCTTCTTTGCGCCCTTCGCAGAAGAATTGACGTACCGCATCGGTCTTGTCGATACCCTTGGACATAAATATAATCTCCGCTGGCTTGGCATCATCCTTTCCGCAGTCATCTTCGGACTTATCCACGCAAATATCGCATCCGCTTACACTGACTTATCCTCCCTGATGGCGCAGGAAAACGCGACAGCAGAGGCCATAGAGAAAGCACGCAATGCCCTTTATAATGAATGGCTGAATCTTCCTATTTATATTGGATCGGGATTCTTTCTTGCCTTGACCTATGCCAAGTCCGGAAAAATCTCTTCGAGTATGTTAGCTCATTTCGGCGTAAATCTCTTTTCCATGATTGCCAATTTCATCTCCAACGCAGGAAAATAGAGAAATGGAAAACAAAAAAACATTCGGTCTCTCTTCTTTCTATCTGAAACTGATTGCGGCGATTCTGATGACACTGGATCATGTCGCACTTCTTTTCATACCAAGGGGAATCGGTGATATTCCGACAAGCTACTATATTCTTCGTGCCTTAGGAAAAATGGCATTCCCGATTTATGCTTTTTTGGCAACGGAAGGAGCCTATCATACGAAGAATATAAAGTATTATCTTCTCCGGTTAGGATTCCTCGCTGTCCTCATGGATGGGTTTGGCTATGCCTTTGGAGCCATCAACAATCTTTCCATTGCCACAAACCCGCTTCTCGGAAACGCATTCACGGACATGTTCATGGGCGTCTTGATGATTTCCCTCTTGCGAAGAAAAGACAAATATTCTATTTTCGCTCTTCTTCCCATTGCCTATGAGGTTCTTTCCAATTTCGTCGTCGATGCGAACTATGGGACGCTGTTCAAATCCGATTGGGGAACCTTCTCAATTGTTCTCTTCTTCCTTTATTTTCTCTTCAGGGAAATCACAGTCTATCGTTTGAAAGCGAAGGCCAGGAATGACGGTTTGGATGAAGAAGCCTACTTGATGGAAGAAAGCCGTTCCATCCAGATAGCAGAAGCGATTGCCTTAATTCTCACAGAAGCGATTTTCTATCTGATTTATCGCATAAACTATCAGGCTTTTGTCCTGCCAAATGAATTTGTCCCGATCGGAACCTATTCCACACTCGCTTTTGTTTTCATTCTTCTTTATAACGGAAAGAAAGGATATGAAAGCAAGACCATCCAGTATGGGTTCTACCTCTATTATCCATTCCATCTGATTGTCTTGGGTATCATCTCGATGGTGTGTGGCGTTTTGGCAAATCTTTGAGCGTTTTGTTTTTCTTTTGTATCCAGATTTGATAAAGTAACGAGAGAGGAAAATTAGATTATGATTAAAGTACTTACAAAATTAGAAGAATTCATTTCGACCATCAATGAAGAAAAGAATGTCCTTGTCGACTTCAATGCCAAATGGTGTGGCCCCTGCAGAATGATGTCCCGCGTCATCGAGGATCTCGAGGAGGAAAAGGATATGGGAATCACCTTCCTGAAGGTCGATACCGATGATTTCCCAGAGATTGCCCAAAAATTCGGCGTCCTTTCGATTCCGACCATGGTCGCATTCAAGAACGGAAAGAGAATTCCTGTCACCATCGATGGAAAAAAGGAAGAAGTTCTCATGGGTGCGAGAAGCATGGACGAATTCGAAAAAATTCTCCAGGAGACTTTCTCTGAATAAAATACAGGTGTAAACACTTTCTTTCGTCACACAAGAAAATATATGCTTTTTTGCTTGATTAACTTTTAGAGAGTGATAGAATATCTTGCGTATTTGAGGAAATAAGAAAATGAAAAAATTAACTCCAGAAGAAAAAGAAGCGAAGAAAATTGCCAAGAAAGAAGCCAAGGCAAAAAGAAAAGAAAATGGTGAGACATTGTGGAACGATTTCAAGAAATTCGTTTCCAAGGGAAATGTTCTCGATATGGCTGTCGGTGTCATCATGGGTTCTGCCTTTGGTGCCATTGTCACAGCATTGACCAACATTCTTCTTTCTGTCTGCACTTGGGGCGTTCCTGGCGGTATCAAGGGACTTGTCACAGTCCTTCCTGCCGTCAATGATGCTCAGAAGGGCTTGGATGGCATCGGTCAGACATTCGAAGCTGGAAAACTTCAGGATATCGCAAAACAGCTTGCCATCGATACCTATGGACCGGAAACAGTTGACGCAACTCCGACCTTGATTGAAAACGTCAAGACGACCATCTTAGGAAAATACACTCTTCACGGAACAACCTATACCTATAATCTTTCTGCCGTCATCGATTGGGGAACCTTCATCAATGCCATCATCTCTTTCTTGATCATCGCTGTCACTTTGTTCACGATTGTCAAAGTCTTCAATTCCTTGAAGGCCAAGAGAGCTGCCTTTGAAGCTCAGATGATTGCCTTGAAGAAAAAGAGAGAATCCGAAGAAGGAACGACGGAAGAAGTCGCCACTGAAGAAGCAAAGTAAAATCAATCCAAGAGGCCATTCGGCCTCTTTTTTTTGTGGCTTTTTTTCACAAAAAAAGAAGAAAGAGAGCGGATAAACCGAATTCTCTTTCTTCCTGATTTTCTTACTTGTTGTCTGTCAGATAGTTTGGAGCTTCCTTGGTGATATCAATATCATGCGGATGCGATTCCTTTAAGGAAGCGCTCGTGATCTTGATGAATTCACTCTTCTCCTGGAGGTCAGCGATTGTGGTGACGCCCAAATAACCCATACCCGAGCGGATACCGCCCAAGAGTTCGAAGATGACATCGCTTGCCGATCCACGGAATGGAACACGACCTTCGACACCTTCGGGGACCAATTTCTGATGTCCGGTCTGGAAATAGCGATCCGCCGATCCATGAGCCTGCTCCATGGCAGCCAAGGATCCCATGCCGCGATAGACCTTGTATTTTCTTCCATGGAAGAGTTCCGTATCGCCAGGTGCTTCCTCGCATCCGCCGAAGATGGCTCCCATCATGACTGTATCAGCGCCGGCAGCCAAGGCTTTGGTAATATCACCAGAATATTTGATACCGCCATCGCCGATGATCGGGCAATCGAATTCTTCGCTTGCTCTCTTCGCTTCCATGATGGCCGTAATCTGAGGAACACCCATACCGGAGATGATTCTTGTGGTGCAGATGGATCCAGGACCCATGCCGACTTTGACGGCATCGGCGCCCGCTTCCATAAGGTCTCTTGCACCCTGATAGGTTGCCACATTTCCGGCAATGATATCCGTATCAGGGAAGTTCTTCTTCAGTTCATGAAGGGCAAGAACGACATTCTTGCTATCGCCATGGGCAGAATCAAGAACAAGAACATCCACACCCGCATCGATCAGGGCTTTGGCACGGACAAGGTAGTCTTTTGTAATACCGATGCCGGCACCGCAGAGAAGACGTCCGTATTTATCTTTGGCAGAATTCGGATACTGCTGAATCTTGTCGATATCCTTGATGGTAATCAACCCGCAGAGATGGAACTCATCATCGACGATGGGGAGTTTCTCCTTCTTGGCTTTGGAAAGAATCTCTTTGGCTTCTTCCAAGGTGGTGCCGATTTTTCCGACAACAAGATTGGTCGAGGTCATGACCTCAGAGATTTTCTTTTTCATGTCATGTTCGAACTTGATATCGCGATTGGTGATGATACCGATAAGCTTCTTCTCGTCATCCGTGATCGGAATGCCGGAGATATGATAATCAGCCATGATCTTGATGGCATCAAGAAGAGTCTTGTCGCTATGAAGTGTAATCGGGTCAGTGATGACACCATTTTCGCTTCTCTTCACCTTGTCGACTTCCTTGGCCTGGCGTTCGATGGTCATATTCTTGTGAATGATGCCAATACCACCCTCACGAGCCAAGGCGATGGCCATATCGGACTCCGTGACAGTGTCCATGGCAGCCGAAAGTAGAGGAATATTCAATGTAATATGCTTCGTCAAACGGGCTTTGAGAGAGACCATATCCGGAGTGATTTCCGAATATCTCGGCAGAAGAAGTACGTCGTCGAATGTGATACCTTCCATAACAATCTTGTTTTTCATAATGTGGCTCCTTTATCCTGAACAAGTACCTTAGAAAGTCGGCAATCGAAGAATTATATCGTTTAGTTTACCAAAATTGCTTTCTGAAAAAAACTAGGCACCTGGAAATGAAAGCCTTTTCATGTTTAGCCTATCGGAGCACGATCGAAAACTTCATGTATTTGTGATAGATTGATTCGATAGATAAAGGATATTTATAGTTGTCACAGATCTGCTTGACGATGGCAAGGCCAAGACCGGATCCGATGCGTTCATTGTCAGCACCGGATTTTCCTTGGTAGAATCGCTCGAAGACCTTTTCGCGATCGGCATCGAGGACTTCGCAGCCGGTGTTGTAGACCTCAAAAAGAATGTCCTTCCGGACTTCCTTGAGCGTGATGCGGATGATTTTGGGATCGCGCGTGTATTTCATGGCATTGTCAATGAGCAGATTGACCAGACGGATGAGATTTTTCTTGTCGGCTTCCTTTAAGACAAGTCCCGGCTGGATGTCATAGCCATAGTCGATTTCCCTTTCATAGGCAATCGCATCAAAAGACATGGAAAGATCCAAAAGAAGCTGGGAAAAATCCACTGTCTCCAATTTCCTGACCCCGACTTCAAGTTTCGACAAGGCAATCATATCCAAAACCGTCTCATTCATATTCTGGCACTGGGCGATAATATTATTAACATATTCGGAATTTTCAGGATTTTTTTCCTGAAGAATTTCCGCATCCGCAGTGATGATGGCAAGCGGTGTCTTCAACTCATGGGAAGCATTGGCGACAAATTCCTTTTCATGGCGGATGGTATCTTTTGTCGGCTTCATGACACGTGCCGAGATGACATAGACGAGCGGAATCATCAAAAGAAAACCGATAAGAAGAACAGTGGAAAGAATCCAACTGAAGGAAGAAAGAGAAGAAACGTCGGTCTGATAATCGATGCCGACATAAATCAGCGCTTCATCCGGAACATCAATCGGCTTGGTGATGATTTCCTGGCTTTTTTCAATGGCAAGATTATTTTCGACATAGTCTGAGTCCATCGCCGCATAGAAGAAACCCTCTTCCTGGAAGAGAGTGGAGGAATTCTGCTTAATGGAGACAGAAGCAAAAACATCATTCCATTTTTCAAGGATTTCATCCGATTTTTTCTCAGGAAAAACATGCTTTCCATCGTTGTCCTCAATGATGACAAAGGTCTCCTGTCTTTCTTTTTCCAGAAGTGAGTCATTCGATCCATATCCATAGGTGGCATTGACACACTGAATGACGGCTTCATTGATTTTGCCATTGGCGTTTGTTGTAAGATTCCGCATCTGGAAAAAAGGAACCAAAAAACCGACGACCACGATGAACACAGCCATGACGGCCATGACCAACAGCGTGATGAAGATTCGTTCGCGGAAGATCAGTTTCTGTGCAGTGGAGGGACTTTTCTTATTCTTCATTTTCCTTTTCCATCAGTTTATATCCGACATTTCTTATGGACTTGATTTTGCTTTCGGATTTGATGCCTTCGAGTTTTTTTCTTAGGAAAGAGATATAGACTTCCGCAGAATTGTAATATGTCTCATCCTTGGAATCCCATACCTTATTGATGATGAAAGATTTTTCGATGATTTTATCCGAATAGGTCATGAAGATTTCCATGATCTGGTATTCCTTCAAAGACAGAGCGACCGTATTTTCTTCATGGCTGAGGACGTGGGTCAGCTTATTGAGTTTGATATCGCCAAAGCCGATTTCATTTGGTACGATATTGCCTTTTCTTCTTGTCAGGACAAGAAGACGGGCCAAAAGTTCTTCGAGGACAAAAGGCTTGGTGAGATAGTCATCAGCACCCGCAAGAAGGCATTCGACTTTGTCTTCCGTGGAGGATTTGGCAGTGAGAACGATGATCGGTGTTTCGATTTTGAGTTTTCTAAGATCCTTGATGATGGAAAATCCATCTTTTCCAGGAAGCATCAGATCAAGCACGATGACATCATAATTCCCTTTTCTCGCTTCCGAAAAGCCTTCGATTCCATCATAGGCAACCATGGTATCGACCTTTTTCATCTTGAGATATTCTTTGATGGCATCTGCCAACTGTGCTTTGTCTTCGACGATCAATGCTTTCATAACTCGCACCCTCCTTTATATAAGACGATTTCTTAAAACTTTTTCAATGATTTACAACTAGAATTATATAATACTCTTGACCATTTTTTATAGATTTTCTATCTCATGAACAAGTTTAAAAAAAGAAAAACAGACCTCACATTCTCCTCTTTGCTTCTTTTCCGAATCCTTAAATAGAGAAGATACATTTCATGTAAAAACAAAGAGGAGAACGATTGGAAAATATGAATTTTTGAATAGATTTCTTTTTTTGTCAAGAACATTTCTATCCTCTATGAATCTTCATTGCCGATACCGATTCGGATTTGTTATGCTTTCTGAAAAAGAGGTCATGCAATGAAGAATCTGCAAAATAAGATCATCTATCAGGTCTTTGTCCGGGATTATACAAAAGAAGGGACGTTGAAGGCGCTTGAAGGAAAACTTGATGAAGTCTTCTCTTCGGGCGGAGACATTCTTTATCTTATGCCGATCTATCCGATTGGAAAAATCGGAAGAAAGGGAAGCTATGGTTCTCCCTATGCGATTCAGGATTATCGAAGGATTGATCCATCCATTGGAACATTTAATGATTTGCATTCACTGATTGAGAAAGTGCATGAAAGAAAAAAGAAGATTATCCTGGATGTCGTCTACAACCATACCTCAAGGGATAGCCTTCTTCTTAAAGAACACGAAGAATATTTCTATCATGACGAAAATGGAAATGTTTCCAATAAGGTTTCAGACTGGTCTGATGTCTATGATCTGAATCATGATGTTGTGGAATTGGAAGAATATCTTTCAGATACCCTGAAGCTTTACGAAGACATGGGAATCGATGGTTTCCGTTTTGATGTTGCCTCCCTGATTAATCCTTCTTTCTATCGATTGGCAAGAACCAAGCTGAAGAAAGAGACTCTCTTTTTTGGAGAATGTGTCGATACCTCCTTGATTCTCTCCATGAGGGAGAAGGGGTATGACGCCTATTCGAATGAGGAACTTCATGAAGGCGGTGTCGATTTATTCTATCCCTATTCTTTCTTCGAGCCACTTGAAGATTATCTTCAAACAAGAAGAAAGGATAGACTCGAAGTCTTCAAGTATGCCTATAACCTTTCCCTTGCTTCCTTATCCAAGGATGCATTGATGACGATGGCAATCGAAAACCATGACCGAAGAAGAATTGCAAGCTATGATGAAGATGAATCCTTCACACGCTCTCTTCTTTTGCTGACGTTCTTCCCGAAAGGACCAGCCTTTGTCTATGCCGGTGAAGAATATAAAGCGACGCTCACGCCTTCTCTTTTTGAAAAAGAAGAGATTCCTCATGAGATACACGATCAGGCATATTATGATTTCTATCAGAAACTCGTTTTTTTGAAGCATCGAAAGGAAAACCTAGAACTTCTAGAAAGCGTGATTCTCAAAAGCAAGGAAGAGAGTCTTCTTTTCAGAAACACATTCAAAGATAAGAAAGAAGAATATGCCTTGATCAATTTCTCAAAAGAAGACATGGAATTTCCCATGGAGAATGGAAAATATAAAGACTTGATCAGTCAAGAAATCTATACAATCAAAGAGAAAGTGCTTCATACAAAACTGCCGCTATGGCTACAAAAGATAGATTCGAATTCTTAAAATGATGTTCTCTTTCAAATCGATCGGAAGTTTTCTTGTTTCTTCCTAAGCGAATTTGATTATCATTCGTATTCCGTTCGGCCTTGAATGTTTCCTTTGTTTTCATTTATATGTCGTTTCTTGTAACCGAATGAAATCAATAAGACTAGGATTTCCTTCTTTTTTGCGGTAAGATAACCACATATGAAAAACAAAACAGAACTCTCTTTGGATAAAGATTTTTTACTCTACGCGAACCCCATTTTGCAGAACCGGGAATATCAGAAAATGAAGGACTATGTCATTCATGGAAAATACACGCTATACGATCATTGTTTTCGTGTCGCGCTTTTCGCTTATAGTCTCGCCAAGAAGAAACAGAAAAAAATTGATTACGAAGCCCTTATCCAAGGCGCTCTGCTTCATGATTTCTATCTTTATGATTGGCATAGAAAAAACGAAGGGCATCGACTACACGGCTTTCGGCACCCTGGGTTTTCCTATCAGAAAGCAAAAACAATTTTTCCAATCAGCAGGAAAGTCAAGAATATGATTCTCTCACATATGTTTCCTCTGACCTTTTGGAGGATTCCGCTTTCCAGGGAAGCCTGGATATTGACTCTTGCCGATAAGATCTGCGCCAAAAAAGAACATTCAAATACTTTCAAGAAGGAGAACAAGAAAAAATGAACATAAAAAATATCATTTTCGATTTAGGTGGTGTCATCATCAAGCACGATCCAACCAATCTGATCGAATCACTTCCCTATTCCAAAGAAGAAAAAGATCATCTTTTTAAGATTCTTTCTTCTCCACACTTTTGGGATGATCTCGATTTGGGAAAATATGAGAACATATCACAAGCACTTCCACATATTCTTGAAGCCTATCCGGATGAAAAAGAGATTTTATCTTCATTCTTTTCCTCTTCCTTCATGGGTCACTATGATCTTTATCCATTTGGGCTCGATCTGTATACGAAACTGAAAGAAAAAGGATATGGCATCTATATCCTAAGCAATTTCTCCAAGGATGGCATCTCCTCCTTAAAACAATCCTTTTCTTTCTTTTCGATGGCAGATGGAATGGTGATTTCCTCTTCTGTCCATCTGATCAAACCAGACAGAAGGATTTTCCGTCTTCTTATCGAAAAATACGATTTGATGGCTGAGGAATGTCTATTTTTGGATGACAGAGAAGAAAACGTCCTTTCTGCAAAGGACGTCGGATTTCATGCCATCGCCTACAAAGAGGAGACGATTCTTGACGAACTGAAAAATTATCAGATTGAATTATAAAGAGCAAGCTTCATGTAGGGATGGATCATCCACAAAAATTGAAGAGGGATGCTTTAAAAAGTAGTTTTTCGCAAAAGAGCAGGTCGCTTTGATTTTCAGATGATGTTCGATCGCATAATCCGTGATTTCTTCCATGAGGAAGGCACCTTTTTTCTGTCCACGAAGGGAATCATCTACAAATGTCTTATGGATAATAAGAAATTCATCATCCTTCTGAAAGCCGACTTCCATGAGAACTTTTCCATTCTCTTCATATTTCAAGGAATTTTCTTCAACGATTTTATTCATATTTACCTCCATAACGAATTCAGTCAAATTCGAATACCTGCTGAAAAGTTAGACATCGACAAATTCGATCTTCGATTCATGCTTCAGGCTCTTACTATTATAGGAAATTCCTAGAAGAAGAATCTTTCCCTTGTATCCCTTGAAGTGGGAGGCATAGTCTCTGTCTCTGATCTGCTTAAGAGCCTCATCCGGACTCGCATCCGCCTTGAGTTCGACAATCATCGGGATATGAGAATCGTCTCTCGGTGTGAAGGTGAGGTCTGCCCTTCCAGTGGTGCAGGTATCTTCCTTGCGGATATAATAGTCATCGATTAGGGAATAGTAGGAGATATGGACAACAAGGGAGAGAACATCCTCCTTGTTCTTGTTTTACATCGAGGCGAATTCCTTGTGGTTCTTATCGAGTGTCTCATTGATGAAGGATGTATTTCCCTTCATGGTCTCCTCATAAAGTTTCTTGGAGTTCGAAATCGGATTATAGGTTTCATTCCACTTGAGTTCCTTCAGAGCCTTTTCGAACTCGAGACGTATCTCGTAGTTCGGAATAGAGCAGGACTTATTTTCTTCATCATAGGCTAGATAGCCTAGATGGATAAGAACAGTCAAGGCCGCATCTGCGGAGTTGATTTTCGTGAGATCGTTTGAGAAATAGGAGACATCCACAGGAACTTTTTCGCCGAGGATCATCCTGGCAATCGTTCCCTTGAGGACCCCGTGGTCATAGTTCATATAGTGCGTGACGGATTCGAGTGCGCCGGTCGACGTCCAGTAATCCGCGAATTTTTTCGATGTCAGAGCCTTGACCACGCTTCGGGGATTGTAGATTTCGGTTCCTGCGATATTGTACCCGTCATACCATTTCTTCATGGTGCCGAAATCAATGTGATATTCTTCGCATAAAGACCTGACTTCATTTTGAGTGAAGCCGATATAGTCGATGAGGTTCTGCGGTTGAATCATATTGTATTCTTCAAACATGTTCAAAGCAGATTCCGTGGAATATCTTTTGATGGGAAGAATGCCGGTCATATAAACCAAATCGAGGCAGGATGAAACATCGCTTGACTTGAATAAGCTTCTCAGAAACATGATATAGTCATCGCAAAGATTTGACTCCGGCTTTTCTCTGAAGATGACATCCCATTCATCAATCAGGAAGATGAATCGATCATTTGTAATGGAATTGATTTCGACGATGGCATCACCAATGGAATATTCGTTTATATCGATATCTGGATTAACGACTGAAAAGTCTTTGAAAAGCTTGAATCGAATCGATTCCAAAAAATCATCCTTGTTCTTCAATTTCGAGAAGACACTCGCCATATCGATCCAGATGACATTGTGTTTATTCAGCTGGGAAAGATAACAGGGATCCTTGGAAATCTTCAGTTTATCGAACATTTCCTTCGAATCACAGCCTTTGGAATAATAGGCATTCAGCATGGAAAGAGTCATCGTCTTTCCAAATCGCCTTGGACGGGTGACGCATAAGAATTTTGAGGATGGTTTATTCAGATAGCCATTCAAGACGGAAATCAGGTCAGATTTATCAACAAAGATTCTGTCTTCCACATAGGCATAAAAATCATTCTTGCAATTTAGATAAAATCCCATATTCCTATCCCATCCTTTCTTTTCATTATTTTATCATAAGTCAACTTTTCTATCTATATTCTATAAAGTCTAGGGCTTTACAATATATTCTTTCACAATAAATTTCTATGTGAATCAATCAGCCATCTTCTTTCGAATACGAAACACTTGAAAAGTTGAAATAGAACCTCATTGTGCAGTTTAGACATTCGATGATCGGACAATTCCATCTTCCATGATTTCGCTTGCATTTATAGCCAAAACGATCAAACACACCTTTCTATTGTGGTTTCATTCGTTAGGCAAGTCTCTTGTCGTTTCTTTTATTCCTTCAACTCGGAAACATGAAACATTCACACCCCATATAGTTTATCGGCAACAAAGAAGAGGAGACCTGGAACTTAGAAAAAATTTCACTTTCAAAACGAAAAGACAGGATGCCGAAGCATCCTGTCGTGTTCTTAGAGCGGAAGATCTTTCTTCTTGAAGCGAAGAGCACCGGCGATATAGGTGACCAAGGCAATCAGAAGGAGGAAGATAAGTTTGAAGAAGAATTTTCCATAGTCCTGATTCATAACGGCCAATGCGTCGAAGAGAGAGTCCAACGTCATATAGTTGAAGATATTCATCATATTGATACGGATTGTGCCCGGGATGGCCTTTGTGGCAAAAAGACCGAGAATGGAGCAGATGAAGAAGAAGATGGTGATTCCACCGCCGACACCGATGGACTGGCTTGTCTTGTTGAAGTGGCAAGAGGTGAAGAAGTTGATGCCGGAGATGGCAAGGCAGACCATGAAGTTGCCTAAGGCATATAAGCAGATATCTTTGACAGGAAGAGATGAAGCGATATCCGTCGATCCTGCCAAGATGCCGATACCTCTTGTGAGAAGAGAGAAGGCAAGAAGGCTTAACGCCATGACGATTTCAGAGAAGATGAGATAGCTTGCCTGGGTGAAGATGAAGGATTCTCTCTTGATCGGAGTCGATAAGGTGAAGGCAAGAGATCCGGTTTCGACTTTTTCGCTGACGAGGGATTTGGCAAGAAGGATAGAATAGACCATTGGAATCAACAGAGCCGCGATGCCAAAGGAGACGACGCCGACGATGATGCCATAGGTATTCATGTCTCCCATTTCCTTTAAGGATTCATCCACACTGGCGGGAAGGAGGCTCATGACGCCGTTGCTGGCCTTATTCATGCTGAGCAGAAGACAATCGATTGTCGAATAATTTTCCTCATTTTCTTTCTGATACGTCTCAAAGGAGGCAATGGCCGATGCAGCATATCCATCGACAAGGGAAATCATCTCTTCGCCTGACATCGAGGAATTCTCCTTGGTGATTTCCTCGACAGAATAAATTTCGACTTCATTCTTGTCATTGTAGGTCTTGACAAGCGTCTTCTTGGCTTCTTCAGTGACTTCGCCAAGAACTTTGTTCTTGATGGATGCTGTGCTCTTATCCGAAGAATATTCGCCATTTTCATTTTTGCGGTATTCCTTCATGAAAGCGGAGAGTCTTTCACGAATTTGGTCAAGGTCGGAAGAGGCTTCTTCCTTGGCTTTGGCGATTTCCTCCTCGGTATAATCTTCGCCGGTCAAGGCCTTCTTTCGCATCTTCTGGAGCATATTGGAACTCTTTCCCATCTTCTCGTTTTCCTTGATGAAGACGGAAGGGTTATAGGTCTTGACTTCCATTTCCTTCATGATTTCATTTCCATTGTCGGAATAAGTGCCTGTCGGGATCATTCTCACAGGCCAGCCGAGATCGCTGGTCTTATATTCGACAGTGAAGGAAGGAAGATATTCATAGTAGGCAAAGCCTTCGAGTGTGTCCATGACATAATCCTGGGCATTCTGATCGACGATATCCTGACGGATCTTATCATCAGAGATATATTTGTCCTTGTCTTCTTCGTATTTCTTAGAAAGATCGGAAACGACATTGTTCAGAAAATCTGCCTGTGATTCATCGGCAAGGAGAGGAAGAAGCGAGAAGGTGGATTCGATTTTCACATTCTTGATGTCCTGATTCTCGTCCTTGGCTTTCTTCATCGCCGAAGAGAAGATATCCTGCACTTTTTCCTTGGTTTCACCTGTAAGGGAATAGGTCTGAATCACTTCGTCGGATAAGACGGAAGGGATGACACTCTTGAGGATATCGGCTGTGGATTTGCTCGTATCGTTCATATAAACATCGAAGTAGGAGGAAATGATGGTCTTGGAGAGTTTCTTTTCGCTCTCGGAGAGGGCGGTATTGTCAATCGTGGTATTGACGACATTCATGGTCGTATTCTTTGCCGTCATCTTCTTTGTTTCCTCGTCGCCTGAAGTGAGACGATACGTGACATTGTATAAGGTCTTGGCTGTGCTGATCGAGGAATTGAGGGTCGAATCATCAACCAAAGAGACTTCCTTTTCGAAGATGGATTGTGCCTGGGTATCCTTATCGAGGAAGAGCTGATAGGCATCGCTTGTATTCTTGTAAGAAGAATAAAGGGAAATCGTGGAACTCTTGATGGTATTTTCATAATCGGCGTTGTCAAAGAGATCCTTCAGGGCTGTGGATGTGGAATTGATATGAAGAGTGGAAAGAATCGCAATGATGATCACCATGATGATGCCATTTCCAACCGAGACGATGGATAATCCGATGCGATTGGAATGGAGAGCTTCCCTGAAAAGCGGCTTAGAGAAGAGTCTTCCTCTTTTTGCCTGGGTCGCATTTCCTCTGGATGGCGGAAGCGCCATTTCGATTTCGCCATTGTTCATCAACGGAACAGGTTGGCTATATGTCTTTTTCTTTTTATTGAACATTTTCTTTTTCTCCTTTCGGATTTTTTCTTCTTTCTTCGAAGTAGTTCGTCAGATTGTATTTCACTTCAGAGATGAATTTGACTTTGTATTGCTCAAGTTCGTTCAAGAGAAGAGGGATCTTCTCCTTCTTCTCGCGGAGGACGACCTGGAGATATTGTTTCTTCATGCGGAGGATGTTGTCTTTTCCCTGGATGAAGGAAAGGAAATCCTCTTCATTTTCGAATTCGATCTTGTAGTCTCGGCAATCACGATTCTTGATCTTCTCGACATCGGCCTGATCGACGATTTTTCCGCCCGAGAGATAGAGAACATGGTCTGAGACTCTTTCGAGTTCCTCAATCGTATTGGAAGTCATGAGGATGCTCGCTCCCCTCTCCTTCTGCTCAAGGATGAGCTTGAGAAGTTCATCTCTCATCAGAGGATCAAGACCGATGGAGGGTTCATCCATGATGAGGATGGGCGCCTTGAGCATCATCGCAGCGACGATGCTCGTCTTCTGCTTCATACCCTTGCTCATTCTTTTCGGATAGGCACGGATATCCAATTGCATTCTCTTGATAATCGTATCGGCATAGGCAAAGTCGCTCTCCTTCATGCCGAGATTTCTTCCATAATCGTGAAGGAATTCATTTCCGCTTTTGACATCCGGAAAATTGATTTCGCCGGGGATATAGCCGATATAGGGCTTCGTTAAGGAAGCATCGTTTGTGGCATCGAAATTGTAAATGCGGATTCGTCCACTGTCTGGCTTGATGAAACCCATGATCTGACGGAGAAGGGTGGTCTTTCCCGCTCCGTTTTCTCCGACGATGCCGACGCTTTCTCCTTCCTTGATCTGGAATGTGATATCGAAGTCACCTCTTCCCTGGCCATAATCCTTGGTGATATTTTCCACTGAGATGACTGTTTTTTTCTCGCTCATTTTACACCTCCATAGGTCTTATCTTCCTTATAGAAGGACATGAAGTAGTCTTCGAGTGTCTCTTTCTTCTCCGAGAGATCGACCAAATCGGTTCGCGGGAGAAGAGAGAGGAAGCGATTCGTCGCTTTCTCGTCGACATAGCAGGAAAATCTATTTTCATTGACGGAGGAATCCTGAACGGAGAATCCTTCCATCCCGAGATAGTTCTTGCTGGCTTCCTTGATATCCTTATTCTTATAGGTAAGATGGTATTGCTTGATTGTCTTATGCTTGAGATCATCCGCCAAGAAATCGGAAACAATCTTTCCATCCTTGATGACGGCGATCCTGTCACAGCAGCTATCGACTTCGGAGAAGATATGGCTGGAAAGAAGGATGGTCTTCTTTCGCTTCTTCTCTTCCTCGACAAGAAGGACAAAGCGTTCCTGCATCTCCGGGTCGAGTCCGCTTGATGGTTCATCCATGATGATGACATCCGGGTCGCTCATGAAGGCACAGATGATGGCTGTCTTTCTTTTCATGCCCAAGGACATCTCCTTGCAGTAGAGATTCGGATCGAATTCGAAGTACTGCACGAGATAATTTAGAAAGGTATCATCTTTGAGTCCCTTAAGCTGCTTCTGTTCTTCAATGACTTCCCCTCCCTTGAGTGATAAAGGAAGAGCGACTTCTCCGGGAATATAGCTGACACCCTGCATAATCTTGTCTCTTTCACTTAAGGAATTCTTTCCATTGAGGATGGTTTTTCCGCTGTCAGGAATGGAGAAGCCCATCAGATGACGGATGGTGGTGGATTTTCCAGCCCCGTTCGGGCCTAAAAATCCGAAGCATTCTCCCTTGTCGACATGGAAGGTGACATCAAAGACGCCTCTTCCCTGTCCATAGTCTTTGGTGAGATGGTCTATTTCGATGATTGGATTCATGTTCTTTAGCCTCCTGTTTTATTATTGTACTTGAGTGCAATAACTCAACGCGCATTATAATAGTATGTTTTTATTCCAATATCAATACTTTTGTGATAAAATTTTTCAGCAGTCAAAATTCACCAGGAGATAGACTATGAACACGAACGAAAATAAAGAAGATATCCGTATCATCCGTACAAAAAGAGATCTCGCCAATGCCCTCGAGGAACTGCTTCAGGAGAAGAATATCCAGGATATCCAGATCAAGGACATCACGGACAGAGCGATGATTTCGAAGAATACGTTCTATAATAATTTTACGGACAAGAACGAACTGCTTATCTATCTCTTCCGTCGATATGAGGACAGACTGATCAAGGAAGTCAAACCCATCCTTGAGAAGACGTTTGTCTTGACCAAGCTCTTCAACTTCAAGAAAGCCATCGAGATCATCGTGCATTTCTTCTATTCCACAGACATTCCTTTTTCGAAGATCATTCAGAATGATCATGACCGGGTTCTCTTCTATGCACTGAATGTGTTCATCCAGGATGTCTTCAAAAATCTCAATGAGCATTATGGAAATTTCCTCAACCACAAAGTCGATGACAAGATTTCCATCCTCTATTTCTCTGGGGCCTTCTCTTCCTTGATTTATTTTGCCTATCAGAACAATCTTTCCATTCCCGAAAAGGATATGGTCTATGATATCCTAAGATTGTCGTATGCAGCCGTTGAATAATAAAAGGAGAACCTATGAGAAAATTCGAGATTGCCAAAGGCTATGAAGACAAGAATGTGATTCTTCCAAAAAGAGGATCGAAGCATTCAGCCGGATATGATTTCTACTCCCTTGAGGACTATACTCTCCATCCGAAGGAAGTCCATCTCTTCCAGACCGGAGTGAAAGCAAGGATGAACGAGGATGAGGTTCTTCTTCTTGTCGTCCGTTCCTCCATTGGCATCAAAAAAGGACTCTCTCTTGCCAATCAGGTCGGTGTGATCGATTCTGACTATTATGGAAACGAAAAAAATGATGGCCACATCCTCATCGCCTTAAGAAATGAAAGCGAGAAGGATGTCACCATCAATAAGGAAGAAAGAATTGCACAGGGTCTCTTCATCCATTATCTCATC
This sequence comes from bacterium, assembly GCA_963612025.1. GTDB lineage: Bacteria > Bacillota_I > Bacilli_A > RFN20 > CAG-288 > Enterosoma. The sequence continues at coordinate 51,282 of CAVDUB010000006.1, forward strand.
AGTGATGAAGATAAGACGGAAGAGATCAGAACGGGCGGCATCGGAAGTACCGGAGAATAAGAAGAGAAGGCTAGAGAGAAAGCCTCTCTTCTTTTTTTGTGGACAAAAATCCAAATAGACGGATCGAGTTCGAAGAAGTGGAAGAAACTGTTTTTGTTTCGACAGAAATATCTGTCCTATTCGTATCCGTCCAACTCCATTCATAATAGGTACCGGATGACTCTCTCCCATTGCCACTATAATAGGCAAGTTTCGCAATATATGATCCAGAAGTGTTTATCTTAACCCAAGTCGGGTTATCACCGGAGAAGTCGAAGTATATCTTTCCGTTTGCGAAGCAAATATAGGCTGTGCCTGTCGAAGAGAACTGCGATAAGCCTCCAACCAGCATAAAATTCGAAGTATTTGTATCAAAATTCGAAGGAAGAACGATATACATCAATGCAGAATCGGATGAAAAGACATTTTCACCATAAGTCAGGCTTCCGGATGTATCCTGCGAGAAGATCTTCAAACTGGTACAGTTGGAGAACGCACTGGCCCCAAGAGAAAGAGCACCTGCACATTCCGATTTTACAATCGTGATAGTCCTACAGTTAAAAAATGCACTATTTCCAATCGAAGAGATACTCGATGAGAGATACACGCCATTCGTACCACTGCTTGAGGAACTGACTATTTTCAATGAAGTCGATCCATTGAAGCAGGATTCTCCGATCGAAGTGATTTGGGATGGATAGATAAACGAAGTCAACGAAGTGCAGTCAGAAAATCCATTCAGGGCAGTGAAACTCGCATTCGTACATTTCGATAAATCGACAGAAGTCAATTTCGTTGATTTAAAAGCATCTTTTCCAATGTTGGTAATCGAGGACCCCCATGTGACATTGCTTAAACTGGTGCATCCACTAAAGACACCTTCCCCAATATAGTTCCCATTATCGAAGTCACCGAATATCACACTGGTCAGAGAAGTACATCCTTCGAATATTTTTCCTGCTCCCCAACTAATGTTTGAATCAACAACATTCGCAGCGGCATTCATATTCACTAATTTTCCTAACCACACCGGACGCTTTGAAAAATCCAATGTCGTTATAGGGCAAGAAGCAAACACACTAGTAGAGAAATACACTGGCGTATTTGTCTGTGATTTGTTGATGGTTATCGTCGATAAACTCGAGCAGCCATTAAAGACATTACTCCAGAACTTAACATCAACATCATTGATAGTCACTGAACGAAGACTGGTACAATGTTCAAATGCATTGTTACCTACAGATATTTTGCTTCTGTTTTCAAATGTTAACGCAGTTAACCCTGTACATTTAGAAAAGCACCCCTCATGTATGTGCAATTCACCTGTCGACAGTGGAACATTAATAATCGATAGTGAAGAACAGTTATTAAAGGCATAGTCTTTTAACTGGATTTCTGGACGATCATTCAAAGTCAACGTCTTTAAACTTGTACAGTTATTGAAGCAATATTTATTAATGGTTATATTATTAGATGATTTCTCAATGAGAACAGACGCAAGTTTTGTGCAACCATTAAAAACATAGTTATTCAAAGTTATCGTTCCACGATCTGGCAGAGTCAACGCGGTCAATGAAGTACATTGCTCAAATGCAGAAGACCCAATCTCCAAGTCAGACGAACACTCCTCAAAGATAATGGATTTTAAAGCTTCAGAATATCGAAAAGCCTCACTTCCAATCGTCAATTTATTAGTTGATCCTTTAAAAATGATTGATTGCAATTTTGAACGATTATTATCACCCCAATTGGTCGGCCCATGGTCAAATGCCCGCCATCCAATGTTTTGAATAGAACTTGGAAATTCAAGTTCTGTAAAAGCACATCCCCAAAAAGCCACTTGATTAATACTTGTTAGATTCTCAGGCAAAGTAACCTGGGATAAATTGCTGCAGTTATCAAAACAGGAATCCGAAATAGAATCTAAAACACTGCCAGATTCAAATACAACATTAACGAGGTTATCGCATTCACGAAATGCGCGTGTTCCCAAAGCATTGACACTTTTAGGAATTGTGAATATAGTACTATTTGAAGAATCGCTCTTAATCGTAGAGCCTTCAAAACAGTTATTGCCTATCTGAGTCAATGTATTTGGCAATTTTAAATATTGTAATTTTGTTGTTCCGTTAAAAGCATAAATGCCTAATTTCATTGCAGAGGAAATTGTCAAATCCGATAATGCGATGCAAGATTGAAAAGCATAGTCATCTATTGTCGTTGCTGCTGGACAATACGCTTTGGTAAGACGGTTACAATTTTGGAAGGAATTCTTACCTATGTATGTCGCTTTTGGACATTCCAGTGTCGTCAAGTTCGTATCATTATAGAAAGCCTGATCAGAAATGGTCGTTACATTTGGGCAGGTAATTGTCGTCAAGTTCGTATTTTGATAGAATGCCATTTTTCCAACTGTCTCTATGCTTCCCAAATTGACTTCTTTCAAGAAACTGGAATTATAGAATGCCTGATCAGAGATTTTTGTATAACCGGTGTAATTTGCATCATTTTTAGTTGCACTGCCAAAATCAAGAACACCGGTTTTCTCTTCTGCATTCGTCCAAGCTGTTCCTTCTTCATTTGTTTCGACCTGAAGGACAAGTCCCGCTGTCGGAACAGTGATTCCCGTCAAGAAATTTCTTGGAATGACGCCATTCCCTTTTCCATAGGGAATACGGATTGTCTTTATATTGCTCTTTAGGAAGGCACCATCAGGAATCGTCAAATTTCCAGATTCATCCAGTTTGAGTTTCAATACCATCGATGAATTATTGAAATTCGACTCCAATGGCGTCGCGCTGTTCACAAGATCCGAAACAAGTGTTCCCATCTTCAAATTGAGTCGAATATTATTTTGAGTGCAATATCCAGTAAAAAGAGTCTGAGCAATCACATTACCATTGGAATCCGTTGAATAGTTCGATCCCGATATTGTCAGTTCTTCAATCCATCCGACCGTCTTGAAAGCACCAAAATGGAATTTGCTTGTCGTTGAAGAGAAAGAGAATTTCTTATTCGTACCAGTATATCCGGGGAATAGAACCCAAACATGATTGCTCGAATCCAATAAGGCATTGCTGTTATTAGATAACATCAAGGTAGATGAATCTTTATTCGTCAATGTGATCGAACTCAGATTCGGGCAATTCAGGAAAGGAGATGGTTTTGAATAATCCGTCTGAATCGACAAATCATTTTCTGTAAATGAACAATCGGAATTCAAGTCTGTGATACTGCTGATTCCTGTAAAGGCAAAAGCGAGATAGCCAATGCTTTTCAAAGAAGAAGGCATAGCAAATGCTCTCTCCAATCCGACACAGCGGAAGAAGGCATAATCACCAATCTTTTGAATTGAAGAAGGAAGAGTCACACTCGAGATTGTATAAGGATTCGAAACAGCATCATTCTTCGGTGTATAACTATCAGAGTGCGCAAAAGCATATTTGCCAATCTCTGTTATCGTATAGTCCGTATTGGCGAAGTTCACTTTTTCTGAAACATTCACTGTTTTTTTATTGTTCGTATATTGACTCGTATCTGTTGCATCAAAATGATACTTTGTCAAACATGCAGTTAAATTGCTCGGATTCAGCAGATAAACAAAATCAGCCGTATCATAAAGAATCGAACTCGATGTTGCAACAACATATTCAGAGAGAGTGACGCCCGTGTAAGTCGGCATTTCACAGTTGAAATTAAATTTTGTGGCTGCAACAGAATTCGAATATAAATAATCTGTTTTCGAAGAATTTGTCCTTTCATTGAAAACAAGCGAAGCGGATAAATCCAGTGTCGAAGTCCCACCATAATAGATGACAGCTCGATATTGACCATTGAAAATATCTTTTTTACTATCCTTCGTTGTTACCCCATTCGGCAAATAAACAGTTTGAAGGAGTGGATTTGGAGAATAATCAAGATCATCCATCGAAAAGCACTTCTCAAACAATGTCACGGCCTTATAGCCTGTCGAAATTTTTCGGTCTTCAATAATGACTTTTCGTAAGTTTTTACAATTTCGAAATGCATTGTCTTCAATTTTTAATTCTTGTGCATCAGATGATGCTACACTCGGATTGCCTTTGATAGTCAATGAACGAATGCAAGACGCACCGTCAAATGTTTTTTCACCAATACTATTGGTTCCTTTAGGAAGTTCAATATCAGCAGTTGCTTGAACAGATGACTTTGAACCCAAATACTGGAATGCTTGCTTGCCAATAGACAAGGTATCAAAGGTGTCTCGCGTTGCAATAGAAAACGTTTGGACTGATTTGAATCCATTAAATGCATCCTGTTTTACTTCCTTAAGCCCTTTAGGAAGCATTAATTTTGTAAATTTATCCTTATTCTTTAATGCAAAAGAAGATTCGCCAATGGTGGTCAAATCATCCATGGCAGACAAATCGATTGTAAGAGTCTCACTTGAAATGTTATAACAATTTGTACCGCTCATCGATCCAATATATGTAACATTTTTATAATCTTTGGTAAAAAATTCATCAGGAATTTCTGTCAAAAACTTTGGAAAATAAACTTTTTTTATCTGATCGGCATATTCAGAAATACAATTTGTGTCGATCGTCGTCACCTTATGAGATTGGCCTTCTGTATAAATTGTATCCGGAAACGCCATGATTCCATCGCTATTGAGATTTCCGATATATTTTAGAATATTGATTCCCGTATCCGTCCTTTCATAGAGCCATGTTCCATTGGCATAGATGTCACCACTTGTATATTCGCAGCCATACTTGCTTGTTGAAAAATCACTCATTCGGTCAAAAAGAGGAAATGAAGACTGAAAACTTTGATAGGTCGATTTATCCGTCGACGCCTGAAATCCCAATTTGGTATTACAGTTGGCAAAGGCATAATTTCCAATACTTCCATCAAAAGCATCGCTCGTTTTCGTGAACAGACTGCTGGGAAGATAAACCTCTTTTAAATCAGAGCAGGCATTGAAGGCTCTTTCTCCGATCTTCTTCAATCCACCCAAAAAGGCAACCGTCGTAAGGCCTGAACAGTATTCGAATGCCTCTTCCTTAATTGTGACAAGGGAATTCGAAAAGGTAATCGACTTTAAAGAAGAGCATTTCGCAAAGCAGAAATCAGGGATTTCACTCAGCTGAGAAGAAGTCGAAGTTTCTTCTTCACTCGTATCCGAATCGTCTGTCGAACAGACACCTAAGGAACTCGGATTATCCGTATCCAGAAAGGCAAGGCTTTCGATATTCGTCTTGAAGAAGGCGGCTGTTCCCATCTTTTCGACAGTATAAGGAATATCGAGAGACGTCGAGGAAAAGGACGTGCAGAAAAAGGCTTCATAGTCGATGACCTTGAGGGTCGTCGGAAGGGTCACAGAGATTTTGTTCTTTTTTGCAAATCCAGAACGGTAGATGCCGATGACATCTTTGTTATTGTATGTCGAAGGGATGGTATAGGAACCGCCGTCCACTCCTTCTTTGAGGCTGACAGCATATTTTCCATCATAATTCTCATCTGTATTGGAAATCAGATAATAATCGAAATTATCCGTATCCTCTCGATACCCGTTATCCAAAACACCATTGAGAAGATATTTTGTCGGAATCTTCTCGATGTAGTCGTGTTCTTCGATCACCTTGAGAGAAAAGACTCCAAAAAGTGTGAACAAAAGTGATGAAGCGATGATTTTTATGCTTTTCTTCATATTCGATCCTCCTAATTTAGGCGTAGGTTATCTTTGTTTCCGTTGTCGTCTGTCCAAAGAGATTGATTGTCGTATTATTTTCCAAGCCGATGTTATCGACGTCGAGATATCCATAATTGGTAATGACCATCGACGAAATGGAACCCAAATCAGAATCTTTTCCCGTTGAGAAAACAAACTGGGAATTCTTTTCATCATAGGTCATGTTCAGTTCGAACTTCTTCGTGTTCTCATTATTCTTCGATGATGCCAGGAAATGAGAGACATTTCCGGAATCGAAGATGATGTAAAGGCGGTTTTTCTTCAGATCTTCAGTCGTCGATAAAACGGAGGTCTCACGATCAAGGGAGAAGAAAGGCTTTCCATCCTCTGGCGTTGCACTCTTGATGAAATCCATGTTTTCGACAAGATTGATCTTGGAATAGACATTGGCGGCCAAGGAAATATCGCCTTCATCCTGTCCCTGGGCGCAGATATAGAAAACATGGGCGCTGCCGAGAGCCGATCCAAGACAATATCTTCCTTTCGGAAGCTTGAACGTATGGGCAAAAATCGGATTGGAAAGATAACTAGTGTCACTCGACGATGTATCCACCAAGACGGAAGAGTTGTTGGAAGAAATCACTTCCCCATTCGAGTCAAAATAACTCGCTCCCAATGCTTTTCTTCCGATTCGACCGATGGAATCACTCTTATATTCATAGAATGAAATCGCCTTATTTGCCGGGAGAGCCATCGCATAGTCTGGATTATTCCAACTGAGAGTGTTTCCATTTTTATCGCAGGGAATGGGCGGGTTTCCAGAAGAAGCGATTTTCAGATTGTCCGGCAGCTTATACACACCCAGCATCGAGCCTTTAGAACTGACTTGATTGTCATTCTCATAGTTGCTTGCCAGAATCGTGACGTTGGCATAATCTGTCTTGATTTCGAAGTTGATGGAATTGGAAACGACATAGGATGTCTGATCAGAATATACTGTCCCTTGATCTTTCACATTATTGCTCTGACCAAAAACATACATCTCTCCTGTATTATCCAACTTGAAATTCGTCGTCAATTCAGTGATATTCTGCTTCTTTTTATTCTTGATCATCAATCCGAACTGACTCGATCCGACCGGTATGGAATCTCCATTCTCATCGACAAGAATATGAGAGAAATAATTGTTCAGGAATTTCCCACCGATGGAATTCGCATTCAGATCGGAAAAATAGAAACTGCTTCTGTCGGATTGCAGCTGGAAGCGGAAGAGATAATTATAGTAGGCTTCATAGATATCCATCGATTGAACAGTCGATTCTTCTGGCATATGATATCCTGCTGAATAATATTCACTGACCGTCCCCGGACTCGTCAATGCATCTGAGATCGAAGAAAAAACGTTGGAATTATTGCCATAGATTCCTGAAATATTCTCTTTCTTATATTCATAGGTCGAATAGAAAATATTGCTCGCATCATAAAGGTCGTCTTGGGATGTTCCCTGAGAAGACGGGAATTTCGATTTGACGAGAGTCGACATCTTGATTCTATTATATCTGTTGCTGCCCGTACCGCCTTCGGCGTAATCGGTCGCGATCGTGAAGACACCTAGTCCTCGATTATGCTCTTCATCATCCTTGACCACTTTTTTACCGATCAGGGCAATGGAATTTTCAGCATCTGTATATCTCGTTATATCCGTTACGCTTCCATCATATCGTAGATAGTCCATATATTGGTTATCGCTTTGCGCATCATAGGTGTAATACGTATTATCGCCAGCCGTAGTTGAGGTGAACGTCGGATTCTCTCCAACAATCGAGGTATAGATATCCGTGAAATCAAGAACACCGACATCCTTGCCCGTCGTTGCGATATTTCCCTTGGCGGTCGTCGAAGCGGAATTGTTGACGCTCGGACCGATTAAGCCGATAAATCCGGTCATGGAATTCTGACTGACAGCGTTGTTGTCATTATTCGTATTCATCTTGAAATATCCGTTATGGACATAGACGTTCTTGCAGCTTCCATCACAGTGTCCGATGACCAATCCCATATTGTTTTCATGCTGGGTTTCTCTTGGCTGGACATACATCGTGATGAACTTGGAATTCTCCAACAATTTCTCAAAGGAAATGTTCAACGCCGCCACAACCTTGGAGTGACAGATGCTCGACGTATCGACGTAGTTGGCAACCAAGGAGACTGTCATGGATAATGTCAGAGGATAGATGATATCGACTTGGGACGTGCTCTTATCCAGATTTTCTTTCTTATATGAATCGAAATAGGAGAAAATATCCGTCAAATCGGTTGAATCCTTATCATATTTATTCAGTGTCAGAGTTTCTACTCCACTTTCTGCTGTCGTCTTGGTAAAGAAGACATCGCTCGAAAGAAGAGTATAGGTAAAAGAATCATTGGCATCTTTTTTGACATCAAAATTGATGCTCGGCATCGTGTAGTAATATTTAGAAGCAGCTGCACTCTCATCTGGATAATAGATATCAAAAGAGACCTTGTTTGTCGAATCACCGGTCATTCCAGAATTGATTTTGCTATTGCCGTTTTCGTCATATCCATAGACGACTTTATGGCTGTCGTCAGACTGCATGACAGTGAAAGTCGATCTATTCTTCAGGGCAAGACCATTCTCTGAGCCATAGAGACCGGCAAGAGAAGAGGAATACCCATCATTCTTGATGGTCACTTCATCAAGAATGAAATTCTCGATGAGGGATCTCGAAGCCGTATAGCCGAATAGACCGCTGTCTTCCAAGGAAGCATCGACCGTGAGATTCTTTATGGTCAATCCATTTCCTTCGAAGACACCATAAAATGGGGTCGCTTCCGATCCGATGCTCGTGATTGTCGATGTGGCATCTTTTCCATCATAGTCTTTCATATCCAGGACTGTCGAATATTTATCCGATGTCGAATCGCTGGTATAGAATTCCAAATTTCCATCACCATCGAGATCATATCCGAGCTGGAAATATTTCTGTTCGGAAAAGACGCCCAATGCCTGAAGATGGCTGAGGTTATAGAGATGTCTTGGACGGGTGATCACATAAGGGTCATCTTCGCTGCCCGTTCCGCAATGGAAATAACTTCTCAAACCGATCGTACCAAAAGCCCCATCCTGATTCTCGACATATTTCAGATAGGCAGCCAAGCAAAAGAAGGTCGAGAAAAAGAATCCCAATATGGAGAAGACAAGCATGAATGAGAAGAGTTTATGATTTCTTTTTGTCATACGCTTTCCTCGCTTTTCGATGAACTTTCTTCGCTCGAGGAATCCAAGGAGGAAGAATTCTGCGTCGTCTCCTTTGTGATCTGCTTGCAGGAGAAATAGAAAGTGAAATCACGGATCATGTCGATTCTTTCCTTTCCGAGATTCTCTTCTGTGAAGAAATGACTGATTTTGAGTGGATTGTAATCCACAGCGATATAAAGAGTCTGTGTGGTCGTATTTTTTGTCGACGAGAAATTCTTTGTATAGATTGATAAAGAAGTCTCCTCTTTCTGAGAAAATGAATAAACTGGATTCGAATCGGAATCTTTATTGTAGGATGACTTCTCTTCCAGATTCGAAGGATGGAAATAAAGAAAGGAATTCTCCTCTTGACCGAGTGACTCACTCACACGATAAGTGAGATAATGGGAAAGGTCATATTGATCTTTCGAATTGATTTGTCCATTCTCATCGGAGATTTCTTTTCTTTTTACATCGCAGTTCAGAATGAAATCTCTCGTCTGACTTTTGACTTCCAAATCGATCTTATAAACAAGACAGGTATTCTGATCATAGATCGCTTCTGGATATTTTTCCTTGGAAGCCTGACCATTGAGCTTGGCCAGTGTCGGATCGAATAAAGTCATGCCAAGGATAGCAGAATCATCACGCGTCTCCTGGGTTATTTTAAAAGTCATCGTTTCTGTTGAATTCGAATCCGTGCTTTTGCTCAATTCGAAATTGACCATCATGGCCGTCTTCACTTTATAGGAATGGTTTCCGGAGTCATAGTCGATTCCGCTTGCCGGCAATGTATTTGAGGAAAGTTGTTGAATTTCGCCGTTCTGATCGACAATGACAAACTGGCTTCCTGCAGAGAGAGTCACATCCTTGGCTGTGAAGGTCGAGCCATCGGTGCTTGCAGAAAGAATATAGGCATTCGAAAAATCAAAATCCTCACCATGAGATAAACCGGCAAAGACCTTGTTTCCGACAAGATAGTACTTTTTATTCGTGCTCTCGGTTGGCTTATTCACTACGTTTATCTTCTCTGTCACGAATGTCGGATTGGATTCCGAAAGAACATATTCCTTGACAGTTCCTTCTTTGGAATAGTCGATGAAGGAATTGCTTGAGGCGTAAAAGGGATAGACATAGCGGACAGCCGAGACTTTCGAAAAAGAAATCGACATATCTCCGGAGACCGTATCAAGCTTGCTATTTGGATTGACAACCAAAAACCATGCAAAAGAAGCCATCATCGTGGAGAAAAGAGCAAAGATTGTCAAGGAGGTCAGAATCACTGTCCTCGTTCTGGATGATATTTTTTTCATAACTAGGACTGTGGAGCAACCAATTCGAATTTCTCGACATTGAATTTCAAGCCTTCATAGCAGTTGGATTCTTCTGTCGATGAGGCCTTCTGCACATAATATTCAACATTGCTCGTTCTTGAAGAATCCGTTCCTGTCGAAGAGGAATCTTTTTCATAGAAAGTCGAGGAAGCGTTGCTAAAAAGGACGGTGAAGAAAATCACCTTCGTTTTCGATGTATCATCTATCTTTTGAGTGAAGAAGTCTATTTTCTGTTCGGCAACTTTATCTGGGGTCGAAACGAATTTGCTTTGGAGATTCGCATCATCAAGGAAATCCTTCGATTTTGAGAAGTATTCATCATAATCATAGATTTGAGCAAACATATCGATGGCATAAGAAAGACGGAGTCCCACATTCTTATCCTTCACGATTTTCGTATCACTTACATCCTCGCTCCAAGCATTCAGTCTGAATGTATAGTTTCCCGTCTTATACGGAGTAAAAACGATGGCATAGGTCAGCTGATGATTCGGCCATATGTATTGCGTTGAGGTCGGTTTCTTTTCTGTTCTTGCATCCTCAATTTTCGTATAAGCACTTTTCATTTCGTCACTCAGATTCTGAACTTCATATCCGGAATATTCTTGCAGGGTTGTATTATAATTCGCATTCAGGTAATAGAAAGAAGCTTCCTGATGGGGAGGAAGCGTGACTTCAAATCCATTTGCCAAAACCTCGACATTCCTCTTGGCTGTAAACCAAGCGAATGTGGCAGAAATGCTTGAGGCAATGATTAAGAAAACGCTACAAGCCGATACGATGGCAGTAAAACCTTTTTTGGATCTTTTCATATTATGCGTCATGAGGCAACTGGCTATCTCTATCAGACCCTATAGCTTTGCGTCACTATGTTTCCATAGTTTTGCTATTCACGAAAGAATTCTATAAAAAAGGACATTCAAAATCAAGGAAAAAGATATGCAAAATCCGATATTTTCAGTTCTTGTGCGTTTGTAAAAAAAAAAAAAAATGAATCTTTTTCATCGGTCATTTTTCATGCCAAAAAGAGAGGAATGAGTCTATTTTTGACCAAAGAAAAGAAATTCGCTCATTTTCCCATGAATACTCTTGGAAAGATCACTTTTTTGTTCATCAAAAAAAGGAAACGTCTTTTTTTCATCTACGAAACGAAAAGACATTTCCTTCATGTTATCGGATGGTGTTTCGGTTAGAGAGTGCGATTTTCCCCTTCATAGAAGACAGCCACAGTTCCAGGACCGACATGGGCACCGGTGACAAGGTCATAGAAGTAGATTTCGATATCCTCGATTCCATTCTCGACAAGCATGGATTTGAGTTTCTCTGCATCCTCTATGGCATTGCAATGGGAGATATAGACTTTCGACTTCTTGTCGGAGATATGCTCAACAACCTGACTTGCTAATTTCTTGAGGGCCTTGAGTTTTCCGTGAGCGAGAGAAGTCATTTCGATTTTTCCTTCATCCGAGCCGTAGAGAAGAGGCTTGATGGATAAAAGAGAAGCCATCTTTGCCTTGAGCTTGCTCACTCTTCCGGTATTGGTGAGATAGATGAGGGAATCGACGACGAATTCGCTGCGGACTTTCTTGGCATAGTCTTCCACCTTCTTGGCAAGAGCGGAAAGATCATCCTCGACAAGACTCTCCTGATAGGCATACATGGCAATCCGTCCTTCTCCCAAGCCGGCAGTCAAGGAATTGACCACATAGATATATTCACCATTGTGCTTCTTGTTGAGCTGATTGGCAACCATAAGACAGGTCTGATAGGTTCCAGAGATGCCTCCAGCCAAGGAAACATAGAGAACCTTATTTCCCTTGCTGATTTCTTCTTCCATTTTCTCTTCGAACATGCCCGGGTTGGGAAGGGAAGTCTTCGGCTTATGGCCGTCCTTCATGAGACCATAGAAGGTCGTTGAGAAATCCTTGACGTCGATTTCATCCTGATAGCAGAGATATTTCTTGTCATCGATTTCCACAAGCATGGGAAGAACCTGGATAGAGAGATTCTTTTCTTTAAGGATGTCTTCAAACAAATTGCTGGATGCGTCTGTGTAGATTTTGATTGCCATAATGGTGTAGTCCTCCAAACTTTCGTAAGATTTATTTTATCATAGAATTTATCGAAAAAAAATATGTTGAGAATTTTTGGGCTATAGTATAATATAAGGTTGGAAGTGCACAACAAAATGAACAAAACAATACAAAATGCATTGGATTCTTTTTCCAAGGAAGTCATGACGAAAGAAGATTTCTCTTCCTTGGATGTCAAGAATTTCTTGGACATCATTGCAAAAGAATTGAATTTGATGCAGATTTATGTTGCAGAAACCACCGGTGTGAACACTCAATTCATCTATCCGTATACCTCGAGCGGTCCTTATGAGAATACGGCTTTCTATAACTTGTTGGTCTTCACAGAAGAGGATATCGCGAAGTTCATCGATTTCTTCAAGAATGGGAAGGCTCATGTCCTCGACAAGGAAATCTCCATGTCGAAGAAATCGACCGCCGTCGGGAATCTCATCTATGGCTTCCTCGAAAACGGGAAAATGTATGGTTTTGTTTCTTTCCAGCCGAATGAAGGGGAAACAAGAATCTGGACGGATGAGGAAAAAGAAATCATCCGGCAGCTCTCCTTTATCCTGAGACCGCTTCTTTTGATAAGACAGCTGAATGACCGCTTTGCCTATAAGAAAAGTATTGTGAAATCCTCTATCGGACTCTTCTGGTACTATCCGAAGCTGAAGATCATCATCTTCCCGGAAAACACGATGGATAAGTTTTCCATCAAGAATTATGTCTATCGGAATGCACCGCAATCTCTTTGCGAGGATTTTGTTCATCCCGATTTTGCTTCCCAATTCAATTCCCTCTTCATCGATTTCGACGAATCATGCGAAAAGAACGAATGCACATTCCTTGGAAAAGAGAAAAAAGAAGGGGAAGAATATCATCTTTCCTTATCGACGAACCGATTCGATGACAAAGGAAACCCTGTGGAGGTCATGGGGTTCATGGAAAGAAAAGAAAAAAGCAATCATAGCTTGGAAAAAAAGGATTTCCTCAAACGCTATGAGAAATTCCATGAAACCGTCTCTGAAAATAATGTCGCAGAATATTATGTCAACCTAAGGAATGGAGAAGTCACACCATTCAAGACACAGTCTGTCTTCAAGGATTGTTTTGTTTTTTCAGATTCTTTTGATAAGATCATCGCCTATACAGCAGAGCATTTTCTTTCCCAAGAAAGCAAAGAGGTCTTCATAAGGACCCTCAATTGCGACTATCTCAGCAGCCATCTCAGCAAGGAAAGCCCGACTCTTTCGATTGTCTCCACGTTCTTGATCAACAACGAGAAAAAAGACTGGAAACGATCATTATCTTCAACTCTCAGTCAATCTATGAACATGCTAAGGACGTGATGATCTTTGTACGCGATGTCACACAAAGCGAATTTCTCAATTACGACCAATTGACCGGCCTTCTAACCCTATCCCATTTCCTCAAGACGCTCAATCAGGCTCAGATGGAAAGAAAAGGGAATGCCACTTTTTCGAAGAGCGAAATCATCTATTTCGATTTTGTCGACTTCAAGCTGTACAACTTCGAATATGGTATCAAGGAGGGCGACAATTGCTTGGCTGCTTTTGCTGACATCCTCAAGAAAATCTACAATGGATGTTCAATCTGTCGAGCGAGCGATGACCATTTCATCGTCTATGACAACTCTTCCGACTCTATGGACAATGTCGAAAATAAGATAAAGGATGCCATAGGCCAATTTGATGATTTCACAAGTGGAAAGCTGAAAGCAAAAGCTGGTTATTGTGAAATGGGCGATTCTTCCTTGGAGCCTTCCATCCTCATCGATTGCGCAAAAATTGCGTTTCAATATGCCAAGAGAAATCCGCTCGAAAACTATTCGAAATATGATGAGAAGCTCAAGAATCAGGACGAGAAGAGAAAATATATCTGTGAAAACATTCAGAAGGCAATCGAGAACGGCTATATCAAGGCCTACTACCAGCCCGTCATCACACCTTCCGGAAATCTTGTCGCCTTTGAGGCGCTCTCGCGATGGGAAGATCCAAAATATGGGTTTCTCTCCCCAGGCGAATTCATTCCGGCGCTCGAACAGCACAACCTCCTCTATCTCCTCGACAACTATATGGCTGAAGAGGTCTGCCGCAAAATGAGGGAGGAACTCAACAGAAACCATAAAGTCTATCAGACGTCCTTCAATCTCTCAAGAAATGATTTCATAAGCTGCCGTCCAATCCGTGAAATCGAAAACGCAAGAAAGAAATATGACATTCCTTCTTCTTTGCTTGCCATCGAAATCACAGAATCCGTCATGATTGAGAATCCGGAGATCATCAAAAAATCCATCGCCGAATTCCATTCGCATGGGTATGAAATTTGGATGGATGATTTCGGATCAGGATATTCTTCATTGAATGTCATGAAGGACTTCGAATTCGATGAGATCAAAATCGATATGGGATTCCTCCGCACATTCAACGAGAAATCCAAAATCATCATCAAGAACATCGTCCATTTGGCAAAGGACCTCTCCTTGAGAACCTTGACTGAAGGCGTCGAAACGAAAGAACATGTCGAATTCCTCGCTCAATGCGGATGTGACAGAATGCAGGGCTATTATTTTAGCCGACCACTCCCCTATGATGACGTGATGAAAAAACTATCTGAAGAAAAAATAAAATTCTAGAAAGGAAATAGATATTATGAAAAAAACAATTTTGACGTTGGCTCTTCTCTCAGCACTCTTGTGCTCGTGCAATGCAAATCCATCTTCAACACCGATTTCTTCTTCCACGGAAAGCACGACAACCTCGACAGCGACACCCGTGACGGTGTCCAAGGAACTCTTGGAAAGCAAGATTTATATCAATGCCACAACTTTCTTCACGCTGCCGACGACCTTCTTCACCGGATATGAGGATATCCCATATGTCAGCCTCGAACAATTCTATGAGAATCTCATGAGCAAAGGCGTTGCTGAACAAGAGGGTGCCTTTCAGGTTGTCGAAGGAAGTGTCGTCAATACCTTGACCGGCGGAAGTCTTACCTTCTCTTTGATCGAAAACAGCATCCGCAGTGTCGATCTCGATTCGTTTGTAAACCTCACGGGAAGCGAAAAGATCACCACGGATATGCTCGGCGTCACATCCAATAAGCTGGCCAAGCTCAACGAAGAGAAATCCTCGACCACGACCGGAAACGCGATCACTTTCAAGTTGGATAAGTACAAGATGAAGATGATTTCTTACAACAACAAAATCTATGTCCCATTCTCTATCCTGGAATGCATTTCCCTCTCTCCTGTCTTTACCCGCTTTGTCTTCAACGGGGAAGACTACTATATGGTTTCTACGGAAAGCTTTATCGATTCCAAGACAAAAGAACTGACCGATTTTGCAAAGGCTTTCGCTCAGGGAAGCATCATCAAGAAGAAGACCCGTTCGGCAAGCTTTGCAAACTATTTCTATTATTCCTATCTCTTCGAATTGGAAAATTATCACGGACATTTTCCAAGACTCAATATCGATTCCCTTGATAGCAAGATGGAAGAACTTGGATTGAAGGAAAAACTCCTTTCGACCGATAGCGATGTTGCCAATGAGGCGTTTGCCAAATCGCTCTCCCAGATTTTCAGCGATGGCGGCCATACCGGATTCGGCCATCGAGGACTCACAAGCGAATATTCCAATGAAACCGATCAGGAATTGCTCAAGAAATATCTTCTCGAATATGATAAGAGACTGGTCAAGGAAATGACGGCCTTTGCCACACTCGGCACATTAAATCAGGACAAGATCGAAAAAATGCCGACTGTAGAATATTCCACCTCTTCTTCGACAGCCGTGGTTCACTTCACGAGTTTTGTTCCCCATGATGTATTGACGAAGGAAAATATCGATCAGGATCAGACAAGCACCTTTTCGACTTTCTATCACGCCTTCAAGGAATTCAAGGATAAAACAAATCTGAAGAATGTCATCTTCGATGTATCCCTCAATGGAGGCGGTGCGGCAAGCGCCTTAGGCGAAGCTTTATCCTTCCTTACGGACGATCCTGTTGTCATGACCACGACCAATTCCTTGACCAAGAGCGTCTGCAAGCAAGCCATCGATGTCGATAACAACCTCGATGGAAACTTCACAGACAACGATTCCTATGCTGGAAAATACAATTACTACATCCTCACAAGTGAATATTCCTTCTCCTGTGCAAACGCCTTCCCTTGCATGGCAAAGGAAAACGGGTATGCAAAAATCATCGGAAAACGTTCCGGTGGCGGTGATTGTGCTGTTCTTCCCAGTGTCACGATGGATGGCGGCATCTTCTCGATGTCTTCCAACTATTCCATTACTCGAAAAGATGGAACAAATGTCGATGACGGATGCCCTGTTGATTTGGAAATCGAATATGCCGATTTCTTCGACATCGATAAACTCGAAACGGAAATCTCAAAAATAAAATAAATCGATTCAAAAGACTGGCAAAGACAAAGCCAGTCTTTTTTCAATGCGAATCGAATGAGCTTCCTTTCCACAATGCAAAAGCGTCAAATTATGATAAAATAAAATAAGAAGAACAATTTGGGCATTACAGGATATCCTAAAAAAATAGGTTCTTCTTTGACGCACAAAGCTTATAAACGGATATCGATAAATCATGAATCAGCAAGAAAGGCGAAATATCCATAAGGAAAAGTCTTGAAAATTCATTTCTGTAATTCGTCTGACATGAATTTTTCCATCCATGCTTGGCATACAAAGTTTCATGCAAATTATGATCTCTTCGAGACTTCTTTAATAAAGTAATCTTTGAGATTAGGAGAATGAAAATCACTTATCTGTAGGTTCTTAAAATGAAAGCTGCATTCCAAATATAATCATTGGCAAGTCGAAAAACAAATATAAAATCAATATAAAACACAGTCGAAATCGAAAGGAGGCATCGATATGTCCTTATATCTAAATCCAGATAATAGCAAATTCAACGAATACAAGAGATCAGAAATCTTCGTCGATAAATCGATGCTGATAAAGCATTGCAACCGTGTTTTCGGATGCAGCGAAAAATATATGTGCATCACCCGTCCTAGACGATTCGGGAAAACATTGGCGATTTCTATGCTCAATGCCTATTATTCCAAGGGATGCGATTCCAGAGAGATGTTCAAGGATCTAAAGATATCGAAGGATCCCGGTTTTGAAGAGCATCTGAATAAGCACAATGTCATCTGGATCGACATGGCCGAGCTTTATACGAACATCGATGAGAAACAGCAATTTGTCAAGCGATTGAAAAATAATATACTTTTGGATTTAAAAGAAAAATTCGCAGATGTCGATTTATCAAATCGCAATCTCGGCGAAGCCTTTGTCGAAATCTATTCCAAGAAAAGTGAAAGATTCATCTTCCTCATCGATGAATGGGATGTTATTTATCGAGAAGAAGAGAACAATTCAGCACTTTGTGAGGAATACACGCAGTTTTTAAGAGGATTATTCAAATCATCCGGCGTTTCATCGTGCATCGATCTTGTCTATATGACCGGCATTCTTCCCATAAGAAGATATACGACGCAGTCAACGCTAAACATGTTTACGGAATACAACATGATCAATCCAAGAAGGCTGACAGAGTTCGTTGGATTCACTCAAGAGGAAGTCCAGGAACTATGCAAAGAATATGACAAGGACTTCAATGAAATCAAGAACTGGTATGATGGATACCATCTCAAAGGAATCGATATCTATAACCCAAAATCCGTTGTCGAAGCAATCACAGAAGGTGTATGCGATGACTACTGGACTTCCACCTCGGCAACAGAAGCCGTCATGAACTACATGAACTACGATCATGGAGTCCTAAAGGAAGCCATTGCGAAGATGATTGCCGATGAGGAAATCAAAGTCGATGTCCGGCACTTTTCGAATGATCTCGCCAAAGTGAATTCGACCGATGCCGCCTTGACAGCCCTCATCCATCTAGGCTATCTAGCCTATGACGAAGAGAATGAATCCTGCTATATCCCGAACTATGAGATCAAGCAGGAATTCGTCCGCGGTATGCAGGATCTGAAATGGGACAACATCTACAATCCGATCGATAACTCTGACAAGCTCTACGAAGAGACGCTCAAAGGAAACACGGATTTCATCAATGAGACGCTGGATAGAAACCATGCCGACCTGGCAAGCCAGTTCAACAAGAACAAGGAAGATGTTCTCGGCATCATCGTGCTGATTTCCTATTACCATATGAAGAGATATTACAACTTCAGGAAAGAGGAGACATCCATGAAAGGAAGAAGCGATATCTCGATTCTCCCCTATGACAATTCGCATATCGCATTCATCGTCGAACTCAAGGTCGATTCCACGCCAGAGGATGCCATTAATCAGATAAAAGAAAAGGAATATTTCTCCTCACTTGGCTCCTACAAAGGAAATGTCCTCCTTCTTGGCATCAGCTATGATTCCAAGACGATGAAGCATTCATCAAAGGTGGAGATGATCAAAATATAGAGGAGGCATCGATATGTCGTTATATCTAAATCCAGATAATAGCAAATTCAACGAATACAAGAGATCAGAAATCTTCGTCGATAAATCGATGCTGATAAAGCATTGCAACCGTGTTTTCGGATGCAGCGAAAAATATATGTGCATCACCCGTCCTAGACGATTCGGGAAGACATTGGCGATTTCCATGCTCAATGCCTACTATTCCAAGGGATGCGATTCCAGAGAGATGTTCAAGGATCTGAAGATATCGAAGGATCCCGGATTTGAAGAGCATCTGAATAAGCACAATGTCATCTGGATCGATATGGCCGCCGCCTTTATTGACACCCGCAATAAAAAGGATTTCATCAAGGAACTGCAAGGAGACATCATCGACGAGTTGGCAGAAAAATTCCCAAATGTTCTCAATGAAAAAGATGACACCCTAAGAAAAGCGATAACGAAAATCAAATCAGAGAAAAATGAAAGATTCATCTTCCTCATCGATGAATGGGATGTCATCTATCGAGAAGAAGAGAACAATTCAATACTTTGTGAAGAATATACTGAATTGTTAAGAAGTCTATTCAAGTCTTCCGATGCATCATCCTGTATCGATCTTGTCTATATGACCGGCATTCTTCCTATACGGAGATATTCCACTCAATCAGCGCTGAATATGTTTACGGAATACAACATGATCAATCCAAGAAGGCTGACAGAGTTCGTCGGATTCACTCAAGAGGAAGTCCAGGAACTGTGCAAAGAATATAACAAGGACTTCAATGAGATCAAGAACTGGTATGATGGCTACCACCTCAACGGGATCGATATCTACAATCCAAAATCCGTGGTCGAGGCCATCTCAGGCGGAAAATGTCAGGATTATTGGACCTATAACCTATACATCGGCAACGGAGGCGATTATGGACTACATGAACTATGACCATGGCGCCTTGAAGGATTTGTTTGCCAAAATGATTCTTGGTGAGAAAGTCGAAGTTGATGTCTCGTTGTTCGACAACGATCTGACCAAAGTGGATTCGAAGGATGCTGCCATGACAGTCCTTATCCATCTAGGCTATCTTGCCTATGACGAAGAGAATGAATCCTGCTATATCCCGAACTATGAAATCAAGCAGGAATTCCAGAGAGCACTCAAGAAGCTCGACTGGAAGGAAATCTACAATCCGATCGGAAACTCAAAAAAACTCTATGAGGAGACACTCAAAGGGAATACGGACTTCAATCAATGAGACGCTAGATAAGAACCATGCCGACTTGGCAAGCTAGTTCAACAAGAACAAGGAAGATGTCCTCGGGATGATTGTCCATATCTCCTACTACTCCATGACACTGTATTATGACTTCCATAAGGAAGAGACATCCATGAAAGGAAGAAGCGATATTTCGATTCTTCCAAAGGACGGCAATCATATCCCATTCATCGTCGAACTCAAGGTCGATTCCACGCCAGAGAATGCCATTAAACAGATAAAAGAAAAGGAATATTTCTCCTCACTTGGCTCCTACAAAGGAAATGTCCTCCTTCTTGGCATCAGCTATGATTCCAAGACGATGAAGCATTCATCGAAGGTGGAGATGATTGTTCTTTGAGTCAGAAACAAATTTGTTCAAAAAAAGACTGCCATTCTTCACTTTCGAAGACAATATGGCAGTCTTTTTTCTTTTCAGATTGAACGAACGAGTTCCTTCTTTTCCTCAGGCAGGTCTTTGATTTCAAATTCCGGCTTGGCAAGGAGGAAGCCTTGCACATAGTCGACGCCTAAATCCTTGACCATCTTGAGTTCTTCGACAGTTTCCACAGATTCGGCGACAACCTTGATCTGATTGATTTTGCAATAGGAAAGAATCGACTTAGCCAATCTTTGTTTCTTCTCATCCTTATCGATATTGCGGATAAGAGAACCTTCAATCTTGATGAAGAGAGGCGTATAGGAAAGAATCATTCCAATATTATTGTATCCTGTGCCATAGTCATCGATGGCATAGGTCATATTATACCGATTGAGAAATTCGATTTTTCTTTGTATGACCTTGTTCTGCCCCATATCCTCTTCGATGAGTTCGACGACAAAACGATCCAATTTATCCTTATATTTGTCAACAAAGGCAGAAAGATCCTCATCATTGAGAACCTGAGATGAAATTGAGTTGATGAAGAGCTTCTTATCCGAATTGGAGGCAAAGAATGTTTCCGGAGCCAGGAAAGAGGTGATTTTCTCGATATCATAGAGACGATTGTATTTCTTTGCGGCGGTAAGAACGCTTAACGGAGACAATCCCTTGATTTTCGGTCTCATCAGTGCCTCATAGCCGAGAATTTCCCCGGTATGAATATCGACAATCGGCTGATAGGCATATTGAAGCAGTTTCTTATCGATGATTTCCAAGAGATCCTCATAGAGAATGGTTTCATATTGGAATTTCAATTCAGCTTCCTTGTCAAAGTAACGGACACAGTTCTTTCCATTCGCTTTTGCCAAATACATAGCATAATCCGCTTTCTTGTTCATTTCCTCAAAGGTCATGCCTTTCTTATATTGGCATATACCGATGCTCAGGGAAATATAGATGTGACCATTCTTGACGAGGAGGGATTCCTTGGAAATCTTTCTCAGTTCCTGAACTAAATTTTCGTTTTCTTCTGGATCAGAATCAAAAAGATAGAGAACAAATTCATCACCCGAGACATGGCAAGAATACAAATGAGAGAATCTCTCGCTCAATGTTGCAAGATATTTTCCGACTGTGCGAAGGTACTCATCGCCGACATCATGTCCAAATTGATCATTGATGTATTTGAGATTATCGATATCAATCATGAAGAGATAGGAATCCGTCTCGTTTTTCATGACATCCTTCAATTTGAGGAGCAATCCACGGCGGTTGAGAAGACCGGTGAGGGCATCATAGTCTCTTTCGTGAAGAATCTTCTTCTTTTCCTCATAGGCTTTCGTCTGATCAATCAAGGTGGCGATGACGCCATAGTCCTGCAAGACGATTTTCATCTGCAAAAAGCGCTGATTGACAGAAAACAAAATTTCACCTGACTTTTCCAAAATCGAAGAATCCAATTTTGAATAAGACGAAGAAACGACATTCCCTTTGACTTTTTCAAGCTGGACTAGAAAATCGTCAACGGAGAGTGTTTCTTCCTCGATATCCAACGAGAGCATCTTGAAGAACTGAGTCGTGCAAGCAACCGTTTTCTCTACCTTCGTGTATTCAAAGAAGCCAACCTGCAGAGAAGAGTCCTCGATGATTCTCTTCAGCTTATTGTTCAATGAAAGGTTCTTTTTCGAATAGGAATTGATTTCGTTTATCAAGGTATCCACTTCACTGATTTTCGTCAAAGGGATGTCGTTGATGTTTTCCTCATTCAGTGAGGAAGAGACTCTGACAATCGGTCTTGCAATCAGCATGCCGACAATAAATGAAACAAGAATCAAAAGGACGAGAGCAATCACATAAATGAAGAAAATCTGACGAATGGCAGCATTCGAGGCCTGGAATACCTTATCCTTTGGAAGTACCCCGATGATGTACCATTGTTCATCAAACGGATCTTCATTCTCATAAAAATTCAGATAGACCTCGTCGTAGAGTTCCATGACACCATCGTTATCAAATTCCTGGATGCCTTCATATTTTGTCTTTTGAAGAGTGATTTTTTCATAATTCGGAAGAGAATAATCCATAAAGGAATTAAAATAGCCAATGAAATTCCCATTCGATTTCTGGGCGATGGAAATGTTGATTTCTGCTCCTTTGTTCAGACTTGACAGGGAGGTTTTGAGATAGTTTTCCGTCAATCCGATTCCAAGGACACCGATAAGCTTTCCAGAAACGACAAGCGGCTTGGAATAGGTCAAGACTCGATTGGATTTGATATCAGCCAAACTCGACCAATACCCTTGGACCTTCTGATTCTTTTTGTAATATTCGATTGGCTTCGAGAAGAAATCCTTGTTCTCGATGTCGCTGAAAGAATTCGTCTCGATGGAATTATCGAGCCCATATCCCTGTTCATAGAAGATGCTCCATACCTTCTGAGGCGCAAAAAGAACATCGACTTCGCTATTGGAGGAAAACTTTGGATTCTTTGAGCGCATATAAACCATATGTTTTTTATCCGATGAAGGAAATTGGTTGTCCAGTATGATATAAGCATCATTGACTTTATTCGAAGAAATTATATCATCGAGATAGGAAGAGATGTTGCATAGGTATTCGATTGATTCGTCCTCATCCGTGAGAATCGAATCAAAGGAATCGCTGCTTCTTTTTGAATTCATATGATAGAGATTTTCTGTCTTTTCTTCGATATTCGAATAAATGGTGTCGATATTGTTCCAAGAATTGGAAATCAGATTCTCAACATAATTTTTTCGGACATTCACTTTGGAATGAAAATTCATCACCATCGATTGGTTGATTGTATTTTCGATGACGTTGAAATAAAGAAGGCTCGCGACGCTCAGGCTCTCGAAAAGGAAAACCAACAACACAGGGAGGATGATTCGAAATGCGATGCTTCTTTTCAGTTTCTTGAATTTCTCAATCATGTTTTATTTTGTTAAATCTATTTTGTCAAAGACGAAAACCACTCCTCGAATTTTTCATCCGATATATATTCCGCAATGACATTCTCGTCATACAACGAAGAAACCACCGCAGTTCTCGCTTCCTTACAAGCTTTGGCCAAAGAAGTGTTGAGTTTATTTCGATAATTCGTGCCATTCTCTCCAATGATATTCGAATACATCGTGTTCTCAGCGATGGTTTTTTTGGCAACAGAAAAGGTTTCCTTGAATTTCGCTGTTTTCTGCGAAGAGACAAAGTCATCATCAAATCCATCGAGAGTTGCCGGGAAATAGCCACTATTCGCCGCGAATTTCTGGATATTTTCCTTTTTGGTGAGCCACTTTAGAAAGGTCGCAGCGGCTTTTTCCTGTTCCGTGTTCGATTTTGTGATGCAGAAGCCAGCACTTTGGCTCACCGCATAATTCTCTCCGTCCTTGAATTTCGGAGCCACGAAAACACTCGTTTGGATATCATACTTTTCCGTATCCGAGACAACGACACTGCTCGGGAAATAGCCACCCGAGGATGTCGAACCGACATAGGCAAGAATCTTTCCATTCTTGATGTCATCGGAGCGGAAACTGCCCACTGCATCGAAATATCCCTTCACAAAAGGAACATAATACGAATCCCACAGTTTTTTGAAGACATCCTTGTCATAATTGATGCCATAGATATTGTTTTCATCATAATGAAGAATATCGATGCCGAGTTGCTTTGCCCCAATGATAAAATAATTATCCAGGGAATCCCTTCCAAAGAAAGCTTTCTTGGTTTTCTCATAATATTTTTGGGAGACATCGATGACACCCTCAATGGTTGCCAAATCACTGTATTGAATGTTAAGTTCAGGATATTGAACGATGAATTTATCGAAATCCGTCTTGTTGACATATAAGGCCTCTGTCGATTTGGAAACCGGAAGAATCTTGAGTTTTCGATCTGAAGAGATTCTTCCTTCATTCAAAAAACCTGCATCAAAATTAGAAAGTTCTTCGGAAGTGAAATAATCATCCAGAGAAGCAATCTTGTCGAGTTTGTCAAGTTCATAGGCAGTATCCGAATAGGCTAAAAAAAGATCCGGCATTTCCGAGGTTCCGACTTTATCTTGTGCCGTATCCAGCAAGACCTGAAGAAGGTCATTGACTTTCTTTCCCTGACTTTGTGCGGTCACGGCGATTCTTTCTTTATTTCCTTCCGTATTATTGAATTCCTCGACAAGGGACTGGAAAGAGGTTTCAGTATCTCCGTTATAATAAGTCCAAATCTGAAGCGAGTAATATTTCGGTTCCTGTTTCTGGCAGGAAGCAAAGGTCATCATCGAAAGCAGACTGAGAAAGAGATTGATCCTGTTATGCTGCATAATGTTCCTCAATTATGTCATATATACAAACAACTTTACACATTATACATTGTGAATAAAATAGTTAGCAATATCAAATTATGAGTTGGGTCTGTATTTCATC